>JARKQY010000056.1 GCA_029974635.1 Bacillota bacterium | reverse complement strand
ATTCATAGCGCGGGAATGATCCGGGACAATTACATCATCAAAAAGACCGGGGAAGAACTGGAAGCAGTATTGGCTCCCAAGGTTGGCGGACTGGTGAACCTGGATCAGGCAAGCAATAAATTGCAGTTAGAGTTCTTTATTTTGTTTTCATCCGGAGCGGGAGCGGTGGGGAATGCTGGACAAGCTGATTACGCCGCGGCCAACGCCTTTATGGAAGCCTACGCCGAGTACCGTAACGATCTGGTTGCCGCCAAAGAGCGGCAAGGGAGGACGCTGGCCATTAATTGGCCGCTGTGGCAAGAAGGCGGCATGAAAGTGTCTGCGGCAACCGAGGAGTTGATGAAGCAGACAACCGGAATGAGCGCCATGCAGACTGCAACCGGTATCCGGGCCCTGTACCAAAGTTTTGCCTCGGGCCATGGCCGGGTTATGGTCATGGAAGGGGAGCTGAAACAGCTTCGGAATGCTGTCATGGGACAGCCATCCAGGAGAGAGGCGGTGGCTGTGGTATCCGCTGCAATCGGAGACCATGTGGTATCAGCAACCGGAACCGATCTATTCCGGGATAAAGTGGCGGCATACTTGAAAGAATCACTTTCGGAAGTGCTCAAGCTGCCGGTTAACCGGATTGAAACCGATGCGCCCTTTGAAAAATACGGGATTGACTCGGTGATGATCATGCAATTGACGTCCGGATTGGAAAAAACATTTGGTTCGCTATCCAAGACTTTATTCTATGAATATCAAGATATCAATAGCCTGACGGAATATTTCCTGGAATCCCACCGGGAGACCCTGGCAAAATTACTGGGAATCGGGGCACAAATGGCGGCGGCCGCCGTGGAGTTCAACCATGCGGATACCGGGGTTGAGGCTGAAAAACCCCGCCGGATCAGCCGGAAACAAAACCGGTTCGCATTTGATGAAACCGAATCCCCCGGTGAAAAGGCAGTCGGCTTTATGGATATCGCCATCATCGGTCTTGCCGGCCGGTATCCGCAAGCCGGAAATATAGGCGAGTTTTGGAAAAACCTGCGAGAGGGCAAGGATTGTATTACCGAGATCCCGGAGGAGCGCTGGGATCACAGCCGGTACTTCGATGCCGCTAAGAATAAACCGGGAAAAACAGCCTGTAAATGGGGAGGCTTCCTGGATGGCATCGATGGCTTCGACCCGTTATTTTTCAATATTTCACCCCGGGAAGCGGAAATGACGGATCCCCAGGAGCGGCTTTTTCTGGAAACCGTTTGGAACCTGTTTGAGACAGTGGGTTACACCCGGAATGTATTGCAACAGCGATATCAAGGCAGGGTTGGGGTTTATGTGGGCGCTATGTACCAACTGTATCACTTATTAGATCCCGATACACCGGCTGTTGCTCTTACTTCCTATAATTCCATCGCGAACCGGGTATCGTACTTTTTTAATTTTCAAGGGCCCAGCATTGCCGTGGATACTGCCTGTTCTTCGTCGGCTGTGGCCATTCATATGGCCTGCGAAAGTTTAATCAAGGGCGAATGCCGGCTGGCAGTTGCCGGAGGGGTGAATCTCTCGCTTCATCCTAAGAAATATCTGGGATTAAGCCAGGTCCAAATGATTGGCAGCCACAATAACAGCAGAAGCTTTGGTGATGGCGACGGATTTCTTCCTGCTGAAGCCGTTGGAGCCGTGCTATTAAAACCACTCGCCCAAGCAATTCAGGATGGGGATTCGATTTTGGCGGTGATTAAATCGACAACCACCAATCATGGAGGCCGTTCCAACGGATATGCAGTTCCCAATCCGAATGGACAAGCTCAATTGTTTGAGGATAATTTCCGGAAATCCGGTATTGATCCCCGGACGATCAGTTATGTAGAGGCTGCAGCCAATGGCTCCGCTTTGGGAGATCCAATTGAGTTCAATGCTTTGACGAAAGCTTTTCAAAAATTCACTTCAGAACAGCAGTTTTGTGCGATTGGTTCCGTTAAATCCAATATCGGACATGCCGAAGCCGCATCCGGTATCTCCCAACTGACCAAAGTCATACTGCAATTACAACACCGCCAATTAGTCCCTTCGATAAAAGCCGAGCCTTTAAATCCGAATTTGAATTTTAACGGTACCCCGTTTTACCTCCAACGTGAGCTTATGGAATGGAAGCGGCCTCTGGTGCGAATTGACGGCGTAGAGCGGGAATTTCCAAGGCGGGCTACGGTTAGTTCGTTTGGAGCTGGAGGTTCAAACGTCCATTTGATTGTCGAGGAACATATACCCACTGGTCATGCCGATCCGGAACCGGCTCCGGTACATACCGCCGCTGCAGCCCAGGTGCTGGTTTTCTCAGCCAGGACCCAGGGACGGTTGGCGGCAACCGTCCAACAAATGCTGGAATATACCGGACTGCATCCGGAACTTTCTTTACGGGACCTGGCGTATACGCTGCAAATGGGACGGGAAGCCATGGAATCCAGGTTTGCAATAGTGGCGGGTAATCGGGATGAATTACGCCAAGGCTTGATGGAGTATTCCGATTTTGTCTCGGATAGCACCTTCAAAACTTCCATTCCCATGTTTTGGGGCGACCTGAACGATGATGATTCATTGGTAAAAACCTTGTTTTCCGGGAAAACCGGGGAAACCATCATTCAAAGTTTAATTAACGAAAGAAATTTAGCGAAAATAGCGATTTACTGGACCCAGGGAGGAGTGGTTCCTTGGGAATCTCTTTATAAGGCCGGAGAAGTCCGGTTTATTCCCTTGCCTACATATCCCTTTGAAAAAAGGCGCTGTTGGATTGGGCCTGGTCCGCGGGTAGAGCCGGTCACCGGAGAAAATACCAAACAGGATGGAATGGTAGATCACAGTGAAACCAGGAATGATTCATATAGTTCATTGACTGACGGCATCATTGCTATCGTATGTAATGTTTTGGGAATTGCAGCCGCTGATCTGAATCTCAATAAACCTTTGGATCATTATGGGTTTGATTCGATTTTGTTAATGGAGTTGTTTCAACGGCTACAAACTCAATTGAAGCTGGAGTTCCCGCTGGAGGCGTTACGGGAGTCCGGAACCACCCAAGAAATGGTTCATAACTTGCTGCGCCGGGCGGGTAATCAATCACTGACGCTGCAATCAAATAGCATCTCCCTTCCGCAAACCGGTGAACCGGTTTTCAGGGATTTTTCCAAGTTTCCGGAGTTGATTCATCTGAATCAAGCGACCCGGGGCCGGCCGGTTTTCTGGTTTCACGCCGCAGTGGGCGGGGTTGAAGTATATCAAGAGATTGCCCGGAAAAGCAGCCGGCCTTTTTATGGAATTCAAGCCCGGGGATGGATGACCGATGAAGCTCCTTTATATTCAATCCCGGAGATGGCCGCTTATTATATTAAGATTATCCGCGCGGTACAAGAAGAGGGACCTTATGATCTGGGGGGTTATTCCATGGGCGGCGCCATCGCCTATGAAGTGACCCGGCAGTTGCAGGACCTTGGTCAAGAAGTCGCCGCCATCGTTATGTTGGATACGATTTATTTTGATTCATCCGGATCTGCGCCTGACCATACCGGATCGGAACAAGCCGCTACATTGCAAAACCAGATCCGGGATAGCGAAGTTGATGATGTTGATGATATTGCCTGGAAAGACGCCGTGCTGCGGATCATCAATATGATGCTCTTGTCCCAGAACCGCAAAGAAGGCAAAAACTATCTCGCCGGCCTCGTTCACCGGGATGAGACGGATATCAGCAGCGACAAAGATGCGTTTATGACCCGGGTAATCTCTTTGGCGCAAGCCCACGGACTTAAAAAAAGCGCCGCCCAACTCAAAAATTTAATTCAGCAGCATTCCAAGGTTCAAACATCATACCGGGCCGCCGAATATGTTGCCCAGCCCCTCCCCAGGCCGGATAATGTGAAATGCTACTATTTCCGCAACAAAGGCCGGACCTTTTACGGAAAATTGGAACCTTATTTTAAAGTG
The DNA here is from genome assembly GCA_029974635.1 of Bacillota bacterium. Taxonomy (GTDB): domain Bacteria; phylum Bacillota; class UBA4882; order UBA8346; family UBA8346; genus JAEZJQ01. The sequence continues at coordinate 78,135 of JARKQY010000056.1, read as the reverse complement.
GAACCCGATGACGGCAGTTTTAATAACCTGAATTATTGGGAGGAATGGCAGCGCCGGATCCGGAATTTTCAGATCATTGATTTGGATTGTTCCAGCCATTTCATGTTATTGGCCGAACTCGACGACTCTCAAGATCTTCTTTCGTTTATTGCAGAATTATATAAGGCGGATAACGATAAGCCGGCAAAAGCAGGAATTTCCGCCCCTATGGTGAAGAAAGGAAACATTCAAAAAATTGCGATCCTGGCTTTCGGATCCCAAGGGGATGTGCAGCCCTTTGTCGCTTTGGGGAAAGGATTGGAGAAGTCGGGTTATGAGGTAACCATCGCCGCCGTTGATGACTATAAGGAATTGGTGATCAATAACGGTTTGCGGTTTTCATCCTTGAATATCAGTGGAATGCAGCTCAAAAAGGTATTTCTCGATCAGGATAACCGGGAGAACAAGGCGCCGGTGGCAATCAGCCGCGCAGCCAAGGCAAATTTCAATCAAAATATTGGGATGTGGCTGGATCATTCATATGAAGCATGCCGGGGGTGCGATTTATTTCTTTACACGGGGGTTGCTTGTCATTACGGGACCCATGTGGCTGAAAAGCTGGGAGTACCTTCGCTGCCGGTGTTCTTACAGCCGTATACCGAGAACTCGGATACAGCTTCGTTCCTAATGCCGGATCTTAAAATTGGAGGCTGGTACAACCGTTTTTCCTACCGGGTGGCGGAGAACCTTCTGTGGAAATCTATGGGCAGGCTGGTCAACGAATGGCGGCAAACAAACGGCCTGAAACCATTGGCGGCGCATGATGTCTTCTTAAGCAAACACCGCTCATCCAATCCGGTAATTTATGGGTTTCCATCATTAATCTTTCCGAAACCCGCCCAATGGGGTGACCATGTTTTCATGGCCGGGTATTTTATCCTGGAAAAACGGGAAGAATGGCAACCCTCATCCCGGCTGGCGCGCTTTTTGGAAGCGGGACCGGCCCCTATTTTCGTTGGGTTTGGCAGTATGAATGCTTTTGTTGATCGCCAGACAATCCAAAGGATCCTTCCGGTGTTAAAGGAAACGGGAGAGCGGATCCTGCTGGCGGTTGGTCCTGAAAACATCAGGCCGGAAGATCTCTCCGAAAATATATTCAGCGCCGGTTACGCGCCCCATCACTGGCTTTTCCCCAGAATGAAACTGATTATTCATCACGGCGGTTGCGGTACCACTGCCGCGGCATTAGAGGCGGGGGTTCCGGCGATTATCATTCCGCTGATGACGGATCAGCCTTTTTGGGGGAGGCAGGCCTATAAGTTGGGAGTAGCCCCAAAACCGATCCCCTTCAGGGAGCTTACCGCCCCCAAATTAGAGAAAGCACTGCGGACGGTTTTATCCGATGCCCGGTATGCCGAGAAAGCGGTGGCCGTTAGTAGGATTCTTCAAAAAGAGAACGGCGTGGACAGGGCCGTGGATATTATCAATGCAATCCATGGGAATAAACAAACATAGCAGCTTGCGGCAAGGGGAAAGATATTGCGGATATTTGCCATCTCAGATATTCACGTTGATTTTGATGAAAACTATCGCTGGGTTGATAGCTTGTCCGGCTATGATTATCAGCATGATATTCTGATTGTGGCCGGGGATGTGACCGATAATATGCCGTTATTCGAAAAAACCTTGCGCAAATTGCGGGACCGGTTTTACCAGGTTTTGTACATTCCCGGCAACCATGATTTGTGGGTGCGGCCCAATGTTATGAAAGATTATAAGGATGCCAAAGACTCGCTGGCGAAATTGGAATTCATCTCAGTCGTGGCCGCTGATTGCGGCGTCCGAATGGAACCGTTCCATCAGGATTCGCTGGCAATTATTCCGTTATTCGGCTGGTATGACTATTCCTTTGGCTATCCTTCCCCGGAGACTCTGGCTGCCTGGTCCGATTTTGTGGCGGTAAAATGGCCGGGACATTATGATGAAAAGGGGATTACCCGGTATTTCATTGCCATGAACGACGCATTTTTGGCACAAGATTATCAGGGGCAATGGGTTATTTCCTTTTCGCATTTTTTGCCCCGGATCGATATCATGCCGTTCTATATTCCCAATGATAAAAGGAGTTTATATCCGGTGTTGGGAACGGCGTTGCTGGATGAACAGATCCGTAAATTGGGTTCAAGGATTCATGTGTATGGACATAGCCATGTGAATCAGCAAATTATGAAAGATGATACTTTATATATTAATAACGCATACGGATATCCGTATGAAACCCATATTGCGGCAAAAGAATTGAAATGTATTTATGAGGTTTGATGAAAAATCATAAAGAATGACAAAATTAAAGCCGGAGATCAAACGTAAAATGAAAAAACGTTGGATATACAATCAACCGTTGGAATTAGTCCGTCCGGAAGGATCATATCAGGCGGCGTTATGTTTCTGTATGATGGAGAGCATGACGGATTATGAAGATATTGTAAAGCATTTGCACCCGGAGGAGCGGGCTTACTATCATGCTTTGAAATTTGAAAAGCGGATCAAAAGTTATTTGATGGGTCGTTTTGTGGCTAAGCAAGCAGTGGCAGCCCTGATTCATGAAGGCAATTTGGCGGACATTTGGATCCAATCGGGTATCTTTACCCAACCGGTGGTAGTCTCCAACCAGCCGAATATTCAAGTCAGCGTTAGCCATTGCGCTGATTTCGGAGCGGCGCTGGCCTTTCCCGAAGCTCATCCCATGGGAATCGATATTGAAGAAATCTATCAAGACAAGCGGGAGGTTCTGGAAAGACAAATAACCGGATTTGAAGCGGAGCAGCTCAAATCTTTTTCCGCTGCATACGATACCGGGTTGATGCTTTTATGGACCGCCAAGGAGGCGTTGTCCAAGGTTCTGAAAACGGGTTTGATGACCCCGTTTCAAATTTTTGAGATCTCGAAGATTGAGGTTTGTGGCGATTATTTTATGAGTTATTATAAAAACTTCGCCCAATATAAAGTCATTTCGTTTACGATGGACGGCTATATGTGTTCAATCGTACATCCGATGAAGACGAAGCTAAGTTTGGATGTGGAGTCATTGCGGAATCAAGTGGCCTATATTTGACGGGATGTCCGGGTTGCTTGTCTGTAAGGGGTAAGGCTGAAGAAGAATTCATTCCCGGCCCTTGGCTTTCTAGCCAGCAAAGACAACTAAAACCCCCGGGTACGCCGGGGGTTTTTATGTAGATGCAGATCGATGAAACAAATGAAATAATAAGATTAGTTTTCCTGCGGCAATTCATTGGAGCGTTATTTTGCTTCCTTCTCAATATTGCCGATACAGCTTGTGCATATCAGTTTATCCTTAAAATTCCTGACTTCATTCATTTCCCCGCAAAAAATACAACCGGGGATATATTTCTTGAGAACCAGGGCCGGTTCATCTTCATCCAAAAAGATTTCCAAGGGATCCTTGATGGCGATATAAAGCTGTTCCCGGGTTTCTTTGGGAATTACTATCCTGCCGAGTTCATCTACTTTCCGTACAATTCCGGTAGTCTTCATTATAAAACCCTCCAAAAGGAATTGATAATTTTAACATTTATTTCTACTTTCGATTTATAAAATCCTGCTGCCAAGTTAAAAAGAGTTGCGAAAGAATAGAATATAAATCGTTTGTGTTTCATAAGAATCTAAACAGGATTGCATGTAAAAATTTTAGGTAATTATGCAAAAATATATGTAATATTTTAGTAATAAATGTGGTAACATAGGATTATAGAAATTTTAATTGCGGGTTTAACGAAAAATCGTTGTAAATATTTTAATTTTTATGGAGAAAAAAATCCAATCTTGTCGATAATATATATAGCAGTATTTTTCGGCAGTGTGAGTCCCGCTCACTCTAACATAAAAGAATCTCAAATGAAACGGAGGTGAAAACAGATGAGACTAATTCCAATAGGGTTACAAATTCGGCCAATGCTTGATGAGGACTATCGCGATGTATATCGGTTATACAGACAGCTAGTAGGGACAAGCAATACCTGCGGCAGTAAAGCTGAAACTAATTTCGCGCGTATTTTCAAAGCTTTCTTTAATTCCGGTGAGCGTGAGGCTTATGTGGCTGCCCTACATGATAAGGTAATTGGTTTTGTTACCCTGTATTATCTCGATGTATTCCATCATTTAGGCCAGATTGCCAGTATTCAAGAATTGGTGGTTACGGAGGAATTTAGAGGACGCGGTGTTGGAAAAGCATTGGTTGAATTTGTGCAAAAAAAGGCTGCAGAGAGACAATGTCATGGTTTGGAAGTGGCCACTGATTTGTGGCAGGGCGGGGCCAAATCGTTCTATGAAAAGTGTGGTCTGGAAGGAAAAAGCCTGATGATGGCGACTTAATTAAGGAAACGTTGAAACTTAATTGGGAAACTGTCGCAACACTAGCTCTTGGAAGAGGGCTAGTTTTTTATGTATATAAAATATTTCAGCAGGAATTTTAAATAATAATATATAATTCACTGGATAAATTTTTAGTTTAAATAGGGGGATCTTCATGGCGGTTCCGGGGGATGTAGTCCAAAAAACAAAAGCTTTGCGGGCGGAGATCGAACATCATAATTATTTATATTATGTAATGGATGCGCCGGAGATTACTGATCAGCAGTATGATCAACTGATGCGGGAATTGATCCAACTAGAATCAACATATCCCGAACTATGGACACCCGATTCCCCCACATTACGGGTCGGAGGCGAAGTCCTGGCCATTTTTAACACGGTAAGGCACCGGGCTCCTTTATTGAGCCTGGATAATGCTTATGATGCCGCTGAACTTAAGACCTTTGACACCCGGGTGAAACGGGCTTTGGAAACTGATCGGGAGTTGGAATACACTGCCGAACTGAAAATTGACGGCTTAACCGTGGCCTTGACATATGAAAACGGAGTATTAACCCAGGCCGCTACCCGGGGGAACGGGGAAGAGGGTGAGGATGTCACCGGCAATGTAAAGACCATCAAGTCGATTCCGCTAAGAATCGATACCGGTATTACCCGGTTGGGAGTCCGTGGTGAAGTTTTTATCAAGAAAGCTGATTTTGAAGCTTTGAACCTGCAAAGGGACCGGATAGGCGAACCATTATTCGCCAATCCCCGGAATGCAGCCGCCGGGGCGCTGCGGCAGCTGGATCCGAAGATTACCGCCAACCGGCCTTTGGATGCTTTTTTTTATGATATTTTGTTCCTGGAAGGTACGCAGGTTGCCACCCAGATGGAAGGTTTCCACTTGCTGAAGGAATGCAAATTGAAGATAAATCCGGAGTCCAAGCTGTGTCAAGGGATAGATCAAGTCATCGCCTTCTGCGAGTATTGGACCGAGCGCCGGGATGAGCTCCCCTATGAGATTGACGGGATTGTCATTAAAGTGAATTCACTGTCGCTCCAAAATCAACTGGGATTTACGGCCAAAGCGCCCCGTTCCAAAATTGCCTATAAGTTTCCGGCGCAGCAGGTAGAGACTATAGTCCTGGATATTTTGGTAAATGTGGGCCGGACCGGGGCGGTTACTCCGCTGGCTGTGTTGGAACCGGTGAAGGTGGCGGGCTCCACCGTCAGCCGGGCTACGTTGCATAATGAAGACAATGTCCGGGATAAGGATATCCGGATCGGGGACCGGGTCATCATCCAAAAAGCCGGTGATGTAATCCCGGAGATTGTTCGTTCCCTTCCGGAAAAACGTAGTGGAAATGAAAAAGTTTTTACCATGCCGCAAGTTTGTCCGGAATGTGGTGCGACGGTTTACCGGGAACCGGGTGAAGCCGCGTTCCGTTGCATTGGGGCTTCATGTCCTGCCCAGTTGCGGGAGGGAATTATTCATTTTGTTTCCCGGGAAGCAATGGATATTGAAGGTTTAGGAGAGGCCATTGTGATTCAATTGATTGAAGCCGGGTTAATTCATGATGTAGCTGATTTATACCGGTTGAAATATGAGGATTTGGTTCATCTGGAACGTTTCGGTCCCAAATCAGCAACCAATCTAATCCAAGCTATCACTGAATCCCAGAATAATGATTTAAGCCGTTTACTGTTTGCTTTGGGTATCCGCCATGTGGGTGCCGGGGTTGCCAGGGAGTTGGCCGATAAGTATGGTTCTCTGGAACGGTTAATGGAGGCCAGTAATGATGAATTGACCGAGATTGCCACCATCGGGCCTAAAATAGCCGCCAGTGTGGTTAAATACTTCAGTGAACCTCACAACCGGCAATTGGTTGCCAAATTAAAGAGTTTTGGGATCAATACCAGTAAAACCGGGGAACTGTCCAACATACCCCAAAAGCTGGCCGGAAAAACAATCGTGGTTACCGGAAGTCTGGCATCATTCGGCCGGTTGGAGATTGAAGAGACAATCCGTAAATACGGCGGCAAGGCTGGTTCCAGCGTGAGCAAAAAAGCTGATTTCCTACTGGTAGGCTCCGACCCGGGGTCTAAACTTGAAAAGGCCCGGGAACTCGGTGTACCGGTGATTGACGAAACGGAATTTAAGAGGATGTTGGAGTAGTATCAAAGAGCTTGTCAAGTTCCAGCGTAGGTTCTGATATGGGGCGCTTGGAGTAATTGTGTTATATTTTTGTTATGCATAAAATTTGTAATGTCAGAAATTTTAATTTATGATACAATAAAGCGTAGGATTATTTTCATGATTATTACACACGGCAAGGAGTGTTTGCATGAGTTTATCCATCAAGGAAGTGGAACATATTGCCCGGCTGGCCCGTTTGGAATTGGACGGGTCCGAAAAAGAACAGTTTACGATGCAGTTGAATGAGATTCTAGATTACGTTGAAAAGCTAAACCAATTGGATACTTCCGCCATCGAACCGACGGCCCATGTGATTCCGGTTCATAATATATTCCGGAAAGATGAACTAAAGCCATCCATGGACCCTGAAGAGGTGCTGGCCAATGCGCCGGATCGGATTGGCAACTACTTCAAAGTACCCAAACTATTAGAGGATTGACTAGTTTAGGCAACTGTCAACTAATTACCAACAACGGGAGGACTTGATTTGGAGTTATATCAAAAAACCGCCCATGAATTGCAGCAATTAATCGCCGCTAAGGAAGTAAAGGCCGTGGAAGTTGCCGAATCGGTTCTGGAGCGCGCCAGGCAGGCGGAACCAAAGATTCACGCTTTTGTTACTTTGGCCGAAGAAGAAGCTTACCAGGCGGCCCGGAGGGTGGACGAAGCAGTAAGTAAAGGCGTTAAGCTGCCACCGCTGGCGGGTATTCCCGTTGCCATCAAAGATAATATATCAACAGCCGGTCTGCGGACAACCTGCGCTTCAAAGATTCTGGAAAATTATATTCCGCCTTATGATGCCACCGTTATTGCGGAAATTCGGAATCAAATGATGGTACTGGTTGGGAAAACCAATATGGATGAATTCGCGATGGGTTCTTCCACCGAAAATTCCGGCTTGTTCACCACCCGAAACCCCTGGGATATCGAAGCGGTTCCCGGCGGCTCAAGCGGCGGCTCGGCGGCGGCTGTTTGCGCCGATGAAACGATTTTAGCATTGGGCTCCGACACCGGCGGTTCCATCCGGCAACCGGCCGGATACTGCGGGATAGTAGGCCTGAAACCGACATACGGCCGGGTATCGCGGTACGGTTTAGTGGCGTATGCCTCGTCCCTGGATCAAATCGGCCCGTTAACGAAAGATGTGACTGATTGCGCATTATTATTGCAGGCTATCGCCAAATATGATCCCAAGGATTCGACTTCAGTAAATCAGCCCGCTCCCGATTATCTTCAGGAAATGAAAAAGGGAGCCAAGGGACTGCGGATCGGTTTGGCCAAAGAATACTTAGGAGAAGGCATCAGCCTTCCGGTTAAAGATGCCGTTCAAAATGGGGTGAAGGTGTTTAAGGATTTGGGAGCGGAAATCGTGGAAGTTTCGTTGCCGCATACCGAGTACGCCCTAGCCGCTTATTATATTATTGCCCCGGCGGAAGCCAGCTCCAATTTGGCCCGTTATGACGGGGTCCGTTACGGACACCGGACTTCCCAAAAAGTATCCGATGCGGTGGAGCTGTTCATGAAAACCCGTCAGGAGGGTTTCGGAGCGGAAGTGAAGCGCCGGATAATGACCGGCACCTATGTTTTAAGCTCCGGGTATTATGACGCCTATTATCTAAAGGCCCAGAAAGTCCGGACTTTGATCCGGAACGACTTCGATAATGCCTTTAAAAGCTGTGATTTGATTTTGACGCCGACCACCCCTTCGGTAGCTTTCAAAATCGGTTCCAAAACCAAAGATCCTTTGGAGATGTATCTGGAAGATATCTTTACCGTCACCTGCAACCTGGCCGGGCTTCCCGGAATCTCCATTTCGGGCGGATTCGACAACGGTATGCCCATAGGCTTGCAGATGCTGGGCCCGTTATTTAAAGAAGAAATTCTGCTGCGGGCCGCTTATGGATTTGAGCAGGCTACGGATTTTCATAAGAAACGGCCTGAAATTTGATCGGGATTATCGGGATGATTAGGATTGGCAGGATGTACAGGACGACTGCATACACTTGGGGCTGAAGAAGCTGCATTTGTTTATGGCTCTTAAATTTCATCCTTTCATGTGCACTGGCGGGCCGGGATGGATGACTAATAACTAATTTCTAGTAACCAATAACGGGAAGTGACCTTTATGCCTTTAAATGATTATGAAATCGTAATCGGTCTGGAAGTCCATGCCGAATTGAAAACAGATTCCAAAATATTTTGCGGCTGTACTACGGAGTTCGGCGGTGAGCCGAATAGCCACGTCTGTCCGGTATGTCTTGGGCTGCCCGGGGTGCTTCCGGTGCTCAATGAGAAGGCGATGGATTATACCATTACCGCCGGGCTGGCGCTAAACTGTGAGATATCGCCTTACAGCAAATTCGACCGCAAGCAATACTTCTACCCTGATCTGCCAAAGGCTTATCAGATATCCCAGTATAACGACTTTCTCTTGTGTAAAAGCGGTTGGATTGAGGTTGCATCGGGAAACGGAGAGTTGAAAAAAGTCCGGATCAACCGGGTACATCTGGAGGAGGACGCCGGTAAGACTGTGCATTCCGGCACCGGTATCCTGGACTCCGATTACGGACAGCAGGATTACAACCGCTGTGGTGTTCCCCTCATTGAGATCGTGGGCGAACCCGACCTGAGATCGGCGCAAGAAGCCAAGGAATATCTGGAAAAACTTAGGACTCTGTTACTATATACCGGAATCTCCGATTGCAAAATGGAAGAAGGGTCGCTGCGCTGTGACGCGAATATTTCGTTGCGGCCTAAAGGTGCTAAAGAATTTGGGATTCTCGCGGAGATCAAAAACCTGAACTCCTTTAAAGCCGTTCAGTCGGCCTTGGAATACGAGGCGGAGCGGCAAGCCGAATTATACGATAAAGGCGAGAAGATGTTCAAACAGACCCGGGCCTGGGATGAGAATAAAGGGGTTACCGTTTTGATGCGTTCCAAGGAGGGAGCCAGCGACTACCGCTATTTTCCCGAACCGGATCTGGTGCCGATGGTTATCGATGATGAACGGCTCCAAAGGCTGCGCAATACGATTCCGGAGCTGCCGGATTCCCGGAAAAGACGGTATATGGAAATTTGGGGTCTTCCGGAATATGATGCGAATCTGATTAGCGGCTCAAGGGAGTTGGCGGATTATTTTGAAGCCGCCGTCAAGGAATACGGGGAAGCTAAGGCGGTCAGCAACTGGGTGATGGTGGAATTGATGCGGTTGCTGAACCAGGAGAAGATAGAGATAACCGCAGTAAAAATCACCCCTGCGGCTTTGGCCAAAATGCTGAAATTGATTGACGCCGGTACTATCAGCGGTAAAATAGCCAAGACCGTCTTTGAAGAGATGTTCATGACCGGGAAAGACCCGGAGGCCATTGTGCAAGAGAAAGGATTGGTCCAGATTAGCGATAGCGGCGAACTGGCGGCCATTGCCAAGAAAGTTATCGATGCCAACCCGCAGTCGGCAGCTGATTACCTTGGCGGCAAAGCTCAAGCCCTCGGTTTCCTGGTGGGGCAGATGATGAAGGAGACCAAGGGACGGGCCAACCCGGCCATGGTCAATGAGTTGTTGCGGAAAGAACTGGAGCAGCGGAAGTAGGAATATATATCGTTATCTTAATTCAGTTTATGAGTTTACGATAAGAGCCTTTTGGCTCTTGTTTCATTATGCATTATAATTAACCCGTCCGCTCTTCTCCCGGAATAATCATTCAAGAGTTGTGCCACCAACGCATCCGCTGAACTTATTCATTTATATTAAAATGAGCGCTGATGAAAGCGGTCGAAAGGGGCAATTTTTTAATAGGATCACAGCAGTTTAAGATGATGAAAAATGTTAGCGTGAGTCTTGCCGGCAGGATTGGAATAATTAATTTGCTAGGTTTATCCCTTTGTTAGGTTCCGGGTCCAACGTTCAGCGTTCCGAGTTCAAGGTTTTAGGCTCTATGCTTAATCGCTGAACGATGAACACGGAACGCTGAACGAACATCCTCCGAAATTACGGAAAATAATTAATGCGGTGTATCAAGCCGTTTGAGAATTAAGCCGGTTAGCCCGCCCCATAAAAAAACTGCAAATAGGCTAGATATCATTCCTGGTGGCGCATATGGATCTGATAAGACTGGAATTTGATAAAAAACGACTAAAATGCGAAATATGAAATCAATGGCGAAGCTAAACATGATGCCGTTGATAATATACGCCCGCGAGGCTGTTTTCCTGATAAGGAAGGCAAAAATAATCCCCATTAATCCTTCCCACAGGAAGAGATAAAAAGTGGCCAGGATGAAATCAGGTACGGATCCAGGGAGACGGCCGATTATCAGTATGGCCGGCCAATCGAGATAGAGACGGCTGGTTAGGTGAAGCAGATAATAGTCAATTAGGTTCCATATATATTTAGGCGCTGCGGCAGTTATGCCGGCAGTTAATCCGCGCAAATTCCGGTCCATTTAAACCTCGGGATTTAATGAAGTAGTCCCCAAATGCCGGCGAAACCAATATGAAGGTATTGAAATAGATGGAAGATTCCGCTAAGAACGAGGATTGCTCATATCATTACCGCGTGAAGCTGAAGTTATACAAGGAATCCGATTTCGGAAACCATGCTCTTTGTATATTGGGCTAACTTAAGCAAGGCGACTAAATCCTAACTTGTTAGGGTAAAGGTTCAGAATATCAAAAATGCTACCGATAATGTGAATAAGTAATCCAAAATTCTCTGACACTAATTTGCTTCCGGCTTATCCGGGATAGAGACTTACATAACGACCGAGAGGTAGCTTATGCACCTGGAATTACATATTTTATTGTCTGAATTGGTTGAATGTTTGGCTGAAGCGGTTGATCTGGTCAGTCCGGCTCTGGCGGATCATCATAAACGGGTAGCATATATCAGTTTTAATATCGCCAGGGAAATGGGTTTATCCTTGGAGGAACAAAACAATCTTACTTTGGCCGGGTATTTGCACGATGGTGGCGGATTGTCTTCGAAAGAAAGGCTGGAGGCATTACGATTTGAAGTTGAAAATCCCTATCAGCATGCCGAACTAGGTTTCCGGCTATTTAGCAAGTTTAAACCTTTGGCGTCAATTGCCCAGTTGATTCGCTACCATCATTTACCTTGGGGAGAGGTTGAGAAGGCCGGAGGTTTTAATTTGCCTGAATGGGTCCTCCGCGGTAGTTCCATTCTGCATCTTGCTGATCGGATAGCCGTTTTGATCGATCCGCATAAAGACATTATCGGTCAGGCTAATGGGATATGTAAACGGATTGGCGAATATTCCGGAAAAATGTTTGATCCCCGGATGGTGACCATCTTTACCAGATTGGCCGCCAAAGAATTTTTCTGGCTGGATCTGCTTGCGCCAACCAAGAATACGCACCTGCTGAAACGAGCGAGCCATTTCAATATCGAACTGGATCTGGAAGCTTTAGTTAGTATCACGAAACTTTTCGGTCAGATTATTGATTTTAGGAGTAGCTTTACTGCTACTCATTCAAGCGGCACGGCTGCTTGCGCCGAAATCTTGGCGAGGCTGGTAGGGTTTTCGGAACAAGAAAGCCTGATGCTTAAAGTGGCGGGTTTCTTACATGATCTAGGGAAGATTGTCGTCCCGGAATCTGTTTTGAATAAGAACGCGCCATTAACTCAAGTAGAACGCAATATCGTAACAAGCCACTCCTATTATACCTACCGGTTGCTGCAAAGCATTAATAATTTGGGACCTATCACTTCGTGGGCCGCGCTTCATCACGAAAAACTCAATGGCTCGGGCTATCCTTTCCATCTTAATGCTGAAAGTTTATCATTGGGTTCCCGTGTGATAAGCATCTCCGATATTTTTATCGCACTCACGGAGGACCGGCCTTATCGTAAAGGAATATCGCCTGCAGACTCGTTGCAAATCATGTCCCAGATGGCTGAGCGTAACGAGCTGGACGCAAAGCTTATGGTTTTACTTTGCCACAATTGCGATGAGATTAATGAAGCCCGAATCAAAGCCCAAAACCAAGCCGTTAGAGAGTATCAGGAATTTTGGGATATTCCGGCGGATTGTTTTTTAAATAATCTCAACTCTCTTACCCAAAATTATTTAGAGATGGGGAGGCCGATAGACTAGTATGGCGTTCTAGCAACTATTAATGAAAAATTAATGAAGATGAAACACCATACTTTGGTAAAACGTTCATTCTGATTGTAATGTTATTTTGAGAACGTTTTACTAGATTTTTACTATAACATGAAAGGAGTGTCTCACATGGCCATACAATGGAATTCCAGTCTGGCTACGGGTGTAGCTGAAATCGATAATCAGCATCAAGAGCTCATCAAGCGAATTAACAATCTTTTAGAGGCTATGCGCGAAGGTAAAGGAAAGGAAACGCTTGAAAAGATCATTTCTTTTTTAGATGAATATGTAATTGTTCATTTTGGAACTGAAGAAGAATATATGGACCAGTATAATTACCCGGAATATTCAACCCATAAGGAGGAACATCAGAGTTTTACCGTTTATTTCAACAATTTAAAAAAAGAATTGGCAAGTGAAGGACCAACGTCGGTATTGGTCATTCAAACCCAACGCAAGCTATCCGAATGGTGGGAAAATCATATCGCACTGCTGGATAAGAAGTTAGGAGAGTATTTAATAAGTAAGCATGAATAATGTTTCAACCCAATCCAGGTATGATTTTATTGATTTGCTGTAAGGCTTGGGGATTTTTTTGGTGGTTTGGGGACATACCATGAATCCCAGATCCATCTACATATATTCCTTTCATATGCCTCTATTCTTCTTTTTATCCGGCTATGTCCACAAGGATAAACCTTTTTGGGAATTTTTAAAATCAAAGGTCAAAACGCTATACATTCCATATGTGCTCTTCTCGCTGGCTTCCTGGTTGTATTATTGGACAAGACATATCCGGTATGAGCGTTATTCCCTTATCGAAAGTCACGTAACGAAACTTAGTTCAATCATTACGGGGACTGCCTATAATGGCGGGAACAATCCCATTTGGTTTTTGCCTTGTATTCTTTTGGTCAGCGTGGCCTTTCTACTATTAAATCAAAAGATAACGAAACCGTTCGTTAAAAACCTTATAATCCTAAAAATGTCTCTATCCGGTTACCTGTTGAGTGTTTTTATAGTGAAAATGTTTTTTTACGCCGATGTGGCATTTACTGGGGTAGTATTCTACTTTTTAGGTTATTTTGTCAAGCAGAAAGGCTATCTGGAATATATTAGCCAATTAAGGAAAGGGATCATTTATTTGGGAATCCTTCTCTTGGGGTTGTTACATATCATTACAGCCTATTTGAATATACATATCGCGTTGATAAGCAGAGTGAACATGGCCGGCAACCTGTTGGGAAATTATTTTTTGTTTTATGGCGCAGCGCTTTTGGGAATAGCGGCATTTTTGATAATCAGTTATCGGATACAGTATATTCAACTGTTAAATTATTGCGGCATGAATACTTTAGTAATTCTTGGCGCTCACAAACCCCTTCTGCTGGAATTGAACACCATATTCCTGAAATACATGGATACAGGATCATTAATCTACGGAATTTATCGCCAGTTTGCTTGTTATAGTATTATTGCTGGCTATCAATCAATTTGTAAGCCGTATTAAAACCGGTCCTAGGGAAAAAATCTCTATATAATAACCTTGAGGGAGAAATAGTGGATAAAGAAGCGGCGATCAAAAATGTTTTAGAATTGATTTTAACATCTGCCGGATTTAAGAATCCGAAGATTGAAGCGAAATTTTTAGAATTGGTGAATGCGCCGAAAGAGAAAATCAGGGCCATTTTTATTCCTACAGCTGCAATAACCGAAGAACAAAAAGCAATAGTTCCCTTATGCAAGAATGACCTTTTAAACGCCGGCCTTTTCGAAGAGAATATTGTTACATATGATTTGGATCGGATAATTAGCTGTGAAGAAATATGTAGTTTCCATGCAATATATGTCTGTGGGGGAAGTCCCCAGTATTTATTGAACAGGATTAATGAAACTGAATTTTATAATCCATTAAAAGGATTTTTGGATAATGGCGGTGTATACGTAGGAGTAAGTGCGGGAAGTATTATAATGGCTAACAATTTACCCGATAATTTGGGATACATCAATTGCAGACTTAATGTTCACGTTCAAGATGGTTCTAAGTGCGGATATATCGTTGCAAGAGAATGCCCGGAAATTAGTTTAACCGATGATCAAGCGATAATTGTTACTGGTAATGATGTGTATATTATCGAATAGGATTTGAAACGCATAATTATGCGGACTAAATAATTGCATCGAAATCAATGAGATTAGCTAAAATACCCCAAAACAATCCAGGAAGAGATTTTATATTGGTTTCAACCGATAAGGTTTATTCAGCCGGAGCGTTGAAATCCATTTTTGAATTTCCGAGAATTTGTATATAGAATTCATATAACACCACGGATTAAGAAGAAAACTTACGCCCGCCGAGTTGGCGTGTATATACAACGCGATGGTCTCCGGAGTTCTTTTCGGGAGGAAATGATTTTGATTCAACTCATTACGCAAGCACATGATGTTGGCCTTTCAAAAGAAGTGAATCAAGCAACTTTGGAATGTATTGAATTCGGCATTATCAAAAACATTACCTTGATGGCGCCAGCTTCTGGGTTTGATGAGGCTGTTGCGATATTTTCGAAAATAACGGAAATATCTTGCGGCGTACATCTTACATTAACCGCCGAATGGGATAATATAAAATACGGACCTGTTCTGGCGGTGCAAGATGTTCCAAGTTTAGTCGATACGGATGGTCACTTTTTTTCAAGCACAGCTGAATTATGGGGCCACCAGCCGCAACTTGATGAAATGTTGATGCGGATTGAGAGGCGAAACAAGTATACGTAATTTAAAACCCGTCCTTGAATAAGGACGGGCTTTGTCTTTTTTACTTCTTTCCTACTGCATCTTTTAAAGCTTTTCCGGCTCTAAATACCGGAACTTTCCGGGCGGCAATGCTGATTTCTTTGCCGGTTTGGGGATTGCGGCCTTTCCGGGCGGCCCGTTTCCTCACTTCGAAGCTTCCGAAACCGACTAAAGTAACCTTGTCGCCTTTGGCAAGCGCGCCGCTGATGGCTTTGATAACGGCGTCAATGGCTTGGTCGGAATCTTTTTTGGTGAGCTTAGTGTCCTTCGCTACTTTTTCGATCAAATCTGCCTTGGTCATGAAAAATGCCTCCTTTTTTATTTGACGATGAAGAAAAATCCTAATGGTTATAATTTTTACTCTTACCATGTAATTATTCGGCAGATATTTCGGTAATCTTTACGGTTTTTTTTATTTTTTTTTCGGTAATTCAGATAAATAGGTTTACTAGTCCCGAAAATATATTACCCGCACAGACTTCTAGATAGCCGTCTAACTGCTTATAATATTGAAAATCCGGCTTTCAAAAGGTTCAACGATAATCTTACCCGCCAGTTCCCCGGTGATTTTCTCCACCGCAAAGGAGAGTTCGGTAATAGGACCGTATTGGTGCCGCAGAACCTGCTTGTGGCGGCTTAAATTAATGATAACTAGCCGTTTGGCTTCCTCATCACTGTAAATCACCTCCACCAGGCCGCTGGGATGAGATTCAACCAGTTGGAAGGCAATGGGTTGCAGCCGGAAAATCCTTTCCAGCCAGGCATTCTGTTCATTATCATACTTTCCGATGTTGTCCGATGTGAAAAGTAAGCCGCCGAAGAGGTGATCCACCAGGGCCATGGTCTTCCGCTGGGCTGGGGTAAGCTTGATATTATCGTTCCGCAAAAGAAAAACATCGGGGTCGTTGACGAAGGCCCTCTGATTCAGATGCCGCCTGCTTATGGCATTCCGGATGGCGATCATGGTGGAATCGCGTTCCCGGTTAGCCAGCACTCGCACCAGAAAGTGATCATCCCAATCCAGGGTTACATCAGGGCCGATCCGGCAATAATCCACGTTTCCGAAGGCCGGGCCTAATGGAACGCCGCAGCCCAAAATCAGTTTGTCCCCGGCGCATTTCCGTAAAAATTCCATAGCCTCGGTCATGATTTGTCCGCGGGTCCGGTTTTTGCGGGGCAGCAAGCAAACGGCATACAAAAAGTCCAGTTTTACCAGGTCATAACCCCAGTCATCCAGGACCATTTGAAATACCTTTGTTAAATAAGTCTGCACTTCCGGATGGTACAAATCAAGGGCGTAAAACCGGCTCCAGTTAAAGCCGGCCAGAACCGGTTTCCCCGCAGCATCTTTCAATACCCAATCCTGTTTTTCCCGGAAGAGATCCGAACAGGTCTCACAGACAAACGGAGCCAGCCATAGGCCTGCTTTATAGCCTTTGGCTTTAATGGCCGCGGCGATGGAAGCCATACCCCTTGGAAACTTGCTTTTATCAATGGAAAACCAATCCCCAACCGCCGCTTGCCAACCGTCGTCAATTTGAAAAAAATCGATTTTGGTGCTTGGCTTATCAAAGTTTTCAAGATTCTCTTGAATTATCGGCTCATCAATATTTTGATAATAATTGTACCAGCTGGTCCAACCAGTGGCTGGAGGCGGCTTTGTTCCCGGCAGGTTCATCAGCCGGAAATAGGTGTCAAATACGTCATCGACGGTGCCTTCAATCCATACCAGATCCAAGGCATCATAACACTGATTGATTTGTAAACCGGAGCATTCCTTGGTAATGAAGATTTTTTGCCGCTTTATATCTTCCGTAATCATTGTAAAGCCGCTTCGCTCGGTAAGGGAACCAAGCAACCAGAACTTGGCGCCATCGCGGATATACGAATAGGTATAGCCGTGAAAAATTCCTTGCCGTTTGGGGTATTTCCGGAAGATGTAATCACCATACTTTTTGAGCTGGTATTGTTCCATGATTGGTTTGGCCAGGATACTGATGCCTTTTAATTTTTCATGGGGCATAAATTCCCGGCTATCGGTCCAGGATTGATAACCATTTACGAAAATCCGGTGGTTTTTGGCAAAGGGAAAATCAATGACCACTTCCAAACGGTTTATTTCAAGTCCGGAGGCGGGAACCAGGGACAGCTTCAACCGCTGATACTCCTGATGCTCCAGGTGAACCTCAGCAGTTAAGTGGCTGTTGGTGAAACGTTCTTTAAAAACAACGGTATCGGGTTTCCCGTTTTTTACATTTATATAAGAAAGCCAGATTTTCAGCGTATTAAACATGGAAAACACCTCAGAATTATCAATTCGTCGTTTGATGAACGGCTGGATGTTTTTCTAGTTTGCTTAGAGCAAGAATGAAAGCAGCCATCAGCATAAGAGCGGCGGCGAGCGGGAAATATACCGTCCAGCCAATCCGGTCCAGCATAAATCCCATTAAATTATTGGCGATAAATTGGGAGATTGAGATGAAAAAATTAAAGATGCCCATAAATTCTCCCAGGCGTTTCGCAGGAGCCAATTCGGCCAATGCGGCGTATGAAACCACCTGAATAGTGACAAAACCGATTCCGATGACCGACATGATCACGTAAAGGCCGGCAATGTCTTTCACAAAATATCCGCTAGATAACGCCGCCATATAGAGCAGGCATCCCAGGAGCATCACTTTTTTCCGGGAGGTTTTGTCCGATAAGACCCCTATAGGGTAGGCAAATAAGGCCCCGACAATGGTCAGTAACAGTAGTGCAATACTGGCAGTTTCTCCGTCGAACTTTAGATATGATACGCAATACTTAACAAAAAACGGGGTCAGACAGCCGTGAGCCAGATAGAAAAAGAAGATGACCATGAAGAATTTCATCACTGCCGGAAACCTGAGAAAATCAAAACTGAACTTATCCAGTTTGGCTGCAGTCCCGGATTTTTCCTTAATCAAAACAACGGTCACGACGGTTGTTATTAATCCAATAAAAGCGGCTATAAAAAACGGCAGGCTGTGATGGAAATTCAAGACGCCTTGATAATTCCAAAGACCAATTCCGGCCAGGAAAATAAAAGCCCCTCCCAGGACGCTCACTACATTGGCAAAACCATTGGCTAAACCCAGGTGGTGCTCCCCGGCTACTTCGGGTATTAAGGAATAATAAGGGCTCTGATAGAAGTTTAAGCTGAAATAAAACAAGAATGAAATTAAGAACAGCATCCAATACCCGGAGGCAAAGGGCATGATCATCAAGGAAATTGTAGCAACAACGCTCCCAATCAGCATGAAAGGTTTCCGTTTACCCATTTTGAAACGGCTGCGATCACTCATAATCCCCACCAGATAAGGCACAAAAATTCCGGTAAATGCGCCCATGGAGATCAATAAGCCGGCCTGTTGATTGGTTACTTCGAAAGAATTAACCAGCATCGGGATGAGCGTTAGGTTCATCGCCCAGAGAAGCCCAATCCCAAAATTGGGAATACCGAGGATATACAGATGCTTTTGTCGGTTCATTCGCCGGATCACCTATTTAGAATAAATGTCCATTAAAAAAGCGCCTATCCCGGACGGGCCGGAACCAAATCAAAAATCTATTTGGATAGGATTTGCAGGATTGTAATAATTGAACTTCGCTTAAAAAATTAAGATTACACCCGTTTTTGCTAATCGTTAATCCTGTAAATCCGGTTAATCCCCTTTGAAATGACCTTTGGTCAGCTTAAGCGGCTTTTAATTCGTTTTTCTTTCTATAATGTATGAGGAGTTTAGAATTAAGAGCCTAATTTGATCAGAGTCCTTTCAAATTATTATACAACAATTATTCCATGATTTCCATTTATTTCTTTTGGACGGCTGCGATTCTCCGATCCTTAAGCCGTGATCCCACAGTATAATGCAATTTTTCTACTATAATGCCGAAAAATTGGCCGGATCGGCTCTTTGACAGAATACGGCAGTTGGGGATCACTAGTAATTCGTCGCTATCACGAATTACTTAGGCAATTTCGGAAGTTACTTGCCCTGGATTCAGTTGAATCTTTACGGTTTATTCCCTGGGAATCTGTTTAGACTAAGGTTATAGAATAAAAAACATCGGATCAGATGAAAAAATTCGCTACGCAAGAAAAAATCTTCGGATGGCTCAATCTTTTCGATCTGGCCGTCATCCTGGTGATCGCCCTGATTGGGGTCAAAGTTATCCATGATTATAAGCCGGTCTCCCCGCAAATAAAGGACTGTCCGGTGAACATCGGCATGCTGGTCCGTAATGTGCCGCCATATGTAGCGGACAGTCTGACGGTTGGCCAGGATTTATTTGAGGATCGTTTTGATGCTTATTTGGGAAAGATTCGCTCCATGCATACCGAACCGGCTGAGATCATGTTAAGCCATAACGGGCGGATGGTATTGTTCAGATCGCCGCGAAATCTGGACATCCGGTTGGATATAACCAGAAGCAACGGCAGGATTGAGAAAGGTCCGGCCCGATCCGGCGTCTATTTGGGGAAGATCGCGGTCAGGGTCGGGGCACGCTTCCGGGCTCATACCAGGTATACGGCGATCAGAGGAGAGATTACATATATAAAGGTAAATAAACTATGAATGACAATCATCGTTTATCAGTTCAGTGGCATTCTCTATGGCGTCATAGTTATACGAGACGGTTATTCGAATCTGGTGTGCAGTGGTCCAACGAATTATGGGCCAAGCTTCCCGGTAAACTCCATTTTACGATTCCATGGCATTTTATCATAGAAGGACTGCTGATTACGGTAATCATCTTTATGCCGGTATTAAGCGCAGGAACGGCTGGGGGATCGTGGGGGATACTGATCCCGTTGGTTTTATTATTATGGTTGGTGAATCCGGCACAACATGAGTTGGATGCCAAAGAACCGCATCCGGCGGGTTTTATTTTTTTGTGGGTGACTTTGGCCGCAAGCGCCTTGCTTAGCCGGACATTCGGCGCTGAACAGGCAGTTTTACTCCGGTTCGGTTCCTGGTTTACATTGGCTTGGTTGACAGGCAGGGTATTTACCGGGAAAATCATTGAGCGGATCTTGAAATATCTCACTTTTTCCAGTGTAATTTGGCTGATTATCGGTTTTTGGCAGTTGTTCTCTGGAATGCATACTCCGAAAGGCTGGTTGGGAGCTGGACAGGCGGATATTATCCCGGTCCGGATATATTCGGTATTTGGAAATCCAAATATTTTTGCCTTGTATTTACTGAGTATTCTCGTTTTTTGCCACTATTTCTTAACCAAATACGCTGTGAAAAGGGAACGGATTATTTTTACCGGAATCTTTGCAGCAGTATTGGCCGCTTTACATTTTACCTATTCACGAATGGCTTGGCTTATCACCGGAATTTTTATCCTATTCCGGTTCAATAAGCAGTGGCGTTATGCCCTTTTATGCGTCGGGTTCGGATTAGTCCTCTTATTTTTTGTTCCGGGATTTCAAGCTAGGGTCACCAGCCTTATGACCTTAAGCGACAGCTCTTTCCAGTATCGGATTCAGATTTGGCGGGGTGTTTGGCAAGCTCTACAGGATAACTGGTTATGGGGAACGGGACCGGATAGTTTTCAGCGGGTTTATCCGGAATTTCAAATTGGAAGGAGTCCCAGCCAGCATGCCCATCAATTTTATTTACAATTCTGGCTGGAATACGGACTATTCAGTCTAATGGCTTTTTTAGCAGTCCTTAAGCGAATATTAATGCCCGGAAGGGTTCGTGCCTGGGGGGAAGTATCTTTAATTCCGCCGCTGACTGTTTCCATACTTATCTTCCTGGCTTACGGCCTTTCCGAAACCTGGTATATTCAAAGTTTTTGCGGCGGATATTTTTGGTTTCTAACCGGCCTGCTCCTGGCAGCCCGGAAAAACGGTTATTAGTAGTCCATTTCGGGTTCGGTCGGGGCAATCGAAAGGACGAAAAATCTGATTTCACCACAGAGTTCACGGAGAACACAGAGAATTTCAAAACCGCTTTTTCGTTTATAATGATTTACTCAGTGCCCACTGTGTCCTCTGTGGTCAAAACGCCACTTATAGAGGTAAATATGATAAACCGGATCTTGATCTTTGGTTATTTCGGATGCGGCAATCTGGGGGATGAAACCAATTTAGGCCAGTTAATCGCTTGGACCCGGGAGATAAATCCGCGGTGTCAGATAACGGTGATCTCCGCCGATCCCGGTCAAACGGCCCTGGAGTATCAGGTGGCCGCTGTCGGCAAGTATAATTTACCCGGTATTATCCAGGCTGTCAAGGCGGCCGACCGGATGATCGGTGGCGGTGGCAATTTGTTTCAGGACTTAAGCAGTTTACGCAGTTTGGTTTATTATTCCGCCTTGGTTTGGCTGGCTGGAATATACCGGGTCAGGGTATTTTTATACGGGCAGGGGATTGGACCGATCCGGTCCACTCTCAGTAAATTAATTGCCAAGCGGTCCTTATCCCGCATCCAATTAATTACGATCCGTGATAGGATTTCCCAGCTTATCTTAGAACAGATGGAACTGCGGCAACCACAGGTTTTTCTTGCCGCTGATCCGTTACTGGCCAGAAAACCCTTGGCAACGGATGAGGCAAAACGGTATTGGAACCATTACAGCGGCAATCAAACGAAAAAAGTGGGACTCATTATTCGGAGGCACCGATTTTGGGACGAAGGATTATGGAACCGGTTATTAGGGTCCTTGCCACTGGGAAATATTGAATTATATATATTAGCAATTCAGGATGATGATCTCCATTTAGTTCTGAAGCTTGTCCGGAGCTTGGGGGTTAAGAGTTTACCGGTTCCAAGGAATTGGAGAATACTACAACAAGCTATCGGAGGTTTCGACATGGTGATCAGTTGTCGGCTCCACGGGTTAATAGCAGCTGTTATTCAAAATATTCCCTGCGTTGGTCTGGCGGCGGATCTGAAGATCGCAGCTTTTTGTTTGGAACACGGAATCAATTATCTGTCTTTGGATGAGAAGACAAACCCCGCGTTATTTTATCATATGATTACAACCCAACTGCGGCAGCCAGTTTTGAAAACAAGACCAGCCCGGCTTCCTTTAAGTCACTGGCAATCACAGGCCCTGGAAAACCGGGTGATCCTAGGGAAAGTCCTTAGAGGGGAGTTATGAATACGCGGAATTATCTTCAGGGTGTACCGGTGGATATACTCCCGGAAATGCAAATCTTGGACCAAATTCACAATTGGTTTTTAGAACCGGGAAAGGCGCGTCATATTGTAACTTTGAATGCATTGATGCTGGTGGCGGCAGTTCATAATCCCGAATTCAACCGGATTATTCGGGAGGCCGACTTAATCACCATTGATGGTTACGGAATACTCAAAGCGCTACAAAGAAAAGGATATGAAAATATCAGGCAATTCACCGGGATTGATCTGACCCGGTATTTGCTTTCCCATTGCGCCATTAATGGTTATACGGTTTATATCTATGGAGGCTCTCCCATGGTGGTATCCCATTTGAGGCGCGCTTTTGCAAGGAATTGGCCGGAATTGACCATGGCGGGGATCCGGGACGGTTATGGGGATACAGTTTTTGGTCAGCGATATGAAACCCTGGTCCTGGAGGAGATTGTTCAAAAACAACCGGCTTTATTGTTGGCGGGACTCGGTTCTCCGCGGCAGGAATTCTTTTTGGCTAAAGTTTTGCCTTGTTTAAATAAGACCGTCGGTATCGGCATCGGCGGCGCTTTCGATGTGCTGTCGGGGACCAAAAAAGAAGCCCCCCGGTTCTTGAGAAATCACGGCTGGGAATGGTGTTACCGCATGTTGCAGGATCCGGCCAAATTAAAACGCATCCCGGATTTGTGCAAGTTCTGGTATTGGTGTTTACGATAAAAAAATTCACTGAATAACCAATAAATTGGTTTGACTTTAATTATATTTTGGTGATATTATTAATTGTCATATATTATCCTTATTTTCCCATCTTGAATTAAGGTAGATCACATGAAACGGCTATTTGAAGTCATTAGGCCTTTGACAGCGGAATTTTGACTAATGCCACTATTCCTGGAGGTGAGCGCGTGTGGATCCAGGTTGTCAAAAAGATTAATTGGAAGTTCATTCGCAATGAGATCAGGGACTATATCGGAATCCTTATTGGGGTGACGATTACGGCGCTGGGGCTGGTGTGGCTGCAAATCCCAAATAAAATCGCGGCTGGCGGCGTAAGCGGCCTGGCAATCATCATTCATTATATTTTGCACTGGCCGGTCTCCTGGACCATGCTAATGTTTAATATACCGCTGTTCCTGGCCTGTCTTTGGGTTTTCGGGCCGCGTTATGGTGCCAAGACGCTCTTTGGGTCCTTGTTGATCTCGGTTATGGTGCAATTTTGGGAATCAGTGGTTAGGTTGGCTCCTTTGACGCGGGATCCTTTGCTCGCTTCGATTTTTGGCGGAGTTATTATGGGTTTGGGAGTGGGAGTCGCCTTCCGCTACCGGGGCAACACCGGCGGAACCGATTTGGCGGCTCAATTGTTACACCGTTTTACCGGAATTTCAGTGGGGAGATCGTTGTTATTATTTGACGGGACCATCATCATCTTGGCGGGAATCGTTTTTCGTAGCGTGGAATTATCTTTATTTGCAATTATCACCATGTTTGTCACCAGCAAGTCCTTGGATGCGGTTTTGGAAGGTCTTGACTATGCGAAAGCAGCTTTCATCATTTCGAATCATACCGAAGAGATTGGCCGGACCATTCTGAACCAGTTGGAAAGAGGCGCCACCGGATTGTTTGGCCGCGGCTTGTATTCCAATATCAAAAAGGAGATCATTCTCTGCGTCATTTCCCGGGCGGAGGAGATCAAACTGAAGGAAATGGTTCACAACATTGATCCGCATGCTTTTATAATCATTACCGATGTTCGTGAAGTATTGGGGGAAGGATTTAAGGAAGATTATAAATGCTAGTTTGAAGCCGTATTCATCAACTGCGCCTTGGATACACTTTTTAGCAGTTTAATCTCCTTTGAAGCTAAAAACGCAACCAGTTGCATGTATTATACGCCACCGGTTGCGTTTTGTCAGTGCGCAGTTAAGATAGTGCTCGGTTTTCTTTTTCTTTATTAAAAATGCAAGCGGGTTGATAGTGAAGCTCTCATACCGGAGGTGTTATTATCAATTAACAGTCCGCCGTTCCAACCCAGTTCAAAATTGACCCAAAAAGCAAAAATCCGTAATTGGGTGAGGGTATCGATACCAATTTGGGTTCCCTGATAAGAAAGCTGACCGGCTAAACGTAAAAATTTCAATGGTTTCCAATCTACTCCTCCTATAAGACGCGGTGTGGTAGAATATCCCCAGCCGTCATTAAATGCTTTTCCCAGTCCCATAGTGAAAGAGAGATTTTTATTGAGATTATATACGGCGCCCAACTCTAAGGCGACGGGAATTCGAATCGTATGGTTTTTGTTACTCTCAGTATTACTGTCGGTTGATTGAATCTCGTCCTCGACTCCGGTAAATTCGCCTTCGTATTGGTTGTTAACAATATCAACATTGTTCCAGGTCATTTCCGGTCCCAAATTTTTTAAAACCGCCCCAAATTTCCATTGATCCATAAGATAATTGGCTCCCAGGTCCACCAAAAGACCTTGGCCTTGAAAACCATTCTCCGAGGAGGTTTGGTAGCCGGTAACATTAAATTTGTAGTGGGCTTGTCCCCATTCATTGGTAGTAATTACGCTATCGGTAACTTCGCTGTAATATAGGGCCATTCCTTCCAATAAACGTAAGGTTGCCCCGACTTGTAACTCATTAATTTCCAGTGGAATGTAACGGGCGTAAGACAGTTCGCACGAAAGCGCTAACAGCGCGTCAGCACGGGTTCCGTTAAGATTATAGTTTTTAGCGGGTTCATAGCCGTAAAAAAATAGTTCGGTAAAACCGTTCATAATGTTCAAACTGCTACGGGCCCATAATCCGGTATGGAATGTAAATTTCCCAATAGCGATCCGCGTTCCCAAGTCAAATTGATTATTGGTCTTGAATACGCCACTCTCCATCCGCCCCAGAAAATACCTTTTGGCGGATTCAGTAGTCATATCGGCATTTAGAAATTCGATGTTAAGCAGATTATTTTCAACTTGGAACGTTAATTCGGGAAAAACAAGTTCAAATTTGGTGTCTTCACCGGCCAGGTCGGCGGGATTTTCCAGCCCGAATCCGAAAGTCAAGGATGGAATTAAAAACAAGAGAACGGATATTAGTAAAAATGTTGCAAAGTGCTTTGTGAACATTTTTCAATCCTCCTTATTAATGAGTACTTCCAATGTTGCGCTGGAACGAATCTCTAAAAACGGATAGGGATTCACTTGAACCTTACCGGTTGAAAGATCGACGATCTCAAATTGATTATAAATCATTTGGCTGCCGGTCAAATAACTAATCTGGGCGGCTGTGAGGCTTAATGAGGTATGCCGAGTTTCTAAAGCTTGTCCCGGTATTGCCGCCGGATTTACTGTAAAATTAAAAACCACGGCGTTTGCATCAGTCATTGGATTTGGCAGCGGAGATAAATAAAGCTTGACCCCCAAACCAAGCCGGGTGTTATTTATCACACTCAGATTCAGGCTGACACTTTGAATCACCGATTGTTCGACTTTGGTCGCTTCCATCTCCTGGACCTGGGATTGCAGTGTTAGGTGCGGCCTTACCGTGAAATTAATAGCCTGATTGCCGTCAATAATAATATTTCGGCCCTCATCCACCGCTTCCAAACCAATCCGCTCTAACTTAAACTTTAAATAACTATAATTACTGTTAAATGGTAGAGTAATGGTCTGTGATGAATTTTGAAAAGCAAGCGGCGGGTTAGGAGTAGTGTGGGATTCACTGTAAAGTAGGTGGTTGCCGCTGTCATAAGCTTCAAGAATAAAGTAAGCTCCAAGGGACAAGTTATCCGGCATGTTCGATATACTGAAAGTCAAGGAACAATTGCTGATATAAATGGAACTGTCAACTAACTCACTCATATCGAATTGATATTCCTCGTTGACAATGATGGTCTTGTTCGGGAATGAATCCAAGGTATGACCTTTAATGGTCATATTGCTGACTTGCAGTTTTGAAAGAGTAATGGTGATAGAACCGCCGCCAGCGCCAATATCACAGGTCCCGGTGAAAGTTATCCCGACTCCGTTGGTTAATTCAAAATTGGTAAGATAAATATTCGCGCTGTTACTCCCCTGATTAATTATAGCTTGCCGGATATCAGATTCAGTATCGGTTACTTGTATGGCCAAGCCGCCGGCTCCCGCTGAACCGTTTGAAATCGTAATATGTAAATTATTAATAGTTTCAGCTCCCCTGATTGTCGCATTGGAGGTTCTAAATCCGAAATAGTCATCCATTGCCGCAAAAATAGCCGTATTGCCGATGGTGGTTTCATCATTAACAATAACTGTGCCTGAGGTTGGTAATGGAATAGCCTGTGATACACTGTTTGTTTCAATACACCCAAAGGTCCCACCGCTTAAGTTAATCGCTCCCCCGGGAGCATAAGCTGCGGAACCGTCGCCAGTCAAATCCGGCCCGGTTTCATTTTTGCCGTTGGGTACGCCATCCAGCCGAAACTCGGAATTAGTGGTTCCATCCTGTTTTTTTTCCCTGATTACCAGCGGCAGGGTAAACTTGCTGGTCCATTTGGGCCCGGTTATCTTTGATGGTGGATTCATACATCCTGAAATAAACAGCAGTAAAGAAAGAAATAAGACCAGATATTTTTTCATAATGACACTCCTTTTATGTTAAAATTTCATATTCATCGTGACTGGCTATTATTAATATTGATCAGTATTTTAGGATGTTTTTCAAATACATTTGTGATTTATTTAAATTCACGCCATCATTTGAATTATATACCAAAATATATAAATAAAAAAGCCCCTCTAAATTATGGGGTTCTATACTTCCTCTTTAGCAATCATATCCCAAATCGCGTTAATAGCACCCGGAAAGGCAAGTCCTTAAGTAGGCCTTCCTTTTGCGCCTGCTGAAACATTGCGTGTCGCCTCCGTAATGAGTGTTTTCATTGAATCAGGGGTGTTTACTGCGTTTTTGGCGGATCAGCCCATCCAGGAACAGCATATTTACCTCTTGTGCCAATTGGGGATTGCGTTCAAATCTGTCGCGGATTTCCCTGTTATGGAATAAATACGTTTGAATCATATCGATATATATCTCAATGGCGGTATCGGAGGCATCCGGTGAAAAAACTCCGGAACGTTTGCCTTCAACTATGAATTTCATTACAAGCCGTTTGTTGGCGGCGCTGAAATCATCGAGGTATTGCCGGAGCTCCGGATCGCTTTCAACAGCGTCAAAAAAGAATTGTAAGCTATATTTGCCATAATACCAGGTCCGGATTTGAATATATTCCTCGATTTTATCGATGAAGTTTCCCTCTTTTTCAACCAGGGCCTGTACTTTTTCAATGCTCTCATCCAAGATATCCTTGATGATGATTCGTCGAAGGTTGTCCTTGCTCTCAAAAAAATTATAGATGGATACCTTTGAAACATGCGCCTTTTCCGCAATTTCGGTTACCGTTACCTTGTCGAACCCATATTGATCGAACAGTTCCAAAGCCGTCTGCATGATGGCTTTTTTCTTATCATTTCTTCTTTTTTCAAATCCATCCAACCAAATCACCTCAAAAAATATGAACTATACAGACCTATTGTGTAAATAATATAGCATTTTATGCTTGACAAGTCAACGAATTTTTAGTAATATATGAACTATAAAAGAATATAAAGTTCATATATTGAAAGGAGCATCGCTATGGCGGAGATTGTCTTTGATAAGGTAAGCAAGGAATACCGGATGGGCGAAGTCACCATTCACGCGGCAAAACAGGTATCGTTCCAGGTTGAAAAAGGCGAGCTTTGCATTATACTCGGTCCAAGCGGCGCAGGAAAAAGTACCGTGCTGAACCTGCTGGGCGGCATGGAAACCGTCACATCCGGGAAAATTTTTTCCGCCGGCAAGGATATTACTGCCATGAACGACTTGGAACTGACCGACTACCGGCGCTACAAAATCGGATTCGTTTTTCAGTTCTATAATCTGATACCGAATCTGACTGCTGTCGAAAATGTCGAACTGGCAAAGCAGGTGTGCAAATCGCCGCTGGAGCCGGAGGAGGCCCTGCGGATTGTGGGCTTAAAGGACAGGATTCACAATTTTCCGGCCCAGCTTTCGGGCGGCGAACAGCAACGTGTCGCCATTGCGAGGGCTATCTGTAAAAACCCGGATTTGCTGCTTTGCGACGAGCCCACCGGCGCATTGGATACCGAAACAGGGCAAACCGTTCTCGGGGTTTTGTCCGATATCAGCCGCAAGATGAGAAAAACCGTGATTATTATTACGCACAATTCTCTTTTGGCGCCGATCACCGACCGGCTGATTGAAATGAAAAACGGCAAAGTGGTCCGGGAAAGCGTACAGGAATCTCCCGCGGATTTGGAGGGAATCAAATGGTAACTATGCTGCAAAAAAAGATTTTCCGGGATATTGGGGAAAACCGCTGGTCGTTTCTTATCATCGTGTGTATCTGTACCCTTGGTATCGCGTTGTTCAGTGGTGTTAACCTGTATACAAGCACCATGGAAAATGCCATGACTGACTATTATATGCGCGCCAATCTGGCTGATTTCTGGATCTATAAGGCGGATGTCTCCGAAGCCGATTTGGAACGGATACAGGCTTTACCGGATGTGAAGATGGCGCAACGCCGCAAAATACTGGAAGTAGGTCTTATCGGGGAGATCAATGCCACATTGTATCTGCATGCCACCGGAGATCAGGCAACCATCAATATCCCGGAATTGCTGGACGGCAGTTTATTAGACGGAACCGAAACCGATGCCCTTTTGCTGGATAGCCGCTTTGCCAAAGCCAACGGACTTTTTCCCGGTGATTTTCTCAGTTTCGACGCAGGTGGTCAGCAGAAGCAATGGTTAATAAAAGGGATTATCCGGAACGTCGAATACATCTATTACGCACCGGAGGGTTTGACCTTACCCGACTACCAGAAATACGGCTTCGCTTATATCAACGCTTCCGCGTTGCCACAGGTTCCCTATAATGAATTGATCCTTTCTTTGAATGGGGATACGACTCGTTCCCAAGAGGAAATCATTACGGAAATCCGGGAAACGCTCGGCGGCGCTAATATCTTAAGCCGTATGCATCAGTCAAGCTGCCGCGAGATTGAGCACGACCTGGTGGGCATTAAGCAAATAGGGATGCTATTTCCGATAGCCTTCTTCCTGACGGCCGCACTTGTAACATGGATCACCGTGGGCAGGATGATGGAAAACCAGCGCCAGCATTTAGGGACACTGCGCTCCCTCGGCTATCCTAAAAGAGAGATTATGGGACGGTACGCGCTTTATGGAGTCCTGATTACCATTCCAAGCATGATTTTGGGATGGCTCATCTCCCGGAATCTGATTGCGGAGTTTCTATACAGGATGGGTATCGCTTATTACACAATCGAGGAAACTGGAGTTGATTTTTTCTCCCCGCACTTCTTTTGGGCGGTATTGTGCGTTGCTGTTGTGACTTGTGGAGCGGCTTTCCTTTCCTGCAAAAGGTCGCTCGCAATTATGCCGGCGGCGCTCATGCGACCCAAACCCCCTGCACAGGGGCACCGTATTTTACTGGAAAGAATATCGCCGTTTTGGCGCAACTTAAGCTTCAGCGGAAAAATCGTCACCAGAAACCTGTTTCGCAACAAAGCGCGCATGCTGATGGGGCTTGTTGGGATTATCGGTTCAACCTCCCTGATTTTATGCGGATTCGGATTGACGAACTCCATTAATGACATGCTTAAAAAGGCATTTGACGAAACGATGCGTCATGACGTGGAAATCAAGCTGAAAAACCCGGTTCCTTTGGAGTCCGCCGCCGATATTTATGAAATACTTCGTGATGCACAGTCCATTGACGCTGCCATGGCATTTAGCGTTTATCTTTACGGCAGCAACGGCAGCGTGCAGAATCCCTACATGGTTGTGATGGATGATCAGCAAAGCAGCCTGCATTTTACCGGTTCTGACGGCCGGGAAGTAAAGTTTCCGGACAATGGGGTACTCATCACGCCCAGAATGGCGAAGGCGCTGGATACGGAGATTGGGGACGTGATTACGGCGGAACGTCTTGATGGAACCGTAATCCCGCTTGAGGTGGCCAATATTGTGGATTTTCCCGTTGGGGATGAAATCTATATTAGCCGGACCGCGTTTTCAAAGATTTCTTCTCTCCCTTTTAGCGTCAGGACACTTCTGGTCAGGGGACAGAAATTGGATTTGAGCGCCCTGCAAGACGACCCGCGCATTTCCCTGATTGAAACCAAAGCCGATATGGAATCCAATATGCTGATTCTTTTGGAGCGCCTGCGAAGCCTTCAAATCATCCTGATTTCCTTTGCCGGATTGCTGGCCATTGCCGTTATGATGGTGCTTGGCCACATGAACTATCACGAACGGATTCGCGAGCTTGCCACATTAAAGGTTTTGGGATTTCGTCAAAAAGAAATGAAAAGGCTGGTACTCCGTGAAAATATTTGGATTACGATATTTGGATTGCCGTTTGGCGCCATAACCGGCTTTGGATTGCTTCGGGTGATACTGGTACAGGCGACAACTGCGGATATGGAAATTCGCCCTTACATCTCCGCTGGCAGCATTCTTCTGGGCTGTGCTCTAATACTCGCTTTTACAGTGTTCGTTAACCATATCATGGGCGGAAAGTTTAAGAGCATTGATATGGTGGCATCACTGAAAAGCGTGGAGTAATCAAGACATCTTCCAATGATGACAATAAATGTAATGCAAAAATGCTGCCGTCACATGATAAATGTACGGCGGTATTTTTCACAGAGCAAGCAGGAAGAAGGAGTGTTTTGTGGAAAACTGGATATTGACGGTAGACAATAATCCCAATTGCGGAAGACTTTTGGGTTCATTTCCGTTAGAATATTTATGAAATGAATTTCGGAGGGATGACGATGAAACAGGTTTATGCTCCAGGTTGCGCATTGATGATATATAAACCGGAGTTAGCTACAAAAATATTTAATTTTTTAAATAGCGATTTCGGTGATATTCCAGAACATTTTATTTGTTGTAGACATGAGCCCAAACTCACGAGTGGCACCCGAATCATCAATACTTGCGCTGGCTGTGATCGGAGATACCGCGACCTTTATGAAGGAATAACTACGATATCTCTTTGGGAAATATTGGCTGAGAGTAAAACATTTCCATTCCCCGATTATAACGGTGCCGAGATGTCCCTTCATGATGCCTGCCCCACTCGAACTGAAGAAAGGGTCCAAGTTGCCATCAGAAAACTGCTTGTAAAAATGAATATCACAATCAGAGAATCTAGCAATACCCGCACCAAAGCTATTTGTTGCGGCGATAGCTTTTATGATATTTTACCAGTCGCACAAGTAAAAGAGCAAATGAGAAAACGCGCTGACGAAATGCCTTGTGATATGGTAGTGGTTTACTGCGTGTCATGTATCAAAGCAATGTATATTGGTGGTAAAAAACCACGTTATATTGTTGATCTTTTGTTTGGAACGAAAACAGAGATCGGTACCTTTGAGCCCAAGGCTTGGCACGATGAATTAGAAAAATTTATCGCTGCACATTAACGATGATTACCAGGTAATTTCTTTTGACTTTAGGAGCTGGACACTCTTGGTCGGAAAAAAGTCGGTGCGTTCCTTTGAAAAACTGGATTTATAAACTATAATAAAATTTGAAGCCTTATGAGAAAAAACTGCCGGAGGAATAGAAATGGAAATAAAACGGGCAAGCGAGCTTGGAGAGACTGTCCGGAAGAACATCAGCGTTATTTTCGTGGGCGGATTTATGCAGTGGCTGAAGTTTTTTTCAAAGGACCCCGAAAAGCTGTCGTGCGCCTTTGCCCATATGTTTCTGTTGGATGCCTTTTATGTGGCGGTCATTGACGGCGAGCTTGCGGGGATTGCCG
The DNA here is from genome assembly GCA_029974635.1 of Bacillota bacterium. GTDB lineage: Bacteria > Bacillota > UBA4882 > UBA8346 > UBA8346 > JAEZJQ01. The sequence continues at coordinate 45,620 of JARKQY010000056.1, read as the reverse complement.
CCTGCACCGACGGAAACACCCCGCCCATACGGCTGAAGCCGGGAGAATTGCGCCGCCATTTAGGACTTATGAGAGGAACCATCGCGGGAATGATACTCAAAAAGGAGTTGGAAAATCACCCGTATCCTTTCTTGATCGAGCCCGGCTGGGGGTCGGTGGAGTTTGTCGCCACCGATGGGAAACAGCGCGGCAAAGGCGTCGCTTCGGCCATCATCAAGCATATTGTCGCGGTTACGCCTTACAGCGCCTATGTTCTTGAGGTGGCGGACACCAACACGCCCGCTGTCAAGCTCTATGAAAAACTTGGTTTCAGGGAATTCAAGCGCATTCCGCAGAAGCACAGCAAGCAGAGCGGGATTAACCACCTGGTTTATATGAAATATGAACAGGAATGATCGGTGGAGGTACGGTTATGGATTTACAGCACCAGACCTTCCAAAACGAAGGCTGTGATATACACTATTGGCACAGGCCGGGCAATGGACCGGATTATGTCGTTTTCCTGCATGGCGCGGGCTGCGATCACAGGATGTTTGAACCGCAGCTACCAATTTTCGACGACTCCTTCAATCTGCTGCTGTGGGACGCGCGGCCACGGCCTGTCAAGGCTCGCTTCCGGAAAGAAGTTGCGGTTCGACGAGATGCTTGACGATTTTTTCAGGCTCTGCGAAAGGCATCAGATTTCCGATGCGGTACTCATCGGTCAATCCATGGGAGGCAATCTTGCGCAGGAAATCTTATATCGAAAGCCGGAACTGGTTTCAAAGCTCGTATTAATGGATTGTACCCGGAATACCGGCAGGCTGTCCCAGTAGCGAAGCTGGTATTGAAACTGACAAAGCCTATTTTTTATTGCTATCCGTGGAAAACCTTGATACGTCAAAGCGCTGACGCGTGCGGCAACACCGAAGCTGTAAAGGAGTACGTGCGTGGTTTCTTCTCACAAATGAAGAAGACGGATTTCATTGCGGTGATGATGTCCCTCATGACATGTCTGCGTGAGGATGAAGCATACCGCTTTCCAAAGCCCGTGCTGCTTCTCTGCGGAGCGGACGACCGCTCCGGGAATATACGGAGAATCGCGGCTTCCTGGGCTGAAAGTGATCCCAACTGCACGCTGCGCATGATCGAAAACGCCGGGCATAACGCTAACCAGAATAATCCGGGCGCAGTCAACCAAGAGATTTACGAGTTTCTTTCGAATTCGCGGGAGGCTCTATCAAGCTCAGAAAATCGCTAATTTGGAGCCCACCTGGGCGTTCTAATCGGGACGTATATTACCGGCTTAATGCTGTAAGCGGTTCCATCGCTGCTGGCCGGGTGGGCTGGCATGCGAGCGGGAGCCAGTGGCTGCAAGCGAATATTTTTCGCACTTCTCTAGTCGGCGGTATCAGCGGTGCTGTCAACACCCGTGGAACTGTCTTTTATTGTGGTTTGTCCCGGCGTAGTATCGCTATTTAATGTATACGCTAATACTTCCGCAAAATAATCAACAGCGTTATATGCGTCTTCTAATGTGGAAAATTGGTTACCAAACTCTACTAATACGGCACGGGTATGCATGTGTTGATTATAGCGGGCATCCGATATAATTATTCCATTGCTTAAACCCGGGTAATACAGATCTATATTGTCATTTAGCTTCTTGACAAACTCATAGTTTTCTTTCCAACGAGGATGAGGTAGTCCCATTTTGTCACTACCGACAACAAATGAAATGGTGGCGCATTTAGTCCCATTTATAATACAATTGTTCGGTAAACCCGGTGTCGCATCCCGGTGAAGATCAATCAGTATTTTAGTAGCCGGATATTTTTGAAGATGATTTAATACGGTCATATGAGAGCGATTATAGGATTCCCGAAACGGAATCTTGTCATGAATTGTCTTTGACTGGATGCATTTCAACTTAAATTTCTCCTCCAGTATTTGCTGTAAATAACTTCCGACCTTTACCACATCACCCAATTGATTGTTAAGATGAGCTTTACCGCTGGTGGGAATATAGGATTCAGTGGCATGCGTATGATAAATTAATGCTACCGGATCCTCGGTTAATTTGGGGAGTATAATATCAGGCGATGATGGAGTTTCGGGTAATTGTGACGGTTGGATGACGGGTGGTAAATTTTTAACCGGGTTTATTATTAACTTGGGTTGGGTCTTGGTTAATGCCAATAATGGGATTTGTGACCGGATAATTTCCAGCGGGTACGCGCTCTTAATATTGGCCGCCAAGCGCCAATATATCTTACTCCAATTTATTTGGAAGAGTGTTACCGGGTCATCTTCATCAATGGTTTTTTCCAACAATGGCAGCCCTTTTTTTAAAATAAACTTACTGGTTGCAGTATCAAGATGCACGACGCCGTTAATCTGCCTAATGGAATTATAGGTAATATTTCGTTTTACATTTAACAATATATGCGTAGAGAGTATTCCAAGCGCTACTAAAAAAATTCCCGCTAAAATAATTAGCGAATAAGTTATAATTTCGTTTATTGAGGTCCGTTTTGTTATCTTGGTGCTCATAAAAATCACCCCGCCACAAAAATTTATGTTTGAAAATTGACTTTTATACTTCACAAGTACTTACATTGGTATTGGATGGGGAAAATTCACCTGGAGAAATTGGAAAAGGAAGGGTTTTTCGACATATAAACGAATTAATAATTGGTTACAACTGGTATTTCTAATGAAGGTTGAAGAACTTGACATACAAGGAGATAATCATGTTCGATCTTCACTGTCATATCCTTCCCGGTCTCGATGATGGACCGGCTGATCTCGATACCGCGTTACAAATGTTGAGTATGGCGCAAGAACACGGCACAACCGTAATCGTAGCCACACCCCATGTGATTGAAGGTGATTTTTTACCTGATTGGGAAGAGATATTGGCCGGTTGTCAACGATTGCGAAATGCGGCCGGAGAGCTTGGGCTTGATTTACGGATCTGCCCCGGAGCGGAAGTGGCGGTGAATATGGAGCTTTTAAAAAGGATTACCATTCCGGGCCCTTATTGTATCAATGGCGGCAAGTATATGTTGGTTGAATTGCCGGTGATGGAGATTCCCGGTTTTGTGGATGATTTTTTATTCCGGCTGCAATCCCGGGGAATTATTCCGATCTTGGCGCATCCGGAACGGCATCCGGTTTTGGCCCGGACTCCCCAAATATTACTGGATTGGATTCGCCGGGGAATATTGACTCAGATCAACGGTGCCAGTCTCGCCGGTAAAATGGGTGAGCAAGCAGCTGCTTTGGCGGAGTTATTCCTGTTGAACCGGCTGGTTCATTTTATTGGTTCCGATGCTCATGGAATCTTGTCCAGACGGCCAAAACTGAATGAAGCGGCGGAAAGAATCCGGGAATTGGTTGGGGAAAAAACGGAAAGGAAACTATTGTTGGAAAATCCCGCTGCGGTAATTCTGAATCAATCTTTGAATATACCCGAAGTAAATAAAATGGATCAACGGAAAAGGCTGGTGAGGTAGCAAGAAAAACCATCATACTTTCAGAAGTCCGGTTACGATTTAATAATATATCATGCCCCGCCGTCGGGTCTTTTGGAAAGCGAGGATGCATGATTGAATATTTCAAGCGCCAGGTATAAATATCATGGTGCTTTTTTTATACCCGTTTTGAGCTATCGCTCTGTTGTTATGGCTCTTTTTGTGAAGATTGTTGATGCAATAATCAGGGCAACCCAAATTAAGCCATTGTTATTTAGTAATTCGAATATTTAATGATTGGGGTTAGAAAAAGAGAGCCAATCTGAAAATATCTTTTAAGTTTAGGTATGTTTACTGAGAAAATCGTTTAATACTTGACAAGGACCATTAAAATTCGTAATAGATATCATTGATTTTGCGGTAAAAACCTTATGAATCTTGATTGTAACCGGTTTAGATATTTTTTTCCATTCTACTGGTAAAATTCGACATTCCTTTAAAGAAAAGTATGGTACCATTTATTGTGTTTGAACGTGAACCGAGACTATCCCTCGATATTTTAAATAATAAGCGGTATCCTAGGCTTAAAAGCCAAGGCGTTCAAAAAATTATATATGTATATATGATAGAACTTGTTGTCGATGCAAGCACCGGAGGTTAGTGAAATGTCAAGTAGAAGCATACTAATATTTTGCCTTATTTTCTTCGGTTCATTTTTTACGGCAACAGGGTTCGCCGCGGACTATCAATTAGCCCCGGGTGATATATTGGATATTCAAGTATACGGATATGCAGAGCTTCAAGTCAAGTCGTTAATGATACGTCCTGATGGAAAGCTAGCATTTCCGTTGGCGGGCGAGATTCAAGCGGCCGGATTAACGCCGTCCGATCTAAGCGCCAAACTTACCCGGGTATTGCTGGAATACGTTAAAGATCCCCAAGTTACAGTAAATGTAGTTAAATTTCATACCATTCGGGTTTATGTTTTAGGAGAAGTAGCGCGGCCCGGAATGTATGAGATTGATAAACAGCATAACTTGCTTGACGCCGTTTCATTGGCCGGCGGTTATACAGTCTACGCTTCGAAAAAATCCGTTTATGTAGTTCGTAAAACAACAAATGAGTATGTACAAGTCAATTTAAACAATATTTTAAAGAAAGGGGATCTTTCGCAAAATTACGAGTTGGCGGATGGCGATGTAGTTTATTTAGCCAAAAACGGAATGAGTTTTGTGCGGGATATTCTTCCTATTATAAACGGAATATACAATATCCATGAGATATTGGAATGATTTACGCGGTATATAAATGTATTACTTGTAGATAAGGAGTCTAGAGATTTTGAGAACGGAAACCGATAATGATGAAATCAAATTTGATTTGACCGATATTTTCGGGATTTTGAAAAAGAGATATTTGCTGATTCTTGGTATGACACTGTTTACTGCCATATCAGCCGGTATTATCAGTTTTTTGGTGCCCCCCACCTACCAGGCGGTTGCCATGCTGCGGATCAAAGAACCACGAGGCGGCTTGGCGGATTCATTGTTTTCAAATATTCCATTGGCAAGTACCACTTATATGGATCAACTGATGGCCACATACGCGGAGATTTTAAAAAGCCGTACGGTGATTGAAGCGGTGATCCCGAAGATTTCGGCAGGGAGTCGCAAGGCACCTACAACTACATATGAAGAGATGATAAAACGCATTGATGTCCAACCGGTAAAGAATACCCAGATTTTAGAGGTGATGGTGAGAGCTAAATCCGCCGTGGAAGCCAAAACAGTCACCAATGCTTTGGTGCAGGAATTTTTAGAACGATTAAGCCGCTTGGAACGTTCCGAACAAGTTGCATTATGCGATTTCATCGGGGCACGATTTCAGGACTCTCAAAAACATCTGTTAAAAACCGAGCAAGAGCTGCAAGATTATAAACAAAGTCAAAAGATTTTAATGCCGGCTGAAGAGATCAAAGGGCTGGTTGAGCGATTTGCCCAGATAGACCGGTTGGACGCGGAAAATAAGTTAAATATTGCAACGGCCCAGGCAACATTAAATAGTGTTGAAACCCAATTATTCCACGAAAATAAATCATTGGTGGCGGATAGCCCCCTAATTCAGCAATATAACATCAAGCTTGCCGACTTGGAGATCAATCTCACCGGTTTATTGGAGAAGTATACCGCCAAACATCCCGAAGTCTTGGCAACCCGCGCTCAAATTGAAGAGACCAAGAGTAAACTGAATACCGAGATTAGCCGGGTGATTAACGACGAGGCGCCATCTTTAAACCCCATTCATCAAAATATGCTACTCACCAAGTTTCAATCGGAAGCGGAAATAAAAGCGGCTCAAGCCCAAGCTGAGTCCATTGGCAAAATTCAGGCTGCCTATGAAATGGAGATCTTGAAGTTGCCAGCCAAGGAGCAAGGACTGACCCGGTTGATGAGGGATGCCTCCGTGGCGCAAGAGATATACATTATGTTGGCGAAACGTTTCGAGGAAGCCAAGATAGCCGAAATGATGCAACCCATGGATTTACAAATTATCGACAAGGCGGTAGCACCTGAAAAACCTATTGAGCCTAAAAAGAGTTTGAATATCATAATCGGTTCCTTATTGGGATTATTCGCCGGAACCGGGCTGGTTTTTCTTTTGGAATATCTTAATAAGTCAATTGATACCCCCGACGATGTCAGACACTACCTCGGAGTGCCGGTTTTAGGAAATATCCCTGAATTTGAAGATGCGAAATTGGCGGTGAATCATCAAATTATCAGACGGGTTAAATAGCCGGGTTTGGTAGGAATAACACTGTGTTCCCCAAGGTATGGAAGGATATGATTTTGTCAAAAATGGAATCGAAAAGGATAATATAACTGAGGTATATCAATGAAAGAGTATCGCTTAATTATTCATGAGAATATCAAGTCGCCAGTCGCTGAGGCTTACCGTACTTTGCGCACCAATATTCAGTATTCCAAAATTGACGGTGACTTAAAAACCTTACTATTTACCAGTGCGGGCCCCGGTGAGGGGAAATCCACCTCCGCCGCCAATACGGCCGTCGCTATGGCGCAGTCGGGGAAACGGGTGCTTATCCTGGATTGTGACTTGCGTAAGCCGGTGCAATACCGGATTTTTAGGAAGGAAAACCGGGGATTGACCCAAGCCTTGGTGGAGGAAATCCCTCCGGAGGAATTGGTACAGTCAACGGAAGTTAATAATTTATCTCTGTTAACCAGCGGTCCGGTACCTCCCAACCCTTCGGAATTATTAGGATCGAAGCGGATGATGGAAATCATGTTAGCGTTGAAATCCCAATATGATTACTTGATTTTTGATGCACCGCCGGTTTTAGCGGTTACCGATGCTTGCGTATTGGCTTCACGGGTTGACGGTGTGATTATGGTCATTGCCAGGGGTATGGTAAAGCCGGAAATAGGTCTCCAAGCCCAGGAATTGATTTTGAACGCCCGCGGCAAATTATTGGGGATCATCATTAACCGGGTGGAGATTACCCGTGATTATGCTTATTATCATTATTATTACGATAATGAAAAATCCAGTTAAAACAGCAGCATATCGAAAAATAACCATCTATCCTTTTATCGGGTAAGTGATGGAATTCAATATTAGTATACGGAGGATTTTATGTGGGTGGAGAATTCTAATGTTCTAGCTACATCTGTTTCAGAGTATGACGAGCAAATATCGCTGCATAAACCAATTGAACGATTCCCACAGCCTAGTTCCGTTTCCCGGTCAAGGTTTTTGGAATATTTGCGGAAATTCCTGGCCGTATTGATTTTATCAACGGTTGATTATAACGCTGTTTTATTAGGTCTATACACTGCCGTTTGGACGTGTTTACTGGTTACTCCCGGGCCTTTTTTAAGGCGGTTTTTTGTGGAGGCCAACTATGAATTCTTTTATTTTCTAATCCCGTTTTTTTATATTGGCATGATTTGCTATGAGAAACTCTATCAGCGGCGGTTGTCATTCTGGAAATGCACTGGAAAATTATTAAGAATAACCACTTTTGGCACATTATTTATGGTTGGAATTCTACATTTGACTGATACGTCCCAATCTCTCTCGCGAATTTTTGTGGGAGTGGCCTGGTTATGTATCAATTTTTATCTAATCACCTGTCATTATGTTGCAAAACGCTTTTTAGTCGCTTGCGGTTTATGGCGTCAACCGGTGGTTGTCATCGGCGCCAAAGATTCAATCGAGCTATTAGCTAGTAGTTTTCAGCACAACCCGGATTTGGGTTACCAGATTGCCGGAATTATTATAAATAACGGCGAGCAAACGGCCAAGCATTCTTATCCGGTAATTGGCACTCTAAACAATTTGGAGGAGGCCATCGTGCAAAGCGGCGTATCCGAAGTTGTCATTGCCTTACCGAAACTCAAACTTCCCGAATTAACGAAACTTATCCATCAAGTGAAACCTTTGGTGAAAAACGTGGCGATAATGCCTGATCTCCAAGGTCTGCCGTTAAATAACCTGGAAATCGATTTTTCCTTTTATCAAAAAATGGTGCTGCTCCGGGTCCGCAATAATCTGTTGGACGTTCATAATCTGTTGTTGAAAAGGATATTTGATTTAATCTTCGGGTTAGCGGTGTTATTGATTTCCGGACCGGTGATGCTGATCATTGCGGTCTTAATTAAACTTGATTCCCCGGGCTCCATAATTCACGCCGCTGCCCGTCTGGGAAAGAATGGCCGGAAATTTAAGTGTTACAAGTTCCGGACCATGTATGTGGAAGGCGATAAACTGCTGCACCAATTTCTGGCCAATAACCGGGAAGCGGCCGAAGAATGGCAGGAATATGCAAAACTACGGGCTTTTGATCCCCGGGTTACCCGGATGGGTAAATGGTTGCGCCGGCTTAGCCTGGATGAACTGCCGCAAATCTTTACTGTGCTCAAAGGCGACATGAGTTTGGTGGGACCCCGGCCTTACTTGTTACGGGAACAGAAACAAATGAGCGATTATAAGGATATAATTTGCGAAACCATGCCCGGAATCACCGGTTTATGGCAAGTAAGGGGCCGGAATGAAATTTCCTTTGAAGGCCGTCTTTCTTTGGATGCTTGGTATGTACGGAATTGGTCGCTGGCGTTGGATCTTATCCTGTTGATGAAAACTGTGAAAGTGGTGCTGCGAAGAAGAGGGGCTTGTTAAATGTTATGAACAGAGAAAGAACCCTTATAAACAATATAATAATCTATTTCGTCGGCAATTCCAGCTCAAAGTTTTTAAATTTTCTTTTATTACCTTTTTATACTTTTTATTTATCCACTCATGATTACGGGTTTTTTGATCTTATTATGACATCAATACTGTTTCTTACACCGCTGGTGTCCTTTCAAATGTGTGATGGTTTATACAGGTATCTATTAGATGCTAAGAATGATGTAGATAGAACGAAAACCATTTCGAACGCGGTTATTATTGTGTTGCGGAACTTGATAATCGCTAATGCAGTTTACTTAGTCATAAGTTTTATTATTGACTTAAAATATAAATATTGGATTTTGATTCAATTCGATATTTCATTAGTCTCCAGTGTTTGGATGCAGATTGTCCGAGGATTGAAGGATAATCGCAGATATGCAGTCTCTGGAGTAATTATGACTTTTGTTACCTTAATCAGCAATATCATAATGGTGGCGGTATGCAAATTGCGAGTTGATGGATTAATAGTATCAAGTATTTTAGCTGCCATCACTGTGGTTGTTTATCTCGAGAAATCGCTAAAAATCTACAAATATATAAAAATAAAGGAAAGCAATCAAAGAATTTTAGCGGAACTCACTTTTTATTCACTACCATTAATTCCGACCGCTTTAAGTTGGTGGTTTATGAACGTATCGGACAGATACATCCTTAATTATTTTAAAGGTACGGAAGCGAATGGAATCTATGCAATCGCTAATAAATTTCCGGCTATTATTGTCATGATCAATAGTGTGTTTTATTCAGCCTGGCAGGAAAGCGCCATCTCCGAGTACGATTCTAATGACCGGGATCAGTTTTATACTAAAATGTTCAACCGTTTAATGACATTAGAATTTTCTACGATCATTGTATTATTAGCTTTTACGAAGTATTTCATGTCGTTTATGGTGAATGTCAAGTTTATTAACGCTTGGGAATATGTTCCTTTTTTATATTTTGGAGCTGTATTTGCGTCGTTTAGTGCATTTTACGGGACAGGCTATCTAAGTTCCAAAGAGACCAAAGGTGCTTTTTATACTACAGTTTACGGGGCAGTGATTAATATCGTTTTAAATATATTGATGGTGCCGTATATCGGCATTCAGGGGGCGTCTCTTTCAACTATGATTGCTTTTTTAATTGTATGGCTTATCCGGATGAAACAAACCCAAAAATATTTTATTATTCGTATAAATCGTTTTAACCTAATAACATTATCGATTATTTCAATCATTTTTTTATGGCTGTATTTCAACAATTATCATTACTGGCAAACACCATTGTTAATGGCTGCTTCCATTTTTTTGTTGTTATTTTTTAACCGACAAATATGGGGGTCTATCTTATTAGCACGGCTTAAGTTATGGCCGAAGCGGAAATGCAGGGTGTAGTGTAATGAAATTTTTAAAAAGGTGGTACATTGATGAAGATATTGTTTACCGGAGCCGGTAATTTAAAGAATAATGGAATATATGCCATGGTTATTTCAACTTATCATCAAATTCAAAAACACCAACCGGATTGTGAATTTTATCTTTTATCGCGAAATACCGTTGAAGATGGGCAAGTTCTTCAGAATAGAGCAATAAAGATTGTTGATGAATATTGGTTCAAATTAAAAAGAAATAAATTAAGGCTATTTACTAACTTTTTTTACAATCTCATCATTCTATTCATCTCCAGATACCATAAACGAATTAAAATTCGAAATAAAACTTTAAAAGCGTACCAAGAATGCGATTTAATTATCGATCTAAGTGGTGATAGCATATCTACCGATTACGGGAATCACGCTTTGGTATTAGCCTTATATTCAATTTTTTTAGGTTTGGTATCGGGAAAGAAGGTAATACTTTACTGTCAAACCATCGGACCATTGAATAATGGGTTTTTAATGAGATTAACCAGATTAATTCTTAATCGTGTCCATGAAATTATTTTACGGGAACACCGAAGTTTTGATTATCTTCAAAGGATAAACATTACAAATAAACGCATCATGGTTTCCACAGACTGTGCTTTTTTATTGGAACCAGTTTTTAATAATCTGGAAACGATTATCAAAGAAAACAATTTGGAATTTATAAAAGAGAGCAAGGTGATAGGGTTTTCGCCAAGTTCACTCATTTATAAATGGTTCAAGGACTCGGTAGGGGATCGGGAGATGGAGGCGATATATATTGAAAAAATCGCGCGGATGTTTGATGAAATAAGTAAGAAATATAACTATAAAATTTTATTTATTCCGCATGTTACCTTGGAATGGACCAATGATCGGGATATTTGTGTGGGGATATATAATTCAATGAACAACAAAGATCGGGTAATTATTCTTCAAAAAGATTATAAAGCTGACGAGCTTAAAGCCTTAATGATGTTTTGCCATATCTACATCGCATTTCGGATGCACGCGGCAATCGGTGCGACCAGTATGGGAATACCAACGATTTGTTTTTCGTACAACGATAAATTTGAGGGTGTTATTGGAGAAAATCTTGGACTTATGGAATTCATCATCAATGTCAGGGAGTATACATTGACTGAAAGTATAAGTTTTCTTATCCAAAAGATTGATCACGTTTTACAAAATCATGATCATATTAAGCAGCTCATTGCCCGGAATGTTTCATTCGCGGAAAGACAAGCAAGGGAAAATGTATTCAATATTTTACAAGTGGTGTGAAAATCCCAGATTAACAGCAAAGCACACCGTTTGATGAATGAGGGTTGATCAGGATACAGCATGTGTAAGAATCATAGAAATATAAAAAAAATCATACAAGCACAACTATGTACCGGATGTTCTACTTGCTATAGCTTTTGTCCGCAAGGCTGTATCGATATTGTAGAGAGCGGGCGAGGAATTTTTCAGCCGGTGATTGATGAAATGAAGTGCCGCAATTGTGGAATTTGTGTTATGGTATGCGGCAATAATGAATTTTTTCATCAAAATGATTTTCATCATACAGATCAGAGATTCATTGGTTTGGTAAGAAATTGTTATGCCGGATATTCAAATTGTGACGAGATTCGAATGAATTCCAGCTCCGGGGGGTTGATCACCCAATTAAGTATTTTTTGTTTAGAAAATAAAATTGTCGATGGTGTCATATGTGTTGATAAAACTGCGGAAAATCCGGCCAGGTTTGAAGCCAGGATTTGTAAAACAACAGACCAAGTAAGAACGAGCAGAAAATCAAAATATATTCCAGTACCATTGAATCGAATTTTGAAAGACATAGTCAACGAACGAGAGTATAATCGTTATTTGTTCATCGGTCTGCCCTGTCATTTAAAGGGGCTAAATAACGCTGCAAACTTTTACAAAACATTAAATGAAAAGATTATCCTGAAGTTCGGAATATTCTGTTCTCATACTCCAACTATTGCAGGAACTGACTTTTTAATCCATCAATGCCCAACTCAAAAAAGGATAAAGGACATTTTTTACCGAGATCAGGGATGGAAAAATACTTTTATTATTCAGAATGAAGCGGGGGAAGTGGTTAAGTATGATAATTATTGGGGCAAATACTTTGGCCTAAACTTTTTTACGCCAAAATATTGTTTTTTTTGCGATGATTTATTTGCTAGAGAATGCGACTTATCATTTGGAGACGCATGGTTGGAAGAGTATAAAGCGGACAAAAAAGGGGTATCACTAATCATTTCACGGTCTTCATTAGGTGAAAACTTATTACATAGGTCTTTTCAAGCAGATAAAGTTTCTGTCAACAATATTGGTATTGAAAAAATTGTCGAATCACAACGTGAATATTACTATTTCAAATTTTCTATGTTGAATGATCGACGTAATAAATTGCTTAAGATTAGGCAATCTGGTAAAAGCTATTTACCAATTTCGATTTATAATTCTATTATGATTTTACACGCCCAGCTTAGTGAGTATCGCTTTTTTATACTTTTTTTAAAAATTGTCCCAGACGTTTTTTTCAAAGGATACGTCAAACTAATACGGAGACTGCTAAGTTTTTTTATGAGAAAAATCTATCAAAATATCGCGGGAGACAAAGATGGACATAACAATTGTTATAATTTCTAAAAATGAAGCCAAAAACATCCACCGTACTTTATACGCGGCTTTCAACATAAACACCAAATATAAATATGAGGTGCTATTAATCGATTCCAACTCCGAAGATGAAACGCTACATATTGCCTGTGCTTTCAATACCCTAAAATGCTATAAGCTGGATAAAAGCTGGCCCCAAACTGCGGCGATGGGAAGATATACAGGTGCTTTAAAAGCTTCAGGTGAATATATCGTATTTATTGATGGCGATATGGAGATTAACTCCAACTGGGTTGATACCGGCGTTAATTTTTTGAAAGAGCATCCTGATATTTCGGTTGTATTTGGTGAAATGAAAGAGATTCGAAAAGACCAGGCCAATAATATCCTGGAGATCTTGGCGGATCGTAAGATCAGTAAAGGGAGATTCGGCGGAAGTTTTATTATTTCACGGACCGACTTGATGGCGGTGAATAATTTTGATTATAAGCTCAAGGTACACGAAGAAGTTGATTTATATTACCGTTTAAAGGAGATGGGAAAAAAATATTGTAAGATTCCGGCAGAAATGTGTACTCATCATACTTTACATCCAATGATACTGGCTGAAATCAGCCGCAGATTAAAAAATGGCTACTATCGAGGATACGGTCTGTTTGTAAGGAAGTACTTCTTAAACGGCAGGTTGGACATTGTCATGAAAGAAATGGGTTTTTGTTTAAGCTTTGGTGCGCTTCAAGTAATTACTATAATTGTATTGCCGTATTTAAATCCGATTCTATGCGGGCTGGTTGGCTTTATTTGGTTGACATTTTTGGTTTATAAGATACGAACTCAAAAACGGGTTAGGAATTTGCTTTATAATTTGCTGATATGGGAGTGTATATTTTTGGGGATCATCGCCGGTTTGAACAAACCATTCACCCAGGGATCAATTGAAATTGCCAGTTTAAAAGAAGAATGAAATTATTTATCGAAAACGGCACCAAAGTTAATGAAACCGTAGTCGCCTTGATTTTTATGGGTGTTTTATGGATTTTCATCTATTTGGGTATAAAAGTTAGCGTTCAATTCATGTTTTTTGGCTTATTACCTATTGTATTTTTGGTTATTTTGATCCGGGCCGATTGGATTTTATATATAGTAACCCTTAATTTATTGGCTCTACGATGGTTATCAAGTTCGATTTATGCTGTTCCAAGTATCGTTCCCGCTTTTATATCTGAATTTTGCATTTTCATTTTGATCATCAGGTTTTTAATTAAACATAAACAGTCTGATAAACTCGAGGATATTAAAGCCATTCCCACGATTAAATTGATTAATCTCATTTTCATACTAACTTTATTAATATATGGCTTGATTGGATGGGTAATTAACCAATATTCGTTTATGTATTATTTGGTTGGAATAAGAAATGTTATAAAATACCCAATTTTATTTTATTTAATTTTACTTAATAATTTTCCGGTTAAAATTATTCAAAAGAATTTAAAATTTTTTTATATTTTTATGGTGATTCAAATTCCAGTAACTGTAATCCAGTATTATTTGTACGTGGTATGGAAAATCATCGCTATTCCGGATGTTAAGATCGGAGCATATACCGTCTCCAGGACTATGGGAGACTTTATCGTGGGCACGTTGGGATACGGACAAACCGGGACATTAGCGGTTTTAATGGTGCTGTCTATTGTGTACATTTTAATGAAGATAGCTGAGAAACGTCACCAAAAGTCTAATATAACAAATTACATACTGATTATTGGTTTTTGTATACCTTCTATTTTGGCCGACGCTAAATCGTTTATTTTTTTACTACTGATTGCGGTTATTTATTATGTATTTATCATTTCACGGCTGACCACCATTAAGAAAATATGTTATTCATGTTTGTTTTTAGGTATATTTATTTCTTTCACTATGTTTGTGGGTAATTATGCCAATCAAGGCTATACCGGAAATATTACAAGTAATGTGGGAAAGTTTTTTAACGTGCAAATTGAAAATGATAAGGTAATTCTAGGAAGATTCTCAAGTCTAGCTTATGTTTTGAGTTTTTTAAGCGCCAATAATTCACTTATATTCGGAGAAGGCGTAGGAACAACCTATAATGGGGGAATGGGACTGGAACCCGGGAAATTCTATTTTTCCGACAACCGGATTGGGCTCACATTTCAGCAATCCTCAGCTATTCTTTTAGAGTGGGGTATTCTTGGATCGGTATTATGGATTGGATTTCTTATGATTAATATGATGGTTGTACGGAAAGCGGTTGCTAAAGGATTAATCTTGAAAGATATGTATGTAGAAATTTTCTTTATCGTTGAAATTCTGTTTTTGGTGTGTTATTTCTATACCAAAGTTTTTAGTAATGAGGTTTTAATGTATTTTTATACCTTATTATATTCATATATTTTGTTGCGGAAACAGCAAATCTTTGGACAAGCAGCGAAGACCAAGTAAAGTATAAGGAGATCTTGCTTTGAACTATCTATATGTCACCAATGCATTGCTCAAACCGTATGATGAGGGATTCCGAAAATTCGCCTATCATTTGAACCGTTATTGCCAAAAACGGAATTATGAGGTTCTGGATCTAAATCAGGGCTTCATACGCAGTTTCCCGGCTTTCTTTTTAAAACAGTTTGATTTTATGATATATTTGCCGTTATCGTCCATTACATTTCATAGTTTTATTCGGGCTGCGTTGTTCAAATTGGTTTTTCGTCCGAAAAAGGTGATCATCATTGGTTTACAGCCTAGAGAATACGGTTGGATTCAAAAAAAATTGATCGGGCTTTTGCCAATCGGGGTGGCGGTCCAATCGGTTGAATCAAAGACCGAACTTATTAAGCTTGGGATTCCGTCAGTGCTGTCGCTTCATAGCGGCATTGATTCAAACGTCTTCAAACCGGTTGATGATAAAAATCATATCCGGCAACTGCGGGAGAAATACGGCATACCCGTTGACAAAAAGATTATCTTGCATGTCGGCCATTTGAAACGGGACCGGAATGTTCTGAAAATTGTTGATATGCAGCGGCAATTACCGGGGGGACAAGCTTTGATGATAGCCAGCAGCAGTACCCAAAGCGAACGGGAAATTGCCTTGGAATTACAAAGCGCTGGTGTTATTATCATCAATGATTATCTGCCCCATATCGAAGAGCTTTATCAACTGGCGGATTTATATTTTTTCCCGGTGATTTCAAAATTTGATGTCATCGAGATGCCATTATCGGTAATCGAGGCGCTTGCTTGCGGTATTCCGGTCTTGTCAGTTAAAAAGATTGTAAATGTTGATTTACCGGGATTTTTTTTGATGGAAACATTGGAAGCGGCGGTAGAAAAAGCCGGTGAGATACTCTCCATGAATTTATGCAAGCAGAAGATTGCAGACGGTGTGAAGGGTTATAATTGGGAAGAAGTTTTTAGCGTTTTCTTCACCGGATTACAAAATTATCAAACGAGTTAAGAAGAAAAATGAAAATTGTGAAATTATAAAACAAGCTGGGAAGAAAAATGAAAATTGTAATTACGGGAATCGACGGTTCGGGCAAAAGCAGTCAAATAAATGAATTATTCCGCCTACTGCGCGCGCGTGTTAACACGCGCGCAGGGTGGGGGCTTGTCTGGCTGCGGTGGGCGCCTTTTTTTCTAAAACCGGTTCATGCCTTGTTGCATAACCATTTTAGAAAGAGAAGCGACGGCTTGGCCGGAGAAGTTCAATTGCAGTCCAGGAAAGAACGGCTTTTCGCCTGTAACTTTTTAAAATACGCCTATTTTGCTCTGGGATTCATCGACTATTTGTCAATTGCCCGTTTGAAGATTCTGGCCGGTCTGCTGAAAAACGGCAATCTTATATTTGACAGGTATTATTTTGATTTTGTGATTGACCAAAGTATCAATTTTAACTGGGATAACGAAACAAC
Organism: Bacillota bacterium; assembly: GCA_029974635.1. Taxonomy (GTDB): domain Bacteria; phylum Bacillota; class UBA4882; order UBA8346; family UBA8346; genus JAEZJQ01. The sequence goes on along the minus strand of JARKQY010000056.1, from coordinate 28,959 downwards.
CTTGAAGGTCGTCAAATATTTGCGGTATTGTTTTCCCAAAGTACAGCAGGTTATTTTGCTTGATGTTGAGCCGGAAACTGCGTTTGGCCGGAAAGCAGATATTCCGGATCTGGAATATGTAAAAAAACGGACTGCAAAATATCGGTATTTAAGTGAAAACCTGCGCTGGACAAAAGTCAACGGAAATCAAACATTTGAAGAAGTAGCGGTTGCATTGATGGCGGTGTTTCAAAATACAATCAAAGGTGATGATGGCGAAGATGAAGAAACTGGTAATTATATTGGTTGACGGTTTGGATCCGGAGGTCATTGAGAAACAGCTCGAGGAATTACCAAATATTCGCATGCTAATTCAACAGGGACAGTTTCAAAGGCTGGATTCCGTATTCCCTCCTGATTCAATTCCAGCCTGGACAACCATATATACCGGATTAAATCCGGGGGAACACGGTATTTTTGAATCCTTCAATTATTTGCAATTAAAGCAAAAAGATATTCATTATGATGCCAGTATTATTCGCGGCAACACTTTTTGGGACAAGGTTTCCAATCAAGGATACCGGGTGGGTGTTTTAAATCCGTTTTTAGCCTACCCGAGCTGGGAAGTTAATGGGTTTATGATCAGCGGTCCGATTTTTGAATCCGGAGCGGTCTCCAGCAACCGGCCCGATCTGATAGCAAGGAATGCTATTCCACCGCTGGGAGCAGTGGTTGATTTTCCTGCCAAATCAAGCTACCGAAAATTTTTAAGGGATACCATGGAGTTAACCCGGAGACAAAATGATTTGGCCGTTAAGCTTTTCAGCACGGAGAAATCCGACTTGTTTTTTTATGGGTTATTGACGCTCGATCGGATTAAACATTTTTATTGGAAATTTACCGACAAAACCGATCCCAAATATCCCGGGCGGAATCCCTATGAAAGAGTGATTATTGATATCTATAAGGAGGTTGACCGTTTCGTAGGAATAATGCGGCAAGTCGCCGGGCATGAATACGGTTTGATTTTGATGAGCGATCACGGCCACCAGCAAAGGGTAACCAAAACATTTAATATAAATGAATGGCTGCGCCGCAAAAAATATATTACAGCGCAACGAAATATCAATGCGCTGATCGAAGTTACGAAGAACTTGGCATTGGATCTGTTTTTTAAATTAGATATCACAGAATATGTATTGAAATATGCCAAAAAGATTCCCGGAGCTAAAAAGTTGAAAGATAGCAGTCATATCATAAAATCCGACGGGATTTTCGTGCCCAGATTCGCCGGAATGAACCCGTATGGCGGTATTGTCATCCATAAGGACCGGTTGAGTGCTACGGAGTACCGTTCGTTAGTAGACGGTTTAATCCTGGAACTATCTCGGGTAAAAGATCCTAAAACCAACCAGATCATTATGGAATGGGTCGGCGAACGTGAGGAAATTTATAAGGGCAGGAATATCGAGAGGTTTCCCAATATCATTTTTAAATTAAACGATGAATATGGTGTGAATCGCAGTTTATTCACCCGAAACATTACCGGCATCAATCCGTTTCATAGTAATCTTTCGGGCGGTCACAGAAGGTACGGCACTTTTATTTTTTCGGAAAAGAATCCCGCCATTGGTGATAGTAAAGTAATTCATATTGAAGAAATTCACGATTTGATCTTAAAGATATTTTATAACGATGAAGCGGCAATCCGCCTGGAAGCGTGAAGCTGAAAGTCAAAGTCCAATGAATTTACTTAGGGGAGTTGGATGACTTTGTTGAAGATATTGCAGGTGAATAAATTTTACTATATCAAAGGGGGCAGTGAAACCTATTTTTTCGCATTAAAAGATTTATTGGAACAACATGGGAATCAAACGGTTGATTTTGCGATGAAAGATGAGTTGAATTTCGATTCACCGTACCGGGATTTTTTTGTAGAAAATATTGATTATCACCATGAGAAAAGATTCTTCACCAAATTAAAACTGGCGTTTAAAATCGTTTACTCCTGGGAAGCCAAGCGAAAAATCGCCGCGCTGATTGAACGGGAGAGGCCGGATATTGCCCATTTACATATATTTCAGCATCAATTATCCGCATCCATTCTAGCAGCGCTAAAAGCCCGTAAGATACCTATCATGTATACGGCTCACGATTTGAAAGCTATATGCCCCAACTATAAAATGCTTTGCCGTAATAATGTTTGCGAACGCTGTAAAGATCACCGCTACTACCATTGCTTCCTGAACCGATGCGTGAAAAATTCCTATTTGAAAAGCCTAGTCAATACCATTGAAATGTATTTTCAATTATTGAGCAGATCCTATACTATAGTTGATCGGATCATTGTCCCCAGTGAATTTTACCGGCAAAAACTGATTCAATTCGGATTTGCGGCTGATAAGCTAGTTTACCTGCCCAATTTCATCAAAGCGGCTGAAATCACTCCCAGTTATGAACACCGGGGTTATTTTATTTACCTCGGCAGATTGTCCGAAGAGAAGGGATTGAAAACATTAATCAAGGCTGCGGAACTTGTAAGTGATGCGAAACTTATCATCATCGGAACAGGGCCCCTTGAAAACGAGCTCAAGGAATATGTTGTAGCGCACAAGCTGCAAAACCGGATTCAACTATTGGGATACCGGTCCGGGGATGAACTCAAAGAATTGATTAAAGGCGCTATGTTTGGGGTGATTCCATCGGAATGGTATGAAAACAATCCCTATTCGTTATTGGAAATGATGGCCTACGGGAAACCGGTCGTCGGCGCCAATATTGGAGGCATACCGGAGTTGATTGAGGATGGCCGGACCGGACTCGTTTTTGAAAAAGGGAATTGCGCGGAACTGGCCGCCAAAATTTCTATACTGATCAATAATCCGGATTTAATTGTGGGATATGGGAAAAATGCCCGGATGAAACTGGAACGGGAATTTAACGCGGAAAATCATTATCAAAAATTGTTGCGGATATACGGGGAGTCCGTCGCCAGATCAAAAGTGAAAAGCCGCAGGCTAACCCGGGGCGCCTAAATTTTGAACTATAGATTGATTCGTTTGGATAAAAGATTATTGACAAAAATGAAAGGTGGTCCATTCATGACCAATGTCTTTATCATCGGTTCGAAAGGAATTCCCGCCCGGTACGGCGGATTTGAAACTTTTGTGGAAAACCTTATCAAGAATAAATCAAGCCGGGATATCAAATATCATGTTTCGTGCCTGGCAAAAACGGCGGCTGAATTTGAATATCATCAAGCCCGGTGTTTCAGTGTAATTGTAAAGAACCTGGGGAGCGCCAGAGCGGTTTTATATGATCTAGCCAGTCTTTGTCAATGCATGAGATATATTCGAAAGAATAACCTGCACGATTCCATCATTTATATACTGGCCTGCCGAATTGGTCCGTTTATCGGTTTTTATAAGTGGTTGCTCCAAAAGATGAATGTGAACATCTTCGTAAACCCCGACGGTCATGAATGGAAACGCGGCAAATGGAACCGGTATATTAAGGCTTATTGGAAATATTCCGAGAAGTTGATGGTTAAACATGCGGATTTATTGATTTGCGACGCTGTTGCCATTAAGGAATACATCGCAGCCGAATATTCTCAATATCATCCGCGCACTGTTCATATCGCTTACGGTACGGTTACCGGATCTTTGAATGAAACCGCCGGGAAGGCCGCTGATTGGTATGCCGCTCATGAACTTCATCCCGGTGGCTATTATCTGGTGGTGGGGCGATTTGTCCCGGAAAATAATTACGAAATCATTATCCGTGAATTCATGAATTCAAAATCCAAGCGGGACTTGGTATTTATCACGAATTTGGAAGAGAATAAATTTTATCGGAAGTTATTAAAAAATACCGGTTTTAATACGGATAACCGGATTAAATTTGTGGGAACCGTTTATGAGGAAGGGCTTTTACAAAAAATCAGGGAAGATTCATTTGCCTATATCCATGGGCATGAAGTCGGCGGAACCAACCCATCGTTATTGGAAGCCATGGGCAGTACCCAGTTAAATATACTGCTTGATGTTTCCTTTAACAAAGAAGTCGGACGCGATAGCGCAATTTATTTTACCAAAGAAAAAGGCTCGTTGGCTCGCGTCGTCGGCGATGTGGAGTTGTATTCCAAAGACCAAATTGTGAAACTGGGCAAAAAAGCAAAACAGCGAATATATGAGAATTATTCCTGGGGGAAGATCGTAACCGAATATGAAGACTTGTTTTTAGGAAAAGAGAATAGGGATTCCTTTTTACCATTGGAGCAGATAGTCTAAAAAACAATCACTGCAACTTGAATACCATATTCAACGTTGCTTGCGGCTGCCATCTGCAATTGCCGGGAATATGTTCCGCGTTATAAATATAAGCAAGTCCAATACTGTAACCAAGCTGGTTGTTGCCACTCTTTCGGGTTATCCCTACCGTTAGCGAGTCGCTGGTTTCCACCACTCCGGTCAAGAAAACCTCAGTTTGTCCCGGTACATAATACCAATGGTCGCCAATCTTGCCTTCGCCGCGCCTAATCCGCCGGTATGCAAAACTCCATTGCCGGTGAGGAGTCTGACTCCAAACCAGTTCTAAATTAAAACGATCCGCGTCGGGCCCTAGCCAGTCGCCGATATAGCGGCCTTGATAAGTCCAATCCAGTCCCGGAGTCCATTCCCCCGGGTGCCAACTGGTATAAGTATATTGACCAATCCGGGTATATTCTCCATACAAGGTAAGAATGGGGCTTTTAAAGGCGTTTTTCCATTCCCAGCCCGCTTGATAGCCGACTTTCCACCACCACTTGTCCCATTCCGGGATAATCCATTGATTGGTTTGCCGGTCTAGCCTGGGCCAGGGACGATCATCGATGTAATACTCCCCATAAAGCTTTACATTGGCCGACGGCCGCCAGGTAACATCAAAATCAACCGCTGAATTAATGGAGGCATTCGTCCCCGGAATTTTAAAAACATGGTATCCTAAAAATTGATAGAAATATACCGGGATAAACGGCAGCGGCAGGTAAATATATCCCGGAGCTTGTTGATTGGTCAGGGCGGCTTCTGAAAAACCAAAAGAAAATCGGCCTAAGTCATAAGTGGTTCTTTGGCCAAGGAGCAGGCGGAAACCGGACTCGGTAACATTGGCGAAAAATTTCTGGTATGTAAGCTTTCCCCAGGTAAAGTTATAACCGACTTGATCATAACCGGCCGCGGTAAAACCGGTATTCAAAGGAGCCGGTTCTCCGGTCCTCAGGGGCCCTAAGATAGGATAGCCATAGCGCCCCGGACCAAATGCGATGATTTTTCGTCCCAGGCTTACTCCGAAATTTTCCGGTTGCCAATCCGCATATGCCTGGTTGACCTCCAAAACATGATTTTGATCGGATTGCAAGGTTAATGCTGACGAAAGATAAAAATGCCAGTGTTCGTTATGTATATCGATAATTCCCAGAATACCCGAACTGTCCGATGGGGGAAAGGATATCAAATCCGCCGCGAAAACTGCTTGTCTGGGGTGAAAATGGCATAACAATACCAATAATAAGATTGCTCCAATTTTGATACGCGGCAAGGTAAACAGATGTTGAAATGACATGCTCAACCCTCCTTGAAAGTATCGCTGAAAAAATCTATAATACGGTCATTATGAGTAAAAAATCGCTCCGATATACCTGTCGGATCTGAATGGTTTGGTAAAAATTCATATGGGGGTGGGTAGCATGAAAATTAAACTTAGTCCTGCATTTCTTTTTATGGAACTGTAAAAGGCCGTTCATTTGGGGATTAGTTGCCGCGGCAATCATTGCCGCCCTGGATGAATACACCCAAAGTTTAACGGTTTTCCGTTTAGGCAAACTGGAGGATGTTTTATTGGATATCATTGGGGCGGTTGTAACGACCGGAATAGTTAGGCTTGTAGCGGTCAACCGGAAAAAGCGGAAAGCAGGAGATAAATGACGGCAGGTGGATTTACCGGTGGAAATCCGGTATATTGGTTAGCGGGAGTGATTCCGCTAATTAAACCTCGATCCCGCAAGTTCGTATCGGAACCATTTTGAAGCTACTTGCCAGATCCATGTGAAAGTGGCGGAGTCCTCAAGTATGAGTAACATTGGGACTCCGTCTACCAATTATCTAATTTGCTGTACCGGATGGATATTGTTCATCAAAAATTTATCCTCCCTCACCGCTGGCTCCGCCTAACTGTTCCTAAAGCATAGGGGTCATGTTGGATTTGACCGGCCTACCTTCACTTCATTCCGAATCTTTATGAACAAAGGTTTTACAACAAGTCTCCATACACGAATCGGCGTGCATTTGAGGGAATTCAGCATGTTTTGGAGCATCCATAGCCTCCGGAGCCTGATTGGCGTACGAATCCGAAGTAACCATGATTGCAGAAGCATTGCAATAATTTCCTTGATCCCAGTAATGGCAATTATCGATACTACAATAGATTTTTGACATTTCGATACCCACCTCCCAAGGAGTATTCTTTACCGGCTAAATGCGCTTTATTCATTATTTAATTGTTTTTGTTTTTATGACCCGGATCATATGATCCGGGTCATTTTTTTGATGCCGCGTGTCATGATAAAAAAGTGATCTCTGCTTCAAGAAGTTATGGTTCGGTTACGTTATAATCAGAACAGATTTGGTATGAAATACAGTCATTGGTATTGTAATTATCATAGATAATTTTTAAAATAAAGCTTCGCTTTATTAAGGAGAGGAAAGTGGAAAAATCGCTTCGATTTTTGGAAGGAAAAACCGAGCAACAGGGATATGAGACAGTCCTTAAAAAAATCCGGAATAATCTAAGAACCGGGGAACCTCAATTTAAAGGGGTAGCGGGGGCGGAAATCCGGCAGTTGAGGGAGCGTTATTCTCATTTTACGGACCGGGTTTCGGATGGGTACCTGATAAGCAGCACCCACGTAATCCACAAGCTGCATCCTCCCAAAGGATGGTTTCATTACTTGCTTAACTTGAAACAGGAGATCCGGAACATTGCAGTTTCCGTAGTGGGGCAGGATGGCGCCGGAGTATTATCCCTGGACTCCGTATTATTTGGTTCAATCAGTAAGTTGAACGGCAATGAAAACTATATGCATGTTTCCCAAGTTTATCGGAATACCCGGAATGTCTGGGTAAAGAATGAGCAGGGGCACGTTTTCTGCATCAATCCGCAGCCTAACTTCTTTCATTCCAACGGCAAATTGGACGCTGAAGATTATGACGCCTTCTTTTGTGAACAGGGCGCCGGCTATTCCATAATCCGGTCCTCCCGGGATGGATTGGAATCCGGTTTTCGCATATTTGTCCCGGAAAGTTTGCCCGGCGAGATTTGGACTGTGGCCGTAAAAAATACCTCCGGCGAAAAACGGACCATTCAGTTGTATCCGGAGATCAATTTCGGGCTGGATAGCCATCCCGGTCATTATTTTGTTGGAATGGCGGTCAGTGAAGCCGTCTATTACCCTGAAGCATACGCTATCCTGGCCAAGAATTTGGATATAAAAAATGCCTTTCCGCGTTGGGGGGCATTCATCTCCGGCGAAGAGCCGTTATCCTTCGATACCAGCGGGGATTCCTATCATGGTTTTGGCGCTGCCGTCATCTATCCGGCGGCGGTCTTTCAGGAAAAATTATCCAACAACCAAGCCAAACAACCGCTAAAAGGAATGGTCGGTGTCTTTCAATACCGGCTCGAGCTGGAACCGGGCGAATGCAAAGAGATTCATCTGGCCCTTGCGGCCATTGAACCGGCTGACGATGTCAAACAACAAATCGATAGCTGGAAAGCGATGTTAAATGCGGGACGGGCCGAAGTTGAGCTGGCCAAGGTCAAGCAAGATTGGGATCATATATTCCAATCATATCTAATTCAAATACCGGATCCGGAAATCAACCGGACATTTAACGTTTGGGGTAAATATCAGAGCATTCTTATTTCCCGTTTTAATTGCCCGTATGATATCGGTTCCCGGGATATTTTCCAATATTTGTTGGCCAATTGCATTTTTGAACCCGGATATGTCAAGTTAATGCTGCCGTATCTCTTGAAATATCAATACCGGAACGGTCGGATACCCCGTCAAATTTCCAAATTTTCCAATCTGCACGATTTGAGGGATTTCATGGACTGCCAACTATGGATGCATGACTTGGTGGTACTTTATATCAAAGAGACCGGCGACTTTGATATTTTGGATGAGACAGTCGGTTTTCTCGAAGAGGATTATCAAACACTTTCCTCCGAAGACGGGAAACCGGTTTATGAGCACCTCTTGTTGGCGATTAAAAGCGTCTATGAAGATAATCTTGGGGAACACGGGCTATGCAAGCTTGGTTACGGCGGCTGGAATGATGCCCTGGACGGTTTGCGGGGCGATAAAAGTCAAAGTGTATGGCTTTCCGAATTATTGGTTTACGCGGCCCAAAAAATGAGGGAACTGGCTGTATGGAGGAAAGATCAAGCTGTTCTCCGGTATCTGGAACAGTTGATCAGCCAAATCACTGCGGCGATTAATACGTCAGGATGGGATCCGGAAGGATATTACATTTTCGGTTATGATAATCAAGGTAAACCCGTGGGCTCATCGGTGAATACCGAAGGGAAGAAACATCTTAACGAAAATTCGTGGGCCATTTTAAGCGGCATTGTCCCGGAGGAGCGAATAAATTCAGTCATCCATGCCATGAATGAACTTAAAACTCCTTTCGGGCACAAGCTGTTAACCCCTTATTCAAAAATGAGCGCCGCTGCTGTCGGCCGGATTGCCGATCAAGCCAAAGGACATTTTGAAAATGGATCCGTATACCAGCATGGCGCCTTTTTTTGGGCGAGAGCCATGTTAAGCCTGGATGTTGATGAAGCTTACGCGAGCTTTTTATTGTTGACCAATGAAAACCGGATACCCGATGTCTCCAGCAATCCAAGTATCTATCATAGCAACTATACCGCCATCCCCGAAAATCCCGATTACGGAAAGGAGCCTTATTATCCTTTCAGCGGTTCCCATGCTTGGCGAATGCGGTTTCTCGTGGATATGCTGGGGATTAAAGCGGAAATGGATCATTTTTGCTTTAATCCTTCGGTTCCCTGCCGTTGGCGAAACGGAGTTCAAAACGGAGAGTTGATATTTAAGGCCAGAAAGCGCTCCAACCGGAGAAAACACTATCAAGTCTATATTGATATGGAAGTTTATCGGGATGACTCTCGCCCGGGAGAGAAAAGAATCCTAGTGGCCGGGAGTCCTCTCCAGCCAACCGGCGGGCAATTCAAGCTGGCATTCGATGACCCAATCTTCAGCAATGATAAACGGGGGAAGAAGATCGTCGCATTAAAAGTCTATTTGTAAGCAATTATCCCGGTTTATGTTATTTTTTTTGGGGGGGCGCAGATGCGGTTATTACATCACTTAAAAGCATTGTTAAAATCTGTAATTTTTTACGGAATTGCCGGTGGGAAAGGCGGAATTAACGGCCTGGATGCAGCAAAAGGAATTTTATTTGATGATTTTGGTTACATCGGCGCCAATGATCCGCACTTCATTAAAATGGGATGGATAGCAAGGGAAGGAGGAGGTGGGCCCGGAGTCGCCAGCTGCAATTGGTCGAAAAGCAATGTAACTTTTATTAATGATCCCGATAAGCCGGGCAACAAGGTGCTCAGGCTCACGGCAATAACCAATAATTCCGGTTCGGGCACGAGCCAGGCCGAGGTATATCATCAAGCCAAGTTTTATGAAGGCACCTATGCAGCCAGGGTTAAGTTTAACGATGCACCGGCTTTGGGCCCGGTTGGAGATTATGTCGTTGAGACATTCTTCGCCATAACCTTAGGTCTGGAAGGCGATGATAATTACAGCGAAATCGATTTTGAATACTTGCCGAACGGGGGATGGGGTGCCAGCGGCCCGGCCTTTTATCAAACCACTTGGATCCGGTTCATCCTTGAACAAGGGAGTGGGGATCGGGTTTTCAACAGTCAGGAAAATTCGCTTGACGGATGGCATACGCTGGTATGCACGGTTAAGGATGGACATGTCAAATATTATATCGACGGTAATATGCTAGCGGACCATACGGGCAAGTATTATCCCAAAGTTCCGATGAGTATCAACTTTAATCTATGGTACATCGACGGGGGGCTTTTGGATTCCGATGAAACCCGCATTTATCAAGAAGATATTGATTGGGTTTGTTTCGTTCAGGATACGGTACTTACAACCGAACAGGTCGTCCAAATCGTCGCCGGATACCGGAAACACCGGATTGAACGGATCGATACCATTAAATAGCAAAAAGTTCATTGATTGATGACTGGTGTCATATGACAACTGTCATTGCTTTTGTGTAGCTGATCAATATAGAAAATGATTACTGCCTCAAGATATGCACCGAAATTTAGGTTATAATCAGGATAGCATTTATCTTTGGATTTTGATCGGAGGGCGCATTTATAGCAAGAGCTGCTATCCGGTAAAGATTTTTAATCTTTTGTAAATGGATATTTTAAAGAAGGAGGTCGGACCTAAGGATGAATATCGATGAAGTTTTCTTGGAAAAACCGGGAGTATGGGCGAAGACCAAGCGCAAAAGCAAATGGAAAGAGTATTTGACGGGATATCTTTTTGCTTCGCCATATATTATCGGAGCCATTGTTTTTCTGATCATCCCGGTAGGCATGTCATTATATTATTGCTTTATGGATTATAATCTGATTAACCCGGTAATGCATTGGAACAATTATGATAATTTTTTAAGGGCGCTCCGGGAACCGGATTTTAGCCGCGCGCTTTTAAATAATATTTATTATGCCGTGTTATATGTGCCGCTTTTAACGGTGGTTTCTTTGTTTCTGGCGATAATCCTAAACAAATCGGTACGATTTTTCCGGGGGAAGCTGTTAACATGCTTACGGGGGGTTTATTTCTTTCCTTCCATAGCCCCGTGGTTCGTAATCGGTACTGTTTGGCTTTGGCTGTTAAACACCGATATCGGCCCCATCAATATTTTGCTTTCGAAGTTGGGACTGGATGCAATACCATGGTTGGCCCGTGATTCTCCCTGGCAGATTCCGGCTTTGGTTATGGTAAACGTCTGGAAAGCTACCGGGTACATGATGTTTATATTTTTTATCGGTCTGCAAAACATCCCCCATGAACTCTACGAATCGGCCGATATCGATGGGGTCAGTTGGTGGCAAAAACACCGGCATATTACATTCCCGATGCTCTCCCCGACAACCTTTTTCGTTATCATCTATGCCACTTTATGGGGGTTTCAAAATTTTGATCAGACTTATGTAATGGTTTATAACCGTCTGCGGCCGGGGCAACTGGATATTTCATTGCCTGTTTACCTGTATGTTCAGGGTTTTACGTTCTTTAAAATGGGTTATGCTTCAGTCATTGCCTGGACACTGTTTGTTTTGACCGGTGGGGTTACGTTAATTCAAAATAAATTGCAGAAGAAATGGGTTCATTATTAGACTCCGGCCCGCTCCCCGTGAGCTTCCGGCTTTTATGATTTGCGGAGGTGTAAGGTGATGACTATCAATGAAACAGACGTAAAGATAATGGAAGAAAAAATGATGAAGAAAGTACTCCGGCAAAAGTCAAAACAGCGATCCCGGATTTCCGTTTTTGAAATCCTCGGTTTTCTCCTGGTGATGGCGGGGGCGCTGGTGATGATCATCCCGTTCATCTGGATCATATCCGCTTCCTTAAAAGATTCAACCACTTTTTTCAATGCCGACTGGTTTTCCCGGCCGTTTCATTGGGAGAATTATATTCAGGTGCTAACGCGTCTCAATTTCGGCCAGTATTTTTTTAATACGGTAAAAATAACGGTTTTATCCACAATAGGCGCGTTATTGTCTTGCAGTTTAACGGCTTTTGCCTTGAGTCGCCTAAAGTTTCCCGGCCGGGATCTTTTGTTCAGCTTTATCCTGGTCTCCATATTTATTCCGACTCAGGTAACCCTGATACCAACCTTTATTATCTTTAAGAATTTGGGGATGTATAATTCCCACTTGCCGCTAATTTTACCTTCCTTTTTCGGCAATGCTTTCGGAATTTTTTTATTGCGTCAATTTTTCATGACCATTCCCGAGGAATTGAGCGAAGCGGCCACAGTCGACGGATGCGGTCCGTTCCGGCTATATTATCAAATTTATTTGCCATTGGCCAAACCGGTTTTGATAACTTTGGCGGTTCTCTCTTTCCAAAACACCTGGGGAGATATTATGGGCCCTTTGATATATCTGAGTGATAAATCGTTGTATACCATCGTTCTGGGTCTGCGGTTGATTGCGAGCAGTCAATTTTTGCCGCAGCCGCAATTGGAGGTTACCGGCGATTTATTTCTGATTATTCCAGTGTTGATCATCTTCATCGTAGCGCAGCGTTACTTTACTCAGGGCATTCAAACCACCGGATTAAAAGGGTAAGAAATAAATATTCCACCACGGTAAGGAGGGGTGAGCGGAAACATTTCAACTGGAAATGCTTGAAATCCAAAAGAAAAAAAGGAGTGAAAGTTATTGAAAAAATTATTCATCGCAATACTTATTGCTGTTCTCTGTCTATCGGTAATGCCGTTTGGTTTTGCCAAGCAACCGGTAAAGATCCGTATCGCTTACTACGCTGATGAACAACCGGCTCAGAATATGGCAAGTATTATTAATGAATTCCAAAAGGCCAATCCCAATATTAAAGTAGAGATTAACTGGACGGATTGGGGCAGCCATTATGAGAAATTGAAGGCGGAACTAGCTGCCGGCGGCGGCCCCACCGTTTATCTGCTTGACAGTGTATACATCCAAGGTTATGCAGCCAGGGGCATACTGGAGAATTTATCGAACCGGATCAAAATTTTTAGCAAAGATAAGTACTCCGGTTTGGATGCGGTGAAGGACCCGCAAGGGAGAACTTGGGCCGTTCCGCAAGGAATTCAGATTCAAGTATTATATTACAATAAAGACATGTTTGATAAAGCCGGTGTGAAATATCCGGCCGCCGACTGGACTCTCGACGATATGGTGGCGGCAGCCCAAAAGTTGACCATTACCGGCGCTGACGGTAAAATCACTCAATGGGGGCTTTGTTTCCCAAATCACATCCGCTGGGGATGGTACAGCTTAATCCGGATGTTCGGCGGAGATCTTATGGATAAAAGCCGTACCAAGAGCACGGTAAAAACAGATCCGCAAGTGAGAGCCGCTTTGCAATTTATGCATGATACCTGGTATAAGTATAAAATCTCTCCAACCTTGAAAGACGCCGAGGGAGCATTAACTCCAGCTTATCATACCTATTTTGCGCGCAAATATATCGCCATGTGGATGGATAATTTCTCCCGCCGGATTGATAGCAACCAGGCCGGCCTTAACTATGATATTCAAATTATCCCTAAAGGGCCGGGCTCCAAAGGCACTCACTACAGCGCCATTGTGGCCAATAGCTGGGTTCTGAACAAGGCGGCCTCCAAGGCGCAAAAAGATGCCGGTTGGGAGTTTATCAAGTTTTATATGAGTGAAAAGGGACAGACGCTATATGCAGCAGGCGGGGAGGCCTTACCGGCGAATAACGCGGTTTGTCAAGCCATGTTGAAAAAGATTGACAAACCGGAGCATAGCCTGGCTTATCTGGATAGCATGAAATATGCCGATACCATGGGTGAGAATGCGGTATGGGAGGAATGGTATCAAGTAGTCCAGGATACCTTGCAGCCGTATTTGAATGATAAAGAATCCCTTGATGCTTGCCTCAATAAATTGGATGCCGGTCTCCAAAAGACTCTGGACGACTTCTACAAGAAGAAGAAGAAATAATTCTCCTCCTCCTCTGATTCTTGGGAAAAAACCTCATCTTTGGTTGTCGGGTGAGGTTTTTTCTCTCCCATAACTATTACACCGGTGGCAAAAGTAGCCTATTCTACAACGAAGACCAACATGTAATTGAAGCTTTATGGCATTTTCAATAGATATGTTAAACCACCGGAGGAGTTGTAACTTATTACATAAATAAATACCAAATTTTTCTGTACCGAATTACTTAAGGAGAGCGTCATTTTGTTGTTTTTGAAGGCAGTTTATTTACGTGACGCTCTACTGGGCGATGTTACCCGTAAGAATTCGGAGACTGCAGTTGGAGGAGGTGATTGCCGGGAATGCGAAGAAATTTTATATTTTTGGTAAATCCCAAGTGATGAAGTTTTTACATTTTCAAACCCTAACGAAAGAATGGAGGAAAGAACCGGAATGAAAAACAATCGAACTTCTACTCTATGTAAACACCGGATGATTATCATCGGTTGCCTGGTAGCTTTAGCGATAATCACGGGTTTTTTGGCGGTAAATATGATTCCGAAAGCCACTGCAGCCGATTATCCGGAATGGAATGCCGGCACGGCTTATTCGGCCGGCGATATTGTGATGCACAACGGTGCTACATGGCAAGCGAAATGGTATAATGTCAACGAGGAACCCGCGGACGTATCGGGTAACGCCTGGAACATGATTGCGCCGCCTCCGCCTCAGCCGACGGAGTTGCCGGAAAATCCGTACGGGTATGACACGGCCAATGTTTTTTTTGATGATTTCAATATCTATAATACCAGCAGCGACCAGGCATTATTGGATTTCGGTTACGAAGTCAGCGACAGAACCGGAGGCCCGGGTCCGGGCGGCTGCACCTGGTCGAAGAATAATGTAACCTTCGTAACCGATCCTGCCTTGACCGGAAATAAATTCTTGCGGTTAACGGCAACCACTAACGGACAGGGTGAAAATACGGTGCAAGCCGAGATTATGGCGCCCCGGCAATTTTTGTATGGCACTTACGGCGCGCGAGTAAAATTTACCGATACTCCTGCTTACGGCCCCGATGGCGATCAGATTGTTGAAACTTTCTACACCATTTCTCCCTGGACTTTACAAGGCAGTCCGGATTATGGTGAAATGGATTTCGAATATCTGGCCAACGGCGGATGGGGAATACCCGGTAATACCATGTGGAATACAACCTGGGAAACTGCCAGCACCAGGATTAGCAATTCCACCAGGAAAAGCTTTGAAGGCTGGCATATTTGCGTAATTCAATGCACCAGCACTGAGGTTAAGTATTATATCGACGGTCAGTTATTAGCGACTCACGGCGGTATTTATGTACCGGAAACACCCATGTTTCTCTCTTTTAACCTTTGGTTCATCGACGGAGTATGGGCCGGCGGAAGTGAACAACGGGCGTACATTGAAGATATTGATTGGGTCTACTATTCCAAAGACCGGATCATGCCTCCGTCTCAAGTGGAATGTAATGTAAACTATTACCGGAATCATTCATTATCCCGCAAAGACACAATCGGTAACCCCCCGGTTTCAAGTCCCACACCGACTCCGGCTGGGAATCCGACACCGACGCCGACTGCGACACCGGCACCGACAGCCACCCCGACACCGACCAGAACCGCATTACCTACTCCAACACCCGGCGGATCCAGTACTAATGTGGCGCTGGGCAAGAGCGGCACCTCCAGCGAAGGCACCCTTGGTGCGGTAGTAACCGACGGTAACAAGAATACCAACAATTTCTTCGGGCTCGATCAGGGAATCAAATGGATCCAGATTGACTTGGGCCAGAGCTATAATATCAACAAAATTAATCTATGGCACTATTTCGGTGACGGACGTACCTATCGAGATGTGGTGATCCGGGTCTCCAATAACTCTGGTTTCAGCAGCGGCGTTACCACGGTATTCAATAATGATACCAACAATAGTTTGGGATTTGGAGCCGGGAGCGACGCGGAATATGCTGAGAGCAGCGCCGGTAAGTCTATTACCTTCAATAGTGTAAACGCCAGATATGTAAGGCTTTACTCCAACGGAAGCTCTTCCAATGCGTATAATCATTATGTGGAAGTGGAAGTCTGGACCAGCGGCGGTACGGCGCCGACCCCGACACCAACGAGAGCGGTCACTGCGACACCGACTCGTGCGGCTACTCCGACACCGACCAGAACCGCATCACCAACCCCAACTCCTGGCGGATCCAGTACCAATGTGGCGCTGGGCAAAAGCGGCACTTCCAGCGTAGGAGCACTTGGTGCGGTAGTAACCGACGGTAACAAGAATACTAACAATTTCTTCGGGCTCGATCTGGGAGTCCAATGGATCCAGATCGACTTGGGCCAGAGTTATAATATTAATAAAATTAATCTATGGCACTATTTTGGTGACGGCCGTACCTATCGAGATGTGGTGATCCGGGTCTCCAATAACTCTGGTTTCAGCAGCGGCGTTACCACGGTATTCAATAACGATACCAACAATAGTTTGGGATTTGGAGCCGGGAGCGATGCGGAATATGCCGAGAGCAGCGCCGGTAAGTCCATTACCTTCAATAGTGTAAACGCCAGATATGTAAGGCTTTACTCCAACGGAAGCTCTTCCAATGAATATAACCACTATGTGGAAGTGGAAGTCTGGACCGGCAGCGGTGGGGCGGCGACACCAACGCCGACCAGGCCAGGAACACCGACGCCAACGGGAGTTCCCGGCGGGAAACGGATGTTTGACGACTTCAATTATACCGGTTCCGGTGACTCCAACTTATCCGGGCACGGATGGTCGGTAAGAACCGGATCAGGAGGACCGGGACCCGGTGGTTGTTCCTGGTCGGCCGGGAATGTCACATTTCCGACCGAATCCGGCTCCAATAAGATGATGCGGCTTTCCGCGACGACCGGTGGTTCCGGCGGCAATACCGTTCAGTCGGAAGTGTATACCAGTCAACGGAAATACTTTGCCGGCACTTATGCGGCCCGGGTGAGGTTTTATGATACGCCAACCTCCGGAAGCGACGGCGCCGCCATCAACGAAACATTCTTTGCCATCTCACCGCTGGATTACAATAATGACCCCAACTATAGCGAGTTGGACTTCGAGTATCTGGCCAATGGCGGCTGGGGAGTCTCCGGTCCGACGATGTGGATGTCATCCTGGTATACATACACTCCTGATCCTTGGAGTAAGGATAACGTCTACAATTATGTCAATAGTAGTCATGCCGGATGGCGTACCCTGGTGATCACGGTAGGAGGCGGGGAAGTCAAGTATTATATCGACGGTGTTTTAAGAGCCACCCATAACGGTAAATACTATCCCCGCAAAAATATGACCATTAACTTTAACTTATGGTTCCTGGCGGAAGGTCCGCTGACTCCCAGCACCTACATTCAGGATGTTGACTGGGTGTTCCATGCCAAAGATGTCATTCTCACGCCGGCACAGGTTGAATCACAGGTTCAGAGCTACCGGTCACAAAGTATTACTTTCATTGATGAAGTAAATTAGCTGATAATAACGAAGGGAAAGAGCTGTCGCCGAAAGGGACAGTTCTTTCCAGTTCCTTAATATCAACCGAGTATATGCAGAATAATCAACCCTAGATAACTTGCTATGCCGCCCCAACCCAAATATTTAATAATCTTCGCCTCTCCTTGTATTTTTTGCCGTTCGAGACTGGGAAGATCGATAAATAGAAGATAAGCGTTAATCGTTATAAAGATCATTAACGAGGCCAGATCGAAAGACTCCCTTAACCAGTCCATAATTATTTTTAGCATCCATTGCCTCCCGGTTTCAGCCCGCGCAATCTGGCGATTCCATAGAGCAGAAGCGGTAGTATTAAAATCGCCCCTGTGTTGATCCACTGCATCGTTTCGGATAATCGAAAGACCGTAATTAAGTTAGGGGGGATGATGGCAATGAGATAAACCAATGGTATCAGGAGCAAGACAAAAGGGCGGGGCTCGGGCAGCTTGAAAGTTTGCGCCAGAACTATACTGGGAAGGTATAGAAAAGCGACTACAGTGGGGAAGACAATGAGTATCCAGATGGTTATATAGAGAGAACCAAGCCGCTCCAAAAACCGGCCGGGCAATTCAGCACTTTGGATTAGACTGATTCCCGGTATGGTTAAACGGACGGTTTCGGTTACTCCGAAATTCAGTAACGTAGCCAGTACCACCAGAAACAATAATGAAGAGGCGAAAACAACTCCGGCCAAGCTATAGGAGAGAGACTTTTGCGGTTTTTTCACGAAAGGCAATAAAAAAAGAATTGACTCCAGGCCTTCCGATTGACCGATGACCAACAATCCGGCAAGTATCACTTTTGGCCAGCCTTTTTCCATAATGGGGAGCAGATTGCTGAAATCCCAGTTCTGGTAGGTTGTTAATACTAATATAATGCCAATGGGAATACTAATAATGAATGCAATCACACAGAAACGGGCGATGGCCTTAATCCCGCCCCGGGCCAGATAGGCGGCTACAATTAAAAAAGAGAGCATGATGATCTCCAGGGGTGTCCGAAATAAAAGGGTGGTTTTGATGATGTCGGCAAAACTTCGGACGATCCGGCCGTTATTGATAATCCAATAGCTGGCAAAAAAGAGGCTAAGGGCTACACCACCCCATTTACCGATGATTTTGCGGCTATATGCGGTAAATTCTTCTCCGGGAAAGAGCTGGCTTAGCCGGACCATTAGGAAAGCCGCCGCCATAGCCGGAAAGAAGGAGATGATTACTGACAACCATGCACTGGCTCCGGCTTCCTCGGCGAGCACCCGGGGTGCAACCAGCAGGCCGGTTTCAACAATAATAGCGACGATTGCAAAAAAAAGCGTAAGATTATCAATCCGGTCGTTTATTTTTGGCATTACAAGGACACTCCCATTCGGCGCAGTTTGTGTTCGACCCGGATATCCACCTTCATCCGGGGAAATTCCTCCAGCCAGCGGGGACCCACTTGCTTCCAGATCTGCGGATAGTGCTTCCGGAGATAGATCCCGAGGCCGATGGCATCGGTCCGGTACTCATGCTGTAATTTCATTAAAGCGGATTCAACCGCCGCCTTTAATTGTTGCGCCACTAATTTTTCCAGGCGGGGTATTGCGTTTTTGTTCTTAGTAATCATCCGTTCCTTCGGGACTTCGGCGATTTCGCCCTCGCTGCTGAAATGGTACCGGAGTTGCAACTCATGACCATTCCAGCGCGGTTTAACTTTTTGGCGGACGTTGTAAATTCTCACGCTATACCAATTGCTTTTGTCCAGTTGAACGGTGATGATATCCCGATTAATCCGCTTCAGCAACAAATTTGCCCCTAAGGTTTCAACCTCACTGAGAAACCCGGCTAGTTTCCAATCTTTAATAACGGCGATTCCACCGCTGACCGCATCGGTGCTTGCGGGACGCACCCGGCCGATCAGGGCGTTGCCGTCCTCGTATAGGTCAGTGGCGAGATTCCCGATACTGTCATAAAATAACCGGGCTGAAAAATTTTCAACACTGGTAATATTGTTCATATAAAGTGCGGCCATCTTCTCATCGGGCGGGATCAATGCCAGCAGATCCTTAGCCTGGCCATTAACGATAAAGAAAGGAATGTTGCGTTGGATCTCGACATCGCGAAAAAAGAAGGCGAGAATATCGTGGAGCCCTTTTTTACGCGCCAGATCATCTCCGACTGCGATTAACCGTAAATGACCCATAAAAATTTGATTGTTGCTCCGGATTTGAATTTCAGAAATTGCCTGGGAAATATTTACACCTGTAATTGAAGGTGTCCAGGCCGGTTTACTTTGGTCGTCGCTCCCTCCATTGCGATAACCCTGGTTTTGGTCGGTTCCAAGCTGCGTGGTTTTGGGAATCTCCAGGGTAACCAGAATTTGATCGAGCTGTTCACGGAGGACTCCCGGTTCCATTATTTGTGCCGGTTTAAGTTCTCTGGCAGGGAGCATGTCGATGCCTATTCCGAGCACAAAAGAACGCTGTTCGATTTCGATCTGATCCCAACACCCCGATATTGTAATAATGAAGATCAATACGGCCGGAACTATTGCAAAATAGCGCCGGGAATTTTTAGGTCTGATTATCATGAGGGGTTTCACTCCGTTTATCGTTCAAACGCTGTTTTTGTTTTGGTCGCAAAAAACTGGGGCGTTGGTGCATGGCAGGCCATGGCAAACGAATCAGCGAATCTTTCAAATCCTGGGGTTCCAGCGGCGACCAAGGGGAGAGATAACTATAATTAAAACTGTTCAACATTACCAAATGACTGAAAATAATAATGATACCCAAAGCAACTCCGTATAGTCCCAGAGTTGCGGCGAAAATCATTAATAGAAAACGGATCACCCGAACAGCCTGAGCTGCGTCGAAGTTCGGGATGGTAAAGTTGGAGATAGCGGTGAGGCCTACTACAGTAAGCATTAACGGGGTAACCAGGTTGGCGGCGACTGCCGCCTGACCGATGATCAAGCCGCCGACGATACCGATGGCCTGGCCAAGATTCCCGGGCAACCGTAATCCGGCCTCGCGAATTAACTCGATAAAAGCTTCCAGAATAAAGGCTTCGATAAATGCGGGAAAAGGCACATTTTGCCGGGCGGAGGCAATGGCCAGCGCAAAATCCGTCGGTAAAAGATCGGGATGAAAGGATGTTAAGGCAATATATAAAGCCGGCAAAATAATCGAAAAAATGCTGGCAAAAAACCGGAAACCCCGGATAAAGCTGGCGACAATCCAACGGTTGTAGTAATCGTCCGCTGTATGCATCAATGTATTTAAAGTAGCCGGCGCCATCAAGACTCCTGGAGAGGTATCGGTAAAAACCGCTACCCGGCCTTCGGCCAGGGCTGCCGCCACTTTATCCGGCCGTTCGGTGAGCTGGAGCTGGGGAAAGATGGAATACCATTTGTCCTCAATCTGCTGCTCAATAAAGCCGGAGTCGAGGATGATGTCCATATCTACTTGTTCCAGCCGTTGTTTTACTTCCCGGAGTAGATCCGACGGGGTGATCCCTTCCATATAGGCCAAGGCTACTTTGGTTTTACTGCGGCGGCCTTCCGGGAAGAAGAGGAACTTCAGCCGGGGGTCTTTGAGCCGCTGCCGGACCAGCGCCATATTTACTTGAAGAATTTCGATGAAGGCGTCCCGGGGACCGCGGATAGTAAGTTCGGCCTTGGACTCTTCGATAGCCCGTTTCTCCAAACCGGCAGTCTCAATCAAAAGGGCTTCCTGGGAGTTCTCCACCAATAAAGCGGTTTTGCCTGACAAGATACCCTCACTAATATCAGCGATTTCCGTGGCGATTTCTTGGCCTGCCGAATAAATGATGGAATTGCCCAGGGCTTCGGTAGTGGAAACAGCCCGGGCTTCAAGTTCCATTAATGGACGGAGGATGGAATCGTTTAGGGTTTTGTGATCCACCAGGCCTGGCTGGTAGATGAGCAGACCCCGGCGTTCCGGGGTGCCAAAGTTAAAATGGTGAAAACTGATGTCGCCGCAATCCTGAAAGAGATCCCGAAAAAGACGTTCATTTTGGCTCAAACCGGGGCTTAGTTGTCCCGGCTGCGGTTGGGGACTTTTCAACGGATTTCTGGTTTTCCGGAAAGAACGGGTTAATTCATGATGGATTGCGCGCCAACTCATCCAAATCCACCTCCTCCCATTAGAGTTTCTCCAATGGTAAGGGAGGATATACTTGGCAATAATACTTAATCATGAATTAAAAGGCTTTTCTAGGAAAGATATGCTCAACTTCATCCATTATGGATTTTCCATAAAGTCAATTTCCGCGATTTTCGCATAAACCGGGTCGAGAGCCACCAGGTCAGTCCGGTCCAGTGCGTGTAAACTGGCTTTGCCCAAGGTTCGTGCCAGGGCCTCCATCTCCCGCACACAACTCTGAAAATAATTATGTAAATTTTTGGCTCCTGTATCAGGGTCGTACTTTGTTTTTTTCCTCCCGTTGCTATAGATTAATACGGGGGGCGGCTCCCAGGGGAGCGTCTTTGTTACTTGGGTATGGGATTGTGCCAGGGCTGTGATGGTGCCTATAAAAACCGCATCCGCTCCCAAAGCCAGACATTTGGCAAAATCCCCCGGAGTTACCAATCCGCCGCCCACCACTAACGATATTTTATGCCGCAGTTTATGTTCACTCAAAAACTTAACCGCCCGGCAGAGCGCCGGAAACACCGGCAGACCTATATCGTCCATAAACACCGGCATGCCGCCATGAGTGCCGCCTTCCACTCCGTCAAAAGCCAGAACATCGACGCCGCCTTCGATAAAAAGTTCCATTTCCTTTTCGATATAATGACTGGCGCCGAATTTAACGCTAATGGGAACCCCGCCGGTCACCTCTTTTATTTTTTGTACCAAGTCTTTCCACTGTTTCATGTCTTCGACTTCCGGTAACCGCGCCTCCATCAGTACATCCAGACCGGGAATCGTTCCGTATCTTTTGGCAACTTCCATGGTGATTTTTTTGCCAGTTATCCGCACCGGCGCCGAACCTCTGCTGGAATGTCCCAAGGCAATCTCAATCATATCCGCTTGTTTTAAAACTTTTTCCGATTTGGCCCAAAAGCCGCGCGAATACTGCAAGATTAATCTTTGGGCAAAACGGCGTTCCTCATCCAAATATGGGCCGTTACCGGAATTGGTGGCGGTTCCCGCCAGGGTTGCCGCTTTCGCCAAAGCAATTTTTGTATTAAGGCTATAACCGCTGCCGTAAGCCATTCCCCCGATGAGGATAGGTATTTTTAAACGCAATGGTTTTTGAGCCTGAGGCCCTAAAACGATCTCGGTATTGATTTCGATGTCGGAGTGTAAAGGATTTTTCTTTAAGTAACTTGGATTAAACTGAAGTTTATTCCACCGGAAAATGCCCTTGTTGGCTCCGTAGGGCCGGTCAAGGGGTTTTCCGGTGGCGGCGCGCAAGTTTGCTTCGAAAAAATCCTGCCAGGAGATTTTCAACAACAAGTTCGTTATTCCGAAGAATGTTCTTTTAATTAATGGGGAAAAGCACGGCAGGATTTTTACCATGACAAAGATTACCATACATGTTCCAAATGTTAATCCCAAGCAAGTTCCGCTAAGAACGGTCCAAAATGTGTTCATGAATATAAATAGTCTTTCTTATGTTAATCCTTATTAATATTCCATATTCTAGTGCAGTTACAATTTTAAATTATCCCCAAAGTTTGTGTTTATATAAACTTTTTAAGATAATTATATATTCTATCCAAATATTTATTTTAGTTAATAACAGAGTTTAAAAGTAAATTGGATATATTGCTATTATGATAATGGGAAGTTAAATTTTGTAAGGTTCGTTGACTCCTTCCATATATTCAGAAGGTTTTTTTTATGGACTGCAGAAATTTATTTATATCTAGAAATACATAATTGAGATAATGAAATTCCCAAATTTCCTGCGGGAATGGATGACTATTATGACTTATTGCATAGGGGGTAATTTTATCCCATGGTGAATTCAGAAACTGACCCCAAACATGTTATTGCCATGTATAAGAATCTATTTGAAAACGCCTCAACTCAGTTAGCCTATTTGGATGGCAATTATAACTTCTTGATGGTCAATTCCGCCTATTCTAGAGGTTCGGGACATACAGCAGCGGAATTAATCGGCCATAATTACTTTGAAATTTTTCCCAATGAAGAGTACCGGCGGATATTCACTAAGGTTAAAGAAACCGGTCAAGGTATTACAGTGAAAGCGAAAGGATTTTTGGAATATCCCGGACAGGGTGTCAGCTATTATGATTGGAGTTTCAATCCGGTAAACAAAGCTAATGGCGAGATTCAAGGATTTATTCTGGCATTGAGCGATGTTACCGAATTGATAAAAATTAGGCAACAATTGGAAAAAACCCAAAACAATTTACCCATGGTAAAGGATAAACAAGAGCAATTCCTGGAGCGATTGCAAGATGAACAAAACTGGTTTTGGCAAATCTTAGAAGAAATGCCTGTAGGAGTTAATGTAATCGAGAATTCGGGACGGATAATTTTTCGTAATAAAAAACTCACTCAGATTTGGGGATATTTGCCTTCTGAATTAAACTGCGTTGAGGATCTTTTTAAGTTTCAAGGATTTCATTCCAACGGCAGGCCGTATTTGCTTGATGAATGGCCCATTTGCCGCTCGATTATCAAAGGCGAAACCGTAATCGGAGAAGAAATTTCCATTATACGGGGAGATGGCGCGCAAGCAGTTATCCAAGTCGATGCAATTCCCATCCGTGACGATGAAAACAATATTATCGGCGGGGTATCGGTGACGATCGAAACCACCGAACGTAAAGAAGAGGAAAAAAGCATAATGGAATATGCAAATACTATCATTGAGGCCCGCGATGAGGCCGAACAACGGGCGGCCGAGTTGGATGCCACTATTGCCTCCATTGCATCGGGAGTTATTATTTATAATAATCAAGGCTATATTATCCGGATTAACGAATTTGCCCGAAATTTAACCGGGTTCACGGATGCCGACTACCAGTTATCCCTTGCCGAGCACATTGTTAAATTAAATTTTTGTAAACCTGACGGCACTCCCTATGCAGTCCAAGAGACGCCGTTATATCGCGCTTTACAGGGAGAAATCATCCGCGGCGAAGAATTGATTATTTATCGAAATCCCGATGAACCGATATGGCTTTCCGCTACGCTGGCACCGATATTTGATAGTTATTATCAGCTTACGGGCGTTACTTTTATTTTTACGGATATTACCCAACGTACGCAACAGTCCCAAGAAAGAATCGTCAATATCCTGGAAAGTATTACCGATGCTTTTTATTCCTTGGATAAGGATTTTTGTATTACGTATCTTAACAAGGAAGCGAAACGTTTGTTTTACCGGGAAGAAGAGTTAATCGGAAAGCCGGTTTGGGATGTCTTTCCCAAAGAAAAGTATCCGGACTATTATGAAAATTTTCAAACGGCGATGCGGGAACAAACGGCAATTCATTTTGAATCGTATAATCCTTTGGGCCAGTGCTTTGAGTTTCATGTCTATCCGTCCCCGGACGGCCTTTCGGTATATGTTCACGATATTTCAGACCGGATTAAGTTTGAAAAGGAGCTGGAGTCTGAAAGAGAGCTGTTATCCGTAACCTTGGACTCCCTTAACGAAGGGGTAATCGCCACCGACCGTGAGGAACGAATCATATTAATAAATGAAATCGCCACTAAACTGACGGGGTATACGCCGGATGAAGCTCTCGGCAAACCTTTATATAAAGTTCTGTATATTATTGATGATAAAACCAGTGAACCTTTCGTATTAACAACGCAAAAGTTTTTAAGCAATCCGGTGTTAGTAACGCGGGATTTAAACGAAATACCCGTGTCGGTTCATAGTTCGCCGATTCGGGCCAATGATGACCGAATGAAAGGAACAGTCATCATCTTTCAAGATATCTCCGAAAAACAGAAAACCGAACAGGAATTAAAAAAGGCTGAGAAATTGGAATCACTCGGAATTCTGGCGGGAGGTATCGCCCATGATTTCAATAATATTTTGGCCGCCATTCTTTCCAATGTCCAGTTGGCCCTGATGAAACAGCAAAAAAATGAGGATAATAAGAAATATTTATTACATACGGTGGAAATCACCCGTAATGCCAGTGAACTCACTAAACAGTTGCTGACTTTCTCAAAAGGCGGAGCTCCGGTTAAAAAAGATGCTTCACTGAATGAACTCATCGAGGATACAACCAGATTTGTCTTGCGCGGGACAAATACCAAAGCTGATTTTGCAATACCCGAGGATTTATGGGGGGCTAGCATTGATGAGGCGCAAATCAGTCAAGTCATTCACAATCTGGTCCTCAACGCCAATCAAGCCATGCCCCAAGGGGGAATTATTAGAATATCCGCCGAAAATATGGTGGTAGAGGAGGAATCCCATTTAAAGCCCGGTAAATATGTAAAGATTACGGTCCGGGATCAGGGAGTGGGTATCCCGAGAGAAAATCTTTCCAAGATATACGACCCGTTTTTTACAACCAAAAAAGACGGTAATGGCCTGGGCTTAACCACTTCATATTCGATAATGAAGAAGCATAACGGATATATTGATGTTGAATCCCGGGAGGATAACGGCACTACTTTCTTTATCTATCTTCCGGCGATTTATCCCGCGCCTGAACATACCAAAACACTGAACGAAGTGGCAGCCGCCAGGAAGTGCTTAAAAATATTATTAATGGACGATGAGATCCAGATTCTCAATGCGGTGGGAGAAATGTTACGCTGCTATGGCTACCGGGTTGAACTGGCGGTGAATGGTTCTCAAGCCATTGACATCTATCGGGAAGCCAAAAATGCCGGTGAGCCCTTTGATGTTGTAATTATGGATCTGACTATCCCGGGTGGTTTGGGCGGCCGGGAGGCCATCTCCATTCTGCGAGGTATCGATCCGGATATAACTGCGATAGTTTCCAGCGGTTATGCCAATGATCCCATCATGGCTGATTGTGAACAATACGGGTTTAAAGGGATGGTCATTAAACCCTATAAATTTGATGAACTGAACGGGGTGCTAAATAAGGTGGTGAAAGGTAAATATCAGTAGGAAAACCTTTGACTGAAATTTATGGACTAATTTCCCAGACGCGCTTTGGTTAAGTTGCAAGGAGCTGGAACTCTAATAAATTCTTGATGTTTACTGACTTGTTTGCATATCTGATCATCCCTAACCTTGAATCTCCTTGGGGATGATTTTTTCTGGGTTCACCAGGAATAGAAATAAAAAGCCAAATAATATACAGACTCCAGCGGTTGTGAAGAAGATAAGTGGTTGCGACATTTTTTCAGCCAGTCCGAAAAGGGGAGGCCCCATAGCGACCCCGAAGAAACGGACGGTTCCGTATAAACAAGTCACGAGTCCCCGTTCGGTTTTAGGGGCTGTGGAAGTGATCAGAGTGTTCAGTGCGGGCAAGACGGCTCCGGTTCCCAGTCCCAGGATGGATGCGGAGACTATCAGACACCAGGCTTCTTTAAACGGGCAGAACAAAATCAAACCCGCCGCCAAGGCGAACAAGCCAATGACCGCAGCCCCTTTTAAGATCTTGTTTATTTGTCCCTGCATTACGATCCCCAGAATATATGCCGTTATCGCCATGACAAGGACCGGAATACCTAGAATTAACCCCCTGGAGAAAGTATCCATATGAAATTGTCGCTCCAAAACATCGGCAAAAAAGCTGAGTAATCCAAAAAGAGCGAATAGAGCCAGAAATCCGCTGGCAAATGAGATGATCAGGGGAATACCCTTGGTTTTGAAGATATTGGCCAAATCCTGAAAGTATTTTGGAACCGGTTGGACTTGCTGTTTTAGTTTCTGAGTGTCTTCTTTAACCATAAGTAAAACTAAAAACCCGATGGGAATGGCCAGTACACCATAAACAAAAAAGGGGGTATACCAGGCGATTAACGCAACGGCCGCACCGGCTAAAGGACTTATGACTTTCCCTAAACCGTTGGATGCTTCCAGTAAACCCAATATTTTTGACCGTTCATTGGATTGAATCAAATCTCCGGCCAAGGCCATCCCCAGTTGGTATGTTCCACCGGCGCCGATACCCTGGATGATCCTGGCCCCGATGATGAAGGGAAACGCGTTTTCTTTAAACCATATGGCGAATAACCCGGCCAATAACCCACCGGTTCCGTATACTAATAAGGCTGGAAACATGATCTTCTTGCGGCCCGCCCGATCCGACAGCATTCCCGCAAAAGGGATAACGATACCCGCAGGGATGGAAAAAACGGTTATCAATAATCCTACTTGAACCAGTCCTACATGAAGTTCCTGCTGAATCTTGGGCAGAACCGGGATCAGCATGGAGTTTCCCAAAACCATGATAAAGGGAACCAGACATAAAACAGCGATGGTAGGATATAGTTTTTTTTCCATGGGAAACACTCCTAGTCCAGATTAACATGATCTATAATTACCCCTTCCGGTGGGTATTATCCGCCATTCTTCGGCTTGAAGCTTTTTGATACGTATATTCCCATGAACCGGTCAGCATAAATGAAATCAATAATTGATTGGTTAATTTTACGCTTTATATTGCGGTTCCTGCTGCTCGATGTAGGTTTGCCTTTGTTTGAGAGTATCGAGCGCTCCGTCAAAAGTCTGGGCCAGTTGCTGAAACATTTGTTTAGCTTGCTGATCCTGAGTTTCCAGGGCAAAAGTTTTCATGCTGGTAGCCACGCTTTCAACACTGGCGATTGCTTTTTGTATTTGAGTGCCGACTGTCATTGGTTCACCTCCTTTACCGCTTTTGCCACATCCCTTGCTTATGTCCCATGCCATCGGGAGATGCCCCATATAAAGAGTTTTGCATTTCATGGATCTATCGCAGTAAATATGGTTCCAGCTTTTTAAGAATCGTTTGTAGTTTTTCCGCATTCCGGCTATACATGGAACTAGCTTCCGGGTTTTGTGTCTCCAACGCAAATCCGGCCAAATCAGCTTGACATTTTTCCAGATTGGCATAAAGTAGCTCTTTTACTTTAGGCTGGGGCAGGATTATCGCATCATCGAAGAGATCGATATACAGCTCTCCATAGGAGTCCACTTGTCCGATAAAAACATTGGCTAAAGAAACACCCATCTTTTCCAATTGCAGTTTCAACCATTCACGATTTAATCCCATGGTTGACAGGGGCTCATCCATGATATTTCCATCTAGGATTACCGTTTGCGGTTCGGCACGGGGAGCAACTTTTTGTCCCAGATCATGGGGAGTAACCGGTTTCCGGTCAGCTTTGAGCATGACATTAATGTCGCCGGTGGTCTCCATAATGGCAAATTCAACATCACTTAAGTTAAAAGCGTTTTTCGAACGCAGTTCCCGTAAAAGTTCCTCTCCGGTCAATCGAACCCTAAACAGGTTTTCCTCCATGATTTTACCCTGTTTGACCAGAACGGCTTCTTTTCCATTCAACAGATCATGAACCCATTTGCTTTTAAGCGCCAGGTAATCCATGATAATCGGCAAAAGAATCCAAACACTCAAGGCAATGATCCCCAAAAACAAGTTGGTGATTATATTTAAGGCAGT
>JARKQY010000028.1 GCA_029974635.1 Bacillota bacterium | reverse complement strand
AGGCCCGTGAAAATCTTTTACAAACTATTTTTTCCGATTTATCGGAACGGTATAGGTTGGATGGACAGATTTATGTTATTGAAAGACTGGCCCATATCAAAGGACTAATTGAAAGTAATGTAAATTTTAGGTTGGCGTTGGAAAGTTTTTTCACCGGTGTTGCTGTTCGAATTAAAGGAAATGCTTAATAGAGATAACTGAAACGAATCCATGGAGATTTTTAATTGGATAACTGGTTAAATAAAGGGGTTTGATGAATGTGTACGAAGTCATTGGAGTACGTTTTAAACAGGCAGGAAAAATATACTATTTTGATCCGGCCGGTTTAGTATTAAAATCAGGACAAAACGTCATAGTAGAAACGGTGCGAGGCATCGAATTCGGACAGGTGATCGTGGAAAACCGGTTGGTACCGCCCGAAAAAGTTAGTTTACCACTAAAAAAAGTAATCCGGATTGCTACTTCAGCAGATGAAGTGCAGCTCCAGGAAAATGAGGAAAAAGAAAAAAAGGCCTTTGATATCTGTCTGCAAAAGATTGAGCAGCATCAGTTGGAAATGAAATTGGTGGATGTGGAGTATACCTTTGACCGCAGCAAGATAATATTCTATTTTACCGCTGATGGCCGGGTTGACTTTCGGGAATTGGTGAAGGATCTGGCTACCGTTTTCCGAACCCGGATTGAGCTTCGGCAAATCGGAGTCCGGGATGAGGCAAAAATGTTAGGGGGACTCGGCCCGTGCGGACGTCCGCTTTGCTGCGCCACCTTTTTAGGGGAGTTTGATCCGGTATCAATTAAGATGGCTAAGGAACAAAATCTGTCATTAAATCCGGTAAAAATATCAGGAATATGTTCCCGGTTAATGTGTTGTTTAAAGTATGAGTCCAATTGTTACCGGGATGCAAAGGATACCAAGGCTGATCTTCCCCTGGTCGGAAGTAGGGTCAGGGTTGATGGCCGAGAAGGAAAGATTCTGGAGACGGATTCGGCTAAAGAATCACTAATTGTCCAGTTTTCCGATGGTTCTAAGCGGGAGATTCTTTTAACGGAAGTTGAAGAATTGATTTTGGAAGACAAAAACAATCATTGCAACGGGCATTGTTGCAATGGAGAATCAAAGTGCGAGAATTAAATGAAAATTTAACCCGGGTTCATTTTATGCGTGTTGATAGTTGGTAATTTGTCTGACAAAATACTTGACAGGCGGAATACTCTTTCATATAATAATAAATAAATAATTTTATCGGGGAGTAAATTTCCAGCGATAAGAGATGATAAAGGCTATGATGAGGCTTGTAAGTTAGTTGCGATTCCAAGAGAGTTGGTGTTTGGTGCAAATCAACAGTCGCGCTTCTGAACCTCCCCTCGGAGCCGCTTGCCCTAAAATCAATGATTGCTGCGCAATCATTGATGAGTAAGGTTAAGCCGGTGGACTTTATAAGGTCCGGTCCGTTATAACAAAGGCGTTCGTCCATAGTCTGTGTGGCTTTGGCGAAGGCTGGTGAGGTCATTGCCATAAGGTAATGATAAAGTTGGGTGGTAACGCGAGTACAATCCTCGTCCCGAAAAGGGATGGGGATTTTTTATTTTATTTAAGGAGGAATCTCGAAATGAAAATGGTTAAAATTTTTGACACCACACTCCGGGACGGGGAGCAATCGGCCGGGATTAATCTGAATGTTGAGGAAAAATTACAAATAGCCAGACAGTTAGCGCGATTAAATGTGGATGTTATTGAAGCCGGTTTTGCCATCGCATCGCCCGGTGATTTTGCCGGCGTCCAGGCAATTGCCAGGGAAATAAAAGGAGTTACTGTTTGCTCACTTTCACGGGCGGTGAAGGCGGATATTGAAAGGGCCTGGGAGGCGTTGAAAGAGGCTGAAGATCCGTTGATTCATACTTTTCTGGCGACCTCCGATATTCACATGAAATATAAACTGAATAAGGAACCGGATAAAGTGGTTGAGATGGCGGTAGCGGCTGTCAAATACGCCAAAAGTCTTTGTCCCAAGGTGGAATTTTCGGCTGAAGATGCTACGCGCAGTGATTGGAATTTTTTGTGCCGTATCTTGGGCGAAGTCATTAAAGCGGGCGCTACTGTTATTAATGTTCCGGATACGGTGGGGTATATTATTCCCAGCGAATTCGGACGCCTGATCAGTTACCTGAAGGAGAACACCCCCGGAATCGATAAGGTCCAGGTTTCCGTCCATTGCCATAATGATCTGGGGTTGGGAGTGGCCAACTCTTTGGCGGCGGTTGAAAATGGGGCAGATCAAGTGGAATGCACCATTAACGGCCTGGGGGAGCGAGCCGGAAACGCTGCCTTGGAAGAGATTGTCATGGCGATTAAAACTAGGGCGGAAAATTTCCAGGCGGAAACCCGGATTCATACCGAACAACTCATTCGTTCCAGTCGTTTGGTTTCAACCCTTACCGGAAAACCGTTGCAGCATAATAAAGCCATTGTGGGTACCAACGCCTTTTCCCATGAGGCTGGAATTCATCAGGATGGCATGCTTAAAAACCGGATGACATACGAAATTATGACTCCGGAATCAGTAGGTTTGAGTCAAAGCGAGATAGTTTTAGGAAAACACTCCGGCCGTCATGCGGTCAAAAACCGGTTAATTGAATTGGGCTACAATTTGACTGAAACGGAGATCGATCAAACCTATCAACGTTTTATTGAATTGGCGGATAAGAAAAAAGAAGTCTCCGATTCCGACCTGGAAGCTTTGGTACGGGATGAAGTGTATGCTATGGAAGACCGGTTTGCACTTGATTATTTACATGTCAGTACCGGGAACAGTACGATTCCTACAGCAACCATTCGGTTGAAAAAAGACGGAGAATTGATTCAAGAGGCTTCATGCGGGGATGGTCCCATTGATGCGATTTATAAAGCCATTGATCGGATCATTCAAATCAAGGTCAAACTTGATGAATACAATATTAAAGCGGTTACTTCCGGTGAAGACGCATTGGGGGAAGTCACCGTCAAGGTGAGGGAGAACGGCAATGCATATGTAGGCCGGGGGTTATCAACGGATATCATCGAGGCTAGCGCTATTGCATATCTTCATGCCCTAAACAAAATTAGCCGTTCCGCAAAACAAAAAGCGAGTCCGATTTTCACTTGATACAAAAAGATATAGTTTTTCATCATAACCCTCCTTTTTCTGGGGAAAATTAAATGAAAAAGGAGGGTTTTATATGGCAAAGATTCGAGTAGGAGTTATTGGAACCGGATTGGCCTGGGAAAGGCTTCATTACCCGGCTTACCAGGAGCTTTCGGACAAATACGAAATCGTGGCGCTATGTGACGTCGATAAAAACAAGGCGGAAGAGTGGGGCAACCGTTTGGGTTTAAATCCGGGCAGGGATATTTACACTGATTGCCAGTTGATGATTGAACGCGGCGACATTCAAGCCGTCGATATCATGGTCCCGATTGCCAAAAACCATGTAGTCGCTGAAATGGTAGCCCGTTCGGGCAAGAATATTATTCTGGAAAAGCCCATTAGCGCCACTGTTGAGCAAGCGATGGATACTTTGGAATTACCCAGGCAGTATGGCATTCAAATGATGATCGCCGAGAATTACCGGTATAGCGACGAATTCAACATTATCCGGGATTTAGTACGCGAGCAACGAGTTGGCAATCCGGTATTTTTTGTTTATAACAGCACCAGTTGCTTCCCGTGTTCAATGATTAAGGATACTTTTTCCGCAACTGAATGGCGTCAACACCCGGCATATCCAGGCGGTGATATTTTAGATGCGGCGATTCACGATTTAGCGGGACTCCGCCATATTTTTGGCGGGATTCGTTATTTGCAGGCCTTTGGAGTTCCGCAAAAGGATGATTTTAGTCCCTATGCTGTGGTGACAACGAATCTTTATTTTATGAACGGAGTCGTCGGCCATTTTTCGTATTATCCATCCGGGCAGGAAGTACAGCGGCCTTTGGTAGGCCTCCGCATTTTTGGAACCGAGGGAATGATTTACCTGGAAGATACTCAATGCGGAATGGTTAATATCTTCTATAATGATGGCGGCCATGAAACTGTCGGTTTCAGGCCGAAGAGAGGCTATTACAATGAGTTGCTCAATTTTTATAACGCCCTTACGGGAACCGAACCCATTGCTGTAACCCCCGAAATGGAGATCGGTGATCTCCGGACGGTGTATGCTATTCTGCAATCCATTACTGAACAAGACATTGTTAAGGTGGACAAAGTGTCGCAATATGCGTTGGCTTGATCCTCGATTCGTAACGCCCTAGGACGGTAAAGTGTAAATGAATTTTTCTAATCACCCTTAGAAAAATCGCCGAATCGGTTCATTTGCTTGGAATTCGGCAAGTCTTGAATCCTGCCGAATTCAAGTTGATTTAACAATTGGTAATGATTATTGTTCGTCTAGAACCCGCTTTGGCGGGTTTTTTCATCAGTTATTATTTATCAAAAAATCCAAGGTATAAATTTAAATCGAATAGCAGGAGATTTTTAAATATCGGCGAACCTTTTTGTTTAGTTTTGTATTGGATTGATTCGTTACCCATTGAAAATTGTT
This sequence comes from Bacillota bacterium, assembly GCA_029974635.1. Taxonomy (GTDB): domain Bacteria; phylum Bacillota; class UBA4882; order UBA8346; family UBA8346; genus JAEZJQ01. Next base: position 60,756 of record JARKQY010000028.1, on the reverse strand, counting down.
ATTGCTGCGGAGGGGTTAGACATGGCAAAGGAATTGAAACTCGACTTATCCAAAACCAAACCATTCATTCAGGATCATGAGCTGGGAATGATAGCGGGTCAAGTTAAACAGGCTCATGATTTACTGCATAACAAGACTGGAGCAGGAAATTATTTTTTAGGATGGGTTGATCTCCCGGTGAAATATGATCGCCAGGAGTTTCAGAATATTTTAAAAGCGGCTCAAAAAATTCAAGATACTTCCGAGGCATTGGTGGTCATCGGCATTGGGGGTTCTTACCTGGGAGCCAGGGCGGCCATTGATTTATTAAACCATTCATTTGTGAACCAATTGGATGGCAATAAGCGGAAGTACCCGCAGATTTTTTATTTGGGGCAGACCATTAGTCCCACTTATACGGCGGAATTACTGGAGATATTGGCCGAGAGAGACTTTTCGGTGAATGTGATCTCCAAATCGGGAACTACTACGGAGCCGGCGGTTGCTTTCCGTTTGATTAAGGATTTATTGGTAAAGAAATATGGGGAAGCTGAAGCCAAGAACCGGATTTACGCTACCACCGATAAATCTAGAGGCGCGTTAAAAAAGTTGGCGGATGTGGAAGGTTATACTCAATTTGTAATTCCCGATGATGTTGGCGGACGTTTTTCAGTGTTGACACCGGTAGGCCTTTTGCCTATCGCAGTGAGCGGTATAAATATTCAAGAGCTCATGAACGGTGCCTCCGACGGGTATAAGGATTATCAAACTGGTGATTTGGAAACCAATATCGCCAACCAGTATGCTGCAGCCCGGACTATATTGTACCGGAAAGGGAAAATGGTTGAGATTTTAGTTAATTACGAACCGGGTTTGCATTATTTCGCCGAATGGTGGAAGCAGCTTTATGGCGAGAGCGAAGGTAAGGATCATAAAGGTATTTTTCCGGCAGCTTGTGATTTTTCCACGGATCTTCATTCCATGGGCCAATATATCCAGGAAGGAAGGCGCGATATATTTGAAACCGTCCTATGGGTGGATAAACCGCGCCGCTCGGTGACGATTCCCAATGATCCGAACAATATTGACGGTTTGAACTTTTTAAGCGGCAAAAATATGGAGTTTGTAAATCAAAAAGCCTTTGAGGGCACTCTACTTGCCCATAACGATGGTGGAGTCCCCAATTTGGTGATTCGAACCCCGGAAATAAATCCGTATTATTTTGGCAAATTGGTTTATCTCTTTGAAAAGGCTTGTGGGATCAGCGGTTATCTAAATGCGGTAAATCCATTCGATCAGCCCGGGGTGGAGGCTTACAAGAAGAATATGTTTGCTTTGTTGGGTAAACCCGGATATGAGGCTGAAAAGACTAAGTTGGAAGCCCGCTTATAAAGATATCTTGTTGCGAAAAACCCGGCTTTGAAATGCCGGGTTTTTTAATAAAGCAAAAATTTTTTATTTTGATCTGTCCTGAAGTGAGTTCATTTCTATGCAAAATTTATTTTAAAATCTTACTCAAAAATTGTTTGGCGCGATCATGCCGGGCGGTATTAAATAATTCTTCCGGAGCGCCCTCTTCTAAAATTTCCCCCTCATCCATAAATAAAACCCGGTGGGCTACTTCCTTAGCAAAACCCATTTCATGAGTGACCACAATCATGGTCATTCCGTCCCGGGCCAAATTCTTCATGACATCCAGCACCTCTTGAATCATTTCCGGATCCAGGGCTGAGGTGGGTTCATCAAACAACATCACCTTCGGTTTCATCGCGAGAGAACGCGCAATGGCTATACGTTGTTGCTGGCCACCCGATAGATGATCCGGGTAAACATCGGCTTTATGCCGGAGCCCGACTCGATCTAAAAGTTCGTAAGCTCTTTCGGTGGCCTCTTCAACCGAGAGACCCCGTACTTTCATCGGAGCCATAGTAATATTTTCCAAGGCCGTTTTGTGGGGAAAAAGATTAAAACGTTGAAATACCATTCCAACTTCAGCCCGGACTTCATTTACATTAATTAGGGAATGGTCGGTTACATCGATCCCTTCAATATAGATACTTCCCCCGGATGGTTTTTCCAAGAGATTTAAACATCTTAAAAAAGTGCTTTTACCCGAACCGCTAGGTCCGATTACGCAGACGACCTCGCCTTTGACGATACGAGTGGTGATTCCTTTAAGGACGTGAAGGTGCCGAAATTTTTTATGAAGATTTTCAACCTTAATCATTGACCTTCAACCTCCTTTCCAACCGGGAAACAATTCTGGTAAAGGGAATGGTCATTACTAAGAAGAGTAATCCAACTTCCAGCCAGGTCTCCGTCGGCCGATAAGAACGGGTTACGATGATTTGTGCTTTCCGAACCAGTTCCTCCATTCCGATGACCGAAACCAGGGATGAATCTTTCAGCATGGCAATGAATTCATTCCCCAGGGGGGGGATTACCCGTTTCAATGCTTGGGGCAAAATCACGAAACGCATTGAATGTTTATAGGACATCCCCAGAGAACGGGCGGCTTCCATTTGTCCTCTATCGATGGATTGAATGCCGGCTCGGACGATTTCGGCGACATATGCACCGCTATTAATACTTAGTGCCAGTAATGCCGATAAAAAGGGGTTAATGGGAATCGGCTGGCCGTTATTGAAGAGTATTCCTAAAATCGGCGGGGTTCCGAAGTGAATCATGAAAATTTGCACTAAAAGCGGAGTACCCCGTATGAAATCGACATAAATTCCGGCAGCCATATTTACAATCTTATTATGAATAACCCGGCATACCCCCGTAAATGTGCCAATTATTATTCCGTTAAACACTGCGACGCAGGTAAGAAATAAGGTCATTAACGCCCCGAGCAGCAATGCGGGGAGACTTAACCACATATAATAGAGTGAGGTTTCGGCCATTGAAAACTCTTCAGAATTTTGGCCCGGCTTAACGGTAACCACTTTTTTTTCGTTTCGGTATTTTGATTTTCGAAGCTCAATACGGTGATCACCAATGGACAAGTCTTTGATGGTACAAGGAGTATGTAGTTTGGTAAGGTTACCATCTACATAAACAGTGGCTCCCAGGGGATCGGAAATTATCTTTAAATCAGCGGTCGTTTTGGATTCCGCCTGAACGGCCCCAAAGCTTGTCAATAATAATACCAATATAAAGATGATTCGAAACAGAAATCGTAGTTTGTTTTTTAGCAATTCAAATACATCCTTTTTACCTTAAATAGAAAGTATGGTCAAAAAGCAAGGTTGCCTTTTGACCATCTCGAAACTTTAAGATTTATTATTGTGACTTATATTTTGCAATCAGTTCATCCAGTTTGCCGTTTTCCTGAATCGCCTCGATGGCCTTGTTAATTTTGTCTATCAGTTGTTGATTGTCTTTGCGGATGCCGATTCCGTAATCTTCCTGCTCGATATTTTCAATCGGAACAACCTTTAAGCCTTTACTGCTTTTAATGGCGTCATAGGCAACGAGATCGTCCATTACTGCCGCATCGGCGTTGTTGTTTATTAATTCCTGAACGGCCTGAGGATTGGTATCAAAACGTTTCATTTTGGCGTTTTTGATTTTGCTGGCGTATAAATCTCCGGTGGTGCCGTTTTGGACTGCAACCGTTCTGCCGATAAGATCATCCGGTGTCTTGACTGAATTGTTATTTTCTTTTACAACGATAGCTTGCCGGATTGAAAAATAAGGTATTGAAAACGCAATTTGTTTTTTACGTTCGGCTGTAATTGTCATGGCGGAGATCAGGCAATCGTAATTACCGTTCATTAAACCGGGAATAATGCCGTCCCATCCGACGTTTTGGAGTTCGAGCTCCACACCCAGTTCATCCGCGACCAATTTAATGAACTCCATATCAAATCCCACGTAGTTTCCAGACGCATCAATGGTCTCGAAGGGGGCATACGTTGCATCGGTACCTACTTTTAACACGGGGTTGACGGGAGCAAGAACCGGTTTAATCACACCGGTAAAGTATAAAGCCAAAGATGTTGCTACTACTACGATAGCAATAATGGTAATAATCCAACCAGACTTTTTCATCGATGGAAACACCTCCTAAAATGTAACTCAATATCACAATTATATAACAAGAAGTTACAAGTGCCAAGATTTAATTCATCATTTTAGTTTTTCATGGATTTGAATTTTTTGGAAACTGATGGCATATACATAGTATAGCTGTTAAATTAATTCTTTGGGAAGTGGCGCTATGATGAAAATCTCGGTTGCCGAAAAATTGGCCCGTTTGATCAAGGATTATCCCAATTTAATTCGATGCCAACCAGAAATTGCAGCCGCTTTTTATGCAATGCGGGATTGTTTTACAATGGGAGGAAAGCTGTTGGTATGCGGAAATGGCGGAAGCGCCGCTGATTCCGAACATATTGTAGGTGAGTTGATGAAAGGATTTCAATTGCGGCGGGAGATTAAGGCTGAAGACAGGAAACGATTGCAGGCCGCTTATCCGGATAACGGGGAATACCTTGCTAATAAACTGCAGAGCGCCCTTGCCGCTTTTTCCCTGGTGAGTCAAACAGCCCTAAATTCGGCTTTCAGTAATGATATAGACCCGGATATGATTTATGCGCAACAAATTTATGGGTATGGGAAGCAGAGCGATGTTTTAGTCGCTATAAGCACCTCCGGTAACTCGGCGAATATCGTTAACGCGGTAATGGTGGCGAAAGTATTCGCAATTAAAACCGTGGGATTAACTGGAGAAACCGGCGGCAGACTGAAAGATTACTGTGATATTTTAATCCGGGTTCCCGCATGGGAAACCTTTCGAATTCAGGAGTATCATTTGCCGATTTATCATACGCTTTGCGCCATGCTGGAAGATGAGTTTTTTCGATGATAAATGGCAATAATAGTAGTAATCAACGAATAAATGGTGGATAATCCATGGCGGTAAACACCCCCGAAATCACAACTTATTTGCAAAGATTGGAGCTTCGTGAACCCCAAAAACCGGGACTGCAAGTAATTGAAAACGAACTGGCGCTCATTTTCTCGCAGAGTACCGGTGTAATCCGGAAGATGTGCGATTATTTATTACAGAGTTCCGGGAAACGAATCAGGCCTTTGATGGTATTATATAGCGGTCTTATTTTCTCTGAGATCACGCGAGAATTGATCCGGACAGCGGCGGCTTGCGAATTAATCCATATGGCGTCCCTGGTGCATGATGATATTATTGATGATGCTGAATTTCGTCGTCACCAGCCTTCGGTTCATCAGGTTTGGAGCCCTCAATATGCCGTGTTATGCGGGGATTATTTATTTACAAAAGCATTTGATACCTTGGCTGAAAGCCCCGGAATGGGATCGATCGTGCATTTAATGGCGAATACCGTTCAGTGTATGAGTGATGGAGAATTAAGGCAAGCCGAAGACCTTTACTGCCCCCATATTGGCATTGAACGTTATTATGAACGAGTCAGTCTTAAAACCGCGATTTTTATACAAAACGTCTGTAAATCAGGGGCTATTATAGCTGGGGCTCACCCGCGACATGTAAATTTGCTCGGCGATTTCGGCCTTCATTTTGGATTGGCCTTTCAAATCAGCGATGATGTTATGGATTTTTGCGGTGAATCCATCCGGATGGGTAAACCCAAGCGGGAAGATTTAGTGAAAGGGAACGTCACACTCCCGGTTATTCTTCTTTTACAGCATCCGGAATACGGCGCCTGGGTATCCGATGTCATCAATAAACGGGAACTCAGTGATGTGAATCTATCCCGGATTGAGGATTTGATGAAAGAAACGGGGATTTTCAATAAATCATTGAACTATGCCGTGTTACATATGAAATGGGCTAAAAATTGCCTGGCTCAACTTCCTCAAACCACGTATACGAGTTTTTTGGAAAGCCTAGTCAATAAATTACAGTCAGGATTCCATCAAGGCCACTAAAAGAAGTTTACTCTTGCCCATTCCCGGGTTACATGGTATAATTCCTTCAATAAAATATTTGAACGACAATGACAGATTCAGGTATTAGGTATACCAAAGAAAACTATCGTAGTGACAAAAGAGAGTAGATGTTAGCTGCAAATCTACCGGATGCGATAGTCGAATTACCCTCTGGAGTCTCCGGCTGAAAAAAGTAGGTTGGGACGGGAGCCGCCCGTTATTGCGGTAGGAAGGTAAGCATTACTGCGTAATGCTTGCGAATTAAGGTGGTACCACGAAAACCCTCGTCCTTAAAAAGATGCAGGGTTTTTTGTTATAGTTGAAGTCATTAAAAACATTTACTCGCGCAGAGACGTCGTCACTATGGTGACAAAGGCGCAGAGTTAAAAAAGTTAAACTAAAAAAGATCCGGGAGGAATTATCATGACGGTATTCGATGCTTTGCGAGAACGGGGATTTATTCAACAAACCACACACCAGGAACCTCTTTATCAACTGCTTGAAAAAGAGCGGGTAACTTTTTATATTGGGTTTGATCCCACCGCGGATAGCCTGCACGCGGGAAGTCTTTTGCCGATTATGGCAATGGCCAATATGCAGCGGGTCGGTCATCGTCCGATTGTTATTTTGGGAGGCGGCACGGCTATGATTGGCGATCCCAGCGGGAAGACTGAAATGCGGAAAATGATTACCCAGGAAACTATCAAATATAATGCCGCCCGTTTTAAAGAGCAATTTTCTCGGTTTATTGATTTTTCTGATGGAGAAGCATTGATGGTGAATAACGGGGATTGGCTTTTAAAGCTGAACTATATTGAATTCCTACGGGACATCGGTTCACAGTTTTCAGTGAACCGGATGCTGACTGCCGAATGTTTCAAGTCAAGGATGGAGAAGGGACTCTCTTTTATCGAATTTAACTATATGTTACTGCAATCATACGACTTCCTGGTTTTATTTCGGGAATACGGCTGCAAATTGCAGATGGGTGGCGACGACCAATGGTCCAATATTTTATATGGCGCGGATTTGATTCGCCGGCTTGAAGGAAAGGAAGCTTATGGAATAACCTTTCCGTTGCTGACAACCTCAAGTGGCAAAAAAATGGGGAAAACCGAAGCTGGCGCAGTATGGCTTGATCCCCAAAAAACCAGCCCGTATGAATACTACCAATACTGGCGCAACACTGAAGATCAGGATGTGGAAAGATTTTTAGCCTTATATACATTCTTACCGATGGATGAAGTCCGCCGTTTAGGCACTTTAAAGGGGCAGGAAATCAATGAAGCCAAAAAAATATTGGCTTATGAGGTTACCAGACTGACTCATGGCGAGGCAGAAGCTAAAAAAGCCATGGACGCAGCGGCAGCTTTTTTTGGCGGCAGTGGTAACGAACAGGCAATGCCTTCCATTGATTTGTCCAAAGTGGATCTTGCCACCGGACTTTCCATTGTCGAATTGCTTAAAAGAGCAAACCTGGCAGCCTCCAACAGTGATGCCAAGCGGCTCATTACCCAGGGGGGAATTTCCTTATATGATCAAAGAATTACCGACATTAATCATATTGTCCGTTTAACCGATGTGAAGGATGATAAAATAATTTTACGTAAAGGGAAGAAAGACTACCAAGTGTTGAAATTAGTATGATGCATTCTATATGAACATACAAGGGGAGTTTCGCACGAAGCAAATTTTAGTAACTGCGGCGGTCATCATCAATGGGAATAGAATTCTCATGACAAAGCGCTTACCTTTTGGCAGCGAAGCCGGTAAGTGGGAATTTCCCGGTGGGAAGGTTGAACCCGGGGAGGATCCTCGTCACTGTCTCAAGCGGGAACTGAGAGAAGAATTGGGAATTAACGTCGAAGTGGGAAAAGCCTTGGATATTGTTTCCGAAGTCGGGAATGAGGCGCAATTAATCTTAATCTATTTTCTGTGCCAAATTATAAGCGGGGAGCCAGCCCCGCTTCAATGCCAAGAGGTTAAATGGTTGCATTCCCAGGAGATCAATTTTTTAGAGAAACCGGCAGCCGATGAACGATTTTGGAAAACATTAATGCTTAGCGTTTGAGCGGCGATAAATCCCGGGACATGCTTCCGGTGCGAATGATCTCCTCAATTTTATAAGTGCCGCACTTCCGGGTATTCAAGAATCCATCCCAGGCGGCTTGAGCCAACCGGCCATCGTTTAATAGATCAAATAACCATTCGCAACATAGCGAGGGGTCTTCTTGGGCAATGCCCGCCCGGTGACTAATCAACCATTTTTTATTGTAGTGTTCATGAGATCCCAACGGGGGAGCAATGATGATTGGAATTCCCAAACCGCAATAGAACGAGAGTTCTGATGGCTTGGTCCACAGAATATCAGTAGTTCTCAGAATGTTGTTAAAGCGGCGGAAATACTCCTCCTTGGTCTCACAATAAAGAATATAGAGTTTCGTGCCCAGTTCTTCTTCCAAACCATCATCAATTATGCATTTTTTAAAATAATCACGGACCTCTTTACGGACACCGGCCACCAGATTTAGACGAATTTCGCCGTTTTGAATTCGGGATTTAAGGCTTTTCAGGATGGCCGCGCCGATTTCTTTTTGGGCGCCGGCGCCACCCACTGCAAATGTCAAGGTTAGGCTCCGATGGCTTCTGTTGATACAGTTTTCCGCCCCCAGGTAATGCTCAACTTCTACCCGGTGCAGCGACCAGAATCGTTGGGTTGGGTCAAGATAAATCAATCGTTGGGCCAGATCCAATTTCATTATCTCCAAATCCGGCCCGCCGATATTTTCTTTAGGTAATGGAAAACCGGTTAAATAAATACGTTCGTCGGGGACACCGTACTCTTTGAGCCGCTTGACGATGTGGCCGCAGGGAGCCAGATAAATGATTTTGCTTTTAAAGGCGTCCTTGGCCACCCAGATCCGGTTAATATCGGTGTCGGTAACCATCAGATAAACCTTTGGATATCCCAAATGATCAGCGGCAATGGCAATGGCAAAAAAAGTCGATACGATGGGTAGTTTGCTACGGCGTATCCGGTTGACCATGGTCTCTCCCAAGCCTTTTTTGATGAGTGAATTTAAATACAATACTTGAAGAGTGGGAGAGGAAAGGTCACGAAATGGATATAGAGGGGTTATTTCCTCTAATTTATCCAGCAATCCAAATAAAAATCCGCCAATAATCGGAATATGATTAATCCGGGAAACTCCTTCATATAATTTTCGCATTCGTTTCCACAGTTTGTTCTCTTTTTTGGTTGAGTATTCGATATCCCCGGCGGTTAATACGCGGGTGCCGCCTATTTCCTTTAAAGGATAAGCGGCCCGCTGATGTCCCAGTCCCATATCGGCAGCAATGACCCAGGCAATTTGGTCTGGCGAAGACAATTGAGCCATAAATATTCCTCCTGAACCCAAAGAATTGAAATAATTTCCACAATGTTTTTACAAACCCCTATTAAAATAATTTTCGTCAAACCTGAAAGTTTTCAATAGATTTTTTTCGACGATCAAAAACATTAAGAAAATCTAAATTGAACCGATAATTAAAATATCAAGGGCGGTCTTGTTTTAATGATCCTATGTAAGTCATAAACTAAAGGGAACTAACTTTCATGCAAAGATCTATTGATGAATTAAGCGCTTTTTTAGAAAACGCTTCTTTAGCGGAGGCTGTCAAAGAATTAAATAGTAATGACCAAGAAGGCTTTAGCCGTTTGTTGCAGTCGTTCAAAATATTACTTGAACGGCAGGTCAGGGCCTTTCAAGAATATGAGCAAGAATATAATAAGCTGTTATATTCATATATGAATTTAGAAGAGAAGTATGCCCAATCATATACGGTTCAGCTGATTTTGGAGGAAATCAGCCGGGAATTGGACTCTGATCAATTATTGAAAAAAACCACCGATATAATTATGGGGGTTTTTGGCAGTAAAAGGTGCGCTATTTATATGGTTAATGAAGAAAATGAGGTGTTACTGGCTAAGGCAGATTCGGGATTTACCGGAAATAGTATTGATGATGCCAAACCCATACCTTTATCCTCAAGTAGTTTTATTGCCGTAGCGTGGCGGGACCGAAGAGTTTATTCTGAAGCCGATATGAACCAGCAGGAAATACAAGAGTTAAGGAAGCGGAATATTCACGGTATTCTGGCAATTCCTCTAAACGGCCGCCGGGGTTGTTTGGGAATTATGGTGATAGAGCATGAGTTGGAAAAAGGATTCAGTCCTGATTTGATTGAGTTTGCTAAATTAATTGCCCAGGAACTAAGCTTATCGGTTGAAAATGCTTATCTTTACGGCAAAATGAGGGAGATGGCTATCCATGACGCCTTAACCGGGGTATATAACCGGATGTATTTAATTGATTATGTAGCCGATGTATTTGCCAAAAAACCGGCCACAGTCTCCTTAATCATGTTTGATATGGATTTTTTTAAGCGTATCAATGATCAATACGGGCATTTGGCGGGAGATTTAGTGCTGAAGACTACAACCTCTCTAATACAAAAAGTATTGCCGGCAGGAATTATAGCGCGCTATGGCGGAGAGGAATTTGTAATTGTTTTGCCCGAAATCAGGCAAGAACAGGCCTATGAATTGGCTGAAAAGATACGCCGGATGGTTGGTGAGCATGAATTTATCACGGCGGAAGGGCACCGGATTAAGGCCAGTTTAAGTGCCGGCCTGGCAAATTTCCCCTTGGTTTCGGATGGGTATGAGAGTTTGCTTCAAAAAGCCGATGAAGCATTATATGAAGCCAAAAGAACCGGCCGGAACAAGGTTTTAATTAAACTTAAGGAGCAGAAGTTAAATTTATGAGTCCGAAAGTTAAAAAAATATATTCGGAAAATAACGATTTTCAACACATCGAAGTCATTAAGCGTAACCGGGAAAAACGGAATAAATATAAAGAATTTTTTGTAGAAGGGGTTAGACCTATTGAGCAAGTTTTACAAAACAATTGGGAGATTGTTTCGTTAATATATTCATCCCAGCGCAAACTTTCGAATTGGGCCAAAACAATTATAAGTAATTCAGATCCAAGTATTTTTTATGATTTGTCCGCTGAATTAATGGATAAATTAAGTGATAAGGAAGAAAGTTCGGAGTTAGTCGCGATTGTATCCATGCCGGAGTATGATTTTTCCCGGATTCGCGTTGACTCCAAATTGTTATTGATTGTTTTTGATCGGCCTTCAAGTTATGGAAACCTGGGAACCATCATTCGAAGTTGCGATTCGTTTAAGACCAACGGTTTAATCATCACCGGTCATGGTGTGGATTTGTACGATCCACAGACCATCCGGGCGAGTATGGGGTCGCTTTTTTCAATGCCGGTCCTAAAAGTGGAACAGAGGAATCTATTCGAATGGTTATCCAGAACTAAAAGCATGTATCCTGATTTTCAGATGATCGGGACCAGCGCCAAAGCGGATCGATATATTACCGACGAGGATTTTACCAAACCAACTGCATTGTTCCTGGGAAATGAAACCGAAGGATTAAGCCGAATGTATAAAACCAGCGCCGACCGCTTGGTTGCGATTCCCATTTATGGTTCAGCGACTTCATTAAATGTCGCTTGCGCCGCTTCCATTTGCCTGTATGAAATTGACAGACAGAGAAGGCAAAAATGGACCGAGATAGCGAGGTAAACATGTTTCAATCAATAGGAAGTTTGGCAGGTTTTATTATTGGATTGGCATTAACGGTGGGTTTACTTCTCACTCCGCATCTAATGCCTTGGGGATACGGAATCGGACTTGAGTGGAATTGGGCGCAAATTGTCTTGGGTGCAGTTTGTGGGTTATTTGTTTTGGGATTCACTCTTTGGGGAGCTGGAAAGCTGATTTCAGGAGCGAAATCATGGAAAGAAGGTAAGCTGATATTGGGGGTGGTGATTATCGCTTTGGTTGCCAACACCTTATTCAGCATATTGGTTGAGTTTTTTGCATTAAAGGCCGGGATGAGGGCATTAATCGCTGTTTTGGGAGTACCGGTCATTTATGGAAATCTGGGAGCTGTTTTGGGAAAAACCAGTCTTAAGGAGTCGATGATCAATATTTTTAGCGGTGCCTTGACGACAATGGGTGCCGGTTTTATTATGGCGGCGCTTATTCGCGGCTGGTAATTTCAAACGGTAGAAAAGACAATAATGATACCGCCATGCCAGTTCCTTTCTATGATTCCGGATATTGAATGGCGGTATAATCATTGTATAAAAATTCTGACAGTAGAAAGTAGCTTGATTTCAGTCATAAAGCCGAGAAATGGGAGGAATTAAGAGATGGTGACTCGCCGGCCACCAAAACCCACGCAGAGGTATCAACCGTTACCGAAAGATCAAAACGTAATTATTGTAACGGATAAAACGCAATTGATCCCTAAGGATATATCCGTCGATGACTTTAAAAACCCGGAGAGCGCTTCCGCTGCCAAACCCGGTGAAGCCTCTCAAAAAGCTGCTTCAAAACCGGTTAAAACAATTCAAGCTGTCGATAGAGACGGAGAATGCAAGATCCTGTACTCTGCAGGTAAGTTGGAAGCGTATTTAAGCATTGAACCGCCACTCAACGCGGGTAAATGGCCTACTATTGAAGATGCGATTCAACAAATCGAAGCGGAAAATATCGTTAATTATGATCAAAATGCAGTTGCCGAGGCGATTGAACGACATAAGACCATGCCGGTAACAATCGCCCAAGGTAAACCAGCGGTTAAGGGAAGAGATACCGAAATTGAATTCTTTTACGAATTAAAAGATTTACGTAAAATTTTTATTGAGGGCTTGATTGTTGATAGTTTTGGACGGGTCGATTATCATCAGGTAAAAACTGTCCAAACCGTAAATAAAGGAGATATTATCGCCAAAAAGTCAACGTGTACCCCGGGCGAGGATGGGATTGATGTTCAAGGACAAATGATCAAGGCTACTCCAGGGGTTGATAAGCCGATTAAATTAGGAAAAAATGTGGCATGGGACGAAGAAAGCCAGAACATAATCGCAACTGAAGGGGGTAAACCTACATTAAGCAGCAATATTCTTAGTGTACTCCCGATCCATGAAATTCGTAGCGATGTAAATTTTCATACCGGCAATATCATTTTTAGAGGAAATGTAGTTATCTACGGTAATGTGGAAAGCGGTTTTAAAGTTAATGCCGAAGGCGATATCGTTATTCTCGGCAACGTCGATGCTGCCGAAATTATTTGTGGCGGGAAATTGTCTATCAAGGGCCGGGTATTTGGAAATGATAAAGGCGTCATTCGATGTGCAGATGACTTTTTTGCCAAGGAGATAGAACATGTCACTTTAGTGTGTAATAAAAATATTACAATTCATGATGCAATCATGCACAGTAATGTAACTGCGGAAGGAAAGGTAACCGTGGAAACCGGAAGAGGTTGGATTGTAGGGGGAGTCGTTCGCGCCGGGGAAGAAATATCCGCCAGGAGAATTGGGTCGAAAGTGGGGACAATTACGATTGTGGAATTAGGTTCGGTATTTAAGCCTCAGATTAGCGATGCAGATAATATCAGCATTGAAAATGAATCTGAAGGTTATTCCACGGATAATCCGGTAGAAACTATATCGCAAATCATCCCCGAACCGGACCCAACGCCAATGGATGAGTCTACTCAAACACTTAAACCGCAGGGACGGATACGATTTAAAGACTATCTGCACTCCGGGGTCAGAGTTTGCTTCTCTTTTTATAAATTTATCATTCAGGATGACTTAACCTTTGGTACTTTAACTTGTAGCGAGGGCCATCTTCATCTTTTACCATATCGTTAAATTATTGCGATGACGAATGCTTTCCTTACAATAATTATTGAAACCGGAGATATCTTTTATGGAGGAGAATCTCCGCTTTTATTAATAATTTATCGTACCTGGGAGATAATAATGCAGGAGGTGTATAGATTGGCGACTGCTCAGGAAATTCAAGACTGTATTGATAGCTGTACGCAAGCGGCTAACGCACTTCGTTCCTCTGCGAATACATTTCTTTGTGCCATGAATCGGCAAAGCGCATCATTGGGAGCGGCCCACATCGAAATGTGTATTAATACTTGTGTTGTGGCCAAAACTTTAAAAACTTAAGGGGGAGTTTTATGTCTGCGACAAAGCCGGTATCCGATACGGTTCAAATCTGCAAATCCAATGCCGCCAAGTTACGGTCAATGGCGCAAATGGAAGCTAATCATGATGTAAAGAAGCTACTACTGGAAGCAGCCCACCATCTTGATGTCTCAGTAGCTGAGGTGGATTATATCGTTGCGGATGCGACTGTTTCTATATAGCATCTACCCTACAAGGAATTATCATAGATAATTTTTAATTATAGCTTTGCTTTAACAAGGAATTATCATTAGGATAATTTCCAAAGTAAGCATCGCTTTAATAAGGAATTATCGTAGATAATTTTTTCAATAAAGCATCACTTTATTAAAGTAGGACAACGAAGGAAGAAAATACGGATGGCTGTCTAGATAGTCTTGATATAAAGGAACTGTTCAAACCACTCTCATTTGACGATGGGGGTGGTTTTTTATATTAGCCATGGAAAAAGATTCTACACAAGTTTTATATATTGTTTTTAGGATAATCTTCGGATTTCGGATTATACTACGAAGATAAAATGGTTTTCGCAAATTTTTTTGGGGTATTTAACGTTTATCTATTATAGTAATAAAATTTGGAGGATGAGTATGAAAGTATTATTGGTTAATCCCGAATGCCCGGCCAACACTTTTTGGAGTTTTAAACATGCTTTAAAATTCATATATAAGGAGGCAAGCAATCCGCCGCTAGGATTATTAACCGTCGCTGCTTTACTTCCGGAGAAATGGGATAAACGATTGGTGGACCTAAACGTAACTCAACTCCGGGATACGGATTTACAATGGGCTGACTATGTTTTGATAAGCGCAATGTCCGTACAAAGGGATTCGGTAAAAGAAATTATTAGGCGGTGCAAGGCCAACGGACGTAAAATCGTTGCTGGGGGTCCGCTGTTCACTACCAGTTACGATGACTTTCCGGAGATTGATCATTTGGTTCTTAATGAAGCGGAAATCACATTACCGTTGTTTTTGGCGGACCTAGAAGAGGGAATAGCCCGGCATATTTATACATCCGACGAATGGGCCGATATTACCAAAACTCCGCTTCCGCTTTGGGAACTGATTGATCTTAAAAAATACGCCTCTATGTGTATTCAATATTCGCGGGGATGCCCTTTTAATTGCGATTTTTGTGATATTACCCTACTTTACGGTCATAATCCGCGAACCAAGGATAGAGCGCAAATCTTGGCTGAATTGGATAGCCTGTATATGCTAGGTTGGCGTGGGACTGTATTTATGGTGGATGATAATTTCATCGGAAATAAAATAAAGCTTAAGCAGGAGATTCTGCCTGCAATTGCCCAATGGATGTCTGATCACCGTTATCCTTTTTCATTCTATACCCAGGTTTCCATTAACTTGGCTGACGACGAGGAACTAATGAAACTGATGACCGCTGTTGGCTTCGAAACAGTATTTATCGGCATTGAATCTCCTCATGAAGAAAGTTTGACGGAATGCAGCAAAGTTCAAAATAAACGCCGCG
Source organism: Bacillota bacterium (assembly GCA_029974635.1). GTDB lineage: Bacteria > Bacillota > UBA4882 > UBA8346 > UBA8346 > JAEZJQ01. The sequence continues at coordinate 45,214 of JARKQY010000028.1, read as the reverse complement.
ATCTGATTGCAGCGGTAAAATGCATTCAGAAAGCAGGATTACAGGTACAGGGCGGATTTATTGTGGGGTTTGATAACGATCCGCCATCCATTTTTGAAAAACAGATTGAATTTATTCAAAAAAGCGGTATCGTAACGGCAATGGTCGGTCTGTTGAATGTATTGAGAGGAACCGGATTATACCGGCGTTTACAGCAGGAATCCCGAATTTTAAAGGAAGGCTCCGGTAACAATACTGATTTTACCATTAATTTTGTGCCGAAAATGCCCCGGGAAACTTTGGTCAACGGTTATAAAAAAATTGTTGCGACAATTTATGCACCGGAGTACTATTATCAGCGGCTTAAAGAGTTCTTGGAGGTATACCGGCCGGCACCCAAAAAAACCGTACGAGTCAGCATGCTTGACATTTATGCCTTTATAAAATCAATTTTTGTAATCGGAGTCATGGGGAAAGAACGGAGATATTACTGGAAATTGCTTGGCTGGTCTATTACAAAACGTCCTGCAGCCTTTCCGTTGGCCGTGACTTATGCCATTTTTGGATTTCATTTTCGCAAGATATTTGAGATTTAAACATTTTGGCTTTTAATCCGGTGATGGGCAATATCTAAAAAAAAGAGAAAAAGACTTAATAGATTAAGTCTTTTTCTCTTTTTGATACGAAAATAGAATATTTAGAACTCACTTTTATATTATATGTGAAAATTTAATTTCAAGCTGGCTGGCATTACGCGCGAGATGGAGGCCGGCCTTTCCTTGGCCAGCAAAACGTCCTCCATCTGATAAAATCCCTGGCGATTCATGATAAATGCGGCCGCTTTTAATGCACCTTCGGCATAAACCACTCTTGAGTAAGAACGATGGGTAATCTCAATTTCGTCGGACTCTCCGGCGAATAGCACCTGATGTACTCCAACGATTCCTCCGGCCCGGATTGAATGAATGCCGATCTCTTCTTTATTGCGAGGTTTGTTTCCCTTCCGGCCGTAGCTTAACTTTTGGTCGCTTAGTTTTCCTTTGACGGCATTGATCTCCTCGGCGATTTTTAATGCTGTGCCTGATGGCGAATCTTTTTTATAACGATGACATGATTCGGTGACCTCAACATCATGCTGAGGCATTAACCGGGCTAAGGTCTTAGCCACCGAGAGCAATAAGTTCACACCTACCGAAATATTGGGAGCATATACTAAACCGATTTTGTGCTGATAAGCCAGCTTCTTCAGTTCATATAATTGAATTTTATTAAACCCGGTAGTGCCGATAACCATATGAATACCTTTTGATGCAAGTATACGAGCATTTTTTAAGCACGCTTCCGGAGCGGTGAAATCAATGGCAACTTGAAACTGTTTAGTTTTTATTTCACTGATCAGCGTATTGCCGTCAGCAACGGTAAGATCTGTTTTCGACGCAACATATTCGGATAACCGGCAACCAGCCTTGCTGCTGTCTGGCTTGCTAACTACGGACACCAGGTCGAAATCTTCCGATTTTAAAAGGTACTCGGCAATAACCAGACCGGTCCGGCCTAAACCGAGCAAACATGTTTTGATCATTTAAGTACTCCTCTCAATAGTATATTGGTTCTTTAGTAATTAATTATGGTATGGAAAGCCGTTATTCGTTATCAGTCATCCACCCCTAATTATCACAGATAATTTATTAATTAAAGCTTTGCTTTAAACGAAGTAGGATACAGAAAAAATAAAAAGAGAACCACGGAGGGGAATTCCATGGTTCTCAAATTTCGCCAAATAAAGGGGCGTCCATGTTCACCTCTCTTTCAACGCTTACGAGGTTAGCTGACGGGTTCGGGTCGAAGAGTAACCCTATAAGCTCAACGTTAGTATTGAAAATAAAATTCAACACGTTAGCTGAGATTAATTCACCCCTGCCAATTGGCATTGTATACTAAGTTGTTATCACAAAAATCAGATTCTATTTCTATTCAACTTAGTATAAAAACTGGTTCCCCCGTTCTCGCCGCTTCAATTTTTGAAAGCGGCGAAATTAAGCGGTTTTCATTTAATTGATTGTCGACCTGTTTTTATTATAACAATTTCAAAAATAAGTTACACTAGGCATTTGTTGGAATATCGTCCAAAGTATATTGCCAGCCTCATTTTTGGAAAATTGTAATGGCAGGAAAGGAAAGCTTAAAGTAGAAGAGGTTACATGAAGCCATTGTGCTACAAAACCATGTTCAGAAAATTATACTATAGTGTGGTGGAGAAATATAATGAATTTAGATGGGTTGCTGAATTCAAATCTATTCCTTTGGGTTGTTCTACCGTTTCTGATATTTTTAGCGCGCATTTGTGATGTAACGATTGGGACCATCCGGATTATTGTTGTATCAAAGGGTAAAAAACGGCTGGCTTCGTTTTTGGGCTTTTTTGAAGTCCTGATCTGGATTATGGCAATCAGTCAAATTATGAAACATTTAAATAACCCCGCTTGTTATATCGCTTATGCCCTGGGCTTTGCCGTCGGTAATTATATTGGAATTACTGTGGAGGAAAAATTGGCAATGGGAACTGTAGTCGTCAAGATTTTTGCCAACGGATATGCGGCTGACTTAATCAATTCTTTGAAAACCTCAGGCTGTGGAGTCACCTGCTTGGAGGGGCACGGTACTACAGGCCCGGTGAATGTAATCCAGACAATCATTAAACGCAGCATTTTACCGGAGGTTGAGCAAATCATAAAGCATTTTAACCCCAAGGCTTTTTATGCCGTTGAAGAGATCCGGGCCGTTAATGCCGGAGTGTTTCCGGCAAGAAATCATGCTTTTAGAGGGAGGATCATTCGTAATTGGTATAAACGAAAATGAACATGTAATATTTTAAGAGAGATTTTTTGTAACTCATGTATAAATATCTTCACTTTGGCACATAATATGATAGAACCTGTCATTATATTCTGTTGATGATGCGACAGGAAACTTTGTAACTAGGAGTGAAGATAATGCCCAAAGACGCCCTTGCCAAAATATCATTCACCGGTCAAACGCTGCAAAAATCGAAACCGCGCTATACGGAGGCGGAAAATCAATTAATCTACGATTCCTGGTGGAATCCGCAAAAACGGCGGGAATTGGCCAAGACATTGGGAAGAGATATGAACGCCCTACGCAGTCAATTCAGTCGTTTATTGAAGGAGAAGGGGCTAAGCAACCAGGATTATTACAAGATGATGTCTTCGCAATCAACCCACGATAATACCGTTGCTTTGTGCAAACGCAACCGGGAAATCAAGACTAGCGATCAAGTTATTTTTGATACGTTCTGCAGGCATCAGGCATTGGGCAATCCCCGGACTAAAGCCTGCGAAGAGCTGATGCAGAGGCTGGGCGGCTCATTTACCCCGGCTGCGCTAAAACTGCGTTTTTACCGGATGGTAAATAAATTAAAGTATCAAGATCATGATTTACTACAAATCGGTAAAAAGCTGCTGGCCGAAGGAAATAGGAATATTATACCGGTAGAGGATCATGATACTTTGAATATTGTAACCGAAATCCCAATAGTGAACAAAGCAGATCCATCCACAGATCAAACGGATAATGCGCAACCGGGTAATACATCCTTTTTTTATCAAATTTCATCTTTGCCTGATATAGTACAAAAAATAGAGGAAAGACTTGCCAAGCTAGAGGACCAGCAGCGGCGGCAATTGGATTTAAGAGGATTCATCGAGCATTTATTAGCGGTGGAACGCGATTTAAAACGCGAGGATAAATTGCTGGAAGAGATTCAACACTTGATGGACGATAATGAGGTAATGAAAAACTTGATGGCAAAGGAAAAGGAACGGTTAAAGAAACGGGAAACAGAACTGAATGAAGTATATCAAATTTTAGAAACCTTACTAAGCGACTTCATGCGGTTGGAGAGTGTATCCAAGCTTGCTTCCATGGGAGATTTCATGCACCGTTTGGAGATTACGGTGGATCAGTTCGGCAATGTAATGAAAAGCCGCAGGGTGGGGTAAAATTTGTCCTTTCGGGTTTTAACCAGATAAGAAAAGCTGACTCCAAATTGTTGTAGAGTCAGCTTTTCTACTATTCCACTATAGACGCAAACAGGGAAAATTCTTGCAATTTTAAACCATATCAGGGAAATTCATATACTGCGGTTACGTTATATTTATAGTTGCCGCAGCAGATATCCCCGGCTTTACTGTATGGAAACCGTTAATGCTTATGCTTATTAATTTGCTTTTTCCCGTTATGCCCGCCCAAGTGGATGGGTTTTGCCGTTGGTTGCGCATAAGGAGCTTTCAAGCTGGTCGGATAGTCATTGGTATTATAAGCAATGGGAAGATTCGACCCCGCAAGTTTGGTGATAACTATCAGTAACCGTTCATTTTTCAGGGATAAGGCCTTTTCACCGCTAAATGTAAAGACGGTCTCGCGTTTTGCGCCGCTAGGATTCTTGATGGTTTTAACGTTAGTGGCGATTAACTTTGCGTGATCCTTATCGAATTTGAATTTGTGCTTGAAATCTTTCGTTTTATGCTTGTTATTTTTTATATAAAAATTCGCACTGACTTTATAGATATCGACCTTGACCACGGATTGCCTGGTGTGTCCGGACCAGAGATAAAACTTCCAGGTTCCCCCCGGATACCTTTTGGTATGGGCCGGAGAGTACCAGAGCGTAGGGATCTCCGTAATCAATTGAGTCGGTTGCCATCCGAATACTTCACTCTTGGTATTTTGCAGATTCTGGCCAGCCGGATATACGTCGTTAACTGGTGTATTATATAAATACCAAGTGGTTTCATCCGGAATAGGAACTGGCGACGGTGTCGGAGTTGCAGTCGGAGTGGGCGTGCTCGTCGGCAACGGCGTCGGAGTTGTAGTTGGTGTTGGTAAAATTTCATCGCCGGAACCATAAACTTCAAACTCCCATAATGAATACCCGTAAACGGTAGCCCGTGTAATACCGTACATCCGAACATATCTTGCATTTATCGCGGTTAATTCGATGGTGGTGACACCGGCGGCGCCGCTGGCAGTGGACCATACCCCGGTCCAATTGGCGGCATCATCGGAGACCTGAATTTCATATTCTTGGGCACAAGCTGTTTCCCAGTTGAGCTTGACCAGATTAATCGCATAGGTTGCGCCGAGATCGACATAAATCCATTGGGGATCCGAAAACGCCGAAGCCCAACGTGTTCCGTTGTTGCCGTCAACCGCATAGAAACCAAGGGCTCCGTCATGTTCAGCGGACGAGGCGGTAACCGGTTTATTTAAGGCGAGATTTACACCTGCAGGCGTAGGAGATGGAGTCGGGATAAACGCTCCACTGACAAAGTTTATCCAATTGATATTGAAACCACCCAAACTCACATATAAACGTAATGTATGGTCTCCAGCAGGCAGGGTAACTGAAGAGCTTACCGTCTCCCAGCTTTGCCAGCCACCTGTACTTGGAATATTTGTTGCCGCCAAAACGGTTGAACCCGAAATTAATTGAACCTCGCTGGCTGCATTTACACTGGCCACCCTGTATTGAACGGTATAATCTCCGGTGAAAAGGACATTAACTTGGTAATCCATCCAGTCGCCGGTTTCGATCCAACCGACATTCAGAGTTCCTTCGGAGCAAACTTCGGTACCCACACCGGACATGGCAGCATAACTTTCCGCTTCGATCTGTCCGGGTATTTCAAAAGTAATCGGAGTTGGCGTCGGAGTCGGAGTAGTCGTGGGAGTCGGGGTAGGCAGGGAATCATTATTGAATCCGTGCACTTCAAATTCCCATAGCGAATAACCGTAATCGGTCGTCCGTGAAGTACCGTACACTCTTACATATTTCGCTTCCGCCGGTGTGAAGTAAATGTTTATGATACCGGCGGTACCATTGGCAGTTGACCATACCGTGTTCCAATTGGCGGTATCATCGGATATCTGGATTTCGTAAGCTTTCGCGCAGGCAGTTTCCCAGTTGAGTTTCACCTGATTAACCGTATAAATTGCGCCGAGATCGACATAGATCCATTGGGGATCGGAAAATGCCGAAGCCCAACGTGTTCCGCTATTGCCATCTACCGCATTGGAACCGGAAGTGCCGTCATTTTCGATGGAAGAAACGGTAACAGGTTTCGCTAAAGCCAAGTTAATACCATTAGGAGTCGGTGACGGTGTGGGCGTAATTGTTGGGGTTGGCGTAATCGTTGGTGTCGCCGTCGGACCTTGGGTCGGAGCCGGGGTTGGTGTGGTAGGCGTTGTACCCGACAATGTCGGGGTAGGAGTAACGCTGTCAGAACCGGTGGAATAATATACGTTATCAATATAAAATACATCATTGGCAATGCTTGAGCCATCATTTAGGAACATCAGATATTGGACTATCTGTGCAAAATTAATGCCGTAAAATTGATTGCAGGGAATGGAAATGGTATGCCACTGGCCATCATTTACATAACCGAATCTATCTAGGCTGTAATAGCAATCTAAACCATTCGCCGAAGAAACACTGACCTTGATCTTGGAACTGGCTGTGGATTTAATATCAAAGTTGATGGTGCTGTTTTTAAATGCGGAAAGATCCCGGGCTTTGGTCGATATACCGAAACCGAACCACCCCGCCGATCCAACCGTCACTTTCCATCCGGTGGAACCTTCACTGGCCGCGGCAGCATCGTCTACTACCGAAACCGAATTTTCCCACCAATCAAGGCCGGCGCCGTTTGTAAATACATTATAACCCGTATGGGATTCGCTATTGATGACGATTTTCTGTCCTTGAGGCACTGTCGGTATCAGATAAGTGTCACTGTTGGATGTCCAATAGATATCGTCCAGATAAACTACATCACCGGGAGTCGGGGACTTGTCACTTAATAACATGAAATAATGGGTAATCATACTGAAATCGATTCCCGCCAAATCGGCCATGGGGATTCGAATGTCATGCCATTGGCCGTCATTGATATAACCGTAATCAGCGGACAATGTAACCCATTTTGAAGTACCGCCGCCGTATTCAATACCGGCTTTAAAGCCACAAGTGGCTGTTGTTTTGATCTTAAAGCACAAGTAAGAGTTTTTATAGTCCAATAGGTTGTCGCCTAAAGCCAGTCCGATAATCCCCAGGCCCATCCAGCCTTTATTACCCATTGTTAGTTGATAACATTGGCTGCCTTCACCGCCGGAACCGGGATCGGCAGTATTTAACGTAAAAGTATCCTCCCAAATGTTAAGCGCGGCGCCGCGTGCAAATGCATCCAGTCCGCTGTGGGTTTCGGTATAAATAGCAAGGGGCTGGGTAGCGGGAGCCGGTGTGGGAAGGTTTAATGATGAATCGGTATATACCCTGACCCAGTCGACCTGATAACTTTGAGGCATGGGAGCGGTAACTTGGGAGGCGTCAGTAATGGGCGGATTCCAGAAATTACCACCGACGCCGGTGCCTAAAATAATGAAGAACGGAAAATTAAAAGCATTGGAACCGCTAGGATCTCCGATTCCCATTGAACTGACTTGAATTCCGTCAAATTTAAAAGTGATTAATGTCGGGGTCCAGTCCATTTCATAAATATGCCAGTTATCCGCTAATCGCTCATTATGTATGTATGTCTGGCTATAGTCGGCCGGGCCGGTATAACCGGCGCTGGTTACATACCAATGAAAGCTGGAAATAACAGTATTATCACCATTTCCTCCATTACCACCCATCAATTCGACGATATCCAATTCACCGCACTTTGGCCAATACTTATCTTTATAATTATTACCGAGCAGCCAGAAAGCCGGCCAAACGCCGAGGCCGTAGGGCAGTTTAATTCTAGCGGCTACTTTCCCATAGCGGGCGGCGTATCTGCCATAGGTATTGATTCTTCCAGTTGTGAACGGTTTGCCGTTATAATCTTCCCTGATCATTTGAAGGTTTAAAACGCCGTTATTGATAAAAACGTTCTGGGGCCTATCGGTACAATAAGCAAGGCCATTATTGGTATCGGGCATTACTTCATATTGCCATTTTGAAAGGTCCAGGCTGGGACCGTCAAATTCATCGGCCCATTGCAGGATCCAGGGCGATCCCGGATTAAAATTATCGGCATATGCGGCCGAATAGACAAAACTTGCCGAAAAAAGAGTGACGCAAAGAAGCATCATAACAAATATTAAACTCACCAAAGACTTTTTTGACATCTTTAATAACTCCCTCCTTAAAACATAACATATAACTAGCACCTAATTGATTTAATTGGGTTGGCACCCCCTTTATTTGGGGTCAACGACCGAATGTTAACCTTAACATACCAATGTTTACCAGAGTTACACCAGTTGCTTCTAGCCGGCAGTTTCACAATGTTATCTGTAAACATTTTTACCCCAGAATAATCATAACTTTTTGAAACATTATCCGTCAAGTGAAATATTGTTAGTGAAAGAATATTTTGGGTCAATTGCATGCGTTTTTTGAAACAGGTATTCGGTATTTGTTATCTAGTAGAGCGTCAATTCCTAATCTATAATACCGAGTTTTAAAAATGAGCTCTACTTCAGTACTTTGTCATTGCAATTTCCCGAAGTTTTAGAGTTGACAAAGTACTAGTTATTGGCTATTTAGTGTGTTTCTTTTTATTGACGAATTACCGATTGTAAGATACCATTAGAATGGTATCTTATAATATGACGAATTTCAGTTCACAAATGATTGAATACGGTGCAATTATGAATACAATCGATCTTCATGGCTTGAATTTGGATGAAGCGCGCCAAAAAATGGAGCAAGGGTTGGTTAGCGCCTTAAATAGCAATGAATGGGTAGTTCGGATCATTCACGGCCAGGGAAAACACAGTCAGTTTTTTCCGGTGATAAAATCTTTTGTCCGCCGATGGGTTACAGAATCGGACTTTGCGGCTCAATATATCGAAATGGTTTATAGGGGGGAAGAAGGTTCGCCTTACAGTGGTATCAACCCCGGAGAAATAATCGTCATTTTAAAAGGATGCCGGGATCATCCTTCAGACCATGAATTCGACTTTGATCCACAGGAGGAAAGGGAAATTCGCCAGCAAAAAAAAGGAATACGGGCAGATCGTTTACGAAAATCCCGGCGCCGGGCATCTTGGCGTTAGAATGTGGTTATGGTATTCTTGACGGGTCAATGGTGATCGGGTTTTATCGGGGAGGAGCCAGCATGAGAAAACCCATTTTATTTTTTTTACTTTGCCTGACGATATTTATGATCACCGGCTGTGAGAAACCCATACTTTTTGATGGATTATACCGGGCAAAAGAAAAAGGCCCCTTTAATTATCTGCGTTTTTATAGTGATGGAACTGTGCTGGCCGCTTCTTTAACCGGAAATCCTCAAGATATTATTCGTTGGTTTGATAAGGATAATATCTTTGCGAAAGGTTATTATCAAATTAGCGGAACCCATGTTAAATTTTCAATTATGGATAGTTATAGCAAATTTGATTATGAAGGCGTCATCACCCGCAAGAAAATTCGGCTTACAGTCAATAACCATTTGAATGATGACCCGATCCATCAAATGTATCGGTTTATCTCTTTACCGATCATCCCGGATTATTCAGAGAATCATCTTAAAATAAATGAAATGTTAACCCCGGATCCGGAACGAATCATAGTCCGGGAACTCCAGAAAGACATAGACAGTGATGGAAAGCTGGAAAGAATAGTATTTGATGACGACAAAGAGGAACATACCCGGCGCCCGGATGAATATACCAGAGTATTGATTTATAATGCCCATAATTACCTTGTTTTTGATTCTGAAAGGGCAGGTGTGGATATTGCCGGGGTTAAGATAAAGGATGCTCTGGATTATTTAGTGGTCGAAGATAAAAACTTAAACGGCATCCCGGAGATTTACTTGCAGGAAAAGCAGGAGGGAAACCTTCCGGGGCGTATCGCCATCATTGAAAGTGATCAAACAAGTTATCATGTTTTAGTCTTTAATCACCTCGGGAATTATGAATTTGTGGATTTGGATAGCGATGGAAAACCTGAATTATACGGGGAAACCGGTAGTTCCGCGTGGCAACTGCTGAACTTTACGGACAGAACCGTATTTAAATTAAAAGGATTCAAGTACATCCCGTTGTATGAGTTAACCTGGCAACAGGTTGATAAAGAACAAAGTATGGCCAATGAGAATTTTATTAATAACCCCAATTTTGATAACTTATTACGCTTAATAACTCTGGACGCTGTTTTGGGTTTGAGAGAAGAAGGTTTACGGCTGGTTAAAGAGAATATTGATTTGAAAGATTCCGCCGGCGCCGTAACCTTGAAAAATCTGAATACTATGTTTGATAGTAAAATTGAATACTATAATGCATATTGGAGGCTCCTTAAGTCCAGGTCCGAATGGTATAATTTAACCGAGCAAATTGATGAGCTATACCAACAAAAAAGATATGACGATGCTATGGAGTTGGCAGCTAAATCGGAGAACCTGGCGAAAGAGGTCTTCGGGGCGGATCATATACATGCTGTTGTATCAATGCAGAATTTAGCGATTCTTAATTTATATCTGGGTAAAAATAACGAAGCTGCCGTTCTTTTTAAGGAATCGGCTGCAACGGTGGACAGTATTGTTCGCAAAGAGACAAAATCATTTTGGAATACGCCGTATCGAAGCCTTTGGAGCGATCAGGACTTTAAGCTGGCTTCAATTTCTTTAGGAATGCAGGAAACAGCGGTTTTTAAAGCGATAGGGCAGCCAATAGCTAAAAAAGGCGGCACCATGCAATGGGGTGATTTTCCGGAAGCGTTGTTTCAGGACTTTCTATATAAAGGAATTACCGTTCGATTCATTCAAACAGATAAGAATGAGGGCTTTAAAGTGAGGCGCCTGGTTATTAAATCGCCCCGTTACTCAACCATGCGTGGTGTAAAAGTCGGCGATTCCTATAAAAAAGTATTACTTTGTTATGGGGAGCCGATTTTTCAAAATCAAAGCGAGATCGAATACCAATTTATGTATTCCATGAGTCAAGCAAATTATTGGAAACGCCTGACTTTCAAGCTAAATCCAAAAGGGAATGTGGATATCATTATAGTAGGACCTGTATACGAGTCGATATGAAGTTTTAATGTTTGAATTATAGACTGGCGAATGATTTTTATTCGTGTTAAAATGATAAAGACAATGTTTCGCATGGCTTGCAAGATGAAAACCTTGAAAGCTATATTGTTTTGCTCATAAAAATTTTCATTTACAATATAATTTTGAGATAGCGCCCGATGTAAAACTAAATGTAAAGGGAACGGAAACAATGAAAAAATTCTTATCGAATCGATGGTTTTGGGTTGGCGTAATTATCATTACCTTGGTATTAACTTTTGTTGTCGTAACAAACGCCGGTAAGGCCGACGACAGGCAGCGGATTCTAGCGCAAATCATCGTTCAATCCCTGGAGGATTATCATTACAGTCCTCAAAAGCTGAACGACGGATTTTCGGAGCGGGTTTTTGATCTGTTTTTAAAGAAGTTGGACTATAACAAACGATTATTGTTCAAATCCGATGTTGAAGAGCTAAAACGCTATCGGACGGAGATTGATGACCAACTGAAAACCGGCTCAACGGAGTTTTTTAACCAGGTGTCCGAGATTATAAAGAAACGGGTATCCGTTATCCAATCTATGACCCAGGATATCTTGAAGAAACCCTTCGACTTCACAGCCGAAGAATCACTGGAAACGGACCCCTTAAAACGGGATTTTCCTGAAAATGAAGCTCAGATGCGGGAATTGTGGCGCCTGATTCTAAAATATCAGACCGAAGCCCGTTATCTGGAATTAATACAAAAAGAGAAAAAAATTACCAGTTATAAAAAGCTGCAGTTCCAACCGGATATGGAAGTGGAAGCCCGGGAAAGCGTAGCTAAGAATACCCAGCGAATGCTGGAGCGTTTGATGCAACGGAATGATGAAAACCGGTTTAATCAATATCTCAGTGCAATTAGCGAAAGCTTCGACCCGCATACCGAATATTTTCCGCCCCAAGAGAAGGAGAATTTCGATATTTCCATGACCGGAACGCTGGAAGGCATTGGAGCTTTGTTGCGTGAGGAGAATGATTATACTACAGTGCAGGATATCATTCCCGGAAGCCCCGCATGGCGTCAGAAAGAATTAAAACCGGAAGATGTTATTTTAAAGGTTGGGCAGGGGGATAATGAGCCCGTTGATGTTGTCGGTATGCCGTTAAATGACGTGGTGCGGTTGATCCGCGGCAAAAGAGGGACCGAAGTGAGATTAACCGTAAAAAAACCGGATGGCCGCATCGTTATTATACCGATTGTCAGGGATATCGTAATCGTGGAGGAAACGTACGCCAAGTCAGCAGTGATTATCAATCAGAAGATCGGAAAGCGGATTGGGTATATTTCTTTGCCTTCCTTTTATCATGATTTTAAATCGAAGGGTGCCAGAGACTCAGCCAATGATGTGAAAAAGGAACTTGAAAAACTAAAGGCGGAGAAAGTTGCCGGAATTATATTGGATCTCCGTAATAACGGCGGGGGAGCATTGGATGATGCCATTAAGACCGCAGGGCTTTTTATAAAATCGGGTCCGGTGGTCCAGGTTAGGGATGGTTCAGGCGGAGGGCAAGTTTACCGGGATCCTGATTCGGGAATCGTTTATAATGGACCGGTTGTTGTATTGGTGAACTCATTCAGCGCCTCAGCTTCGGAGATTGTAGCCGCGGCTTTACAGGACTACGGACGGGCGGTTGTTGTCGGGAGTCCGAGTACTTTTGGCAAAGGCACGGTTCAAGCCATGCTCGACTTGGATAACAGGCTAGGAGGCGGTTCGGAATCTAAGCCCTTAGGTTCACTAAAAATCACCATCCAAAAATTTTACCGGATTAACGGCGGTTCTACGCAGGAAAAAGGGGTCGTTTCCGATATTATATTGCCCGATGCCTATAGTGGCGCCAAATTCGGGGAAAAGGGCTTGGATTATCATTTGCCATGGGATACCGTATCTCCGTTAACGTATAAGAAGTGGGAGAGTCAGAAGTTGAACTTAGGCCTACTCAGGCAAAAGAGCGCGAAACGCTTGGAGTCCAACCAGTTTTTCAAGCTGTTAAGCCAACAAATAAGTCAGTTAAAAACGAAGCAGGATAATACTTTAGAGAATTTGAAGCTTACCAAATTCCTGGAGAAACAAGATGAATTAAAAGCGGAAATAACGGAACTGGAGGACCTGCAACCGGAACAACCCAATATTAAAATCCTCAGTCCCAAAGCTGATCTCAAGAACGGAAAAGCAGATTCGGAAACCAAGAAGACCAGTGAATGGCAGAAACAACTCAACCGGGATGCTTATGTAAATGAAGCCATGTTTATCCTGAATGATATGCTTACTCTGAAATAAACGGATTTTTACGTGATGAAACCGACTTTTATACTTGAAGAATGATTCCAAACAAGGTATAATGGCAGCAAAGATTTCCATTGTTACAAGGAGGATGAGATATGGCCGAAAGAGTCTATAATTTTAATCCGGGTCCATCAACTTTGCCGGTAAGTGTATTGGAAGAAGCCCAGCGGGAATTGGTAAATTTTAAAAATACAGGCATGTCCATCATGGAGATTAGCCATCGTAGTAAAGAATATGAAGAAGTTCAAAATGAAACCGAGTCTTTGTTCAAAGAGTTATTGAAAGCTCCCGCCGGTTACCGGGTACTATTTATGGGAGGGGGGGCTAGCGCTCAGTTCGCGTTAGTTCCGATGAATTTTTTAACTGCCGGAACAGAAGCGGATTATATCATATCGGGAAGTTTTGCCGAAAAGGCTTACGAGGAAGCCACCCGCATCGGTAAGGTAAATATAGCTGCCAGCACCAAGGGAACGAATTTTGATCGTCTCCCGGAAGCCGGATCTATTTCACTTAGCAAGTCGCCGGTTTATGTCCATCTTACTTCCAATAACACCATCTATGGAACTCAATGGCATAAATTCCCCGATTTGAAGGAGGTTGACGTGGTAGCTGATATGTCCAGCGATATTTTATCGCGGGAGATTGATGTTTCGCAATTCAGCCTGATTTATGCCGGAGCGCAAAAGAACCTGGGGCCGGCCGGAGTTACGGTTGTTTTGCTAAATCCCGCTTTTTTAGCGAAGGCCAATGCTAATCTCCCGGTAATCTTCCAGTATGGTACATTTGTAAAAAATAACTCGCTTTATAACACGCCGCCTTCATTTGCGATTTATATCATGAATTTGTTCCTTAAGTGGGTGAAAAATAACGGCGGGTTGGCTGGTATTGAAGCGCGCAACAAGGAAAAAGCCGCTATCGTATATAATGCCATCGACAATAGCGGTGGATTTTATAAAGGCCATGCTCAGAAGGACTGCCGGTCGTTAATGAACGTAACGTTCAGGTTGCCCAACGAACAACTGGAGGAAACCTTTGCCGGTGAAACTAAAAAAGCCGGTTTGGTCGGTCTAAAAGGGCATCGATCAGTTGGCGGCATGCGAGCGTCCATTTATAACGCGATGCCCGTTGAAGGATGCAAAGCTTTGGCCGAGTTGATGAAAGATTTTCAAAAACGGAACGGGTAAAGGTTTGATTATTTATGATTTTAAACCCTCTGCATCGTTTGATGAGAGGGTTTTTCATTTGCGCTGTATCTGAGAAAATTATTGCAGCAATATTTTTTGTTATATTTAACTTGACCAGGAAATTAAAGTGGCGGTAAAGCTAATAAAAGTAGTAGATCGGTATAGGTATATGAAGGTGTATGAAGCCCCAACTAAAAGTTGTACAAGGTAGTACAAAAAATACAACCTTTTTATCCTGAAGTAGTATAAATTTAGGATTGTTTTATTTTACAAAAGGCGCTATAATATTAGTCGGTTGATTGGATTGAGTTGTAAAATCAAGCCATCACTATAGATTTTCAAACAGTTATATTAAATCTGAAATTTGATAACACCTTTAACAATTATGACTTTTAAACCTCGATCCGGCAAATAAATTACAATTTTCCCGCTATGACGCGGAAAAATTGGCCGGATCGGGTTTTTGACAGAATCCGGCAAGTTCTCATCATAAGCGATTTTGAAAGTTACTTGCCGGATTCATGTTAAAATCAAGGTGAATTATAAGGTTAGGAGTAATTGCATATGGTTTTTAATCAAGACGAACTGAAAATTTTAGAGAATCTGATCTATTCCCGGATGATGAAATTAACGGAAATCTCTCACGCCTATCGCGTCAAGAAGTCACAAGGGCATGTTTTATCCGATTCCGTTGAAAAACAAGTAGGTCTATGTAATATGGAGATCAATGTTTTAGGCAGATTACTGGATAAGCTCAACTAAAAAATAGAAAAACCCTCCCTACAATTGATGAATAGGGAGGGTTTTTTGTTTAAATTATAAAATCGTAGCTATCAAAATTTTCTAAAGCCATTTCAAATAATATTTAACTAAATACTCGGCGGTTTGAAGCGCCCCTTTGGCAGCGCCTAGCTTGGTGTTATGCGCTAGGCACACGTATTTAATACCGTTTTCATAAATGGGGTCCTTACGGATCCTGCCGACGGTTACCGTCATTCCGCCGCCTCTTTCACGGTCAAGCCTGGGTTGAGGCCGGAAGGGATCGTCGGTTACCTCAATCAAATGTAGGGGAGAACTGGGTAAGCCTAAGGCGCTGAAGTCTTTGCCGAAATTCACCATTGCTTCTTTAACTGTTTCGGGACTACAGGGTTTTTCTGTTTGGACAAAGGCGCAAACCAAATGACCATCAAGTACGGGGACCCGGGTACAAGTGGCACTAATAGGAAAAGTGGCGGGCTGTATGCTCTCACCAGCCAATGTACCAAGAATTTTTTGTGGTTCCGTCTCTACTTTGGGCTCTTCGCCGGAAATATAGGGTACTACGTTTTCCATCATGTCCATGGCGGAAAGTCCCGGGGTTCGTCCGGCTCCGGACATCGCTTGTAGCGAAGTCATTACAACTTGTTTTACTCCAAACTTATCTAATATCGGCTTTAAGGAAACGACTAAACCGGCGATGGTACAATTTGACTTAGGAGCGATGAACCCTTTCCAGCCGCGGTTCTGCTGTTGACTCGCCAATAATTGGGCTTGTTCCATATTTATACCGCCAACCAGAATGGGTGTATCGGATTCATAACGAAAAGCCGATGCGGTGCTTATAACCGGGGTAGTTAGTGCGTATTTGGGTTCCAATACCTTGGCGGCAGAAGCATCTATCGTTGAAAAAATGATGTCGACGCTGGTCGGGTCAAAATTGGCCGCATCCTCAACCGGAAGAGCGGCAATCTCATCCGGAAGTTCCTCGGTACACCACCAACGGGAAGAACCGTTGGAATCTTTTAAAGCTTCACGGTAAGATTTACCCGCCGAACGTTCCGAAGCTGCCAACTTCGTAATTTTAAACCAAGGATGATTGAGAAGGCTTACAATAGCCTGTTGACCCACAATTCCTGTTGCGCCGACGATGGCAATTTTGAGCATATTTAAAGACCCCCATTTATTTTGAATGAGTATCGGCAAACCATGGCAAGGACGATAAACATCCTGCCAATTGTCCGGATGAGCTTAGTATTATAAATATATTGATTATACACTGAATTCATGCGAAAATAAAGATCCAGTTCCCGCTTTTAAAGAAATTTTTATCCGGCTACTGATGATTTTTCATTGGATGTAATGATGCTAAAGGCCTGCCTTGTTTCTGCCGATTGAATAGTATATCAAGCTGTAGGAATTGGAGCGGATAATTTGAAACGGACAACTAAAATTATCAGCGGTGTGATATTATTGATGATTCTTGGTTTGGGAAGGATTTGCGCGGCTGAGTACCCGTTAGCAACCAATATCGCCAATTTGGCCAATATGATCGCCAGACAATTCGGGGTAGTAGAAGTTAAGGTCGCCGCGATTCAAGGTGATCAGGTATATATAAATGCCGGTAAAAATCAATATGTCAAAGTTGGTGCAATTTATGAGATTGTAGCAGAGGAAGGCGGGGTTACCGATCCCGGAAGTCGGGTTAGAATTGGGTCCCTGGAAACTCATGTGGCTGAAATTAGGATTACTACCCTAAGAGACAGAATGGCTATAGGAAAAATCATAGAACAATCGGGCTCCACCGAAATAAAAGTTGGCCAAAAAGCCGTTCAAAAACCCAAAATACTTACCATAGCGGTTATTCCTTTCACCTATCTTAACTCCAAAGATAAGGTAACCACCAGGATTGTTCAAGAGTTGATGATTAATGAGATGATCAAGACCGGACGATTTGAAGTCGCCGATAGTCTCCGAACCGAACAGATTACCAACCAACTTCGCTCAGCTAGTCAGCCGGGTTCGGTTCAATTCACCAAAGCCGCCGGACAATTGCTTGGAGTTGATTATATTTTATATGGGACCATTACGGATTTGCCTGGCTCTAGAGATATTTTATGCCGGGTTCATGATGCAAGCTCCGGAACCGGTTTGGCGGCAGGAAATGTTCATATCATTGCTCCCACACCGCTGCCTTTACAATAAAAGCTAATATTTAATAAAGCAATAACAAGCTGTTGGATGAATCCAACGGCCTTTTTGATTTTGGCTCTATCCCCAGGTAAAGGAAAAACTATTTTTAGCAGACATAATTCATTGGCTTAGAAAAATTGAGGGGATAAATTACGGAATAAACACATAAATAGCAGGAGAAATCTTCCGGGTAACGAAATTATGTTCATCAGATTCAATATTTGGTGGGGATAATTTTGAAACATACATATTTTTGGAGCCGGTTATTACTGGTGTTACTTATTGGCTACTCCGGGAACGCTTGCTTAGCTGATTATTTACCCGGGGATGGATTGCCTTTATTTCAGGAAACTATAGAAAGATCTGATGTTACATTGGCGGCGGTCGGCGATGTAATAATGCACATGCCTATTATTAAATCTTGTTATAATGCGACTGATAACAGCTATGATTTTCGGCCCATTTTTTCCGAAATCAAACCGGAATTGGAAATAGCCGATCTGGCAGTAGGAGTACTGGAGACGCCTTTGGCCGGTCCGGAACTGAAATATACTGGATACCCTTCATTTAATAGTCCGGCTTCCATTGCTGACGCCCTGCAATGGGCGGGTTTAGATTTGGTTTTTATTGCGCACAATCATTGTATGGATAGAGGGATCGCCGGTTTAGAGAAGACCATGGCCCATCTGGATAAAATCGGGATTTCCTACGTCGGATGCAATAACCGTCCCGATGTAAAGCGGTATCGGATGGTAGAAACCAAGGGAATAAAGCTTGCTTTTTTAGCCTATACCACATCTACGAATGGTATTGTTATACCTAAAGCCAAACAATGGATGGTTAATATGCTGGATTATGATGAGATTGCCGCCGATATAGCGGACGCAAAACGAAACGGGGCTGCCGGAATTATTTTGGCCTTACATACCGGGATTGAATATCAGCGTGTTCCCTCTAATGAACAAAAACAGATAGTCAATCGCTTGCTTGAGCTGGGTGTGGACATTGTCTTAGGGAGTCATGTTCACGTGATTCAACCGGTGGAGCTGAGAACTGTTGCAACCTCCGAAATAAACAAGGCTCGAACTTGTTTTGTGGCCTA
This sequence comes from Bacillota bacterium, assembly GCA_029974635.1. Classification (GTDB taxonomy): domain Bacteria; phylum Bacillota; class UBA4882; order UBA8346; family UBA8346; genus JAEZJQ01. Next base: position 26,587 of record JARKQY010000028.1, on the reverse strand, counting down.
TTCCTTAGGCAACCTACTTTCCAATCAGCGCTGGCGCTATAGTGACTGTGGTTTGATGGTTCATTTAAAACTGACGAAATATCGGGGCGAAGCAGCGATTACGATTACCGATAAAAAATTGACTCCATTGTGGGTCAACCGCTACACGAAAGACGATAAATTTAATTACCGGATAAAATTAGTTCAGGATGCTCCGTCTACCGACCCGGACGTGGATTTGGAAGGCCGGCTCCGTATGAAACAAGTCTGGGAAGAAACTATGGAGATGATAAATGAAACGGTGAAAAAATAATTGTTGTGTTATAATATGTGTCCCGCTAGTTAATATTTTTTATTTGAGCATTGACGGTAATTATGTTATATTATCAAATATGACAACTATTCGAGTAATTGTTGATGCCGATGCTTGTCCGAAGGTTTGTATGAATATTATTCAAAGGCTTGCAGCCGAATATAGCTATAAATTGATTACAGTCGCTTCGTTTAACCACCGGATTGATCATCCAAACCATGTGATCACCGGGGATGAAAACCAGGCGACTGATATTGCCGTTATTAATCAAACACATCCGGGGGATATTGTGGTTACCCAGGATTGGGGGCTTGCGGCGTTGGTTTTGGGAAAGAAGGCAAAAGCCATCACCCCGCATGGGCGAATCTATAAAGCGGAACAAATGGATCTTTTACTGGAGGAGCGTAGTATTTTGGCTAAAATCCGCCGGAGCGGCGGCCGAACCAAAGGCCCCGCGAAGTGGACTCCGAAAGACGGGGACCATTTTGCCCGTAATTTTGAGATGTTACTCTCCGAATGCATCAAAATGGTTGATTCTGGAAACGAAACATGAAATGGCAACAATATTATCTTTCACGGTAAAGTTTTTTTGACCACCAGCCCCTTGCGCTAATAACGGAGGCTATGATGCGTTTTAAATTAAAAGCGGGCCTAGTTTTATTATTGGTCTTTGTCATACCCTTTTTTCAGTCGAATGCTATTCGGGTGCAACCGGAGTCGAAAATAAAGAATATCTATATTCCGGCATTATGTTACCATCGAGTGACCCCCCAAATTTCAAGCGTTTATGATTTAACCCCGGAGATGCTGGAAGAACAGATCCGGCTGTTTATCGGAGAGGGATATCAGCCGATTACCGTACAACAATTTATTAAATTGCAAAAGCATCCTGAGTTTTTCCCGGACAAACCGATTTTACTTACTTTTGACGACGGTAGTAAAGGTCATTACCAGTATGTATTTCCGCTATTACAAAAATATGAAATCAAGGCGACATTTTTTGTTTACCCCAGTGTCATTGCTGAAAAAAGCGACAAAATGATAACCTGGTCGGAGCTTCTGGAAATGTCGGAAGCGGGAATGGATATCGAATCCCATACCATGTCCCATCCTTTTTTGACCAAAAGAACGGAAATGCCGGATGATTCCGAATATTTGAAGTGGCTTGACCATGAATTAAAAGATTCCAAACGGGTTATTGAAGAACATTTAAAAACGAGAGTAACGTCGCTGGCCTATTCATATGGATGGCACAACCGGGTGGTTGAGGAAAAATGTGTGGAAGCCGGGTACCAAGCGATGCTGACCGTAAATTGGGGCTGCAACCGGGTGGATGAAAATCCATATCGCATTAAAAGACGGGTGGTTTCCAATGCAATGAGTTTGCGGCAATTGCAAAAATACATAGCTTCCAGACCGTTATCACTGGAGATTATTTCTCCGGAGGATTCAGCCATCATCGCTGAAGTGCCCGAAGTGCAATTTAGGCTTACCAACCGGGAGTTAAATTTATTGGACATAGAAGTCGGCCGGAACAGTGGCGAAATAAAGCCGAACGGGGATGGCGTTTTTTCTTTTCACTTAACCAGCCTGTATTCGGGATATAATATGATCATTGTTTCCGGATATGATGGCCAAAAGCAATTATATATGGAATCTTGGGGCTTTGATTATAGTCCTTAAGCTTCTATTTTAGGTTGCTGGTATCGATTGTAGCATAGCTATAAATTAAAAATACCCCCAGAGTTTGTTATTTCTACAAACTTTTTAGGATAATTATATAATATAGATTATACTACGGTAATTTTTTGGATTTTGGAAGGAGAATGCGGTGATGGAACGCCATGAGTTTCAAAAAGTACTGCTTTTAAGCGCCGGAGCGGTTGTGATAGGACGGAGTAATGAATTTGACTATGCAAGTGTTGAAGCTTGCAAAGTGTTAAAAGAAGAAGGACTTCAGGTGATAGTCCTGAGTAATAATCCGGCAACGATCATTACTGATCCGGGATTGGCGGACCGCATTTATATTGAGCCGCTAACGGTGGATACTGTTGAAAAAATAATTATCCAAGAAAAGCCGGATACATTATTATTGAATTTCGGAGGCCGTATCGCATTTGATTTGGGAAATCGTTTGGCTAAATCGGGATTTCTCGAGCAACATGGGATTAAACTGGCGGGTATTCATGAAAAAGATCTTGATGGTATGGAAAGTAACGAGTATTACCGGGAGAGATTTGCAAACCACAAGTTAAAAATACCGGCTGGGGAAACCGTTGCGGAGCTAAAAAGCGGGCTCCAAACCGCGCTTTCAATGGGATTCCCGGTAATTATCCGTTCTTTCAGTTCTCCTGAAGGAATGGGTACGGTCATTGCATATAATCAAGAGGAATTGGAAGAGTTCTTACATGATAAACTAGCTGGTTCCGCTGACAGTAAGGTGTGGCTCGAGGAATCCCTGCTGGGTTGGAAGGAATTCGCGGTTGAAATACTCCGCGACAATACCGGTGCTTGTATTGTGCCGGGCTGCCTGGAGCAAATTGATCCTATGGGAATTCATTCCGGGGACAGCATTGCGGTTTGGCCTCCGCAAACCTTGTCTACTGAAGAGTACCGGACTATAGTGTCCTTGTGTGAGAAGATTGGCCGGGAGATTGATTTAATCGGAAATGCTAATATTAAACTGGCTCAAAATCCGGTGGATAAAGAGTTTTACGTCTCTAAAATAAACCGTTCCTTTACCCGGAGTACAGCTACCTTTGCTAAAGCAACGGGTTTGCCGCTTGTAGAAATTGCCACGAAATTAATGCTTGGGTGCAGGCTGGAAGAGTTTGATTGTTTGCGCCGGATTATAGAGGATGCGATTCCCGCCGGTTATGTGGCCGTAAGATTTCCCCGGTTTGAGTTTGCGAAATTTCCGACAGCCGATAACACCTTAAATACGGTGATGAAATCAATAGGGGAAACAATAGCCATCGGCCAAAATTTTAAAGAGGCGTTTCAAAAAGGAATTCGTTCCCTGGATATTGGGTTGGCCGGGTTTTCTGCGGAGGGGAGCGGCTCGGAGGATGAGACTGATCTTACTATGCAGCATTTACGGCTGAAGCTTGCCAATCCTCATCCGGAACAGTTTTTGTCGCTGCGTCAAGCTTTGAAGATGGGCTGCTCTGTTGAAGAGGTAAATCAAATCACCGGAATTCACAGCCACTTTTTAAAAGAGTTGGCGGAATTGGTCAGCCTCGAAAAGCATTTGACAACGTATGCCTTGTATAATCTAAAACCGGAGACTTTATTAAAAGCCAAACAATGGGGTTTTTCCGATATTCAAATTGCCGGTTTATTAAGATCTACAGAAGTACAGGTTAGAGAAACCCGGCGGAAGATGGGGATAAACCCGGAATTCTCCATGGTTCAAACCGGGATGACGGATATTTCCGGTGCGAAAAACTCTCTTTTGGGCTACTATTATTCGACATATAATCATATTGTAGTTGAAAAGGGAATTTTTCCGATACCTGCCGCTAATTCGACATCGCCTCCAGCAGATAGCGGCAAAAAAGTCATCATCGTTGGCCCCGGGCCAAACCGCATAGACCGGGGCGGTGAATTTGAGTACTCACTGGCCCACGCAACTCAAGCCATACGGGAAATGGGATGTGAAGCGATACTTATTAACAATAACCCGGGAGCTTTTTCGACCAGCCCGGGATTCTATGATAAACTTTACTGGGAGCCTTTAAGCGGCGAAGAACTGTTGAGTATCTTTCAAAAGGAACAACCATCCGGAGTCATGCTACAATTTGCCGGTTCTTCGGTAGCAGCGGCAGTTGCTTTACATGATCAATCAGGTATTAAAATTCTTGATAATCAACCCGGTTTTAATGAAGCGGCAATTAATAGCGCTCTATTACAACTTGGTACAGGCGCGAAAATCTCCCTGCTTCCCGGGATAACGGCGCCGGATGTAAAAAGTGCGCAAGAGGCTGCCAATACTATTGGCTTTCCAATCTTGGCGGAGATCGTCGAACCCGTGTCAAGCATATTGCCGGAGATCATATTTAATCAAGAGGATCTGGGCGAATATTTTCGCCGGATATTCAAAAAGAATCGCAGTCTGAAGCCTATTATCCGGCTGGAGAAGTTCTTGGAAGATGCCCTGGCTGTCGAAGTCAGTTGTATTACTGACGGAGATAGGGCAATTATTACCGGTGTCATGGAGCAAATTGAAGAAGCCGGTATCAGTTCGGGAGATAGCGCTTTGGCTAGTCCCCCGTACACATTGGGACAAGAAATTCTTGCCGATTTAAAAGAATATACCCGAAAGATAGTTGTGGAATTAAAGGTAAAGGGATTATTGAACCTACATTATAGCATTAAACATAATCATATTTATCTTCAAACTGTGAGCCGTTCAGCCAACCGTTTGATTCCGGGAATTATGAAGTCTACCGGGACCGATTGGATTAAAGTCGCCACCGGGATATTCTTGGGAAAATCTTTACCGGAACAAGAAATTGTAACAGAGAAGCCGCCGTTATTTTACTTCGTAAAAGAAGCGGTTTTTTCCTTTGAACGGTTTCCCGGCGTCGATGCGATTTTGGGACCCGGAAAACGTTCCACCGGTCAAGTAATCGGTATCGGGAAAGATTTCGGCCTGGCCTTTATCAAATCGCAATTAGCCGCCGGTGAGAGATTGCCGCTGCAGGGAAATATTTTCGTAAGTATAAAGGATGAAAATAGACGGGCTTTTATTCCCATTGTGAGGCAATTGGTGGCTTTTGGTTTTAAAATATCGGCAACCGAAGATACGGCGCAGTTGTTGAGCCGGAATGGCATTGCTTGTGAAACGGCGAAACGGGTAGGCGAAGGCCGTCCCAATATTTTAGATCAGATTAAAAACGGCGGCGTGCAATGGGTTTTTAATACACCGGCTCAGCGGACGGCTTTCGGGGATGAAAGCTTAATTCGGAGTACTGCCGTTTCCCGGGGTATTCCCATCATCACCACAATTGCCGCAGCGCAAGCCGTTGTCACCGGATTCGAAAGATATTTGGCGGGAGAAATGGAAATCCGGGAAATTAGTGAATTTTAGTTTACGGCAGGATAATCATTTGAAGCATAGAAATAAAAGCGTGTTCAATATTATAAGACAGGAGTTTTCTCGCTGATTCCTTTGGGGGAGGAAAATCGATGGGTGCAAGTGACAAGTTGATTGAGGTGGCTCAATATTTGGGGGAAGGATATAAACCGCTCATTGATTATGGAACTTGGCGGGTTGCTGTTTTAAGGTATTCCAGCGAGGATGACGAACCGGAGTTGGTTTCCAAAATGCAGCGGCATAATGAAACCGATGAGGTATTTGTTCTGGTACAAGGGAGATGCATCCTTTTTCTTGGCGAGGGTGAAGCGAGTGTTACCAAAATTATTCCGGTGGATATGGAGCCTTTAAAATTCTATAATGTTAAAAAGTCCGCCTGGCATACGCACATTGTAAGTGAGGATGCCGCTGTTGTAATCGTTGAAAATGTCGATACCAGTTTAAAAAACTCGCCGCTTCTTTATTTAGATCAATCACAAAAGAAAGAGATTATCAAAATGGTTCAGGAATTGTGGGGTTAAAGTATTAGCAGATTAAGGAGGAAATACAGTGTCAGCAGCTAAAAGATCCGGCTACTATTTAAACGAAAATAAGGAATATGTAATTGAAGATTATAATCAGGTCAAACCGTTTGCCAGTTTTTTGCCTTCCATTGCCGGGATTAAGGGGCGGCCGATTTGGCTTTACTATGCAAACCGGGGGCAGGCAATCTCTTCTTTTGGAGTAAATAATAAGGATTATGCAATTATGGAGTTTTCGCCCGCCAATAAGGCATACAGGGATACTTCCCGGCAAGGGTTCCGGACTTTTTTAAAGATAAAGGAACCCGGAAAGAGTAGCGTTACATATTACGAACCCTTTCAAAACCCTTGCCAATACGGGAAGCAAGATATTCAACAAAGAATGTTCATTACTTCATATGATATCAAACTTGAAGAAATTAATCCTACGCTTGGTATTCAAATCAATGTCATGTATTGCACTCTTCCGGGGGAAAGGGTGCCGGCATTGATCCGCAGTCTATCCATTAAGAACATATCAGGAAAACTGTTGGAAATTGAGGTTATGGATGGAGTGCCAATTATTATACCGTACTTTATTAAGAACGATCCCATGAAAAACATGAGTAACTTGGTACAAGCCTGGATGAGGGTTGAGAATTATGAAACAGCTCCGTTTTATGCCCTTACTGTATTACCCGGAGACACCCCGGAAACCCAGTTTGTTGAAGGCGGCAACTTTTATTTAAATTTTAATTTTAACAACGGGAAAATAAGAACTAACCAAATGATTATCAATCCCACAGTTATTTTTGAGAATATCACTGACTTTTCTTACCCGGTGAATTTTTTCAATGAAGAGTTCAAAATACCTCAAACACAGGTTAACATCGGGTTTATACCATGTGGGTTCGGTTATCAGAAATTGGTTTTGGAAGATAAACATACCGACACTACTTACACTTTGGTGGGGAATATAGATACCCAGGAAAAACTTGACGGTTTTATTCAAAATGTTTTAAGCGAGCCTTATATCACCGCCAAGATAAAAGAGAACATGGAATTGGTGGAAGGATTAAAACGGCATATTTTCACCGCAAGTAATTCCGAAGAATTTGATCAATATTGCGGTCAGTCATTTATGGATAACTGTTTACGGGGCGGATACCCGCTTTTAACTGGAAAAGGCAAGAATGTTTTTTACGTATACTCCAGAAAACATGGGGATATGGAGCGGGAATATAATTTCTTTCAGCTTGATTCCACGTATTATTCGCAAGGTAACTCCAATTTTCGGGATGTGAACCAGAATCGGCGCAATGATGTTTTCTTTTTACCGTATATCGAAGATACTAATATTAAAATATTTTTTAATCTTTTGCAGCTAGATGGATTCAATCCTCTGATATTAAAAGGGTCCGCCTTTATTATTGAAGATAAAACCAAGGCGGAACAAGTACTCTCTTCATACATTGGCAAAGAGAAATCCCGGCAGGTGTTGAGTTATATCAGTGAGTCCTTTACTCCGGGCGGTCTGCTATCTTACCTTGAATCCCTTGGCCTTAATTTGCAAGGGGAAACGGTTGACCAGGTACTAAATGAACTTTTACATTTAAGTTATCGGGAAGATAAAGCGGAATTCGGCGAAGGATACTGGATAGATCACTGGACTTATAATAACGATTTATTGGAACATTTTATGGCTATCTTCCCGGAAAAAACCGTGAATCTATTGTTTGATATGTATGATTTTACTTATTTCGACAGTTATGAAGCGGTAGTTTCGCGCGATAAACGCTATGTGCTTACCAAAAACGGGGTTAGGCAATATAATTCATTGGCTAAAATACCGGAAAAAGAAGGGATGATAAAATCAAGGAATTTGGAACCCCAAAAAGTACGGACCCAGTTTGGTAAAGGAGATGTTTATAAGTGTAATTTGATTGCCAAGATTGTCAATTTGGCTGTTAATAAAGTCGCATCATTAGACCCGGAGGGGGTAGGCATCGAAATGGAAGCCAACAAACCGGGGTGGTGTGATGCTTTGAACGGTCTTCCCGGTATTTTGGGTTCTTCGCTGAATGAAATTGTGGAACTTAAACGGTTGGCAATAATAATTATAACGACTTTAGAAACATACCGGATAAACATGGAACTGAAAATAAAACTCCCGGAAGAGGTTTTTAGCTTTTTCAATGAAGTATTCAACCTTCTCAAAAATAATCCCGGTGACTATGATTATTGGGATAAGGGTTCCAAAGCGAAAGAGGAGTTTCGCGGCAAGGTTGCATTGGGTATTTCCGGTAAGGAAGAGGAGATCAGCGTCGCGCAACTGGTGGAGTTTTTAAAGCGCACTATTGATAAGATCGATAAGGGCCTGCGCAAGGCCTTTGACGAGCAGGCCGGGTTGCATTATACATTTTTCATCAATGAAGTGACTGAATATGAAGTCCTAAATGACGCTAATGGTAATCCTTTGAAGAATAAAAACGGATATCCATTCGTCCGGGCGAAGAAATTCAAACAAAAGCCTTTACCGTTCTATCTTGAAGGACCAGTCCATATTCTGCGGGTTGAAACCAATAAAAATACGGCCCGGAACATGTATAATTCCATCAAGAAAACCGGGCTTTATGATGAACAACTGGGTATGTATAAGGTAAATGTCGATATTACGGATGTAACCAAAGAGATTGGACGGCAAAGCGCTTTTCCCCGCGGTTGGCTGGAGAATGAGGCTGTATTCCTGCATATGCATTATAAATATTTACTGGAGCTTTTGAGGTCCGGGTTGTACGAGGAGTTCTTCGATACTATCAAGAAGGCGCTGATTCCATTTCAGGATCCGGAAATATACGGACGAAGCATTTTAGAAAATTCTTCTTTCATAGCAAGCACAGTGTATCCGGACAAAAAAGTTCACGGCGCCGGTTATCAAGCCAGATTGACCGGGGCTTCATCGGAATTCTTAACGATGTGGATCTTTATGACTACCGGTAAAAAACCATTTTATCTGGATGGTGAAGGGAACTTGGGCCTCGTGTTGAATCCTGTCCTGCCCCATTGGTTGTTCACGGAAAAATCCAAGAGTGTTGAGATTCATACTGAAACTGGGGCAGAAAAATTGGATTTGGCGGCGAATTCTTTCGCGTTTTATCTTTTGGGCAAAATCTTGACCGTATACCATAATGATAGCCGTAAGAATACCTACGGACCGGATGCGGCCAAGATCAGTAGAATCGAATTGCGAAATGGCGGCGATATTGTAAATATTGAAGGGGGTGCGGTTCCCGCTCCATACGCCAAGCAAGTAAGAGATGGTGTATTTGAAAGAATTGATGTATACTTTGTATAAGCCCCGGTTTTCTAGAATGAAATTATAACAGGCTAATATTAAATATGAATCCGGGAAGTAACCTCCGAAATTGTTTGTAATGCGAACTTGCCGGAGTTTTTAAAAAGTATTCTGGCGCTTTTCATCTTGACCGCAGTTGTTCATTAAGGGGTCGATTATCTTAAAGAGTATTGGACGTTTTTTCATTTAACTTAAAATCGGATGGTTCTGGATGCAAAAGTCCATGACACGTAGGCTCTCAATACATTTTGAGTAGTCTGCTTTTTTTATGAAGCTTATGAGAGATATTATTTAATTCCATTTCCAACCATGGTATCATTAGTAAAAAGGTTTTTGCGGGAAATTATTAAAGTTTGAGGGAGAACAATGAAAAAGCTTTTTTTCTTTTTGGTGGTAATAATTATGCTGCTTCCGGCGCTAGTCCTCTCGGAATCGGATGAAAAGATCCGGGTAGCTTCTTTGACCGGAAATGTCGGTCTGGCCATGGTGCAAATGATGGACTATCCGCAAATCAGCGAAGTAACCGTAGGGTTTGAAGTCTATAAAAGTCCGGAACCGATACTGGGCAAGCTAGTTACCGGAGAGATTGATATTGCAGGACTGCCCACCAATGCAGGCGCCATTTTGTATAATAAGGGAGCCGATGTTCAACTGGCGGCCATTATCGGCTGGGGGGTTATGTATGTTGTGGGTAGCGATGCGTCGGTGAAACGATGGCGGGATTTAAAAGGCAAAGAGGTGTATGTAGCTTCCAAAGGCGCAGTCTCCGATATCTTATTCCGGTATCTGGTGACCCGGAATGGTCTGGATCCGGCTCGGGATTTAAAGATTCAATATCTGGCCAATGCGGCTGAAATCGCACAATTGACGGCAGCGGGAAGAGTTTCATTGGCGGCGATTCCGGAACCTTGGGTCACCGAAACCTTACTTAAGAATCCGCAAATCAAAATAGTCTTGGACTATCAAAAAGAATGGCAACGGGTTGAAAAGCACGGCTCCACTTACCCGCAGACCTGTATCGTGATCCGCCGCAAATATGCCAGGGAGCACCCGGAGCTTATCCACCAGTTTTTAAATGAACTGAAACAGTCCATCGGCTGGGCTAACCGGAATCCGAAAGAAGCGGGTATTTTAGCGGAAAAGTATGTCCAAATTCCGGCGGGAACCGCTGCAACCGGGATGAAACGCTGCAATTTGAAGTACCAAGACGCTTATAAGGCTAAGGATGAAGTGAATAAATTCTTGCAACGTTTAACGGAATACGCCCCCGAAGCGACAGGAGGGAAATTGCCGGATGACGGTTTCTTCTATCAGCCGTAAATGGATTAGTTTCGGCGCGATTTTTGTTATGATTGCCGGGTGGCGAATTGCCGCGGCAATTATTAAGCAACCCTTGATTTTGCCTACACCGGAAGAGACCATTATCCAGCTACGGCATTTAGTGGTTACCGTTGATTTCTGGCTGCACTTATGGGCTACATTAAGACGGGGATTAACCGGATTTGGACTTTCACTGATAGCCGGAATCGTCATCGGAATGTTGGCCGGCCGGGACAGCAAGGCCGAAGCCTTTTTCCGGCCGTTTATCATTTTGGTCCGCAGCACGCCGGTGGTTTCGTTAATCGTTTTGGCCTTAATCTGGTTGAAGCGGGATAGCGTGGCGATTTTTGTAACTTTTTTGATAGCCTTCCCGATTGTTGTCCAAAATGTAATTGAAGGAGTGCACAACTTTGATCCGGAATTACAGCAGATGTTGATGATGTACCGGGTAAAAACGAAACGGGTCTTTACTCATTTTTATTTGCCGAGTTTGGCGCCTTTTTTAGCGGCGGGTATCAGCAGCGGCCTGGGAATTATCTGGAAAGTACTGGTGGCTGCCGAGGTATTGGCGTATCCTGCTTTGGGAATCGGAACCCAACTGGATACAGCCCGGGTATATTTACAAACCGACAAGGTTTTTGCCTGGACAGTAGTGGTTATGGTTATCGGATTATTGTTTGATTATGGACTGGACCTGTTGCTGAAAAAACCTTTTCGGGTCTGGAAAGGCGCAACTGAATGAGCGGATTTTTGGATAAATTGTGCATTTCCGATAAATAAAAAGTAAAAATGAACATAGTTTTGCAGGAGGCTTAAAAAATAGTATCGAATTTGGATTCAATCAATAAACAGCTGAAAAGTATGGACTTAAACTGCTGGTATATTCCGGGAGTTATTAAATTGTAAATAATGTCGGGGTCTTTATCAATAAGTTTTTAACTAACCGGAAAGAGTTTAATATATGGTTAAGATGACTGCAATTGGTAAGAGTTTTGACGGTCTTAAGGTATTTGATAATTTCTCCATTGGGTTTTTGGAGGATAAAATAACCGTCATTTTAGGCCCGTCCGGGTGCGGCAAGACCACCTTGCTGAATATTTTGGCCGGACTGGTGAAACCGGATCGCGGTACGGTCGGTTCACTCGATACGGTCAGTTACCTGTTTCAAGAGCCGCGGTTGCTGCCCTGGTTGACTGTTTGGGATAACGTGGCGTTGGTGTTGCGGGATAAATTACCAGATGCCGAAATTCAAAGCCGGGTGGAATATTATTTGAGAGCGACCGGGGTTTCCGACTATGCCCGTTTCTATCCGGCCGGTTTAAGCGGAGGTCTTCGGCAGCGAGCGGCCATAGCCCGGGCTTTTGTGTATGAAATGCCGTTATTGTTGATGGATGAGCCTTTTAAGTCGTTGGATATTAAAACCCGGTATCAATTGATCGAAGTTTTGCTGGAGTTGTGGCGGCAAAAACCGCGAACCATAATTACCGTTACCCATGACCCACAAGAAGCAGTGATGCTGGGGGATCAAATTGTAATTTTATCCCAAAAGCCGGTGCGGATCTTGAAAGAGGTTATAATTGAACTAGAACGAGATGAACGGGCCGGTGATGAAGGGATGCTGCGGTTGGAGAAGGAGATATTGGAGATGGTGTTGGGGTGAGATGTGAAGTTGGCAGTCGAAAGATACAAGTTAAAAGCATTAAGAAAGTCAGAACTCACTCTCGCTCTGTCTTTTGCGAAAGAGAGAGTAACCAAGAGGCATTGGGGCCTAAGTTCTCAACCCACAAAGATTCTTAATCCCATACCGAAGACCTTTTCCCTACCTTTTGCGAAAGTTTTCCAAAAAGCGGGAACCAAAAGGGTGAGTTCCAACTTCGGGCCTTTGACTTGCATCGTTCTGTCAATTAACCTAACGTTAGCTTTGCATAAAGAACATCATTTCAATCCGGGCGCATATCATATACGGTATATAACGAGCGGTTATGAAAGGATGATCATGGATGTGCGGCATCACCGGGTGGATTGACTGGGAACAAGACTTGACACAAAGCAAACCGATTTTGGAAAAAATGGCCGACAAGTTAGCGGCGCGCGGGCCGGATGCTTCCGGATACTGGACTTCGGTGCGGGCTGGGATCGGGCATCGCCGGTTGATAGTGGTTGATCCCGCCGGGGGCGTCCAACCCATGATCCGTCGTTTTGGGGATAGAACTTATGTATTGACTTATAACGGAGAACTCTACAACACCGAGGAGATCCGGAGCGATTTAAAATCATTGGGCTATCATTTTGAATCATATTCCGATACCGAAGCTTTGTTGTTGGCTTATATTGAATGGGGCCCGGCTTGTCTAGAACGGTTTAACGGCATTTTTGCCTTTGGAGTTTGGACGGAACACGATCAGAGTCTGTTTTTGGCCCGGGATCGGATGGGTGTTAAACCGTTATTCTATACGAAGCGAGGTAATACATTTCTTTTCGGTTCGGAGATCAAGGCAATTTTAGCGCATCCCCAAGTTGAGCCGGAACTGGACCGCGAAGGAATTGCGGAGGTTTTGGGGTTGGGTCCCGCCCGAACTCCGGGGAATGGAGTCTTTCTGGGAATTAAGGAGTTGCGTCCGGGATTCCGGCTGATATTTAACCGGGAGGGTTTAAAACTCGAAAGATACTGGTCTCTTGAGAGTAAACCACATCCTGATGATTTTGAAACCACCGTAGCCCGGGTCCGGGAGCTGGTAGAAGATACCATTGAACGGCAGCTGGTTTCAGATGTTCCGGTATGCACTTTTTTATCCGGCGGGCTCGACTCCAGCACCATAACGGGCATTGCCCGCAAAGCATACGTCCGTGATGACAAAGGACCTCTTCAAACCTTTTCCATTGATTACGTAGATAATGACAAGTATTTTACACCGAATGATTTTCAACCCAATGCCGATGCTCCCTGGATAAAAAAGGTAAACGATTTTTTGGGCACCCAAAGTCAATTGGTATTAATTGATACACCGCAATTGGGAGCCGCATTGCATGAAGCGGTTTTGGCACGGGACCTCCCCGGAATGGCTGACGTAGACTCTTCATTATACCTGTTTTGCCGCGAAATTAAGAAGAAAGCCACGGTGGGCTTATCAGGAGAATGCGCCGATGAAGTATTCGGTGGGTATCCTTGGTTTTATCGGCAGGAAACGTTGGATGCAGCAACCTTCCCCTGGTCGTTAAACATGGAGATCCGGAACCGGATGCTGGCTCCCGAATGGAAACCAAAACTTGCCTTAAGCGACTATGTCAATGACCGTTACCGGGAAGCTTTGGCGGAGATGTCACGTTTACCCGGGGAAGATCCCTTGGAAGAACGGCGGCGCGAGATTTTTTATCTGAATCACCACTGGTTCATGGCTGTTTTACTCGACCGCAAGGATCGAATGAGCATGGCCTCCGGGCTTGAGGTCCGGGTGCCGTTTTGTGACCACCGGCTGGTGGAATATGTTTGGAACATTCCCTGGCGTTATAAATATTGCGATAACCGTGAAAAGGGGATTTTACGCCGGGCTGTTCGGCATTTGCTTCCTGAAGACATTATTTATCGCCGTAAAAGCCCATACCCGAAAACGCATAACCCTGGATATAGCCAATTCTTACAGGAAAAGATGTTGGCGATCCTGAATAATCAAAACGAACCGCTCCATCAATTGATCGATGCCCCTGTAGTAAAAGATTTTATCCTTAAGGAAGGAACTGTTTTAAACAGGCCTTGGTTTGGCCAGTTAATGAATGGGCCGCAGTTATTGGCATACTTAATTCAACTGAATATTTGGCTTACAGAGTATCGTATCCGGATTCTTGGCTAGCCAAATGATCCTAATTGTTTCGATTTTAGACTGTTTTGATGTCAAAAGCAGTCTTATTGTTTTTGGAAGGAATTTTTAACTGGAGGAAGAACTACCTTTAAAGACATTTTGTTTCAAAACATTAGAGGGAGAATATTTATCACATCCTGAGAATAATAGGCCTTTTGAATGGGAAACGGGGGAATGCAGCTTGGCAACGTACGGAATCGGTTTGGATGTCGGAACCAGCGCGGTGAAACTGATTGAAATACAAGGCGGAAAGTCCCTTCGAGTCAGTCGCTTGGGAATTGTGTCCATTAAAAACGGTGCTTTATCCGGCGGCGAGATTTTAGATCAATTCGAGGTCACGCAGGCTGTTAAAAATTTAATTCAACTATATAACATTCAATCAAAACGAATGGTGTTAGCGGTTGCCGGACAAGCCGTTACCGTACGTCTTTTAAAATTCGCCCTCCAGAATAAAAAGGAACTAGCCGATACAGTAAGAAAAGAGATGGAAAAAAATCTCCCCTATGCACTCGATGAATTATATACGGATTTTCAAGTAATTCGCCAAGATCGGGAACGTAATGAAATGGAAGTCGTGGTGGTAGCAGCGCGGAAATCCATTATCGACAGCCAGTTGGAAGCTGTAAAAAGGGCGGGGGTGGAACCTCTGGCCATTGATATTCAGCCGTTGGCGTTGGTCCGGGCCGCGGGATACGAGAATCTTAAAACCACGGGGAAAGTGGGTTTATTGGACATTGGAGAGGAATCATCCGACTTGATTATCATTAAAGATGGTATTCCCGTTTTCACCCGGGTCATTCAACTGGCCGGCGGCCGTTTGACTCAATTAATCAGCGAAAGTATCGGAATACCTTATCCGGCCGCGGATGAACTCAAGCGGATTTACGGCGATGTTACCCGCGATTTGACTCAGCTTCCCATGGAAGATATTGATTATAAAGTAAATATAATGGTTCAAAAAGGAGTAAGGGAACTGGTCGCGGAGATTAAACGCTCCTTTGAGTATTTTCGTTTACAACAGCATGATGAAGCTGTAATTACCGAATTGATAGTATCCGGAGGCGGTTCAAAGCTAAAAAATTTGTTTGCTTATTTGAGCCAGGAGCTTGAAATAAAAACAACCCCTTGTCCGCTACCGGAAAATGTAGTGTGCCCGGCTGAATTCCTGGTGGAATTTACCGAATCATGGCCGATTTATAATGTGGCATTGGGTTTAGCTTTAAGGGAGGTAACCGAAGGTTGAGAATCAATTTATTGCCGGGGGCGCAATCATCCAAGACGTCTTTAAAGACGGTTATTCCCAAGGCGAATATCAAACCGGTCATTAAACCAAGTAATCCGGTAAATGACCTGCCGGTAAAAACAATTGAGAACATCTATCCGGATGATGTCAAATTGGAGGAGATTCCGTTAGGCGAGATGGAGAATTTGGTTCAAAGTAAGCCAAAAAAGTCGTCCAGCCTATCTAATATATTAATTTACATTTGCTGGGCGGTTTTTTTACTGGGTTCTTTGGTTTTCGTACTGGGAGAATATTTTGATTATGATCTCGCCAAAGGGGAGCTTTTAAGTCTGGATAATCAAATTGCCGAATACCGGACTTACCTGGATAAAGAAGAAGCAGCAAAGGTTAGAAATCTGGAAATTCGACAACCGGATTTGAGATTGGCTTTTCTTACTCATTTATATCAACCCTGGCTTGCGGTTTTTAATGATTTAGCCTCTGTGCTCCCGGAAGATCTTTGGCTAACCGGTATCGAAGGGACAAGTCAAGGAAAGTTAACGGTGAACGGCCGGTCATTGACTTATAATGCAGTAGGAGATTATGTCTCCAATTTAGAGGGAATACCTCTTTTTCAAATTGTGCAATTGAAAGAAGTTCAC
This sequence comes from Bacillota bacterium, assembly GCA_029974635.1. GTDB lineage: Bacteria > Bacillota > UBA4882 > UBA8346 > UBA8346 > JAEZJQ01. The sequence continues at coordinate 10,281 of JARKQY010000028.1, read as the reverse complement.
CGGGTTTCCTCAAAAATTCCGGATTATACTTTTACCATCGAAATTGAGGCCGGAGGGAATGGGCTTGAATAAACTTAACGGCAGGACGGATTTTATCGGTTTGGTCATCGTCTTCATCATATTCATAAGCACTACTATAAGTGGTTTGTTATTGCACGCTCAAAATCAAAAGATGGCGGTTGAACAAAAGCAGAAAAAGGAGCAGTTATTATTACTAGAGCACCGGATCAAAGCAATCCAAAATTCAATATCCCAAGCTAAGAATCCCAGAATAGACCGTAAGCTAGAGCCCGATTTGATAATGAACCAGGAAAATCCCGAGGTTTGCATGGGTGAGTTGAAACGTCTTGCTGAAATTCAGGATTTACGCGTCATTCAGAACGAAATTCATTCTAAACCGGGGGCCATGCGGAACTACCCTCAATATCAAATAACTCAATTGTTGATGGAGGTCAGCGGTGATTATCCCCGGTTGATGGAGTTTTTGGAAGAATTGCCCCGTAGCCGCAGTATTGTAAGGCTGTCTTCCTTTAAAGTCATGTCGGAGTATAAACGGCTAAACGATAACAACGGTATCGGTTACCAGCTTAAAGCCCGGTTGATCATAGATTTGATTTCCAGAGCCGTTACTAACTAAGTGGGTTGGGTTCCACCCCATCAGTCAGGAGAAGGTGAAGCAAAATGGAGTCAGGGAAGATGAATTATCGCAAGATTTTACAGTGGACAGGCCTTGTCATCGGAACGGTCATTGCGGCAACAATTATTGCCGTGATTATTTTTTTCAATTCAATCCCCCAAAAACCGGCTGATCAACGGATTGCGGGGGGAAGAGACCCTGCCTCCCCAAGCACCTGGGAACTAAAGGTGGAGAATTATGAAGTAGTTGAACCGGAAAAAAATAATTTCCGCAATAATAACCGGGACCCGTTTTCTCCGCCAGCTTCAGCCTGGGCCGGTTTAATGGCGACAGCCGGTTTTATCGTTGAAGAGAGCCCAATAAAAGTACCGGAAAACAAATCTCATCCGATAACTGGCAAGCGGTCGAAAACAACTGTGGAGAAGAAGAAACAACAATACCCGTCGAGCAATTCACAAATAAAAACCGGACTTTTGCCCAATCAGCTCAACCAGGATCAACAAGATCCCAATTCCCCGGAATACAAAGAAACACTCATATTACCATCGGTAGGCCAGGAAAATACCGAAGCACATACGGCTACATATGTCATGAAAAAGGGAGAAACCATAGCGAGTGTTTCCCGGAAATTTGGAGTCACTGCGGATATTATCTACAAAACGAATGGGATTACTGTAAAAGATAAGTCTGTTGCAGGAAAGATTTTAGTTATTCCAATACCTAAATCCCATTTATACCGAGTGAAAGCGAAAGAAACCCTGTGGCGAATCGCTACAAGGTACGGGGTTTCCGTTGAAATTCTAAAAGAAATCAATAACTTTTCTGACTCTACCAAGTTAATTTTGGACCAAATCATAATCCTTCCGGTTCCCATCGATAAAATAAAGAATAAGAATTATTAAGCGCGGCTATTATGCGAATTAGCATAGCGCTTTCAAAATGATAATCTATAGATTGCGATAATTATAAAAGAGGCTGTCTCAAAAGATTTTGGCACTTTCCACTTTTCAGACAGCCTCTTTATTATGCGGTTTTCTTTAATTCTTGTAAAGCGGTTCTTAATCGCTTGATGTCTTGGAGTGCCGCGGTTTTGTTATTAACTTTTACATCCGCTTGAAGTTTGGCATAAATCGAATCAAAATCGGCCAATTCTTTCAACGTTTTTCCCTTAGCGGACGCGGGACGAAATTTTGCCATTTCCAATCCTAATGTATTCGTCTCTTTGTTGGCAACTGACCAATTACCTTTGGTTATTGCCTGCTCAATCTTGGCAACCCGGCTAGTTAATTGATTTTCGGTAATACTGGTTAATCCTTTAATGCGTTTTGTGGGCGTCGATTTCATATTGGGTGTTGGAGAAGGAGTTATAGTGACCCGGGGTCTCACGGGAGCCGGCCGTGTCTGATTATTGGGAAACATATTACAGCCTCCAAGTACCAGGCCGAAAAACAACAGACATATTCCCAACAAAATCTTAAAATTGTTCATCTTTTCACCTCCTTATACGGTAGTTGAGTTCAGAAACCCAAGATGCGAGGCTTGTCTTCAAAGCCAGTTCTATATCGGTGAAATAGTTATCTATAGGTTACCAAGCACACGTTTTTTCAAACCCTTAAAACAGTTAAAATAGATGGCAGACCTGGAAATCGTTTAAAGTAAGTTGGGAATATGATGGTATAAAAACTCGAGGAGGGTATTCATGGAGCAAAGATACAAAAAACTCTCCCCCATGTTGGTTTTGAGCCAGGCGGTTCCGGAACCCGGTGAAAGGTTCCGCCTCATCATAGAGGTACGCAGAAAAACGGAACGTGTAATGGCATTAGTTGAATCCAATCAAGGGGCGGTTGAACATGAGCTAAAATTAGTGCCTTCATTGGTTGTCGAACTTCCCTTCGAGGCTATTCATGAACTGGCCAAATCCCATTATGTTACTAAAATATGGCGTGATTTGCCAATCCGGGCGCTGCTGGATGTGGCTATCCCGGCAGTTGGAGGCAACAAACTTCATCAACTGGGATTGACCGGGAAAGATGTGGTAGCTGCTGTTCTGGATACCGGAATTTTTCCGCATCCTGACTTAATAAAACCCACAAACCGGATTATCGCCTGGAATGATTTTGTTAACAATAAAAAATCAGCTTATGACGACAATGGCCACGGTACCCATGTGGCAGGTATTTTAGCCGGAAATGGTTATCTATCCAGTGGCAGGTTTCAGGGGATAGCGCCCGAGGCAAAATTAGTCGGGGTTAAGGTGTTGGACTCCAATGGTTCAGGTCGAATATCCACAGTCTTAAAGGGAATCGAATGGTGTCTAAGTCAAATGGGGCCATTAAAAATCCGGGTTATTAATTTCTCAATGGGAACGACAGCCCAGGAGTCGTATCAAGAGGATCCGTTATGCCGGGCAGTCCGGCTTGTATGGGAAAAAGGGATCGTTGTATGCACCGCGGCCGGAAACCAGGGACCGAAAGCTGAAACCATCGACTCCCCCGGAATCAGCCCTTTTACAATAACCGTGGGAAATAGTGATGATCGTCAAACGGTGACGCCTCAAGATGATAAGTTGAATCCCACATCAAGCCGGGGACCTTCCATTGATAAGCTGGTTAAACCCGATTTGGTAGCCCCGGGGACAGAAATCACTTCCATTTGGAGTAATGGGGGTTACAAAACTCAAACGGGAACCTCCATGGCAACCCCGGTGGTGACCGGAGCGGCAGCTTTGATCCTTCAAAAATGGCCCAATTACAAGCCTGCTCAGGTTAAGCGCATGTTGTTATCTAATACTATAGACCTAAACCTTGATAAATATCTCCAAGGCACAGGAGAATTAAATCTGGAAAATTTACTTAATAATAATCCAAAATTGAAAATGTGGCCCGAAAACAACAGAGCCTGGATTGCGCGTCTCAAAATAGGGATATAATAAGACTATGCCCTATATTTTAACTACAATTACATTATGGATTGTTTTCGGTGCATTGGTACCGTTTCGTGAATGGCGGAAGTACTATCCGGCATTACTTTTTTCCGCTCTTTTAGGGACAATCTGTGATCTGTTGGGTGTGGTATTTGACCAGTGGAGCTATTACGGGCCTGTTGTAGGCCAGTTAAGTCTATGGTCAGATCTGGGAATCGCACCGGCGGAAGGAGGATTGTTTATTCGCCTGTTTCCTCAAAAAAAATCGTTCATTCGGACTCTTTATTTTGGCTTATGGGCGTTGGCCAATGCCTTAATGGAATGGTTTTTTGTATGGGTGGGCTGGATTGGATACAATCAATGGAATTTTGTGAAAGCATTTATTTTTTATTTATTCTTTTTTGGTTTGATCTGGGTTCAGGAATACTGGTATAATGGAACTGGAAAATTGCGGTCAATCTGAGGGATAGTCGTAAGGGTGGACGATTAATTATAGACTGATAATAACGGGTGGAACTGGATGATAAGCTATCGAAAAGCCTCCGGTAACGATTTAGATACACTTCTAGCCCTGATTGAAGAAGGATTCTCGGTGCAACAAAACTTTTTTGATAAAAAAGAAGGTTGGGAGCACCGGGTTTTGTTTTCTTATTTATTCAATATTTCACCGGATAATCTGGAGCGGGTGTATCTGGCGGAAGATCACGGCCTTTTGGCGGGAGCTGTGGGATTAATTCCGCAACAAATATTTTTTGGCGAATTAAAAATCCCTATTTGGGCAATTTCTCCGGTGGTTACCCATCCTCAATACCGGAGTCAGGGTATTGCAGGAAAATGTATCCGTTATACCCTGGAAGAAATCCGCAAACAAGGTATTCCGGCGGTATTCTTATGGGGACTACCCGACTATTATCCCCGGCTTGGTTTTGTGCCTTTGCTGCCGCGCTTCAAGACGAAAATCACCCCAGCCCAAATCCGGGAGCGAACGGCGGCAGCTACGGGCGATTTTCGAGTTTTCGAAAACAAGGATCTGGAATCCCTGGCCCGGATCTATAATCAGGGTAACACTATGTATTGGCTTCAGCCGGAACGCACAATTTTCTGGTGGCGGCAGCGGGCGGCAGAAATAGATATTGAGTTGGGAAATATCAGGGAGGTTCCGTTTCCAAAAAAGGAGAACTTTGTTGTTTGGGAGAATCATATTAAAGAAGTTTGCGGGTATCTATATTTTGAGATGATCCCCGAACAAACGAAAATAATCATTAAAGAAGGGGCTACTCTCAATCTTGAAACGGCACTGTCCATGGTGCAAACCTTTGCAAAACGTTACTTAAAACCCAATTGGACACTATACATTCGTGGTACGCCCCGGCACTTATTAAACATTGCCGCTTACCGGCTGGGAGGTACCCACCTGAACCCGACGCCGCTTGCTGGAATGATCAAAATAATCGATTGGCCAGTTTTTTTAAGTCGGATAGCCCCCCTTTTTACAAGGAATGATTCCACTCAAAGTGTAACAGTGAATTTTGATATCAATAAAAGTATTCTTAGGCTGGGGTGGAATCCTGACTGCGGGCTTTCATTTGAAATTCATAAACCTGGGCAAAAAGGCATGAATTATCATAGTGAAGCTGATTTAACCCGGTTAATTTTCGGGTTTTACGATGCAATGGATTTCGAAGATCTTTGTGATTCAAGTTTGAGAGTCATTTTTCCATCCAAATATCCGTTTATTTGGGATGCAAATTATTTGTATTAGAAAGTGATACCTATCATGGCGTGTTAGTCAATAAATCTCATATTGTAGCGTAGCTGCAATTCAAAAATTATCCGCAAGAGTTTGCTAAAAAAGCAAACTTTTTGAGGATAATTATATAATGGGGGTGGTTCTATGAAACAGTTGGCCTTAACGAAAGCGGCTTTATTAACCCCGTTCAACTTAATCGAAGAAGCGACAGTGTTAATCAACGACCAAATCATTGTGGCTGCGGGTCCGGCTTCTTCCATAGAGATACCGGGCGGATATCGGGAGATTCCGCTAGAAGGGCTTATCATTGCCCCGGGTTTTATTGATCAACATGTCCATGGGGGTATTGGAGCTGAATTCATGGCGGCGGACCCCGGAAGTATGGTTGAGATTGCAAAATTTTACGCCACACATGGTTCCACCGCATTTTTAGCGACTACCTTGACTGCAACCGCCGCAGAACTAAGAAAAGTGGCCAATGCATACTCCGTTTTAAAAACCAGTGATTATAAAGGCGCCAGATGTTTAGGGATTCATCTGGAAGGACCTTATTTGTCTCCCGCATTTCCGGGAATCCAATCAGCCGAATCCCTGTCATTGCCTTTATTAGAAGAGATATTAGATATTCATCGGGAAAGCAACTTTGGCATCAGAATGATCACAATGGCGCCGGAACTGGAAGGAGCTTTGGAAATCGTCCCCGCTTTAGTCAAAACAGGCATTGTCTGTTCCATCGGCCATAGTAACGCGGATTATGAAACGGGAATCCAAGCTGTTGAAGCGGGTTTCTCCTGCGTTACACACTGTTATAATCAATTACGGCCTTTTCATCATCGTGACCCCGGAATTCTGGGAACTGCTTTAACAAGGCCGGAATTGACGGTGGAGTTGATCGTAGACGGAAACCATTTGCACAAAGCTGCAATTGATATGGCTTGGCGGCTTAAAGGCCCCGAGAATGTCGTTCTAGTTACTGACGCCATGGCTCCAAACGGAATGCCCGCCGGAGAGTATCAATCGGTGAGCGGGGAGCTTTTTTTGACCGAAAATAAACTTTGCAACCGGGATGGAAAATTGGCAGGAAGTGTTTTAACTCTTGATGTTGCCGTTCGTAATATGCTTAAAATCACTGAGTGCAGCATAACGGATGTTTTTCGAATGGTTACCTATAACCCGGCCAGGCTGTTGGGGTTGAACAAACGCAAAGGCAGTATTTATCCGGGGAAAGACGCTGACTTGATTGTATTAACAACTGATTTGGAAGTAATCATGACCATGGTCGGCGGTGAAGTAATCAGCGGGCTGATTTCAATTGATTAAACCTTACAATTCGGCGGATCTTGGCAGTTTTTAATGTGGAAGATCCCGTATTGTATGAAGAAGCAAAACGCACGAAGGTTGGAAATATCGATTTAATTATTTCCTGCGGTAATTTATCGCGGGATTATTTTATTCTATATTTTCGCCATTTATGGAACTTCGTTGTTTTTTGTCTGCGGCAATCATGATTTGCAATAATGGCGGAAAAATGGTCATATCCGAAAAGAATGTATCATTTTATGGGAACTTTTCTTGCAATTTATATGATTTTTTAAATAGCACGTTAAATCTATGGAAAACTTTTTAAAAATATGGTATATTATGGGCGATAAAAATTTTACATAATAATTTAGTAAGTTTGAATGAAGAGAAAGGGTGGTTTTTTCGTGATAAAGAAATTTTTGTTTTTGGCTTTAAGTTTGATACTAATTTTGGCACTAATTGGCTGCGGCGGAGGCGGCTCCAACAATAATAGCGGCCCCAATCCCACCAACGGACCCGGTAATAATACCAGAGTTCCGGAGAAAATAGTAATTACTCCTGGTTCGGCTTCGGTGATTTTCAATGGAGGAACACGGCAATTCACAGCTGTTTGTACTGATAGCAATGGCAACGTTATTAATGCTGCTCTTACCTGGTCGGTTGAGCCGAGCAATAAGGGTACTATTAGCCAAGAAGGACTCTTTGCTGCCGGTAATGAGAAAGGGCTATGTATTGTCAGTTGTTCATATAACGGGATCACAGCCAGTGCAACGGTTGATATTACCGGACTAAAAGATGCCGGAGAACAGATAGTAAATGATACTCAATCAGTTTGGGGCAACTTACAAACTCCAATTGCGGGATTAAACGAGATTCTTGCGGATACCCAAACTAAATTTGTGACGGATTTGCAATATGTAAACACTCCAGTGTCGGTCTTTGGGAGGTTTATTACACCGACGCTTGTGGCGTGTTTGTCTAGCAGGCTTGCGCCAGGCGGCACATATACCATTGCCCAAATATTTACTGGCGGGCCGCCGGCGCCACCCTATCAGGTAGGAAGTTGGACGGTTACTGACGGTGATTGGACAGCTCAGATTACGCGAGCTATAAATGGTTCTTATGATAATATAACATTTGTTATCATTAATAGTCAGGATACTGAATTATCGTACGATGGTTCATATGCTTATCTTACTAGTATGCTTGAACAAATATATACTTATTCTATAAATGTTTGTGATATTGCGGTTGATATCAAGTTCAAGGATAAAAACATAGATTATTCAAATGGTCCTGCGACTCTTAAGGGCGCCTTCCTTTATAATCTAACACAGCAAACTGCAATTTTCGATGGAGACTTGAATTTTAGATTTAAGGATGGGGAACGGTTAACTTATACCGGAGATTGGAAAATCGTTCATAATACCACGGATAAGGACTATCTGAAGGGGACCATTACTACCAATAATTTAACAATTGATGGGGAAATTAATATTGAGTATGCTGAAAATGCCAATATGCCATCGCAATATTTTAACTTATTTTTAAAATCATTGACTTTAAGCGGGACTGTCCGAAACAATGACGCAAATCCGGTTATCCTTTCTGGAGCGCTTAATGTCGCGATTTTAAATGCCGATTCAATTGATGTCACTACTCCTGAATCAACTACGAATTATCTGAAAGGCTCAGTTTCTTTTCAGGGCTCGATTGAAAACGGGCAAAATAAAATTGACGCCAAGGTAACCTTCCAACATAACGATTATCAAAAATATTCATTCCGGGTTGATTATGACTTGAATAATGGAGGCACAAGACGAAAGTTAGATTTGACGGTTTCAAATCCCACTGCGGGTAATTTTAATGATAATCTACACGTAGCGTTTAATAGCGACTGGGGACCGGCCTCAATTGTAATGGACTTAACATTGGCTCCCAATGGTTCTTTAACGGCAATTTCCTCGGGCAGCCTGATTTCCAACGGACAACAGGTTGGCACAATCGAGCTCAAAGATGGGCTAATTCGCGTGAACTATAACAATGGCGCTTTTGAAACCTTTTAATTTCCGATGTGCTCAAGAAAGGGAGGAGAAAACCCTCCCTTTCTTAATTTATGGATTGGCACAGGTGGTTCATTTGCGAAAGTTATTAAAGTTTGGTAAACGCATAGCAGTTTTGATTTTTATTATAGCGCTAGGTATATGTTTTGGTCAACAGAACCTAGTTTTGGCAACAGAGTTCAATATGGACACATTTGAATTGGAGGCTGATCTTCAAAACAACTTAATTGGGATTGCTGATTATTTCGCCGCAAATTGGGAGAAAGCTATTCAGCAACGGCCAACATTTCCCAATACCATAACTAGCGTCGAATCAATCAACTTGAAAATGGCGCTTTCCAAAAACTTTAATAACAGTCTGGGATTATTTGCGGAGAGTTTAGGATGGTTACGGGCCACTGGAGATACCGCCAGGTTCTATCATGATATTCTAGATAGCGCTAATACAAATCCAAAGTTATATAATTTGGGAATCAGATTTGAAAGAATAGATCTCCTGGGAGTATATAAGCAACAAAAATTTGAAATTGCCAAAATGCAATTTCTGTGGGAAGGCAATCTGTTTTCGTGTTTGGACTATCAAAAGATTGAGGCGTCCGGTTTCGGTTTATTAACACTGGATTCGGACAACCAAAGACAGACCGATATTTACGCCAATTATCAAAGAATCAATACCGATTCCGGTGAATTGGGCTGGGGAACGAGGCTTTCATGGAAAACCGCGGTGGAATTTAATCCGAAAACGGAATTAAAATTAAGGATCTCAAACCTGCCAGGTATTATCTATTTCCCGAGTTTGGTCCATGAGAAAGGAACTGTGGATAGTAGTCCGGCGAGTATTGGCCCTGTCTCTATATATGGTTCTTCACAAAAAAGGGCTGCATGGAACATAATGCCCGTTGCAACTCAGGTTAGTCTTTTATTTAAAACACCCGGAGGAAAGATTGAAGTTCAAGGCTTTCGTCTCGGTGATCTTTATGACATTTCAGCAGGCTATACGTATATCTTAAATGAGCAATTAACTTCGGAAATGTTATTCAGTCCAATTACGAATAAGTTTGGCCTAGGCTTTCAATCCGCTAAAATCAAATTAAAGATTGTTATGGATTCAGGATATTATTGGATGATTGACGGGATTACTCTTTCCGTAAATATTTAACCTTTAAGACTCTTTTAAAAAATGGGGCTCATTTTTATATAAATTGAAGTTTCATTTATTTTTTTAAATTTTCCTATTGACAGAGGTGTTTTTTTATGCTATTTTATTAAAGCGCCGTGTTGATGGCAACAAAATAAAGCTGTCCAATACGAAGCGGTATAATTTACCAATTGACAAATATGATTCAATTTTGATATAATATATCTTGCGTCGCCACTCACGAGTTGGCAATGCAATCATATAGAACCTTGAACCTTGAAAACTGAACAGTAGGAAACAGAAAATGACTGGTAAGTCTTTTTTGACGCAACAAAACCTGTCATGATGAGGTAAAAACGTATACGATAATATATTAATATATATAGTATATGAAAATCATGGCCAGAAGAGATAGAGCTAGCAAATCGAGCTCACGGAAATAGAAAGCAACGAATTCGAATTCGTTTA
>JARKQY010000031.1 GCA_029974635.1 Bacillota bacterium | reverse complement strand
AGAAGGTTCATTTTTTCACCGGCAGCCATCGCCCGATGCAGGGCGGCCTCGGCTTCGCGTTTCTCCGCCAGGGCCTGCTCAACATTGATATGTTCCGGTAAATTGGCCGCTTCCGCCAATACAATCACCTTATGGGGGGTTACTTCCATGAAGCCTTCACTAACCGCCATATAATTATCCACACCATTCACCCGGCATCGCAAAACCCCGGTGGTTAACCGGGTTAACAAACGAATATGGCCCGGCAACACTCCGACGACTCCATCAATGGTGGGAACTACCACGTAGTCAACCTCTTCTTTGAGTTCGATTTTAGTAGGAGTAACAACTTCTAAGGAAATACGCCTGCTCATTGTTTGCCACCGGCTTCGGCATCAGCCAATAATTTCTTGCCTTTTGCCACTGCTTCCTCTATGTTGCCAACCATATAAAAAGCTTCTTCAGGAAGATTGTCATGTTGACCTTCAATAATTTCCTTAAACCCTTTCACGGTTTCGCTGACCGGAACATATTTCCCGGGAGTTCCCGTAAACTCTTCCGCCACAAAAAACGGCTGGGAGAGAAAACGCTGCAAGCGACGAGCCCGTGATACAACCAGTTTATCCGTATCGCTCAGTTCATCCATTCCTAAAATGGCGATGACATCTTGTAACTCGTTGTAACGCTGAATCGTTTCCTGAACGGCCCGAGCCACCCGGTAGTGTTCTTCACCGACCACCTCAGGTGAAAGCAACCTTGAAGTAGAAGCGAGCGGATCAACAGCCGGATAAATCCCCATTTCCACGATACGACGCTCCAAATTGGTGGTGGCATCCAAATGAGTAAAGGTGGTTGCCGGCGCCGGATCGGTATAGTCGTCGGCTGGAACATAAATGGCTTGAATCGAAGTAATGGAACCGTTCTTGGTGGATGTAATCCGTTCTTGCAAAGCGCCCACATCGGTTGCTAAAGTAGGTTGATAACCTACCGCGGATGGAATACGACCCAATAACGCTGAAACTTCGGAACCGGCTTGAACAAACCGGAAAATATTGTCAATAAATAGCAATACATCTTGATGTTCCGTATCCCGAAAATACTCCGCCACGGTTAATCCTGTCAATCCGACTCTAAGTCTCGCTCCGGGCGGTTCATTCATTTGCCCGTACACTAAAGCGGTTTTTTCAATAACTCCGGAACTTTTCATGTCCAACCATAAATCATTTCCCTCCCGGGTCCGTTCCCCCACACCTGTAAAAACCGAATATCCACCGTGCTCGGTAGCGATATTACGGATCAATTCCTGAATGATGACTGTTTTTCCAACGCCGGCTCCGCCAAACAAGCCGACCTTCCCCCCCTTGGGGTATGGCGCCAGCAGATCAATAACTTTAATCCCGGTCTCCAGGATCTCCTGGACCGTGGATTGCTCCTCCAAACTGGGAGCTTTCCGGTGAATGGGCATATACTGGTTTGTTTTAATCTCCGGTCCGTCATCCACCACCTGTCCCAATACATTCACGACCCGGCCCAATACCTCCCGGCCTACCGGAACTTTGATAGGTTGGTTTAGACTAACGGCTTCCAAGCCCCGGGTAAGTCCTTCCGTGGAGTTAAGAGAAACACAGCGGACCTGACTGTTCCCCAGTTGATGCATAACTTCGGCAATCACAGTGTGTTCGGCGCTATCCATAGTGAATTTAATGGTAACCGCCGTATTAATATCCGGTATTTCCTCCGGTAAAAATTCAATATCCAGAACTGGTCCGATAATCTGAACAATATGGCCTGTCGCCATCATGAACCCCCCTAACAAAGGTAATTGATAAGTTCTTATCCTTTAAGAGCCTCGGCTCCTCCTACAATTTCCGCAATTTCCTTGGTAATCTGGCTTTGTCTTATCCGGTTATACTGCAGTTGATACTTGCTGATAAGTTCACTGGCGTTGTCGGTGGCCAAAGACATGGCCGACATCCTGGCTCCCAACTCCCCAACCTCAGTCTCCAAAAAGGCCCGGAAAACTTCACTTTCGATATACCGGGGAAAGATAGCCTCTGTAATTTCCGTAAGCCCCGGTTCAAATAAAAACAACCCGTGCTCCTCATTAACTTTGACTTTGGAGGTATCTACCGGCAACAGTTGAAAGGCCCGGGGTCTTTGGGACATGGCCGAATGGAATCTCGGATAATAAAGATAGATCTGGTCAAATTCCTCGCCTAAATAAGCGTGAATCAATTCCCGGGAGATTGCCTCCATTTCCGCAAAAGGCACCGCGGCAACCATACCTGAAAATTGTTTATATATCGGTATTCCCCGCATCTGAAACCGGTGAACACCCTTGTTTCCAATTAAATAATAGGATACTTCAGCTTTACCCGCAAATTTACGGGCAAATTGCACTGCCCCGTCAGCGATTTTCTGGTGAAATCCTCCGGCCAACCCCCGGTCACCGGTAAATACCAGGATTAAAACCCGTCGCACCTTCTCATGAGGATGCAGAAACGGATTATCCGACCAGGAAGTCAACGCCGTCAGATCCATGGCAACTTCCGCAATTTTACGGGCGTAAGGCCGAGCCGACTCTAACCTGGTTTGAGCCCGCTTTAGTCGGGCCGCAGCCACCATTTTCATGGCTTTGGTGATTTGCTGGATATTGCCAATGGTTTTTATTTTTACTTTGATGTCACGAATTGAGGCCATGATATCCCCGCTTTACGTAAAGGAGAATCTTCCTTTCCGTTTTATGATAATGAATTTACTCCGATTCGGCAATTTTTTAGGAGTGAGTTCGAAAAATTAAATTGTACTTTAATGTTCCTAGGGACGTTAAAGTCCTCAAGGACGTTACGAATCGAGGTTAAACCGTTCCTTAAACCGCGTAATCAAACCTTTCAATTGATCAGTCAATTCTTTATCCAGCGCTTTCGTTTCCTCTAAACGTTTATAGAAGGTCTCCCCCTCGATCTTCATGTATTGTAAAAATTCCTTTTCAAAACGGCGGATTTCACTGATCTCCAGGTCATCCAGATAACCGTTGGTAACTGTATAGATTAAAACGCTCTGTTCATAAATGGTTAAGGGTTTATATTGCTCCTGCTTCAATAATTCGACAATCCGGTAACCGCGATTCAAGCGGGCTTGAGTAGCTTTATCCAAATCCGCGCCTCCAAATTGAGCAAACGCTTCCAAATCCCTAAATTGGGCCAAATCCAGGCGTAATCTACCGGCAACTTGTTTCATGGCTTTGATTTGTGCATTGCCTCCGACCCGGGATACCGATACCCCCACGTTAATCGCAGGCCGGGTTCCGCTGAAAAACAGCTCCGTGCTCAAAATAATTTGGCCGTCGGTAATTGAAATGACATTGGTAGGAATATAAGCCGAAAAATCACCGGCCAACGTTTCCACGATGGGAAGCGCGGTTAAGGATCCGCCTCCGTACGCCGGATTCAATTTCGCAGCCCGTTCCAATAAACGGGAATGAAGATAAAAGACATCGCCCGGATAGGCTTCCCGTCCCGGGGGACGGCGCAATAGCAATGACATCGACCGGTAAGCAATGGCATGCTTTGATAAGTCGTCATACACCACTAAAACATCCTTGCCTTTCAACATGAAATACTCACCAATGGCGCATCCCGCAAATGGGGCTAAATATTGCAGCGAAGCCGCATCATTAGCCGTAGCCGCAACCACGATGGAATATTTCATCGCCCCCTTTGTCTCCAGCGTCTGAATAATCTGGGCCAAAGTAGAGGTCTTTTGACCGATACAAACATAGATGCAAATAACTCCCGAATCATGTTGATTCAGAATGGTATCGACGGCAATGGCGGTTTTTCCGGTCTGGCGGTCTCCGATGATTAACTCCCGCTGCCCACGCCCGATGGGAATCATGGAGTCGATGGCTTTAATCCCGGTTTGCAACGGCACCTTCACCGGTTCCCGCTTGGCGATACCGGGAGCGATAATTTCAACCGGCCGGTGCTCCTTGGTGGTTATAGGTTCTTTCCCATCCAGCGGTTGCCCCAAGGAATTAACCACGCGGCCAATCATGGCTTCACCTACCGGAACCTCAACCACGCGTTTGGTCCGGTGAACTTGATTACCCTCCTTGATTAGCGTTTCATCTCCCAACAAAACACAACCAATGTTATCCGCCTCCAAATTCAAGGCCATCCCGTATACATTGTTGGGAAAGAGCAATAGTTCCCCCATCATCACATTTTTGAGTCCGTAAATTCTGGCGATTCCGTCGCCTACCTCCAAGACGGTGCCTACCTCTTCGGACTCGATATCCAGTTGGTATTTGGCGATTTGTTCCTTTAAAACCGCAATAACTTCTTCTGTCGCAAAGCGCATGGCCATCGTCCCTTTATGATATTTTATTTAAAAGATTACAAGCATCGCAATGAATTTCCAAAAATTATCCCTAAAATATCCCTGATAAATACCTAAATAAATAATTGAAAGAGCTTCTAAAAGACCCCCGTAGTCTTTGCTTTAAAAATTTGGTAAAATGTTTGCGTCAACCCGGAATTAAAACCTCTGCAATCAATAACTGTCTTAACGCGTTTAATTGGCCGGATAAAGAGCCGTCAATCAGTTGATCTCCTCGGCGAATGACGATTCCTCCGAGTAAATTCGAATTTTGACGGTATTTAACCGCAATTTGAGTACGCCACGATTTTTCCAGACCCGTTTGAATCGTCTCCCGCTCAACGGCGGATAAAGAAAGCGCCGAGATTATTTCCACGTTCTCATATCCCATCGCTATCATAACCTCATCAATGACCGCATCCAATATGGACGGCAAAATATCTATCCGGCGCCGGTCAATGATTAAGTTGATAAAATTGAAGAATTCCGGAGGGCTCTCCGGTGGAATCAACCGCTTCATAATATCCCGTTTTGCTTGAACAGGGACCTTGGGATGACTCAAAAATTTGGTTAACTCAGAGACTTGCAAGGAAGAAACCAGTTCTTGAGCAGCTTTCAGAACTCCGTCCAAAAGCAAACGTTCCTTGGCCAGACTCACCAAGGCCTGGCTATAATTTAACGCCGCCCCGGAATACATTAGTTAACCCCCTTGTCGATGGATTCCAAAGTCTGACGAATCAGCAGATCGTTAATATCCCGGCTCATCTTTTCTCCGATTACTTTCCTGGCGGCAGCTAGGGCTAAAGTAACCGTCCCTTCCCTTAATTCATCCCTGGCGATTTTCTTGGCGCGTTCGATTTCGCTTTGGGTCCGGGTCCGTAACTCCTCGGCTTCCCGGCGGGCTTGATTTAAAATATCTTCCCGGATTTTTTCGGCTTCGCTACGGGCCCGCTCCACCATTTCAAAGGCCTCGGTTTGAGCCTTTTCCAGCGATACTTTGGCCTCCTGCCGCATTTGTTCCCATTTCTCCCGGGAGCTCTGGGCATTATTCAAATCATCGCTAATTTTCTGCCTGCGTTGTTCCATCATTTTTTGAAGCGGACGGTAAAGGAGGCGTACCAGGATGAACATTAAAATCAAAAAATTAATAACCATTGTAATAAATGTCCCCAGTGATAATCTAACCATCACGCGAAACCTCCTACCGAAAATGATGACATTATGCATTCGTACTCTAGTTCTGTAGTTCGATAGTTCCTTAGTTTTCAAATAATCAAAAATGGCTAATTTTGACAGCTCAATAACTAAATAACTAATAATTAATCACTAGATAACTGGAAAACTAGATAACTAATAACTATTTTTCATACTAATGACTAATAATTGGGATAAGCATAAAAGCAATAACTACTGAAATTAAGGGGATAACTTCCAGCAAGCTGACCCCGATTAACATTGAGGTAAACAGGCGCCCTTGCACCTCGGGTTGCCGGGCCATTCCTTCCAACGCTGTGGAAATGAGTTTAGAGTTTCCCTGAGCCGCCGCAAAGCTTGCCCCAACACAAATTATTCCAACTACAATTGCCACGATTGCCCTTAAATCCAAAACAAACACCTCCGTTTTTAATGTTCATGCACCGTTCTGGATGGGGTATTTTCATGCCCCTCCTTCGCATGTGCATTATCCTCGTGAGATACGGCGAGACCCGTATAGGATACTGTTAGTATGGTAAAAATAAACGCCTGGATACCGCCGATAATGATACTCATGGCTATCCACGCACTTGGGATCAGCGCCGGAAAGTATTCGGTCAATTTTTCGAGCATGATTTCCCCGGCATAGATATTGGCGAATAACCGCATGGTTAACGTCAACGTACGGATGCCCATCTCCAAAATATGAACAAGCACGAAAGGAATGAAAGGCTGGAAAAAATGTTTCAAATGACCTTTGATCCCGTTTTCCCGAATACCGATATATTGCATCCAGATCAACCACATAGCGGCCAATCCGAAATTAATGCTAATGTCTTTCGTGGGAGACGCTAGTCCTGGAATCAAACCAAGCATGTTCGCGACCAGAATGAACAAAAACAAAGAACCGAAAAAATATGTGTATTTAACTCCTTGTTTACCCATAGCGCCTTTGACAAGGTTCTCAAGAAATTCAATGGCGTATTCCATGATGTTTTGCCAGCCGCCAGGCAACCAGCTTATTTTGCGGGAAGCCCGCCAGGCAAATATAATGAGAATAACGGAGGTTAACAGCGACATGGCAATCATCCACCAGTCAAACTCCAGCCCGAATATAGTAATGATGGTGTTAATATGGTGAGAATCTTTCATCCTTGATCCCTCTCCGTCCTAAATCGATAAGCAGCCACAAAATTCCAGATCGGAATGGTTAAAATAGCAGCGACAAAAACATAAAACTCCGTTTGATTGGTTCCGAACCACCATAACCCGAATTTTAAAAAAGCAAACAAAAAAAGCGCCCGTACAGCCAATCCCCCGAAAATTATCAACACTAAATACTTGAGTTTATCGGGTTTCGTAAACTTATAACGCAGCCATAACAAAAAATAATCAATTCCTGCGGCATCCAATCCTAATATAATCGCACCGACAACATTGTGAAGATTTCCGATAAAAACTGCCGCCAATGAACTGATTATCAATAATCCCAAAATGATCATTTCTTAGGCCTCGCCTTAAAAGCAATAGTGAACAACTCATATAAGCCCAAAATCAACCCGACAAACACTCCTGAAAAGGAAGCGTTTTTGAGATGATACTGTTTTTCCAACAAGCCTCCCAAATAATAGCCGCCTAACATTAACAAACCGATATTGAGGCTTAAAAAACCATATAACCCTAAACTGCGCCATATTTCCTTGTTATCTTGATCTTCACGTTTATTAATTTCTGTCTCCCCAATTTCAACGGCTAGATTTGATTGATTATGATATGCTTTTCCAGAATTTTCGGCATCTATTAAAAACTATTTGGAGTTTTTGAAACACTGGGCCTCCGGTTGAAAATCCGCCGGCCGGTCCGATATCAGGCCAAAGTAATATTTAATGCCGGCCATAATCCGCTCCGATGCCTTTCCATCTCCGTATGGGTTTATGGCTTGCGCCATCTTCTGATATTCTTGTTCATTATGTAAAAGCATATTAAGGCTTTCCCGGATTGTTTCAGGATTGGTGCCCACCAGTTTAACAGTTCCGGCTGCCACCGCTTCGGGACGTTCGGTTTTGTTCCGCAAAACCAGAACCGGCTTACCCAATGCCGGGGCTTCCTCCTGGATACCGCCGGAATCGGAAATAATGCAATATGCCTCAGCCATGGCAATTACCATCTGCTGATAATCCAAGGGTTCTGTAAGGGTAACCCGGGGATCGGAATGGAAACTGGTTTCAAAGAGTCGGCGGACTGTTGGATTTAAATGAACCGGAATCAGCATCCGGATATCCGGATGTTCCTCCAAAATGGCTTTCAAAGCTTGAATGATATCCTCTAATGGTTGACCCCAGTTTTCGCGCCGGTGGGCGGTGATTAAAATCATTTTGCCGGAAGAAATTTTTCCGGCCGGGATTGCTTCTTTCATCGTTTCTTCATTGTTGGTCGAATCACTTATGGCTAAACAACGATATAAAGAATCAATAACTGTATTCCCAGTTACAAAAATATTATCCGGCGGAATGTTTTCCCGTTGCAAATTTTCTTTGGCCCGGTTGGTGGGGGCAAAATGGAGCGTTGCAATCTGTCCAGTCAATAAGCGGTTAAGTTCCTCCGGGTAAGGCTGCAATTTATCACCGGTTCGCAACCCGGCTTCAACATGTCCAACCTTGATTCCCAGATAAAAAGCCGCCAGGCTACAAGCAAAAGTAGTGGTTGTATCGCCATGAACCAGTATTAAATCCGGCCTCCCTCTTTCCAGGATTGGCGTTAATCTTTGTAATATCCGGCAGGTTATATCCGCCAATTTTTGGCCGGGAGTCATAATATCCAAATCATACGCCGGGATTAATCGAAATAGATCTAAGACTTGATCAAGCATTTCCCGGTGTTGTCCAGTAACAATCGTTTCGATGGCGAAAGCGGGATCACCTTGCAGCGTCAAAATCACAGGAGCCATCTTAATAGCTTCCGGCCGCGTACCAAAAACGGTAAAAATCCGCCATTGACGTTTATCCGTTAATGAGCTGGAATGATGCTTCAAAAATTTTCCCCCATTATAAAAAAGAATACAGCTTGCGACTTAAAAATACAAGTGTGAATATGTGACAAAATGGATAATATTTTGCCTTTCCTTGAAATGAGATTCAATTTCTTCATTATTATTCGCTTTTTTGCACAAGAGGATAACTAATACTACTTACTAACTTCTTAAAAACAAAAGAATCGTGTTATATCGACGATTCTTTATATATTTCCGGTTTAATAAAATATCTATACTAAATGTAATATATATTTTCTCACTTGGTGCCGAATAAACGGTCTCCGGCATCGCCAAGTCCCGGGACAATATATCCGTGGGAATTCAAACGGTCATCCACCGCGGCCACATATATATCGACATCAGGATGTCTTTCCTGCAAAAACTCGATCCCTTCAGGCGCCGCAATTAAACCCATAAAACGGATTTGAGTGGCGCCGCGTTGTTTTAAAAACTGAATTGCCGCTGCCGTAGATCCCCCGGTAGCCAGCATCGGATCAACCAAAATTAATTCCCGTTCACCAATATCGGTGGGTAGTTTACAGTAATATTCAATGGGCTGTAAGCTTTCCGGATCGCGATACACACCAATATGGCCCACTTTAGCGGTGGGGATAAGCCGCAGGACACCCCCGACCATTCCCAATCCCGCCCGCAAAATGGGGATCACCGCAATTTTTTTAACGGAAATGACCTGGCATACAGCAGTCGCCATCGGAGTCTCCACTTCCACTTCTTCCAAGGGAAAGTTCCGGGTCACCTCATAAGCCATTAACATGGCGACCTCTTCCATTAATTCGCGAAATTCCTTGGCTCCGGTATGCAGATCGCGAATCATTGATAACTTGTGTTGAATTAAAGGATGATTAATCACATTGACTTTTGACAAAGGTATCTCTCCTTACCGTTATTCTCGCACTATTCCTCAAGCGACTCCTTGATTTGTTCCACCACGGTTTTTAGCTTTTCCTTAATCTCATTAGCGCAAACCTTATACGCTTCAATATTTTGACCAAATGGGTCCGGAATCTCAAGGGAAGTTAGTTTTTCTTGAATCATTTCCAAATCCCGTTTCTCTTTAGCGGTTTCCTGATCCATTTTCTGTTCGATCTGCCGGAGTTCCTCATCCAAAGCCCGCATTTGGCGGCTTAACTCTAAATTTCGGCGGCGCAACTCTTCTAGTTTGGGAGCTTCACGTTCCAAATATTTGCGGCGTTTTTGTTCGAGAGCCAGCCGCAGATTCTCGGCCCGATCCATAAGATCCTCAATTTTCTTGACTCCTTGCGCAAATTCACTTAAGGTAAAAACTTTATTCTTCGCCTGCGGCATCATATTCGCCACCGCATTTTTTTGGTCCAACGTCATGGTAAGTACAATATCGGCATTGGATACCATTTCAGGTGTGATTCGTCTGGCACGGTGTTGTCTCAGATCAATGCCTTCCTTGGCCATTACTTCAATAGCGTTTTGGGCGGCGCCGTCTCCCGATTGCGCCCCGGTTCCTGCCGAAACTACCTGAATTGTAGCTGCTTTATCCCCTAAATCCTCGGTCAACATTTTACGCAGTAAAGCTTCCGCCATGCTGCTGCGACAGGTATTCCCAGTACAAACAAACAGAACTTGTTTAATCATAAAACGGCTCTTCCCCCTATAAAATAATTGCCATTCAAAATATACTTCGCCTCCATGGGGATGAATAAACGAGCTGGACACTGGCCAAACTAATAATTAATTCTGTAAATCCTGCTAATCCCGTCTAAAAATGATCTATTTTAAGAAAAATATTACGGGGGTTAAAATGAACAACTGGCCGTTGACCGATAAACATAACAATCCGTTGACTCTAAAATGTCCCGAATGCTTTAATACGTTACGTTTTAATGCGTCATCCTTAAATTCGGAATTAATCTGGACTTGTAATGATTGTGGCAATCATACCTTACTCACTCTAAACTCAACTACCACTATATGGCCGCCGAAGGTTGCCTCCCATAGCTGAGAGATTCCATCTCTATCTAATCTTGATTAATTTGGCCTCAATTTTACCCATATAAGGGGAATTTATCCGGATGATTAAAGGAATACGATCTTCTTTTGACAGTAAAATCACAATTCTGCCGTTGTTATAATCCACCTGGTAGTAACCGGCAAAAGTACCCGCTTTTAAAACCAATGGTCTATTAACTTCGGATACCTTATATTCGATCTCTTCAACCTTGCCGTTTTCATAAAAAAGTAATTTATTAACTCCTCTTTGATACTCTCCCTTACGCAAATATAATTGCAAAGAGACAGTGTCGTGAATAAACCCGGATAACTTCCGTTCATAATTCTCCTTAATAATACCGTCTATCGCATAGGTCCGGGAAAAAACCCCTTTCTCATAATCAAAATCATTCTCTTCGATGGAAATTGCCGTGCCTTGACGAATCTCCTGACGGATTGACAATGGATAGAGTCCATTGAGATCTAATACTAACTCTTCTGTAGCCCGATATTTGGTAAAGTGCCAGGCTAACCCGATGGTTTTTAACTGGTATTGAACCTTAAGAACAGTCCGATCCCGTATTTTTTCCTGCCCAAGAATCGTTAATGTTTGTTTCCCTCCAAGGATTGATTTTACCCAAACATCATACTCGAGAGTTTCTCCCATTTTGGGTACATAATTGATTGGAATATTGCTATTTGAAATTGCCGAATTCACCACTGGATAATTAACCGGAATACTTTCCTCATAGTTTGCGCCGTCATCAGCATGCCCGGCAACCCCCAACCCGAATAATAATACTGCCCCTAATAATAAAAGTATATATTGCCGCTTACGAAACATGAATAATATTCCCCCCCGCAGCCTTTCGAATGCGGTTGACCACGGCCAACCCCACCCCCCCAGTATCAACTCCTTCAACATAGATAATTTCGATGGGTAGCTGATCACAAAAACGGAGTATTTCATACAAGCGAGCCGCTATAATTTCCGGAGCCCTCCGGGGACCATAATCCAAAACCCATTCATTATGATATCGGCCGATATTTTCAGTACTACCTATTACAACAGCCTTACGATCCGGGCTTATAGCCAATAACCGGTTTATTTCGGAAACGACCTTGCCGTTATCCCCCTCGACTAAAAATAATGGGGCTTCCGGGGCATAATGACGGTATTTCATCCCCGGCGCCACCGGCCGGTCCTCAGTTTGATTGCCCGATATGTCTACTGTTTCATGCAATACATCCTCGATCATTTCCTTGGTAACCGAACCGGGCCTTAAAATGACACAAGGTTCATGAATTGTCGATAATACGGTAGATTCAATCCCATTGGAAGCAGGACCGGCATCAATTATTAAATCAATTTTACCGGCAAGATCCAAAATCACATGCGAACCCCGGGTTGGACTGGGACGGCCGGAGAGATTGGCGCTGGGCGCAGCTACCGGAATACCGGTAAGTTGTAATAATTTAGCGGCAACCGGATGGGCGGGCATTCGGACAGCTATGGAATCGAGGCCTGCGGAAACAACCGGCGAAACAATCTGTTTTTTCCGGAAGATTAGAGTTAACGGCCCCGGCCAAAAGGATTCGATTAATCGAATCGCTTTGGCGCTTACCTCATCGGTTAACTCCTGCAACTGCTCCAGCCGCCAAATATGGACGATTAAAGGATTATCGGCCGGTCGGCCCTTTACGGCGAATATTTGCAATATCGATGACGGATTATTATATACCGCCCCCAACCCATAAACGGTTTCGGTCGGAAATGCCACCAGTCCGCCATTTTTTAAGAGCTGAGCGGCTGCTCCGAGAGGGTCTAGATTAGCTTCGCTAACTGATATGATTTTGGTTTCCAAACCGTCACCTTATATAACCTTGATATCTTCCAAAAAGAAGATTATAAATCCAGGTAAATTGGATTAATATTGCTTTTATAGTTTTACACTTGATGGCAATATTCCTGCTTTATTCGATCTTTTTTAGAATAACATTCCTTTATGTGACGAATTACGAGTTGACGTCGGCATTGGTTTCGTATCCTTTTTTCAAAAGGCATATGGCGATTAAGCCAGCTACAATGGGATCTATTTGCCAGAAATGAAAATAATAATTTAGCAGCAATCCGCTTAATAGAAATAATGGGATTAACATATAAAAAAAAGTGCCTTTCAAGTCTTCTCCCAACGTTCGCCTTTGATTCCGATCTTTTTTTTCATCCGTTCGATACTTGGCAATCGTTAACAAGGGAGTTGCCAGGAGGGATACCAAGGCGATAATGATTCCGGCCAGGGAAGTTTTCGGAATATCCGCCATCATCAACCTTCTTAATCCTTCAAACAATAATAAGAGGCCGGAAACGAAAAAAGTAAACACCGCAAACCGCCGGAACCTTCCGGTTTGCCTGGCGGCGGCTTCCTTGGATACTGCCTTGACTGAATTATATTTGACAATTAATGAGATCCCATAAACAGTTTCCGCGATACTTTGAACTCCAAAGCCGATTAACCCGATGCTGTTGGCCATGAAACCGAAAATTACGGCTATATAAGCTTCAATTAAGTTATAAATAATCGTAATATATTCGAAATTAAAAATCTTAGTATTCCCCTCCATCTTGTACCTCCGGAATCTATTGTTATCCCCGGCAAAACCTTCGCCAAATAGGAAGAAGTGTTAAGAATAGGGTCATCGCACTTCTTCCAGTATTGCATAACTCTTCGCCAATTTCATTGGAACTCCTTTTTTAAGCCAGTCCTTGCAATGTTTATCGGATTCGTTCTTTCAAACAAAAAAAGCCGGCTAACCCGGCTCCCTACTTTAAAAATATTTTTAGGAAAACATCCCCCTGATTTTCTTGCTCCGTTGCCTTATTTATAGGGTGGATGCACTATCTGCTCAATAATAAATATATAATATATTTATTTATACGAATAACTCATCTATCTTGCCAGCCAGCCTCCGTCAATCGCCAGGGTATAGCCGTTGACATATCCGGAAGCCGGTGATGCCAAGAATACCACCGCGCCTTTCAAATCATCCGGCGTTCCCCAACGTCCCGCCGGGATTCTGTTGAGAATCTCCTGCCTGGATAAATCCTCAACCCCAAATGGAGATCCTCCTTCGGCGCCCATATATCCCGGCGCAAGGGCATTGATATTGATATTATGTTTAGCCCACTCATTGGCCATCAAACGGGTTAAACCTAAAATACCGCTTTTACTGGCGGTAAACGACGACATCTGAATCCCGCCATGAAACGAATGTATCGAGGCGATATTAATGATCTTGCCGCCGGTTCCCTGCCGGATGAACTGTTTGGCAACCGCCTGGGAACAGAAGAAGACGGTTTTCACATTATGATTCATCACTTCATCCCAGTCTTTTTCAGTAAAATCCAGGGCATCGGCGCGGCGAACAATACCGGCGTTATTCACCAGGATATCCAGATGACCGAACTGCCGGATAGCTTGATTCATAATACCCGGAATCGGTTCGATGCTGACCAGGCTCGCTGTTATTCCCAAAAACCTGCGCCCGGTATGTTGAACCCCGGCTTGGGTTTCCATCATATCATGGTCATCAACGCCTATAATATCCGCTCCGGCTTCAGCTAAACCCAAACAAATTCCCTGACCAATACCGGCACCAGCACCACTAACCAAGGCAACTTTACCATTTAGTTTAAATTGGTCAAGAATCATTCCCATTACCCTCCACAACCCATAAATAAAATTGATCCAGTACTTCAGATGTCGGTATAATTTAAGAAAAACTTTAACGGTAATTGAATAAAGCAACATTATTTCAGGATTATTTCGGCAAAAACCACAATAATCCTTCTATTTACGGAAAAATTTTTAAATTTCCTGGCAAAAAAACCTTTAAGTGCAATACACTAGAACCATAGCCAATCCTATAATTCATATCAATAGGTGAGTGCCACGTTCGCGATGGCAAAATTAAAGCTTCTGTTATGAATTCCAACCGATAATAAATGGAATCCATTACAGAAGCAATTTAAATTACTTATGGACGATATCAATATCGCATCAAGGCAATTACGAATTATATGGTAAAATGACCGCCATCAGGATTAACGGTTGAACACTAATGTTCTCAATGGAATGTCCTTTCCCACCACCGGTGAGAACAGCATCCCCCGGGGCAACATCCCTGGTTTCATCTCCATCCACCACCCGGCCTCTTCCGGAGACAATATAATAAATCTCTTCCTCCTGGTCATGATTGTGAAACCCAATGGAACCATGGGGTGGAATCGTTATCTCCGCCATCAGGCGCGCCTTTCCGGTCAGTTCTTCCTGTTTAAAAAGGTGTTTAATCTTAACGGTCAGTTTTCCGCCCCGCATATTCTCGCGCGATTCCACGAGCATTTCTTTGGATGAGCGTATCAATTGACAGCCTCCCTACTGCTTTTTCACCGATTTGAACTGGTTCCAAAAACCCTTTTTATTCTTCTCATCCTCAACTGGTAAGTTCTTGGCATTCTCCATCAACTCGGCAATTTGGCCGACGGTTAAAACCTTATACTCGTCTTCCTTTGAAGCTGCCGCTTCGTTGGTGCCTAGTTTAGCCGCATCCGGATTGCCGGTTGAGTCCAATCGCTTCTCGGCCAGACTGGCGGCTGATTTAACATCATTTAATACAGGTTGCACCGGAGTTGCCGGTTTTTGATCGCCGAAACTACGCCGGCGCGCGGAAGGAAGCGGGTTTGACTGATCCCACTCCACCAGGTCGTCTCCCAAATTAGTGGAAACCCGCCGGTTAACCCGGTTGACAATATCGGGCGCCACTTCCTGAATCTTGGCCCGCATGCCCTGAAGCCGGTTCAACGGCAGTTCCAATCCGGCCAGGAGCAGATGAAGAATAAGTTTCCGTTGTAACGAATTATCAACATATAATCCCCGGAACAACGTAGGTGTATTGGTAAGGTTTTGACATTCCTGATAAAGCAATTCAACGGACTCCGCGTTCACCCGGTAATTCTCGGGGCAAACCAATAAAGCCGCTACGCGGATACTTTCGCCCTGAAAATTGTTTTCTTTTAAAATGCGGACGATCTCCTGGCGGCAAGAAGTCGCTAATTTGGTAGGATCATTGCTTTCCGAGATCTCGACTTCGATTTTCAAGGGTGAAAAACAACCCGGAGTATTTAACAGGCGGAAAAAGTCCTCCCGATCAAAAACAAACATATTGGAAGGCCGGTTCGGAATCTGATTTACCTCATCCAGGGAAGTAACAATAGCTTCATTGGCCACCGGCCAAAATCCCATAACAGGCCGGTTGGCGTAACGGACCCGCAACAGTTCATTATCTATAAAGTATAATGGAGTGGGACTGACATCGCTTAAGATGTCCAGTCCTTTCAGGGCATTTTTATGTTCCTCCAGTGATTCGCTAGCCAAAGGTATCGTACAGATACAACCGGTTGTGAGCCCGGCCTGACGGCAAATCTCAATGGTGTCCGCCACAA
Organism: Bacillota bacterium; assembly: GCA_029974635.1. Taxonomy (GTDB): domain Bacteria; phylum Bacillota; class UBA4882; order UBA8346; family UBA8346; genus JAEZJQ01. The sequence goes on along the minus strand of JARKQY010000031.1, from coordinate 168,203 downwards.
CTCCGGTTCCGGTTCCGCCGCCCAAACAAGCGCTAACAAAAACGAAATCTACATCACGGGCGAAATATTGGTGAATTACTTTTTGAACTTTCATCGCATCAAGCCGGATAGCCTCCTGCCCGACTCTGGGGTCTTTGCCCGCCCCTAGACGGGAACCGATACTGATACGATATTCATGGGGAATCATGGTCAGGGCAGCCAAATCAACCGGGGATGTGTTTATGGCGATTGTCCGGTAGCCTTTTTGAGCAAAAAGATCGGCGATTTTACCGCCTCCTTGCCCGCATCCGACAAACCCGAATTTGATTCCTTTATCCTTCATTATTGGATACCTCCATCTTGTCGATTACCAATGACAGCTAACTGTAGAATTTGACTAAAACCGTAAAAATCCTTTTTTATATGCGTAAATTTAATAAGATTTCCAAAAAAATATTACCCCGTGGGATTATAGATACCCGGCCACTAAAAAAGAGCAGTACTCGACTGCTCTTTTTTGACCATGATCCAAAAAATCATAATTATTTCCCGACAATTATCCCGAAAAAGGATTGAAAACCATTGTAAACAGCAATGGAAACGGATTATCCAATATACTGCTCACACTGTCAACATCAATTATTGATTAACCGTTTTTTTAGCCTTTCCATCTCATCCCGAATCTCCTGCGGCAATCGGTCAAACTTGGCAAAAAACTCATCCTGGTTGTTTAGATCCGCCTCCCAGGCTTGCCGATCTACTTGGAGTATTCCGCGCAACTCTTCCTTGGAAAAGTCCAAACCGCTCAAATCGATATCGTCTTCAGTCGGCAAATAGCCGATAGCCGTTTCTTTAGCCCCGGCTTTACCGGCGCAACGATCCAGAATCCATTTAACAGCACGGAAATTCTCGCCGTAACCCGGCCAGATGAACTTGCCGTCGTCATCTGTTTGGAACCAGTTGACATGGAAAATTTTGGGAGGATTCGGAATTTGTTTTCCCATTTGGAGCCAATGTTTAAAATAATCACCCATATTATAACCGCAGAATGGCAACATGGCCATCGGATCGCGCCTTACGACTCCCACTGCTCCAGTTGCGGCTGTCGTTGTTTCCGAGGCCATGGAGGCTCCCAGATATACACCGTGCTGCCAATCGAAGGATTGATAGACCAAAGGAGCGACTTTTGCCCGGCGTCCGCCGAATAAAATCGCAGCGATCGGTACTCCTTTCGGATTTTCCCACTCCGGAGAGATGCACGGACAATTCCGGGCCGGAGCCGTAAACCGGGAATTTGGATGAGCCCCTTTTTCGCCGCTATCCGGTGTCCAGGGACTTCCTTTCCAATCGGTGCCTTTTTCCGGGGGATCAACTCCCATTCCTTCCCACCATACGGTGTCTTCAGGCGTCAAAACCACATTGGTAAAGATAGTGTCCCTTTGAACCGTGGCCATGGCGTTGGGATTGGATTTCGAACTAGTGCCGGGCGCTACTCCGAAAAATCCGGCTTCAGGATTGATGGCCCACAAACGGCCGTCCGGCCCGATCCTCATCCAGGCGATATCGTCACCTACTGTCCAGACCTTATAACCTTTAAAAGTAGCCGGAGGAATCATCATTGCCAGATTAGTTTTGCCGCAAGCACTCGGAAAAGCCGCAGCTACATATGAAACATTTCCCTGCGGATCTTCCACTCCCAAAATCAGCATATGTTCGGCCATCCAGCCTTCATTTCTTCCCAGGAAGCTGGCAATCCGTAATGCAAAACACTTTTTGCCCAGTAAAACATTGCCGCCGTAACCGGAACCCACGCTCCAAATGGTATTATCCTCGGGAAAATGACAAATATAGCGGCGCTCAGGGTTCAAATCCGCCTTGGAATGAAGGCCTTTAATAAAATCAGGACTGTCCCCCAATTGTGTCAGGGCTACTTCTCCCATCCGGGTCATGATTCGCATATTTAATACCACATAAATACTATCGGTTAATTCAATTCCCACCTTGCTAAAAGGGGAACCCGGCAATCCCATGATATATGGTATTACATACATGGTTCTTCCCTTCATCGAACCGTCAAATATTGCCCCCAGCTTTTGATATGCTTCATCCGGCGCCATCCAGTTATTGGTCGGTCCGGCATCCGCTTTATTTTTCGTGCAGATAAAAGTTAGGTGTTCCACCCTGGCTACATCATTTTGGGCGGTGCGATGATAAACACACCCGGGCAATTTCTCCTGGTTTAACTGATAAAGCTCACCGGTACTTAATGCTTCAGCGGTTAACCGCTGCCGTTCTTCCTCCGAGCCGTCAATTAGCACAATTCGATCCGGCTTCGTCAATTTAGCCATTTCATCAACCCAGGTTTGCACCGCTTGATTTAGTTTAATCCGACTCATTACCATCCCCCTTAAATTATCCATCAAAATTTCTAACATGCAAACATAATGTATGATTAGCAAATACCTTGATCAACTTCAAGACTATTTAATTTAGAATACATTGTATTATGATGAAATGGCGTTGTCAATTATTTTTGCTTGTGTATACAAAAATCATACGAAATAATCAAATAACGAATAACTGTTTTCGTATTAAAGGCTGTCATTTTTAGGACAGCCCTGTTTATCTCTTTCAATATTATTTCAAGTCAATCATTAAATGATGGGCTTTGGTAATAAACTCCCTGGATTCCTCCCAAAGGTTCAGGTTTAAAATTTCTTCATAATGGAAAAAAGCAACTTGCCGGCCTTCGGGATTCTCGCAAACCGTCCGCACGTATCTCATTAAAAACAGGTGCGTATCAATCAACAACTTTCGTTTGCCATGATACCAGACATACTGATAATTCCCAAGTTTTTGTACGGTTTCGGCCAGGACGCCGGCTTCTTCGGCAACTTCACGCAATGCTGTCTGCTCGTGTGATTCACCTGTCTCCACATGTCCGGCGGGAAAAATCCAACGATTTTTATTAGAATTGCTGGTGACCAGCAAATATTCGAACTCCCGGCCAACTTTCCGAAACACTACCCCTCCGGCCCGTTCTTCATTGAGCAGGTCAGCCAATTGTAGGATCAACTCCTGTTAATAAAGTTTTAAAAAAATTAGAACATGATTTTCTGATGCCGCGCCCAGATACCGGATAAAACACTTATAGCGGCAATATTCATGATCATCGCGCTGCCTCCGTAGCTCAGGAACGGAAGTGGAATTCCGGTAATCGGCATGATACCGATATTCATCCCAATATTTTCCATAATATGAAACAAAAACATCGCCACAATTCCGGTGGCAATCACGCTTCCGGTTTTATCTTTGGCCTGAACGGCGATTCGCAGACCGCGCCAAACCAAGGTGAAATACAAGAACAAGACGATAAAACTGCCGACAAATCCAGTCTCCTCACATAATACCGCAAAGATAAAATCAGTATAATTTTCCGGTAAATAACCCAACCTCCCTTGGGTTCCCCGGAATAACCCCTTACCGAAAAACTGACCCGAACCGACGGCAATTACAGCCTGATTTACATTCCAGCCGCTGCCTCTCGGGTCCCGTTTGGGATCAATGAAACTCGTTAGCCGGTTCACCTGATACTCCTTAATCAACAACGGAGTCCCCAGAAAATGATGTGCTAAAAACATGATGGAAATCGCCGCAACACCAACCATAACGATAGTGGTAATCTTCCACCCGGGTACTCCGGCAACATATAACATCGTGAGAAAGATAAAGATAAAAACCATGGCCGTCCCGACATCGGGCTGCAGCAAAATTAAACTCAACGGAATCCCAAACAATAGAAACGGAAAAAACAGACTAAGAAAAGAATTCAAGTTTTCTTTTTCCGACAAATATTTACCCATAATGATGATCATCATTAATTTGGAGAATTCAGACGGTTGAAAGCCAAACAGCCAACTTCGCGCCCCATTTCGCCAACTCCCGAGTCCCGGAATCAATACCAAGATAAGCAAGATGATATTCACTACGTATAACAATTGAAACATGCGATCCGAAATCCGGTAATCCATGAACAACAACAAAAATCCAAACACCAGACCAATTGCGACCGAAAGCAGTTGTCTTTCCACTACTTTGAACTGATTGCCACCGGTCAGGGCGACATTATCACGGGTAGTACTATAAACCATCAATAATCCGATAAGTATTAAAATACTCACTACGGCTATAATTGTATAATCTAAATTTTTTAGAATACGACGGTCCATAACAATCCCTCCACCCGGTCTTGGTCTGCCCGTATCAAATAATTTATTCGCCTTTGTCACAGTCTATCAATAGAGAGTTGTCAAAATACGAAAATAATTATACCTTTAATTAAAAGCAGCGTCTATTTGAAAAAAGTTCCTGATTCGCGCGAGCAACATAAAAAAATGTTACTCGCACAAAATCCTAGCGGGGAAAATAAAAACGGCTATGAGCCGTAAGCAATTACCTTCGAATCCGTTTTACCGGAATATTAGCCACCAAAGCGGCGGATAGTTCTCCCGAATTCAGATTGATTTCCATTGCTTCTTCATCAATATCCATATATTTTGAAATAACCGCAATCAAATCCTCTTTCAAAGCTTCCATTAAACCCGGGGAGATATTGGCCCGATCATGAACCAGCACCAAGCGCAACCGCTCAACCGCCACATTTTTACTGGTGGTATCATCCTTAAGAAACTTGCCAATCAGGTCCATCCACAGACCTCCTTACAAAATAAAATCACATTTTAATAATACGTTTGATTTTATCAAAAATCCCCAGGTCATAATCCAGCGACATAAAGGGAACTTCCTCCCCTTCCAAACGGGCCACGATATTTCGAAATGCTTCCCCCGCCTTGGAGCCGGAATCCATAACCGCCGGATCGCCTTTATTGGTGGATATAATAATGCTTTCATCATCCGGAACTACTCCTATCAAGCTAATGGCCAAAATATCATTGACATCATTAACATCCATCATGTCGCCCTTTCGTACCATCTCCGGCCGGACCCGGTTAATCACCAAGCGTGGATTTTGAATTTCCCTAGATTGCAGCAAGCCGATAATCCGGTCTGCGTCCCGGACCGCCGATACATCAGGAGTCGTAACTATGATAGCCTGATCCGCCCCGGCTACCGCATTTTTAAATCCTTGTTCGATTCCGGCGGGGCAGTCAATCAACACATAATCAAAATCTTTACGCAATTCAGCGCACAATTCCACCATCTGCTCCGGTTTCACCGCATCCTTTTCTTTTGTTTGGGCGGCCGGCAGCAGAAACAGGTTTTCGAAACGTTTATCCTTAATCAATGCCTGTCTCAATTTGCAGGTTTTTTCAACTACATTGACCAAATCAAAAACAATACGGTTTTCCAATCCCATCACTACATCCAGATTTCGTAATCCAACATCCGCATCAATTAATACGGTTTTTTTACCGCGAATCGCAAGTCCGGTACCTAAATTGGCGCAAGTAGTCGTTTTTCCGACCCCACCTTTGCCCGAAGTGATTACAATTACCTTACCGGCCATCTAATTACCTCCCTAATAAGTGTAGCGCTCAACAATAATGAAGCCGTCTTTAATCCTGGCAACTTCAGGTCCATGATCATCAGACTCCGGATCTTGTTCCGGCGCCCGGGTGATCACCCCGGCTATCCGGATTTGAACCGGCTGCAGTTGAAAAGCGATGATTTGCGCCGTAATATCCCCTTTGGCGCCGGCATGAGCGGTTCCCCGCAGTCTTCCCAACACAATAATATCGCCGGCAGCCACTAGTTCCGCCCCGGGATTCACATCACCGATAATTACAAGGTTCCCGTCAAAGACAACCCGCTGACCGGAACGAACCGTTTTTCTTACGGTAATGGTGGATATAAAAGGGTCAATTTCCTCCGGTTTTTCCTGGGACGCTCCCCGGGCGGCAACGGTTTCTTGAAAACCTTGAAAATTTAACCCCGAATCTTTCATGATTAATTCCAGCTCCGCCCGTTCTTCATCATGTAAAATCCGTTTCCCGATTTTGATGAACACTTTGGCGCCCTTAAAAAACTCTTGGGATTGCTCCAAATTGGTTTTTAGCTCATCGCAATACTTTTTAAAGGGACCATTTTCAGGAATCACCAATGTTAATCCCGATTTATACCCTTTAAAGACCACACTGTCATGATCAAAAACCGGTTTTTTAATGATTTCGGAGTTGGAAGGCACCGTATTTGGATCTCCTCAGGATAGATTTTCCTTAAACATTCGCTATCTCAAAAAAAATTCCTCCCGAACCGGAGGAACTTTCTCCTCCGAACCGGAAGAACTATCCTAGATACGTTCAGTCATCTCGCTCTGCAAAAACCACCGAGACTGTTCCAAATATTATTGGTCACCGCCCGCTTCAGGCACAGGCGAAACCGGCTCTTCGGGAGCAGCAGGTACAGGTGTGGGCTTGACCTCATCCGGTTTAGGCGTCGGTTTCGGAGTGGGTTTAGCTCCGTTCGTTTCCACAGCCGGTTGGGTTGCCCCCGGACTGTTGTTGGAACCTGTGGGATTAACATTCCCTTGGCCGGGAGTACCGGTGGGATTTTTTTTGGTATCTCCGGTTGACGGATTCTTAGCGGCCGTAATTTTTTGGATTTGGTTTTCAAAATAGGCTTCTAATATTTTTCGGCCTACCGGCGCTGCTCCTGAGCTTCCCGATCCTCCCTGTTCAATTAATACCACCACCACGATCTCCGGTTTATCAGTTGGGGCATAACATGCAAATATAGCATTATCATCGTGGGGAGGATTTTGTGCGGTTCCGGTCTTTCCGGCAACCGGTATCTCCTTCAACGGGAACCCTCTAAACGCTCCGTAAGCGGTTCCCCCGATGTCAACAACCTCCTGTAATCCTTGTTGAATGATATCCTTTACTGCCGGATTTATTTTCAGATTACCGATTAATTGCGGTTTGAATCTTACCGAAACTTCCCCGGACGGTTTGGTGATAGTGGACACCAAACGCGGTTGAAATATTTTGCCGTTATTTGCGATAGCGGCATAGACTTGGGCTAATTGAAGCGGCGTTACGGTCAAGGCGTTCTGACCGATGGCCAATTGGCCACTTTCCACCGGATACCATGGTTCTTTCTTGTTTTGACGCTTCCAGTCCGTATCCGGAACCAATCCATAGCTCTCCGTCGGGTAAAAATTTAACCCGGTTGGCCTTCCCAGCCCGAAAAGACGGGCGTATTTGGCAATGGTATCCGCTCCAACCCTGCGGCTTAATTCAGCCATTACCGCATTACAGGAATTCTTCAAACCGTCAACTACGGTCTCCACCCCATGCTGCTTGGAGCCGGTTGATGAGCGGGCCACCCAACAGGGCAATTTCTTACCCCATACTGAATCATAACCGTTACAGAAAAAACGATCCGTTAAGGTTACCTTGTTTTCCATCAAAGCCGAATATACGGTAATTGGTTTAAAAGTTGAACCCGGGGCGAACTCTCCTTGAACCGCGCGGTTCAGCGTCGGGTTGAGTTTGTTCTTGTATAGTTTTTCGGCCATTTCCTGGGAGATCACACCGACAAAAATATTCGGATCGAAGCCGGGTTCACTGACCATGGCCAGGATATTACCGTTCCGGGGATCCATGGCGATGATCGCCCCGGACGCAGCTTTACGCCACCTGCTGTTTTTTTGCAAAAAGGCGATCTGTTCCTGTAAGGCCTTTTCAGCGGCGGCTTGCACTTTCTGATCAATGGTCAAGCGCAGGTTATCACCAGGTACCGGTTCCCGGTGCGCCAGCAGGGATTGCCTGCCGTAGATATCAACCTCAAAATCCTTGCCGCCGTCAACACCGCGCAAATACTGTTCATAGGTCCGTTCTAACCCAGCTTTGCCGATGATATCCCCTAACCGGTAGCCTTTATCCCTTAATTGATTTAACTCTTGTTCATTGATTTCCCGGATGAACCCAAACAGATGGCAGGCAAACCCCCCAAATGGATAGGAGCGCACAGGAACCTCGTCGACTTCAACCCCCGGCAGGTCCAACTTGGCTTCCAAAAGCTTAATTACTGTAACCGGATCCACATCTTTGGCAATGGGAATATATTGATACGGGCTGATAAAACGCTTGGGATCGGGTTTCAGCTTCTCTTTGATGCTTTCCTCGGATACCTTCAAAATCCGGCTAAGTAATGCAAGCACTTCCGGCCTTTTAACAATGTCGTTCGGCACTACTGAAACATTGTGGGAGATGCGGCTGGCGGCTAAGATATTGCCGCTCCGGTCATAAAAAATGCCGCGCGGCGCATTTATTTTTATGGTCCGAGTTTGGATTTCCCGGGATTTAACCATATTGGTGGCGCCTTCCATAATTTGGAGAAACCACATCCGGATTAATAGCATCCCAAAGATGATCGTTACCAGACCGGCTAAAAACTTGAATTTGTGTTCCAATTCGACTCTCCCCAAAAGAAGTGGCGTAGAACTTAAAATTACTTCGCGCGTTCCGCCAGGAAACGCTCAATCCGCAGGAAAAAATGATAAATCACCGGCGCAACAATGGCGTTTAAACATGCCAGCGGTAAAATTTCCAATAACTTAAACCAAATGCCAATATTCATCTTAAAGGCTGTAAACATAAACAGGTTAAATGTTTCACAAACAATTGTTCCGATGAATACAGCAAGTGCGGGGACTAATAAATTATCCTTGAAAATATTCTTTTCCATAAATCCGGAACAAAAACCGGCAATCATTTTTGACAGCGCACGGATTCCAATAATATTACCGGACAACAGATCCACAAAAAAACCGGCCCCCATTCCAAAAAGCAGCCCCTGATTCGGACCGCGTAATAATCCGTAAGAGATAGTCATAATCAAGACTAAGTCCGGAGTAAACTGCATTGGTAATAGAGAAGCCAGCCAAGTGGATTGAACTACTACTCCCAAGATCACCCAGATACTAAGGATTAGTAGGCGCATTTTCCGAACCTCCGAAGGTGGTTTCCGGCGGCAACTCTTTTTTCGACTTAATGATATATACGATCTCCAATTTCCCCAAGTCGACCACCGGTTTCAAATAGGCTTTGGTTACCATATTGTTTACTCGCTGAATAAAATAAACCACTCTTCCGATAGGAAGCCCTCTGGGAAAAATCTCGCTGGTCTCCGATGTAACCACTAAATCATTTTTTTGTAAATCCTTAAAGTAGTTGTCGACTGCAGGCTGAACCGTACACTCACCCCGGTGATTGCCACCGACGACAAACACCATATCTCTGGTTCGCTGGACAACACCGCCGATATAATTGCCTTGGCGGGGATCGGTTATCATAATGACTTCGGCTGAATGAGCCCGCACCTCTCCGATTCGCCCCACCACTCCTTCCGGGGAAATAACCGCCATGTTCTTTTGAATGCCGTCTTTGCGTCCTTTGTTAATAATAACGGAACAGTTCCAATTGCTGGGATTGACGGCAATGATGCCGGCGCTGATTACTTCATGGGGTTGATCGGCCGTAAATTGCAGTGCATCCCGGAGACGTTTGTTTTCGGCTTGCAAAGCGTTCAATCCGAGCTGTTTGGCTTGCAAATCGCTAACTTGAGTTTGAAGACGGTCGTTTTCCTCCTTTAACTGGGCCAATTTAGTAATGGTCCGTAAAGTGTCCCCCGTCATTTTACCCAAATAATTAAAACTGCTTTCCAGCGGCACCATTGCCGTATTTAAAAAATACTCAATCTTTCCTTCCTGGGCGCGCGGATGCGAGGTGGCATATATCACCCAGGTTGTGATCAACAGAATCAATGCAATCTTCAATATCAGACGATTCATAAAGAGTTGAAACAAAAATGGTCACCCTCTAAAATTGCATATTCCAATTATAATTATGCCATTTTTTTATTAGAAATCAATACTTTCTTTAAATCATGATAATTTCGCTCCAAAGCGATACCTGTTCCCCTGGCCACACAGGTCAACGGATCCTCAGCTCTTTGGACCGGCATACCCGTTTCTTCATTCAACAGACGGTCAATGCCCTTCAACAAAGAACCTCCACCGGCTAAAATAATCCCTTTATCCAAAATATCAGCGGCCAATTCGGGTGGAGTTCTCTCCAAGGTCATTTTTACCGCATCCACAATCCCGGAAATGGGTTCAGCCAGGGCGGCTTGAACCTCGCGACCGCTAATAGAGACAATTTTGGGCAAACCTGTTAACAAATCACGTCCCCTGACTTCCATACTCCGTTCTTTGCCGTCGGGATAAGCGGAGCCGATTTCTTTTTTGATCTCTTCCGATGTTCTTTCCCCGATCATCAAATTATAATGCCGCTTAATATATTGACCGATGGCCTCATTCATCTCATCACCGGCTATCCGTAGCGAACGGCTGGAAACAATGCCGCCCAGCGAAATAACCGCAACCTCCGTAGTGCCGCCGCCAATATCGACGATTAGATTTCCGGTAGGCTCTTCAACCGCCAAACCCGCTCCTATCGCGGCAGCCATCGGTTCCTCAATGAGAAAGACCTCCCGCGCGCCGGCTTGCAATCCAGCGTCCATGACAGCCCGTTTTTCAACTTCAGTTACTCCGGAAGGAACCCCGATAATCACCCGGGGAGATAAAATACCGACATTTTTGGCGGCTTTACTAATAAAATAGCGCAGCATTTTTTCGGTTACATCAAAATCAGCGATAACACCGTCTTTCATCGGACGCACCGCCACAATATTGCCGGGAGTCCGCCCCACCATTTGTTTGGCTTCGTTTCCTACCGCAAAAATGCTGTTTGTTTCTTTTTCAATAGCTACAACCGTAGGTTCCTGTAATAAAATTCCCCGCCCCTGCACATAAACCAATGTATTAGCGGTGCCCAGATCAATACCCATGTCTTTCGCAAAACGTCCCAATATTGATTTAAACAAAATTTAATCCCTCCCAGATCATAATCATCATGATGTAATAAATTATGTTATGTAAGGATCTGTGAGGCAAACTTCTATGTTATTCGACCCTGTTCTTTTAAGCTGATATAACGGCTTGCGCCGAACACGACATGGTCGATTACCGGTATCCCCAAAATTTCACCTGCATTTTGCAAGCGTGTTGTTAACAAAAGATCATCCTGACTGGGGGACGGGTCGCCGCTGGGATGATTATGAGCCAATATGATTCCGGCACTGCTCATTTTAATCGCTTCTTTAAAAACCTCCCGGGGATGGACCGGTGAAGAACTTAAAACCCCAATAGCAGTGGTTTCCACTTTTAAAACCTGGTTTTTGGTATTTAAATGGACCACTTTAAAATGCTCCCGGTCAAGATCCATAAAGCTGACCTTTAACAAATCGTAAATATCCTGTGGTTTTTTTATGGAAGGTAGCTGAGCCACGGTAGTGGTCAAAACTCTACATCCCAGTTCAAAAGCGGCCTTGAGTTGAATTGCCTTGGTTTGACCTACTCCGGGATGGGAAGCAATTTCAGCCAGTGATGCTTTCGCTAAACCACGTAAATCTTTAAAAGAACAGATCAGCCCTTCCGCCAGATCCAGAGCAGTCCGGTTCACCGAACCAGTTCGCAGGATTATGGCTATCAATTCTTTGGCCGACAAGTTTTCGGACCCGATATGAACTAATCGCTCCCGGGGCCGTTCCTCCAAAGGCAGATCTTTAATCCGGCTCCGGACAGGAATTTTTGGCGTATCATCATTGGTCTGATCCTTCAAGAGAACTTTTGCCATTCCTGCACCTCACCAAAGGGAGACTCCGAATTCTTGAAGCATCATCACCAATTTCGTTATCGGAAGTCCTACGACATTAAAATAACAACCTTTAATACCTTCAACCAAAACCGCACCTTTGCTTTGAATCCCGTATGCTCCGGCTTTATCGAAGGGTTCACCGGTAGATATATAGCCCATAATCTCATCCCTACTTAAAGAACGAAATTTAACCTCGGTAATCTCGCAATCCACTTTCACTTTAAGATTTTCAGCTTCCACAAGGGCTATCCCGGTTAAAACTTGATGGACTTTACCGCTCAAACCGGAAAGCATCCGGACGGCTTCAGCAGTGCCGCATGGTTTACCCATGACCTCACCATTTAGATATACTACGGTATCTGCTCCAATAATTAACCCGGATGAAACAGTTTGGGCAACTTGTCTTGCTTTATTCACAGCGTGCTCTTTAACCAATACCGAAGGTTCAACCCCAGAACCGGTTTCTTCCAAATAACTGCTGGGAATAATTTTAAAATCCAATCCGATTTGATGCAACAACTCCGCCCGTCGCGGCGAAGCTGAGGCTAAAATAATTTCCATATCGTCCCTTGTCTGGCAATCGAAAAATGATCAATAAATGGGATGAAAGCAACACTTTATAAAAAATAGTGATTCCACATCTAAATATAAAATCCTTTTGAAATCCGAAAACCGAATTGATTTTATCTGGAATTTCATCAAACAACTTACAATTCGGAATCGGATTTAATTATCGGAGTTATGACTTACAAAATTTACTATCTTTTCCCGATCCTCATCTTTAATAGAGATAAAACGCATCCGGATATAGAGATCTCCGAATTTTTCGTTTCCGCCGCTGGAACCAACCACTTCAACCTGGGATGCAATTTTCCCGAAATTAGGCAAAACAAATTGACAGTCATACGTTCCGGGCGGAACCTGTGCCGTCGATGAAATCTTTTGAATTTTAAGGCCTCCTAAGCTAATATCCCTTAAAAACCCGGTAACCGGCGTCTTTAATGAAGAACTTACCAGTGAAACCAGTATTGACTTCACCTTAACCCGTACATACTCCCGCTGCTCTTCCACATGATTCACCCCTTAATTTCCAGTAATTTACCTATATTATAACGGATAGCTGGAAAATAATCTATTACGAATGAATAAATAAAAATAAATTTAATCGACATGAATAAAAAAACCTCCGGTGGAGGTTGATTTAATGCGAATTACTTCCCTTGATTGGCTTGAAAACAATCGCGGCAATATACCGGCCGATCCTCGCGCGGCTTAAACGGGACTTGGGTAGTAACTCCACAGTTGGCGCATACTACCTCATGAAACTCGCGCTGGCGACCGGAGTTCTTTTGTTTTCGGCCATCGCGACAGGTTTTACACCGTCTTGGTTCGTTGGTAAATCCCCGGGAAGCGTAAAATTCCTGTTCACCTGCTGAGAAAACAAATTCAGCGCCACAATCACTACAAATTAAAGTCTTGTCGGTAAATTCCACATTGATCCCCTCACTTAAACTTCTAGAATTAGTCTTACAATATTTCCACTCCAATTATCGGCCAATTGTAAGAAAATATTAACAAAATCTTGACCCCATTATACCATCGCCGATTATAAAAAACAAGCTGTTTTATAATTTTTGCCTTAAACTTGTAATTCGGCAAGTAACTTCAAAAACCAAAAAAATTCCTTGAAATTGGCTTAGTTCCGGCTTGTCCAAAGTATTTTCCGAACCCGGATCAAATTTTAACCGCAATAATTATTTTATGATCATGATCATATAATGTAGCAATGATTTCACCTTCACAGGTTTTTTCCCGTTGCAAGAATGTGCCGTCGCTAAAACCCAATTTAACTGTGCCATGGCTTAAATCAGCCTGTGAAATAACCTTCCCAACCAATAATTGCTGCAATCGCTCTTTTTCCATGTAACTCCTCCTGTTTGCTGACGCAAAAGTTATTAGTTATTGGTTTCTTTATTCGCGTCATTATAAAATTTATCCTGCCCTTGGAATTCAATTTGATAACTTATAATCATTTGGAAATTAAAATCCAACTTCATACATTATTTCTACTTTACATTTTCTTGCCTTCCAATTGAACCAATACTTTTATCTGCTCCATCAGGTCCTGGAATTCCGGTAAATTCAATGACTGCTCGCCATCACTCCAAGCATTGGCGGGATCGGGATGAACTTCGATCAATAAACCGTCGGCTCCAGCCATTACCGCAGCCTTGGCCATGGGAAGCACCAGTTTGCGTTTGCCTGTGCCATGACTGGGATCAACAACCACCGGCAGATGGCAACGGCTTTTGACCAGCGGTATCGCGCTTAAATCAAGGGTATTGCGGGTAGCGGTCTCAAAAGTACGGATTCCCCGTTCACATAGAATTACGGAGGGGTTTCCTTCCGCCATGATATATTCCGCCGCCATTAACCATTCTTCGATAGTAGCAGCCAACCCGCGTTTTAATAACACCGGTTTGGGCTGACGTCCAACAGCCCGCAACAGACCGAAGTTTTGCATGTTCCTGGCCCCAATTTGAATGATATCGGTATATTCGGTCACAATTTCCAATTCGGTTAAGTTCATCAACTCGGTCACAATGGGCAGACCGCTTTGCGTCCTTGCCCGGGAAAGTAAACGCAACCCCTCTTCTTCAAGGCCTTGAAAACTATAGGGTGAAGTTCGCGGTTTAAAGGCTCCACCGCGTAAACCCTTGGCGCCCGCTTTTTTTATACCTTCCGCTACCTTAAAAATCTGATCTTCGCTTTCCACCGCGCATGGTCCGGCAATTACCCCAAAATACCCTTTGCCCAGCTTTAAATCGCCGACCTCAATGAGTGTTCCTTCAGGCCTGGCATCTTTGGCGGCCAGTTTATACGGGCTTAAAATGGGAATAACTTTTTCAACCCCGGGAATGCTCTCTAAGAATTGAAAATCAACCCGGCGCTTGTCGCCGACAGCGCCGATAACTTTCTTTTCAACGCCTTGAATTACATTTAACTGAAAACCCCAATCCTCTAATTTCTTACATAAAAAATCCCATTCCTCCTGTGTAATTTTCTGACTAGTTACAATTACCATGACGCTAACCCCTTATCAATAAATTAACCCACGCAACTCCCTAAATTTTGGGACGAAGCGTGGGTCAAATTTCGCGGTACCACCCAATTTAGCCGTCTTGATAGGTCATATAATCCAATTAATAACCCAAACTACGGCTCACTCTTTCAGACACGGACTTATCATGTCTTATCCCTTGTAACGGCGGGCCTCCGGACCAACCTACCGGCACCGGGAGAACACTTGAATGATGCTCATCCCCTAGCGACTTCACCTGGTCTACTCATAAGGGAACTTCCCCAAGACTACTCCAAAAAAGGCTTGCAGCCGATGGCCTTTTCTCTCTCGATGGCGTATTGTCCCCGGTACTTTCCTTAGTCATTGTATTCAAATATAATAATTAAAATAAATTGTAGCACCTGGGTTTATCTCTGTCAATAGGCATAATACATAATAAATATTTATCCGTCATTCCTTCTCATCTTTATCTTTTCCAATAATTGTCCCGGATTCTTTTTCAAAGTCGTTTCCGCTTCTTGTTCCGAAAGTCCGGCGCCTATGGCTACGGTTCGCGCCCAGTTTTCCGTAAGTAAATTATTGGGGGCGTGAGTATCGGAATTTACTAGAAAATTGACTCCGGCTTCCCGGCCTATTTTAACAACATGGCCGTTACTGGTATTATGGCCTCCCCGGGCCGTAACTTCAATATAGATCTCATTTTTCAACGCCAGTTGAGCTTCTTTTACAGTCAATAATCCGGGATGGGCCAATATATCAACCTCCGGGCAGTTAACGGCAGCCAGATTGGTCCCGGGCTCCACTGGTTCCACCGGTGTTTCGCCGTGGACCACCACCAATTGGGCGCCAAGCCTACGGGCTTCCAAAGCCAGATCCGGGATACCCGCCGCCGGAACATGAGTCAATTCTACTCCCGGAATGGCGGTGATGCCCCAATATTTCTCGGCGGCCCGGCATTCTTCGATCAACTCCTGGATTATCCGTTTAAAATTTCCCGGACCGGCATGATCGGTTACCGCAATGGCCCGATAACCGTTGACTGCAGCTCTCCGGATAAGTTCCACCGGGGAAAGCTCTCCGTCACTTAAAAATGAATGGGTATGAAAATCATAAACCATGGTAACCCCCTGTTGTGAAAGTAAAAAGGGTAAAGTTTATATTAAATGTTTTGTGGTGGCCTTTATAAATTATACCAGTTATTTTGACAGGTTTCAAATACCGGAACCTGTTTTATTTAACTGAATCCGGCAAGCAACTTCCAAAATGTGAATCCAATTTTGGCTTGTTAAATCTGCTTGACAGCCATGATACCGCCAGGATCATAACTACCTTTCAGGATGAACTGGCGAAACGCAACGGCGATAATAGTAACTATCATGAGGCCATTGTTCATTTGCGGCCAGTATTGATTTTACAATTGACGTACCAGGAAACTCCATTGATCTATTATGGGGATGAAGTGGGATTGACCGGGGGACCGGATCCGGATTGCCGTAAAACAATGCCGTGGGAACCGGAGGCTTGTAATCAAACCTTGATCTGTCAATCGAGAACAATTATGGAGCAATTTGATACCAGGAATAATATTATAAATTTATATATCCCGGATTAAATTAATGGTGGCTGTCTTTTCATCGACATAATCCGGAGTCTCTACTAAAATTACATCGACACCGATCTTCTTTATCTTTTCCCAGGGAATAACAAAATCTTCATTTTTACCGAAAAGCCATAGAAATTTGCCGGGCCCGGGAACCACAATCGCCTTAACTCTGCCGCTTTCAGCCTCAATCTCCAAATCGCTTGCATACCCCAATCTTTTACCGTCTAGCAGGTTGACTACTTCCAGTTCCCTCAGTTCCGAGGTTTTGGTTAACAACAAAACTCGCCCCTTTCATTGTAATCATATGCAAAAGAGAGCGAGTTTGGAACTTAAATCTGAGTAATCATCTTTTCATAAGCGCTTCCCAGAGGGTAAACCCACCGATGCCTAAAAACAACATGCCGGCTCCGATTTTTAAGTAATATGCAGGAATGAACTTGGTAACGAATCCGCCGAACAAAGCTCCGATTAAAGTAACTACGATTAAAGCCAGGCTTGCTCCTAAAAAAACCGCCAAAGGTAACTTGGACTCGGTTACCAGTGAAAAAACGGCCAACTGGGTTTTGTCACCCATTTCGGCGATGAATAAAGTGATAAAAGCACCAAAAAATACTTGCCAACTGAAGATTTGTTTCATACCGCAACCTCCCGAATTTCGGCTTAAAACTGAAAACACCTATTTATTACTATCATTTGGTTGATATTATGACTAAAAATGAGAGGTGAAGTGTGCACTTTTATTAACAAAAGGGTTTATCACACTTCTTTTAGTATGCCACAATATTGAAAATTGAAATCCATTCACAAAACAATGTAATATAATGTATATTGGGTGAGGACCTTTATGAACGCAAATAAAAAAGGACGTAAAAAAAAAGGACGTTAGTCCTTTTGAATGATCTGCTTTTAAAATTGGGGTGAGCGATGGGAATCGAACCCACGACCTCCAGGGCCACAACCTGGCACTCTAACCAACTGAGCTACGCCCACCATACCGTGCACCTGCTATAATACCACAGAATTTTTACACTGTCAATTGTCTAGTTTTTCATCCCTTACCCCGTTTAAAAATCCGAACCCCAAGAGGCGGTACCTCCGGATAATTCAAACCCGACATACCGCATCCGACGGAATAAATCGGTTCCCATCCATTGCTCCATTCGTGAGGAACTTCGATACAGGCGCATTCATGAGTCATATTGAAGCAGGCCAGAATCTGCTCGGTTTTACCACTGCGCACGAACCCGAAGATCCCGTCGCCAAGATGCAAGTCATGATAAGAGCCGTTTTGCAACGCCTGATACTGCTTGCGAATCTTGATTAATTGCTTGGTTTCCCGCAGAATAATCTGATTTTGACCGGATTCATCCCAGCACATCGTTTTACGACATTCCGGATCTTTGCCCCCGTTAATCCCGATCTCATCTCCATAATAAAGGGCCGGAATCCCCGGATAGGTGAACTGGAACACTAACGCAGTCAAATATCTACGGAGATCATCATTGCAGACCGTCAAAAAACGGGGGGTATCATGACTCCCCAATAAATTATAAGCGCTAATAATGAATTCCCAAGGTAAATTGGAACGGTTATTGACTAATTCCAACCGGAATTGTTCGGCGTTAATTTGACCGGCGGCAAAATACCGGATAACCGCTTCCCGCCAGCGATAATTCATCACCGCGTCACAAGAGTCCCCGGTCAACCAACTGAAAGGATCATCCCAGATTTCACCCACAATGAACGCTTCCGGGTTGATTGATTTCACCAGTTTGCGAAACAGCCGCCAAAAATCCATGGTTACTTCATTGGGAACATCCAGGCGCCAACCGTCAATGCCCAAACTGGTCCAGAAGGCAATCACTTTTAATAAATAGCGGGTTACCTCCGGATTTTGGTGATTTAACTTCGGCAGGGTCCCGAAATTCCACCAACACTCGTAATTAGGATGCGCCCCCTGACGGATCGGGAATTCCCGGCAGTAATACCAATCTTTAAAATAGGATTTACAGCCCCGCTTCATAACATCCTGAAAAGCCCAGAACGTATCACCCGTATGATTAAAGACCCCGTCGATAATCACCCGGATACCCGCTTGATGCAATTGAGCAATCAAGTTTTTGAAAGTCCATAGATCACCAAACTCCGGAGCGATTTGCAAATAATCCGAAGTGTTATATTTGTGATTGGAAGGTGAAGCAAAGATCGGATTAAAATAAACAGCATTCACTCCGAGTTCCAACAAATAAGGTATCTTGGCGATAACGCCTTGGAAATCTCCCCCGAAAAAATTCTCAAAGTTGGGATTATCATTCCAGGATACGGTATTAGGAGGATCATTCCCCGGATCACCGTTATAAAAACGATCCGGAAATATCTGATAAAATATCGATTTTGATGCCCAGCCCGGGGGCAATAGAGAAATTGATTTGGCTATATCAACTTTTTTATAATCCGCCGGCTCAGCCAGACCAGATTGATACAAAAAATATCACCCCTTAAAGAATAAATGTAGGTGTAGCTGCGATGTTACAGGGTATGTTCCACAATAAATACTACCGTTGCATCACATATTCTTCAAGAGGGAATTGCTGGGGATATGGTTCTTTAGTCCGCTAGTTCTTTAGTTTTCCAGTTCGTTAGTTCGTTAGTTCCCTAGTTTTCTAGTAATCAGTAACGTAACTAATAATAAAACTCGATAACTAATCACTAATCTTCTCCAAGAAACTCACTGCCTGTAAGGCCGCGGTTTGTCCTTGGCCTACAGCCCTGGAGATTTGCCACGGTTTGCCGGTGCAGTCGCCGGCGGCGAAGACACCCGGTAAATTAGTAGCCTGGTTCTGATCGCAGATGATGACACCCTGATCTGTCTGTAACTCCGTCAAAAGATCATTCACCGGCCGGGCGGAACGTTCGATGAAAATTCCATCTACACTCAACTCACCGACAGTCGTCTTTAAACCTTCAACCGTATTGCTTCCGAAAATGGTTAAAGGCTTGCCGCTCATTACGGTAACCCTTGAATCCAATGCTCCCAACGGTTTATACTGAGGCAAATAATAGACTTGACCGCAAATTTCCGCCAAAAAACTCAACTCGGACTCGGCCTCCGGGATATAACCAATTACGGCGACGCTTTTACCTTTAAAAAACATCCCGTCACAGGTAGCGCAATAACTGACTCCCCGGCCGGTCCATTGGGATTCACCCTCAATTTCAGCGCCCAATGAGACCCCAACCGCCAGAATCAATGTTTTAGACTCTATGGAATTCTCCCGGCCTGTTAAGATATATTGATAATTATCAGGATAAATACTTTGAATCTCATCTTTGATAAATTCGACGCTCAAGTTTTCAGCATGCTCTCTCATCTTGAACGCAAGTTCCCGTCCGGAGATTCCGGAAATTCCTAAATAATTTTCGATTCTGTGGGCCTGCAGCATCTTTGAACTATGGCTTTCCTTTGAAATCAACACAGTACACTTATTACGGCGCCTTGCGTTTACTGCTGCCGCAAGTCCTGCGGGGCCTCCACCTACAATAGCAATATCATACATTTTTTATCATTGCCTCCTTCGAAACATCCAAAGATATTTAATTTAAAGCCCCGGATATAAAATCTTCATACACTACACAACCATAAAAATATTATCGAAATTTTAACAACATTTACAAGGTGAAAAGATAAGAACGCAGAATTTATACTAAAAACTTATTTAAGAAAGGGTGTTTTCAAGATGGCGTTACTTGGGCGTTCATCCCTAATTCGCCGCTCTTCGGATAACTCCCCTTTATTAAGCAACTTTGATTATTTCCTCTTATTTGGAAGGTTTATATTAATCGCAATTAATTATCTCATGATTTTTTGGGGGTGGCAATCCCTTTTCGCAAGGACGCAATTTTTAATGCTGGTCCTGATTTTATTGTATGGACTCTGGGCTTGGTTCGGACCCGGTTTGATAAACTTCCGGATTACGAATATTACCTTGACGATTGTTGATATTTTTCTTGTTTCCGCCGCTTTCCACTTCTTGCCGCAAGTTATTTACCCCTTATTCAGCCTCTATTTCGTCGGGGTCATTATTAATATCCTTTACGGTGGAATCTTCACCAGTATTGGTTTAGCGTTGCTTGCAACTGCAGGCTTTACGATAGCGTTATTGAATCGCCTCAACCTGGAATATTCTCGCGAATTTTATTATACCATTATCAGCTTTAATGCAATCACCTGGTTGTTTTGTATTGCCGGGTTAAAAACCAATAAATCCATCCAACGGGTCGAACATGAAAAAGATGAATCTAAAAAACGGTTACATCGCTTAGAAAGCTTATCACGTATCGTCAAGGAAATCGCCGGAGAGTTGAAGATTGAAAAACTACTGCTATTGATTAACCAAAAAGCGGCCCAACTAACGGGAGCCAGTGCCGGAGGTATTATTCTGAAAGAGTTGGATGGCGTTTTCCGGATTAAAACCTTAAAAGGGTTGCCTAAAACCCTGATGGAGACAGAAATCAGGCCGGAATCCGGTCTGTTGGGAAAGGTATTGTCCGCTAAAAAAACGATCTTCGACAAAAATAGCCATCCGGCCGATCACTTACTGGATTTGAATCATTACCACACCGCTATCGCTTCTCCCATCTGGTCCAAAGGAGAAATCATGGGGCTCATTTTCTTACTGGGGAATCAGCATCATGATGCATTTACCAAAGATGACCAAATTATCCTGGAGACTTTGGGGGAGCATGCCGCCATTGCAATGGTAAACGCCAGAATATTTGAGCATACTACCTCTTTAAGCCTGAATGATTACTTAACCGGGGTCGGCAATGTTCGTTTTTTTTATCAGCAGCTGGAGCATGCCTTGGCAATTGCGAGTCGTTATCAACAACAGTGTAGCTTGATGATTGTCGACTCTGATTCCTTAAAAGCCATCAATGATCAACATGGAAATTCCCAGGGTTTCCTGCACATCAAACAATTGGCCGAGATCCTAAAAAGCCTGATTCGTGATTCGGATATTATCGCTCGCTATGACCGGGACATGTTTATGATTATCCTGCCGCAAACCGGCGCTGAAGAAGCCAAATCCCTTGGCCGGCGGATTCAACACACCGTATTTCAATCTCCGTTTGTTTGTGATAATAAAACCATTGAAACCAGTGTTTGTATCGGGATAGCTTCGTTTCCGGAGGATGTAGCCAACGGCCAAGAGCTGATTGCCACGGCTGAAGGCTCATTACATAACGCGAAACGCCTCGGAAAAAATAAAATTGTTGTTGCCGCCAGGCGGGAGGCGGAATTAAATGAAAATTGATATTGGGGGGTCATCCATGAGCTACCGGTTTTTTAGAAGATTTTTCATCATATTTTTAACGATTTTTCACCGGTTTCAAGTTGTCGGCGCGGAAAATGTTCCTGCTTCCGGACCGGTTATTCTGGTCTCCAATCATGTTAGTTATTGGGACCCCTTTGTAATGGGCGCTGCCTCTCCCCGGATAATTACTTATTTAGCCAAAGAAGTATTATTCAAGATCCCGATAGTCGGCTTTTTTATCAAAGGATGGGGCGCCGTTCCGGTTAAGCGGGGCCGGACCGATCGTGAATCCTTCACCCGTTATTTGGAATTATTAAAACAAGGACACGCCCTGGGAATCTATATCGAAGGGACCCGCAACCGCAAAAATCCCGATAAAATGCTGCCGCCCAAATCGGGACCGGCAATGTTGACATTACGATCCAACGCACCGGTTGTGCCACTGGTCTTAATTAATAGCAATAAAATATTACGGAGTTTTCGCAGGGTAAAAGTGATTATCGGCCAGCCTATCCAATTGGAATACGATGCGAATCTCGACAAGAAAGAGATATATCAACAAATCGGCAATCAAATCATAACCGAAATTATGAAATTGAAACAATCGGACCAAATATCGCAATAAAGAACTTTTGCCCGCAAAGAATAAAGCTGCTGATAATGATCGGCAGCTTTATCTTTTCTGGGAACTTTGTTAAAACCCCTATTTGGTGTTAAAATTCAGGCTCGATGAGACCGTAGTTTCCATCCTTACGGCGGTAAACCACATTAATTTCATCGGTATCGCTGTTGGAAAACACAAAGAAATCATGGCCCAACAGATCCATTTGCATAACCGCTTCCTCCGCCGACATTGGTTTCACCGCAAAACGTTTTGTTCTCTTAATAACCGGCGCGGATGTTTCTTCTATGGGTGTAATTGGAGGAGAGATGACAATCCGGTTATCATTATGGAATTTACGATTGATCCTGGTTTTGAACTTATGTATCTGCCGTTCAATCTTATCAATGGCTCCATCGATTGAACCATACATATCATTGGATTTTTCCTCACCCCTTAGCAACAGTCCATTCACTTGAACCGTAATATCAACGATGTGTTTTCCACGTTCAGTGCTTAAAGTTACTTTGGCCTCAACCGGGCTTTTTTCAAAAAACTTGCTGATCTTCGTGGCCTTTTTCTCACTGTAATCCCGTAATGCATCAGTAACTTCAACATTCTTACCAGTGACTGTCACTATCATTTGAGACATCCCCTTCCCTAGTTTTGGATTGTCTTTCATAAATATGGCAGATACTTATTGTAGCGTTGCTACAATTTATAATTATCAGGCTGATGATCTGATTGTAGCAATACTACAATTCGTAATTGTCAGGCCGATAATCTTATTGTAGCGATACTACAATCCACAATTGTCCTGATTTCAGGAATTATGGATTATTAGAATGCAGCGCATCCAACGCAGCATACTCTATACTTAATATATTTCCTGTAAAAGCAAAAAATCCTTCCAAAAAGGAATAAAAAAATAACTTACGCCACCGGTATCTCTATTTTCAATCCCGTTTCTCCCTGGAAAGGCCAATTTTAACTTGAATTCGGCAAGTAACTTTAAAAACTTCAAGACTTGCCGAATTACAAGCAATGAACCCGATTTGGCAATTTTCTCTCAACGTGATTAGAAATCCAATTGCACTTTAACGTCCCCAGGGACGTTTAGCATCCTTGAGGACGTTACGAATCGGGGCTTACCGAGTTGGTACTTAACCAACAGCCGTGGCACAACTCTGTAAAATATATGGAGTTATAGGATCTGAAACCGAAACGTAAGTAAAATCAAATAAAAAGAAGCAGCTTCACTCTTTCTTGCGGGGAATAAATGTTTCGCAACAAGTCTCCACGGAGGTCCTGGCTTTATATTCCCCATCCATATCAGCGAATTCCATATCGTCGGTTGCGCCGAAATTATTTTTTACTTTAATTTCGCCCGCTTTGCATATATCGGCGTTTTCATTATAGGAACAAGATGCGACGCTGCATTTTATCCGGCCCATTCATTCACCTCCATTACGCCAGCATGAAAAAAATTCGTTAGCCTGATTATTATCTGCTATTTATGCCGTTTTTTATACCAGGTGAAGCATTATAAAACAATTTAAATTAAAAAGCTGTCCGATCACATTTCGGACAGCCATCTGAAAATTAATTGGCACCTTAAACCCGCCTTTACTCGGCATCCTGCTTGGTATTAATCTTAAACACCTCGCACTGATGACACATTTGTCGCTTATCAGTAACTGAACCATTGGGAACTCCATCTTGACAGAGGGTATCCGGAACCAGCCAGCATTTTTCCTCCACGGCCTGGTATGCCGGACAATTAACCCAGTTACAATCCAATACCCGCCAACATCTCTGGAAATCGGCCTTAACTTTAAACCGGCCAACCATGGATGTCAAGTGATCAGCCATTTGCACCAACTGGGCGGCGGAAATCGCCAGATTTTCCATTGTCATCCGTTGTCCAACCGTAGACGCAGCAACTTGCTTTGCGCTACTAACATTTTGCTTGGATACCGATGAAACGATCTGCATCGTACTGGTCATCTCTTCACTGCTTGCAGCTTGTTCCTCGGATGCGGCCGCGATTTCATGAATGGTATTCACGGTTTGAACAACTGCCCCTGTAATTTCGGAAAAGGCGGATTTAACATATAAGGCCATGCTGGTACTCTCATCAACCGCTTTAGTCCCGATTTCCATGGCTTCTACGGCGGATTTCGTTTCATTCTGAATCTCATTAATCATCGCCACGATCTGCACCGCCGAATTGGTTGACTGCTCCGCCAAAGCCCGGACCTCATCAGCAACCACCGAAAAACCTCTGCCGTGTTCGCCCGCTCTTGCCGCCTCAATGGCCGCATTTAAGGCCAACAAGTTTGTCTGCCGGGCGATACCCCTCATAACGTCGACGATTTTTCCGATTTCCAAAGAGCGGTCCCCAAGCTGTCGAACCGTATCCGCCGAATTATCCACCGTTTCTTTTAACTGATTAATCTTGGTGTTAATATCCGAAATGATTTCCTCACCGCTTTTTGCCCGTTGAGCCGCTTGAGATGAAAAACTGGCAGCTTTTTGAGCCTCTGTTGCAACTTGTTGTGCTGTTTCGGACATCTGCTGGGAAGCTAACACCGACAAATCAACATTCTCAAATTGCTCTTCGGTGACTTTCGCCATAACTTCCATGGTTGTATTAATAGTTTCAGTGTTTTGGCTGGCTTTTTCAGCCATGGATGCCATTTCCGATGCGGCTACGGCCAGCTGTTCGGCAGCCTCCAAGTTTTCATCCAAGATTAACCTCAGGTTGTTAACCATTTCGTTCAAAGAGTTCGCCAGGACCTTAAACTCATCATTGGTCCGGATATCCAAGCGCTGACTGAGATCTTTTTCCGATATCCGCTGGGCAAAGTAAATAAATAACCGGATGGGGGTTAGTACAATTCGTTCCAACAGAATATTTCCAACAAAATAAAATAACACTAACAGTCCAATAATCACTATTCCCTGTAACCAAACAATTTGAGGAATAATAACCAGGACCGCATAGGCAACAACCGACATTAATAAAAAACTGATTAAAACACGCGGTTTCAGGCCATTAAAAAACTTCACCAGGTTCCCCCCCTCTTTGACTCACAAGAAGTGTTCGACAAAAACAAGTTAATTCCTCTATAATAACCTTTCAATACTGTTCATAATTGTTTTATTCTATAACGAACTGCGGTGATGTTTGGTTTTTACTATTTAGGTTATCGGAAATTACCCGAAAAAAAAAAAGGGCTTTTTGCCCAAAGTTAGTTAAAAATAAGATTTAGTTACTAAATCATATGAATTTGCCATAAAGCTCCACTAACAGCAGCAATACCCCAAAGGAGATGGCCAACCATAAAGTGATTTTATCCAGTAATTTTTCAAGTCCCTTATTTTTGGCAAAAAATACCTGGCCCCCGGAACCAATCGCACCCAGACCTTCGCCTTTACTGGGCTGAATAACGATGACTATAACCAGGGCAATACTGACAATTAAAAGTAATAATTGCATTGCAAATTTCATTAAAAAACCAACCTCCCACCTGTCATCTGACTATGTCAGATGTGCTGACTACCTCAGATGTGTCTGATGATGTCAGCTTCTGACTATCATCCGAGAACTATGCATCTCAATTCACAAAATCAACTTAAAATATTGTAGCATATCGAGGCGGGAATCGCAAGCCTTTAACATGAATCCGGCAAGTAACTTTTAAAATTGCTTGTTATACAGGCTTGCCGGATTCTGGCAAAAACCCGTTCCGTGGCTGTCCCAAAAATGTTTAAACGAGGATGATATATAATATATAGGTTTGTTATTGCCGATGGATGCTCTATACTGTATATTATCTCGGCTTCAAATCACTTTGTCGACAGCCTCGGGTCGCGGTTTAAATATTGTAAAAAGCTTTCCGTCCCGGATAAATTGCCTCATCGCCTAATGAATCCTGAATTCTCAACAATTGGTTGTATTTCGCGACCCGGTCCGTCCGCGAGGGGGCCCCGGTCTTAATTTGACCGGCATTGGTAGCGACCACAATATCCGAGATGGTGACATCCTCGGTCTCCCCGGAACGGTGGGAAATGATGGCCGTATAACCGGCCTGTTTCGCCATTTCAATAGCATCCAAAGTCTCCGTCAAGGTCCCTATCTGGTTTACCTTGATTAAAATGGAATTGGCGACGCCCAAGGAAATTCCCTTGCTGAGACGTTCAGTATTGGTCACAAACAAATCGTCCCCCACCAATTGCACCTTATTACCCAGACGTTCGGTAAGCAGTTTCCAGCCTTGCCAATCTTCTTCGGCCATCCCGTCTTCAATGGAAATAATCGGGTAATTATTGGCCAAATCAGCCCAAAACTCGACCATTTCTTCCGAGGATTTTAACAGATCCGATTTCCAGAAGTAATACTTCCCTTCCTGGCCTTTTTTCTTGCCCTCTTCCCATAACTCAGTGGCAGCGGGATCCATTGCAATCATAATATCGTCTCCGGGTTTGTAACCCGCAGCCTGTATTGCCGCCATAATGACGTCCAGGGCTTCCTGATTGCTCTTCAGGTTGGGAGCATAACCGCCTTCATCACCGACAGCCGTGCCGTACCCTTTCTCTTTTAAGACTTTCTTCAGCGCGTGAAAGATCTCCGCTCCCCAGCGCAGGCATTCGGAAAAACTGGAGGCTCCCACCGGCATGATCATAAATTCCTGGAGATCAACGCTATTATCCGCATGTTTGCCGCCGTTTAAAATGTTCATCATCGGCACCGGTAATTGTTTGGCGTTTACGCCACCCAGGTAACGGTACAAGGGAATATTCAGACTTTTGGCCGCTGCATTGGCCACGGCCAATGAAACGCCTAAAATGGCATTGGCGCCCAATTTTGCTTTGTTGGGAGTACCATCAAGTTCAATCATCACTTTATCGATTGTTACTTGATCAAGAGCATTCAGACCGACGACTTCACTGGCGATCTCATCGTTTACATTATCAACCGCTTTTTGAACGCCTTTACCAAGATAACGGCCTTTATCGCCATCCCGAAGTTCCACCGCTTCAAAAGCGCCGGTAGAAGCCCCTGACGGAACCGCAGCCCTGCCAATACTTCCGTCAGCCAACTCAACCTCAACCTCAACGGTGGGGTTCCCCCGGGAATCCAAGATCTCACGGGCAAAAATATCTACAATCGTAGTCAATTTAAATACCTCCTGTATTGTAATTATTTATAATTAATCAACGAATTTCCGGTCATTTCAACCGGTTTGGGGATCGCCAATATCTCTAGAAGCGTTGGGGCCAGATCTGCCAGGCTCCCGTTTTTTACTTGATAAGGCGATTTTACACCCGCCACGATGACCGGCACGGGCAGGGTGGTATGCGCCGTATATGGTTCACCGGTCTGATAATCAACCATCTGCTCGGCGTTTCCATGGTCAGCGGTGATGATTACGGCTCCTTGTTTGGCTAAAATCGCCGGAACAATCTTCGATAAGCATTCATCCACAGTCTCAACCGCTTTTTCAGCCGCAGCCTGAATTCCGGTGTGACCAACCATGTCGCAATTGGCGTAATTCATTATAATTACGTCATATTTATCTTCAGCAATCTCCTTCAGTAAAGACTCCGTAACTTCATAGGCGCTCATCTCAGGCTGTTGATCATAAGTCGGAACTTTAGGGGAAGGAATTAAAATCCGTTCTTCCAACGGGTAGGGAGTTTCCTCACCGCCGTTAAAGAAGAAAGTGACATGGGCGTATTTTTCGGTTTCCGCAATCCGGAGTTGTTTCAACCCGTTGTTTGCCAAAACTTCCGCCAGGATATTCTTTAATTTTTCTTCGGGAGGAAAGAGCAAAGGGACGCTCAAAGTCTCGTCGTATTGTGTCATGCAAACAAAATAAGGCTTTAAATATTCATCCTTGCGCTCAAACCCGTTAAAATCCGGATCAACAAAGACTCTGGTTATCTCGCGGGCTCGATCCGGCCTAAAGTTGAAGAAAATAACCGGATCGCCCTTCTGAACCACTGCCACCGGCTTTCCGTTCCGGGTAACAACCGTAGGGAGCACGAACTCATCGGTGACATCCTTGGCATACGAATTTTTGACCGCTTGAATGGCGGAATCAGCTTCTTCTCCTTGACCGTACACCATGGCCGCATAAGCCTTTTCCACCCGTTCCCAGCGTTTGTCACGATCCATGGCATAATATCGTCCCGACACTGTAACAATCCGGCCAATGCCCTTCTCGGCGCAAACCTTTTCCAATTCGGCAATATAGCCGTCGGCGCTGGCGGGCGGGGTATCCCGGCCGTCCAAAAAAGCATGAATATAAACTTCTTTAACACCAAATTCCTTGACTAACTGGAGCAACCCGTAAAGATGTTCCGTATGACTATGTACACCTCCGGGAGAGATCAGCCCCATTAAATGCAGCGGGCGGCTTTCCTTGACGGCGTAGTTTATCAAGTCCAGGAAAACCTGATTTCGTTTGAATTCGCCTTCGCGCAGCGCTTTTGATATTCTTACCAAACTCTGATAAACTACTCTCCCGGCCCCGATATTTAAATGGCCGACCTCCGAAGTTCCCATCTGGCCTTCGGGCAATCCGACCGCTTCCCCGGAACATAATAATGAAGCGTGGGGATAAGTTGAAAACAGGCTGTCCAGATAGGGGGTTCGGGCTTGCTTAACTGCATTGGCTTGAGAATTTGGATTTTCTCCCCACCCATCCAGAATAATTAAAGCGGCAGGCCGATATTTCATGATTACCCTCCTAGTATTTCACAATCTTCAGGAATGAATCAACTTCCAAACTGGCGCCGCCCACGAGAGCACCGTCAATCTCGGGTTGATCCATAAATTCTTTGATATTATCCGCTTTAACGCTTCCGCCGTATTGAATGCGTATCTTTTGGGCGGTATCGTTACCGAATTTAGAAGCCACCGTACTCCGAATAACTCCAATGACCTGATTGGCGTCGTTACCATTGGAAGAGCGGCCGGTGCCAATTGCCCAGATCGGCTCATAGGCGATTACGATTCCGGGGATAGCTGCCGGATCCACATCGGCCAGAGCCTGCTCGGTCTGGCGTTTCACCAGGGAGTTGGTCTCTCCCGCCTCCCGCTGGGCCAATGATTCGCCCACGCAAATAATGGGTTTAATCCCGGCTGCCAAAGCAGCCTTCACTTTCAAATTTACGTTGGCGTCGGTTTCGCCAAAATGCTCCCGGCGCTCGGAATGGCCGATAATCACATAATCACAACCGATATCTTTTAACATTAATGGGGAGATTTCACCGGTGAAAGCCCCCTGTTCTTTCCAATAAAGATTCTGGGCTCCCAGACCGAACGGAGTTCCTTTAACCAATTCCTTTACGGCGCTTAACGCGGTGAAAGTCGGACAAAAGACCACCTCTACCTCAGTATAACCGTTCAATTTTTCAATCAATCCTGAAACAAGCGCTTTAGCCTCGGGAATGGTCTTATACATCTTCCAGTTTCCGGCAATGATGGGTTTTCTTAGCATTTGCAGTATCCTCTCTATTTATTGGTCAGTGCCGCGATTCCCGGCAATTCGATTCCTTCAAGAAATTCAAGTGAAGCGCCGCCGCCGGTTGAGACATGGGTTACTTTATTGGCGTAGCCCAAGTGTTCCACAGCCGCCGCAGAATCTCCGCCGCCGACAATGGTGGTGCCATTACTTTTGGATAATGCTTCGGCAATGGCTTTCGTCCCAACGGCAAACTGCTCTACCTCGAATACGCCCATGGGGCCGTTCCAAATGACGGTTTTAGCGCCGATGATCTCCTGGGAGAAGATTTTGACGGTTTCCGGACCGATATCCACCCCTTGCATATCGGCGGGGATATCTTCGGAAGTAACGGTTTTGGTCACTGTCGGAGCCTTAAAATTATCGGTTATAACATTATCAACCGGGAGTAGCAGTTTGACGCCCTTGGCTTTGGCTTTGGCCGTCATTTCCCTTACAAAATCAAGTTTTTCGGCATCCAAAAGGGATTTTCCGATTTCCTTGCCTTGAGCCTTCAAAAAGGTATACGCCATACCGCCGCCGACGATCAAAGTGTCTACTTTCTCCAACAAATTGGTGATTACTCCCAATTTATCGGCTACTTTTGCTCCCCCTAAGATGGCGATGAAGGGGCGCTCCGGGTTTTCCAGGGCTTTGCCCATGACTTCAATTTCTTTTTGGATTAAGTATCCCGCTACCGCAGGCTGTAAGAATTTGGCCACTCCTGCGGTGGAAGCATGAGCCCGGTGAGCGGTTCCAAAAGCGTCATTTACGTATACGTCGGCCAATTCCGCCAGTTTTTTGGCAAATGCTTCATCATTGGCCTCTTCTTCTTTATAAAAACGGACGTTTTCCAACAATAATACTCCGCCAAACGGCAGATCGGCAATTGCCTTTTGGGGTTCATCCCCGATAGAATCGTTAACCTTGACCACCGGCTTACCCAAAAGCTCGCCTAAACGTTTGCCGATATTATCCAACCGGTATTTATTATCCGGTCCCCCTTTCGGCCGCCCGAAATGGGAAACTAAAACAACCTTAGCGCCGCTGCCCGCCAACTTTTGAACGGTGGGAAGCGCCGCTTTGATACGCCGGTCATCGGTAATATTTCCAGTATCATCCACGGGAACGTTAAAATCCACCCGGACGAGTACCCGTTTACCTTTGACATCAATATCATCAATGGATAGTTTTTTCATCAACCCCGACCTCCCTTAATGTTAAGAGACGAATATTTATTATCCCTGGAGATAATAAATATTCGTCTCTTTTTAAATACTTTTATTTATTTATCATATAAGTTAATAGATCAACCACGCGGTTGGAATAACCCCACTCATTGTCATACCATGAAACCACTTTAAAGAACCGTTTTTCTCCTTTGAGGTTGTTTTGCAAGGTTGCCAATGAATCATAGATGGATGAACGATTGTCATGAATGAAATCGGTGGAAACCACTTCTTCATCGGCGACTCCCAAAATTCCTTTTAAATAGGAAGTGGAAGCCTTCTTGAGCAACGAATCGATCTCTTCGATAGAGGTTTCTTTTTCGGAACGGAAGGTCAAGTCAACTACGGATACGTCAGGGGTCGGAACCCTAAAGGACATACCGGTGAGCTTCCCTTTGGTGGCCGGTAGAACTTCACCAACGGCTTTGGCAGCGCCGGTGGAGGAAGGGATAATATTGACGGCAGCCGCTCTGCCACCGCGCCAATCTTTTTTGGAAGGGCCGTCAACCGTCTTCTGAGTTGCGGTATAAGCATGAATGGTAGTCATTAAACCGGTTTCAATTCCGATACCCTCTTTTAGTAACACATGAACTAGCGGAGCCAAACAGTTGGTTGTGCAAGAAGCGTTGGAGACGATATTGTGTTTGGCGGAATCATATTCGTTTTCATTGACTCCCATAACGATGGTCTTAACATCGCCTTTTCCCGGGGCTGAGATAATAACCTTTTTAGCGCCGGCCTCAAGATGGCCTTTGGCTTTTTCGGAGTCAGTGAACAAACCGGTGGATTCGATTACATAATCGACTCCTAGTGCTTTCCAAGGTAATTGACTGGGTTCTTTGGTGGCCAAGATGCATTGAATCTTATGTCCGTTGACGATTAGGACATCCGGCGTTTCAACTTCAGGCTTGCTTTTCGCGGTGGCCAATTCACCCTTGAACTGACCATGGACGGAGTCATATTTCAATTGATACGCAAAGTAATCCGCATCAGTGCTGATATCAACTACCGCCACGACGTCAACGGTTTTCCCCAGGAGCCCCTTGTCAACCAGAGCGCTGAAAACCAGTCTTCCAATTCTGCCGAAACCATTAATTCCAACTTTTACTGCCATTTTAGCATACCTCCATTTTTATGTATAAATTCGGCGACACTTTCCAAATGGACCGAACGCGGGTATTGATCATCCATGTTCCACACCTGCTTTCTCTCGTGCCATTTAAAGCGGGTCTACCGTTTAAAACCATTATTACAGCGAGATTATTCTTCAACAACCCCCCGGGCGGCGCCCTCATCAATGATCAAAACATCCCGGGGAGCATTGGACAAAACAGCTTTTACGGCCATTGCCTTACTTTTACCTCCGGCAACGGCCACCACTTCATCAATCAAACCCAATTCATTCAACTGCAACCCGACACTGGAAGTCGAATGAACTACGGTGCCATCCTGAGCGAAATAATACCCGAAGGCTTCGCCCACCGCCCCTTTATTTAAAAGTTCATTTAACTTTTCTGCCGGAGTTCCCCGGCGCCGGGCCATCTCCTCCGCCGATCCGATTCCATGCAGCACCATATCAGCCTGGCGCAATAAATCCAATAATTCTTTGATCTTCGGCTCACCGGCTATGGTTTGCATGGTTTTGGCCCTTAAATCATCCGGCGCATGAAGCAGGCGGTAGCTGGCGCCGAGGCCTTTGGCTATATTTGCGGCCACGGTATTGGCCTGAATCTCCACTTCTTCTCCCAGCCCTCCCCTGGCTGGAATTACGGTTATATTCCGTTTTTCCACCGGCGTTACCAGAACGCCCGCCACTTCAGCCATGGTGGTACCTCCGGTAACCGCTAATATGGAGCCGTCTTTTAAGTTTTGCAACAAATACCGGGCAGTAACCCTGGCAAGATCTTTCTTAACCGATTGATCAAGATCGGAGTCCCCGGGAACAATAATCACTTTTTTAACCGGATATACCGACGCGACTCTTTCTTCAAGCAGACTTAAACCTTGAATTTCCCGGATATATTCCTCCAAATCCCATAATAAAATATCTCCAGTCTGCGTAACTTGCATACCTGCAGGCGAATAACTGATTAATTCCTGTTCCTTTAGGATATCAACCTCATTACGAATTTTACGTTCCTGTAACTGCAGTTTATCGGCCAGCGCTCTCCGTCCTACCGGTTGCAGGTAACGAATCGAACGCAGGATGTGATATCTTGAAAGAAGCAACGGTATGATTTCGGGAACGATTTTTTGTTGTAGTGTTAATAATTTATCCATATTTATGCCGGATTCAATCTCCTTGAAACATTAGAGGTTACATTTTTGTCCCAGTATATAAATTTATGTCCCACTTCTCCATAAAAAAATATTATACCGTATTCTTCATTAATCAATTTTCATTGTTTCTCTTTTTGATGATAAATTCCTGCTTCGGAAGAAAAATTTTTGGCATATTCCAGGATCAACCGCAACCGGTGATTTACCGCTGATTTACTGATAGGTGGTTGATGATACTCTCCCAGCTCTTTTAATGAAGCTTCCGGATATTCCAGGCGCAATTCAGCAGTTTCACGAAGTTTCACCGGCAAATTCACGATTCCGGATTCCCGCATTAATTGCTGGATGGTTTCCACCTGGTTCCAAGCAGCATGTAATGTCTTTTCCAGATTGGCCGTCTCACAATTTACGATCCGGTTGACCTCTCCGCGTAACCCTTTGATGACCTTGACCTCTTCCAGTTTAATAACCGCGGTATGGGCATTGATGAGTGAAAGGAAATGAATTATCGCCGCACTATCCTTCAGATAAACTAGAATTTGATCTTTGCGGGCGCCGATTTTGGCCTTGATTCCTTGTAAATTCATAAGATAAACCAAACCGTCGGCAAACTCCTCATTATGGGTAACGAGCTCCAAATGATAGGTCTTTTTTTGGGGGTCGGTTACCGAACCTCCGGCTAAGAAGGCTCCCCGTAGAAATGACGCCCGGCAGCAACTCCCTTTCAACAACTCGGACCGGATGCTCCTTTCCAAGGAATGCTCCCGGGTCAACATGCCCAGATCGTATAGCATTTCATGCAATCCTGCTTGGGAATTAATCATTAAATTATAACGGTGCAACTTTCCCAGTTTTTCAATCTGCTCCACCCTAACTTCCGATTCCAAATGATATGAATCTTTCAGTAGCCGGACAACACGCCGCGCCACGACTGCGGCCTCCGTCGAAATTGATAAAGATATCCGATGTTGTCCGGCAATATGGATACTCCCCGCAATATGAAAAATCGCCGCCAATTCTGCTTTTATGCAATACTCGCATTTGGTAATCGGAGCTCTGGCTACTTCATCGCGTACCGTTTGTGAAAATCGTTCCATTTTATTCTAAATATCCTTTAAAACAAATTATCATTTATCATACGGTTTACCATTTAATAATATTTATTACCACCCACTCATAAAAATGAACTGAGAGTCTGTACGGGTAATAGTTTACGAAGCGTATTTAGTATATGGCAACGCAATCTAACACAAGATATTGTGGTTCTGGGCTACAAAAAAATGTTACTCCTACAGAATCCTCGCCCAATTTTTAAACAAGGAGGTAAAAAAATGATCAATATTGTTTGGTTCTGTCTAGTGAGTATCGGGATTCTGGTTGCGGCCGGCACCGGTAAACTTGAGCTTATTTCCAATTCGATATTTTCAAACGCCGGGAAAGCCATTGAATTTACCATTGGTCTGGCTGGAATTATCGCATTTTGGTCCGGAATTTTGAAAATTGCCGAAGCATCGGGAGTCACCGAAGCTGTAGCAAAGGTTTTTCAACCTTTGCTATCCAAATTATTCCCAAAAATACCCAAGGGTCATCCGGTAATGGGATTTATCTCCTTGACCGTTGCCGCCAATCTATTCGGACTGGGTAATGTGGCAACTCCGCTTGGTTTGCAAACCATGTCCGCCTTAAAGATGTTGAGCACGGATCAGGATACCGCTTCCGATGCAACCTGCACTTTTATGGCATTGGTTTTCGGGGGCCTCAGCATCATTCCCACGACTTTAATCGCCATACGGGCCCAAGCAGGTTCCGTAAATCCTGCCCTGATTATGGTTCCCGTCTTTGCTCTATCTTTGGCCGGTACTTTGATTGGACTATTTATCAACTACCTTGCTTTACATTGGAATTATAAAACAGCCGCGGCGCAAAAGGAGAATTGCCTTGATTGACCGGCTTTTTATCTTTTCCCAGTGGGCGATCCCATTATTAATCCTTTTAATTTTGGGGGCCGGCTTTAAAAAAAAATTAAAAGTATATGAATTATTTATCGAGGGCGCTATGGAAGGTATTAAAACAACAATCCGGTTAGCCCCCTATATCCTTGCCATTTTCATTGCTATCGGCATTTTTAGGAACTCCGGGGCTTTAGATTTGTTGGTTTCATTGCTGGGCCCATTATTTACCTTCCTGCAAATCCCGCCTGACCTGCTGACCTTAGGGCTGTTAAAACCGCTTTCCGGGTCGGCTTCCCTGGGAACCACCGCTGAACTATTAAACAAATTCGGTCCAGACTCCGTTACCGGAGTTACCGCTTCCATTATCCAGGGAAGCAGCGAAACCACTTTTTACGTAATGTCGCTTTATCTGGGATCCGTCAACATCAAAAATGCCCGACATATTTTATTTATGGGGCTGGTCGGCGAATTGTCCGTTTTTATTCTGGCGTTGCTGATTGGCCCGTTATTAATTCATTAGTTATCAGGTTATCCAGTTATCAAGTAAACTAACAAATCTATAGAACTAGAAAACCAAAGACTAAAATGGTTGTTTGGGCGGGGCGGATTCAACGACCGGCGGTTCCGTTTCTTGAGCTGGCGGTGAATTATTACTGGAAACTGCTTTTGGATACTTATCCCATTCAATGGGAAGATCCAATTGTTTTTCGGCCAAATCCAGCAATCCGGTTAAAAAGCTTTTAAATTGACACTTAAAATATTCAGTCTGGTTTTTTAATAGCGCCAGATTTCGTAATTCCATCTGGATCTCTTCCTTAGTCTTCATTTTCACATGCTCGGCCTGCATTTGGGCTTCCCTGACGATTAATTCGGCCTCTCCCCGGGCGGCCTTTTTAACCTCTTCCGCGGTTTCCTGGGCAATTATCATCGTATTCCGGAGCGTCTCTTCAATTAAGGCATACTGATTTATTTTCGCATTTAAATCATCAATTTTTTCCTTCAAATCAATGTTCTCACGGTACAGATGTTCGTAATCCCGCGTAATCCGGTCCATAAAATCCTGGACCTCGAACCTGCTATAACCGCGAAAACTGCGATGAAAAACAGTGGTCTCCAAATCAACAGGGGTTAGCATTATTTTTCACTCCTTTGAAAAATGAAGTTTGAAGAGTAAAGGGTGAAAAAGAAAGCTTTTCTCACACTTAACTCTTAGTTCGAATTTTTGAATTTTTATAAGAGCCTAACCAAAACAACTCCCAAACGGCCTTTTTTGGAGGTACCGGTTATTTCTCGAAAAATGACCCGGCCTCTCCCGCGGATGGATATCACATCGCCGGGGGATAATTGACAGTCCGGATCATCAGTTTCTTTCCAGTTAACTTTGACCTGCCTGCCTTTAATCTCCCGGGCCATTTTGGTACGGGAATCGCCAAAGCCAAGGGCTGCAATGGCATCCAATCTTAAAGAGGCAACCGTGGACCGGATTGTTTTTTCCCGAAGATTGGGAGGATTCAATTGTTCCGGATCTATCTCGCTGACAAACGCTTTCTGATTGGAAACTTTATTCAGATTCAGCCGTAGAAAGTCAATTAGTTCAGGCGTTGTTACCACTTGGCAGCCGGTATCGGAAACTATTACATCACCAATTTTTTGCCGTTTGATTCCCAGTCCCATTAGCGCTCCCAAGTAATCACGGTGGTTTAATTGGGCGAAACCCGCCGTTTCAATAGCGATGAAAGAAAGTTGCGGCGTTATGGTTTGGGCGATGTAGTAATCGGGATAGATAACCAGACGGCGGCGTTCCGCGGTTTGATATCCGCCGTAAGAATTAAAGCGGATCCCGGTTGCCCAATTTAAAACCGCTTGAGCTTCTTCCCGTTCACCGGGATCTAAAAAATCGGTCCAAATAGGTTGTCCGTCTCTCAGACTCCGTTCGGCCATCTCGTTGATTTGCGCGGTGAATCTTTTAGCATCCGCATTCTCAAAGCGCCCTGTTTTATCTTCCATGTTGTTTACCCGTTTTCATTGATATCTATTGTAGCCATAGCTACAACTATTTAAAATTGCCCCCAAAAGTTTGCCGAAAAACGGACTTTTAAGGACATTTATCTACCAATCCGGCTTAATTCCCGGGAACGCTCGGCTGCTGCCTGGACAGCTTTCATCAGCGTAGCGGTTACAGCCCCTTTCTCCATTTCAAATAATCCGGCGGCCGTTGTTCCTCCGGGAGAAGTTACTTCATTTTTTAATTTGGCCGGGTGTTCTCCGCTTATAGCCAATAATTCAGCGGAGCCTGAAAAGAGTTGCACAACCATCGCCGTAGTATTATCCCTCGGTAAACCTAAGCATACCCCTGCATCAATTAATGATTCCATTAAATCAAACACATAAGCGGGTCCGCTGCCGCTTAATGCGGTAACGGCATGCATTTGTGATTCATTAACCTCAAAAGCGGCACCGACACAATCAAAAATCGCCTTTACCATCTCCCGGTCGTCCGGGTTGCAGTTTTTGCCAATACTATAAGCAGAAACACCTTTCCCTATTTTAGCTAAAATATTAGGCATGACTCTGACAAACCTGGCTTTAGCCTGCTGTTCGTAGTATTCCAATGGAATTCCCGCGGCAATTGAGATTACCAGATAGGACTCATTTGTAACCAGGCTTAATTCCTTTAAAACACCCTCCATTACCTGCGGCTTAACCGCTAAAATAATCACCGGGCTCTCTGCGGCAAGATCGGCGAGATTATTGCAGGGAATGATTCCCAGGTTTTCCTGTAACGATTTTAGCTTTTGTTGATCCGGTTCCACCAAAAAGACTTCCTCAGGTTTTTTTAAGCCCGCAGCCAGGATTCCTTTCAAAAGGGCGGCCCCCATTGCCCCGCCGCCCACCATTCCAAGTTTATACATGCCAAGCAACCTCCGAAACCATAGTCTAAAACTACTTTTGCGGATTTTAGTCCTATAAATCCCGTCTAAAAATATCCTTTAATCAGCTTTGAGCAGTCTTTTTCTCATTTTCTCTCCCTATTTAACAAAAACTTTGGAGTTAAAAGCCTAATCCTTAAGGTTAGGGGTCTTATCCGTTTTATAAAAAGAAGGCGGGAAATTCGGATTGTTCACGTTGCGCTCCTTTTCCCGCTCCTTGAACTCCGGTTTAAAAGGAACAGCCACTTCAATATGGGCGGGAGTAAACAAAAATATGGAGCCGCTAATCCGCTGCATAGTTCCTTCCAAAGCGTAAATAGCACCCCCGATAAAATCGGCGATTCGGCGGGCCACCACCCGATCGGTTTCCTCCAGGTTAATAATCACCGCTCGTTTATTTTTTAAATGGTCCACAATTCCCTGGACTTCTTCAAACTCAGTGGGCTCAATGATTATCATTTTCACGGTCTTGTTGGAACTGGTGAGGCTGTATAATTTGCCCCGCTCCCGGCGATCTTTGGCGTAATACTCACTTTGAGCGGCAGTCTCGTCTTCTTCAACAAACTCGGCTTCAAACCCGAATACATTTAAAAATTTTTCAAATAATCCGCGATTACCCCCATGGTTCTTTACAGCCTCATCCTCGTTTTCCCATTTACGCAATTTTCATTCACCACCCGCTCTTATAAGCTTTTACCAGTTATTATTGAAAAATCGCTGTTCCAATCCGCAGTAGATTCGCACCCTCTTCAACGGCTTCCGGAAAATCCTGACTCATTCCCATCGACAAATACCGCCAGTTGGCTCCATTGAGTTTATAATCAGGGTTTCGGGAAATATCCTCAAAGAGAATGCGTAAACACCGAAAAATGCTCCGGGTCGCCTCCGGACCGACGCCCAACGGGGCCATGGTCATTAAACCAACCGGTTGCAGCAGGGGATAGCTTTGAATACGATCCAGCAGCCCCCCCAATTGTTCCGGATTAATTCCATGCTTGGAAATCTCTTTGGAGATGTTTACCTGGATTAAGAATTGGCATTGCCGATCCAATTTTCCTGCTTGTTTGGCAAGCTCAAGGATTAATTCCTCCCGATCCACCGAATGGATCAAATCAAAGATCTCCAAAGCCTTTTTTACTTTATTGGTTTGAAGAGTCCCGATTAGATGTTTGGTGACTTCTTGCTCGAGTAATGGGATTTTTGCCGCCCCATCCTGAACTCTGTTTTCCGCGATATGAGTAATTCCGGCGTGCAGCGCTTCATTGATGCGATTTACATCAACATATTTAGTAACCGCAATGATTGTTATCCCTGCCGGATCCCGATTGGCCTTTACGGCGCTATTCCTCACCTGTTCCCTGATAGCCGCCAAATTTTCGCTGACTCCCATTTTTACTGCTTCCTCATCCCAATAGTCTTGAACCCAATTCGGCCAGTTCGGAACGTTCACCTTTGACCAGCGTTATATGCCCGGCTAGCCGTTCATTTTTAAATCTTTCCACTACAAAAGTCAGTCCGTTACTGTTAGAATCAAGGTAAGGATGATCAATCTGGTAAGGATCTCCGGTCAATACGATCTTGGTCCCTTCTCCCACCCTGGTAATGGCAGTCCTGATTTCGTGAGGGGAAAGATTTTGCGCTTCATCAATCAGTAAAAACTGGTTAGGTATGCTCCGGCCCCGGATATAAGTCAAGGCCTCCAATTCCAGAATATTTAAATCCTTCATACTATTCACCAGTTGATCGATTTTTTCATTCCGATCCCGGTTATTAAATAGGAACTCCAGGTTATCATAGATAGGTTGCATCCAGGGACGGAGTTTTTCATCAATATCACCCGGCAAATAGCCAATATCATTACCTAATGGAATAACCGGCCTTGATACGGACAAACGCCGGTATTTTGAATCTTCCACTACCTTTTGCAATCCTGCCGCAAGAGCCAAAAGGGTCTTGCCGGTACCGGCCCTACCAATCAATGTTACTAAACGAATTTCATCATCAAGCAAAAGCTCAATGGCGAAACGCTGTTCCTTATTCCGGGGTTTTAAACCGAAAGGATCCTGGCCCGAATAACGCAAAGGCACCAATTTCCCGCCAAAGGTATGCCTCGCCAAGGCTGATTTGGAGGAACCGAAGGAATCTTCCAAAATAATCAACTGATTGGGATATAATTCAAACTCCTTGAGGATAACCTCACCCGCCGTATAAAAATGATTGATAATATCAGGTTCAACCTTGAGGATGCGGGTTCCTGTATAAACCTCATCGATCTCGATCTTATCGGTTTCATAATCTTCAGCGGCAATTCCCAAAGCATCAGCCTTAATCCGCATATTAATATCCTTGGTAACCAATACCACCGGCACGGCAGAAGATTGCTGCAATGCCAAAGCTACGGCGATTATCCGGTTATCCACTTTATTCCGATCCAATGTCGGAGGAAGTTTCTCAATTTCCTGATGGTTTAATTCCACCCGTAAAATTCCCCGGGATTCTCCCAAATTTACCCCGGTATCCAAATGACCGATTTCCCGTAATTTGTCCAGAAAGGCCGAAACCCATCTGGCGTTGCGCCCAACCTCATCCTGTCTTTTTTTATGCCCGTCAATCTCTTCAACTACGGCTATCGGGATCACGATGTCATTATCTTGAAAAGCATTCAAGGCCTGGGGATCATGAACTAAAACGCTAGTATCCACCACAAAAGTCTTCTTCAAAGCAACAGGCCCCCTATCGTGATATAATGGTGGTGCCGAATTCAAGGCCGTCAATGATGGCGTTATTATCATCGACATCAATGACTCGTATTTTTTTTAGGTCAAAGCCATCTCCTTTCAGGATTTTAACTGATGTAACGCCTTTATGATTAAAAATGGCGCGGCGCGGAACTGAAACGCCACTGATTCTACGATAGATTAAGTAAACTTTGGCGCGACGGTTGGGCAAATGATCCTGCCTAAAACTTGGATTCACCAATGCTACCATGGCCTTATAATCTGAAATTTGGGTGGCTTTTTTTACATTAACCCGTTGTAACCCATGACTTGTTTTGAGCCACCACACTTCACCGGGCTCCGGCAGCCCAGTAATGTTTATATCAACAAGAACCATAATTATTTGTTCAAAAGGACTAATGATTTTTCCAATCACTTCACCGGTATTCACCTTTTTACCGGAGGATTTCAGACTGTAGTTGCGGCGGATATCCTGTTCCTGTATATTTTGAAGATTATCTAGCGATAGCTTTTCTTCCCAGCCATCGGTTTGATAATAAACATATCCCGGCTCAGGGGACATCACCAAAGCTTGTTGCCCTAGCTGTTCTTGAACTTTGCGCCGCAATTCCAAAAACTGGCGATGAGTAGTTTGTATTGTCTTGGTAACCCGTGTTTTTTCTTTGCGAAGCGCTGTAATAACCGGATTTATATCCTTTGATTTTTTCGGTGATTTTTTCATTAACGCCCGGATTTCCTTGATTTCAAACTCAATCCGTTCCAAATCAGCCCGAAAAGCTTTTTCCTCTCTAACCAGGGACTCCAATTCCATTTTCGTCTTGATATTCAGTTCAGATGTATCAATGGGTTGGTCAGTATTAATATACAGCAATAATTCATCACGCGGCACCCGGGCGCCGGACTCCGCTTGAATCTCCAAATTGCCGGCCAACGGCGCCCGTAAAACCGTCTCTCTTTGGATGATCAAAGCCTCTGCCCAATATCCTTTTTCCATAAAACCCCATTTGGCAACTACTATATTCACATTTATACTTCTAAGCAGAAAGATCCCTGCTTCAATAATCAGAATTACTAATAGTACAGCAGCGGCTTTCTTGATAAATTCGCGAATCCTGACGCGCTTGGGGCCTTTGATGATATAGTACGTTTTTACATAACCTCTTCCTAGGATAATATTCAATCTTCCGAATTAAGTTTCCTCTAATAATCCGATAATCCCCATCATCCGTCCAATAGTCCCCCGGTGAGCGCGGTATGAATAGAATCGATCCGCAGAGCACACGGTGCACCATTGAGATGTAATGACATGCTCTGCTGGAACTCCAAACCCGTCAAGTATCCATTTGTTAAATTCCACCAAATCCACCTGGTAATTGGAGTTACAATGGTGAACTGCGCCGGGAAAAACATCGTTAAATTGGTTGGCTACATCGGCGGCGACTGTAAAGCATTTGGCGCATATTCCCGGTCCAATAGCGATTTTGCAACGAGAAGGGGTCGTCCGAAAAAACATATTCATTTTTTCCAGGGTTTTGGCGAGTATCCCCTGTAAACTCCCCCGCCAGCCGGCATGAACCAACCCAACAGCCGGTGTGGATGGATCATAAATAAAAATCGGCAGGCAATCAGCGGTATATGTCGACAAAACAACCCCGGTATCTCTGGTTATCAAGGCATCAGTCTCCGGAATCATCGTATCCAAACGAAAGGCTCCCGAACCGGCTGCTTGTTTTGTAACAACATAGACATTAATCCCATGAGTCTGTTCCCCGGCAACCAATTGGCGGAGATGGAATCCCAAAACGTTTAAAAAATTTTCACGCCTATCAATGACAGCTTTGGGATCATCACCGGTATGAAGCGCCATGTTTCCACTGGTTTTGGTGGAGAAAGCCTGACGCACCCGAAGGTTATTCAATTCATGGCAATGGCAAATGATTTGGCCGTTTTTGGTTTCACAGTACCAGCTCATCTTAAATTTTCAGCCCCAAACAAGGGTTTCTAAGTAGGAAGCCACTGAACAATCCGCCCCGTCTCCAAACTAATCTTGACATTAATTAGCCGCTGATTACTGGATCCGATAAATTTTATGGAATTATCCTTCAACTCTTTTCTAAAAGGACCATCAACTATTACATCGGCAATTTTTAACAACTCTTTAAACCCCGGTTTCTCCGTATTTACAAGCAAATCTTCCCAGGTAAATCCGGTATACACCCAAAGGTCCAGACCCTTTTCTTTAAAAATGCCACCCAGGGCGGCAGCGGCGCTGGCCTGAAGAAATGGCTCCCCCCCGCTAAAAGTGACTCCAGTTACCAAAGGATTTATTATCAAAAGCGACAGTAAATCCAAAATTGATATTTCATTTCCGCCACCCGTCTCCCAGGTTTCAGGATTATGACAACCCGGACAAGCATGAGGACAACCTTGGAAGAATATGGTATCCCTGATACCCGGACCGTCAACGATACTCTCGTTAGCAACACCGGCGATTCTTAAAGTTGTAGCAGCCAATTTTTGATCCAAACCGATA
The DNA here is from genome assembly GCA_029974635.1 of Bacillota bacterium. Taxonomy (GTDB): domain Bacteria; phylum Bacillota; class UBA4882; order UBA8346; family UBA8346; genus JAEZJQ01. The sequence goes on along the minus strand of JARKQY010000031.1, from coordinate 124,706 downwards.
GCCATCAAAATAAATGCTCCAAACGTTCCTTTAATTCCGCCTGCTTGGCATCGTTAAACCGGTCAACGGTTGATAAATAGCCGGTAATTCTTCGAATCCGGCGAATATTGATTGAACCGCAGGAAGGACACTCGCTTGCGATGATCCCCCGGAAATAACAATGAAGGCATTCATCCACCGGGAAATTAATCCCGGCATAACCCATGTTGGAAGCGGCCATATGCCGGATTATCCGTTCAAAGGCTTCTAAATTATCCACCGGGGGGGATTTAAGTTCAATATAACTGATATGGCCGGCGTTGGTCATTTCATGATAAGGCCCTTCGGTTATAATCTTGTCATATGAAGAGATTTCGAAATATACCGGCACATGAAAACTATTAGTATAAAATTCTTTATCGGTTACTCCGGAGATAACCCCGAAACGGCGGCGATCCATGCCTATGAAGCGCCCCGCCAACCCTTCCGCCGGTGTCGCCAGGAGCGTGTAATTTAGGTCATATTCTTCCGCAAAGCCGTCAACTGCTTTACGCATAAAGTTAACAATTTCAAGTCCCAACCGCTGGGCTTTGAGATCCTGTCCATGATGTTTTCCGGTTAAGGCGGTCAGCGCCTCCGCTAAGCCAATAAACCCTATTGACAAGGTGCCATGCTTGATAACCGGAGCGATGGTATCCTCTGGACGGAGTTTTTCCGAATCCAAATATAATCCCTGGCCCATCAAAAAAGGCATGTCTTTTACCTTGAGACGGGCTTGAGTCCGGTAGCGATGGTATAACTGCCTGGCCGCTAAAGTCATCAACCGTTCCAATTCCGCGAAAAATATCTCCAAATCACCGTTAGCTTTAATAGCAATCCGGGGAAGATTGATGGTTGTAAAAGAAAGATTTCCCCTGCCATCGGTTATCTCAGCCCCATGACGGTTACCGATGACTCTGGTCCGGCATCCCATATATGCAACCTGGGTTCCGTATTGGGTATTAAAGGTTGAGTCCATAAATGCAAAGGTTGGATTTAAACGGTTAGCCGAAACCCGCATTGCCAATTTAAACAAATCGTAATTCGGATCTTGAGGTTCAAAGTTAATCCCTTTTTTAAGACGGAAGATGATATTGGGAAAAATCGGGGTTTCGCCCCTGCCTAAGCCTTTTTCATACGCCAGTAACAAACATTTGGTTACCATCCGCGCTTCAGGAGTTGTTTCATTGCCAATATTCAGGCTGGAAAAAGGAACTTGGGCTCCTGCCCTGCTGTGCATTGAGTTTAGGTTATATATTAAAGCCTCCATGGCTTGATATATTTCATCCTCGGAAGCCCCTGCAACATAAGGGGCCATATCACGATCAAAGGCTGCAAACGACTGACCGCCATGCATATCATTCTGGGAGCTTTGTAAAATAATGGCAGATAAAGCCGTTGCCGAAGCCGGTCTTTTGGGGGGCCTGATGAAACCATGGCCATTATTAAAGCCTTCGGCCAATAAACGTCCCAACGGAATCTGGACGCAAGTAAGAGTTTTGCCGTAAAAATCCAAATCATGAATATGATAGTCTCCTTCGATATGAGCCTGAGCCATTTCATCCGGAATAAGACGGCTCAAATAATACTTTTTACTTGCCGCCGAAGCGATTTGCAGCATTTTAGCCGAAGGAGAGTTGCTAACATTGGCATTTTCCCGGTTGGTCTCCACCAGTATGTCCTGAACGACATCCATGAGTTCGGATTTGGAATCACGAAGCCTCGTCCTACGATCCCGGTAAAGTATATATGCTTTGGCCGTCTTAGCATGTCCGGTGTCAATAAGCACCTTTTCCACCGCATCTTGTACCTCTTCCACAGCCGGTATTCCCGAACCCAGTTTTTTATACAGGTATTGAACCACGATTTCAGCCAGCTCATCAGCTAATTGCCGGTCTTCTCCACCAACGGCTTTAGCGGCTTTAAAAATCGCGGCGCTGATCTTATCCCTAGTGAACTCAACGATCCGCCCGTCCCGTTTTCGAATGGAGCGAAAAGATTTATCGACGGTACGGCTGAAAATATTTATCAGCTTCGATTCTTCATTTTGGTTGGATTCAACTTCGATGGAATTTTTAGCCATCCTTAATTCTCCTCCGAAACTTTTTTTCTTTGTCCTAATAAACCTTGAAGTTCCTGCATAAATATGGCTAAATCTTTAAATTGGCGATATACAGAAGCAAAACGCACATAAGCGACTTCATCGATCTCCTTGAGACCTTCCATCACCAATTCTCCAATCGTAGTACTCTTTATTTCCTGGTCCATCCGGTTACGCAATTCCCGTTCAACTGTATCAACCAGTTTTTCCAGGGTGGCGAAGGAAACCGGCCTTTTTTCGCAAGCCTTTAAAAGGCCGTTTAACACTTTTTGGCGATCGAACGGTTCACGCCGGCCATCCTTTTTAATGATAATCAGCGGCACTTCTTCAATTCGTTCGTACGTTGTGAAACGTTTTTGGCAAACCAGGCACTCGCGGCGTCTCCGAATGGCATTCATCTCATCCGAAGCGCGTGAATCAATCACCTTGCTGTCAGGATGACCACAAAACGGACAGTTCAATTTTAATCCTCCTTTTTAAAAGACTAGATATTGTACCCCCTATTATTATATTACCCAAGATCTTGGGTGTCCAGAAATTTATATACTAATTTCAACAAAATATCTCTGTATATCTCTGTATTGGATAGATTTTGGCAATATAGCTCACTAGTAGAGCGTATTTTAAATAAACTACATTCAAAAATAATGGAACCCGCTCTACTTTGGTAAAACGTTCTCAAATTATAGTGCTACGTTATTTAGCGAATGTTTTACCAGTTTAATTTTGAACGGCGAAAAGTTGTGACTAAAATATAGTAACCTCAAACCAGCCAAAAGTAAAATAAATTATTTATTAAAAAGTATTGCTGGATTGCTGGTCCAAAAAACGCGAAAAAAATAACCGCCCATGAAGGGTGGTTAAAACAAAACAAGCAAATTGTAAAACTTAAAAAAGAAACCTAAAAACAAAAACCATAAAACGAAAAACAAAAAACAAAAACCTAAAAAACTGATACCTCCACACCGGATGCCGGCGTGAACCGGATGTGGGACGAGCACGTACCTGTCCGCCGACGTCTGCGTCAAATATATGCTCTTTGATCCTTGTTTCGAATCCGAACACAAGAACCGTATTTTTATTATACAATATGAATAAGTCACTAGCAAAAATGATTTATAGGGAAAAATTAGCAATATCGGGGATGTATGACGATGATCATCAATTTATTATTAATTGCTTACGTTTAATCACTATATTTCAATTTTTCACAAAAAAGTTGTATAAATAAGAGAGACCTGCAGTAACCTTTTCTCCGGCTACCGCACCACGTTGCGTCGATATCTGCAACCTCTCGGCTGCAAACACCGATTACACATACTACGATAACCTTTGACCGACTGTTATTGAAACTTGGGGATCTATCTGCAATCAAGCTTTAAAACTAACAGTTCGACTGCAAACAAACCCTTTCGCTCCAATAACAATCTGGGCTCGACTGCTGCAGACGGGTTTCCCTACTGCGACAATCCTTAACTATTTTATTCAATGGTTAACCATTTTAATAGAATAGTTATCCTATCGCCGGTTCGGACTGCCGTAATAAGTTGGCCTGCCTACAACAATCTGCGCTCCGACTGATATGGATCCCGCGCAAACGCTTACGCGGATGCGTTGTCTTGGAACCCATAACAATCTTTGCTCGACTGATAACGACCCCTCAGATTCACAACAAATTTGACAAGATTCGTTACGAATCTAAGGCCGTTTGGCTGGAGCCGTTATCAATCTGCGCCTCAGCTACTGCAAATCTCTGATATTATCATGACCAATCCGGAATTTAATATACACTCTTTTTAAAAAGAAATTTTTCCCAAAAACGCCGGAAACTATGAACTTTGCTTATTGTTATTCGGTAAGCTCATATCCGAAAATAATTTACGTAATGCCTTTTTCTCAATTCGGGAAACATAGGACCGCGATATATTCAGCAATTTGGATATTTCCCGCTGCGTCTTATTGATCCCATCCAACAGGCCGTATCGGAGTTCAATTACTTTGCGCTCCCGTTTGCTCAACTGGTTGATGCGTTCTTTTAACTTCTCTTCCTCCAAAAGGGTTTCCACTTGTTCGGGAACCACCTCCGCGCTGGTTCCCAAAATGTCCAGCAAGGTAATTTCGTTGCCTTCCTTATCCGAACCAATCGGATCATATAACAGTAAATCATTCTTATTCTTTTTAATGCTCCGTAAATGCATCAGGATCTCATTCTCAATGCAGCGGGCCGCATAGGTAGCCAGTCTGGTATTACGGTTTCGTTTAAAAGTCCCGATTCCTTTGATTAAGCCAATAGTGCCGATGGATATTAGATCATCAATGTCTTCGCCGGTACTATCGAATTTTTTAACAATATGAGCTACCAAACGCAAATTTCTTTCAATCAATATATTCCGGGCTTCTTCGTCTCCTTGCTCCAAACGGGCTAAAAAAGCGCTTTCTTCCTCTTCGGTCAAAGGCAGGGGAAATACGTTATTATTTGAAATATAACCGAAGAGATACAAAAAACCGGCCAAAAACATTTGAATAGCCGGCCCCAAGAAGGGGAGAAACATGAACGCCACCTCCGTGCGTATTTACGCCGTGTTACTCTAAATATCTTTTGGGGACAGACCGGTTGGCGAAGATAATTTTTCGCCGACATAAATACTTCCGTACAATAACTTATGAAAAAATGGCATAAATCGTGCTAGTCTCCCTGTGTGGTAAATCTTACTAAATCTATGACCAACCTAAATTTGTTGTAAAAAACCGTAAAGATAAATCGGGCATTTACCGAACGTTAACAAAGAAAGGTAGTTTTCTGACACACAGAGGTGACGAACTACCATGAAATTCACCGGATATATCCTGCTCAATCCAAGGATCTCCGAAAACGGGCAACCCAGGTTCAACGATGAAAATTTGGCCGGTTTTTTCCAATGCGCGGATCAATTTCTTGAAAGTAATCGATTGGAAGAAGCTTTGGAGGGTTATCTGGATATTGCCAGCCGGGGGTCCGAACTCAAAGATCCGGAGATTCAAGCTTACCTGAAATATATTCAAGGCATCTGTTATAAAAGACTAGCCTTGCAAACCAGTGTCCAGGAGAATCTAACCAAAGCGGTTCAGGTTTTGGCTGAATCGGTTCAGCTCTATGAAAAACGGAATATTATTATCAAGACGGCAATAGTTCAGAATGACTTGGGGGCTTGTTATACGGCTCTATCGGAATATCAAGAAAAAGAGATCCTGCTTGCCAAATCGGAAGCTGCCCATGAATCGGCCAGACAATTACTGGAAAAAGCTATGCGGAATTGCAATCCTGAACAAAATCCTTTGGATTATATCCGGATTATGCAAGGATTGGCAAATTCGTACAATGCTCTTGCCGAATTTAAAGAACCGGAAAAAAATTTAAATGAGGCGATTGCCTGTTGTGAAAAAGCCTTAGAGATTAAATTTCAGAATCAAATCCCCAAAGAATCAGTTCCTACCATTTATGCAGTCGTCCAATACAATCTGGGGCATGCGTTGAAGGCGCTGGCGGATATCAACAACCAGGAAGAATACAAAAACCAGGCTTTGGCCGCTTGTCAAGCAGCGCTGCAAATATATGAGTTACCTCAATTTCCTTTTGAATACGCCCACCTCCAAAATTATATTGCCAATATCTATATTGATAAAGCCCAAATCTCCAAAGAGGAGATTTTCCTCAACGAAGCCATTAAGGTCTGTAAAAAAGTCTTAGAGGTATTAACCGCTCATACCCGGTATCCGTTAAATTATGCCCATATTTTATATAACTTGGGTTGCTCCTGCAAACTCTACGCCAATATCCGGAACAGCCGGGAGGAATACCTTGCCAAGGCACTGCGCTATTTTGAAGCCATTTTGGCAATTGATGACCTGGCGGGCTCTTCGGAAATATTTGGTTCCACTTATTTAAACCTGGGAATCCTTTTTCATAGCCTGGCCGATCTGCGGGAACCTTCGGGTTATTTGTCAAAAGCAGTCCAGTGCTTGCAGGATGCGGCCAAAATTTATACAAAACACGAATTCCCGGCCAAATATGCCGTAATCCAAAGCCAATTGGGCGAAGTATACCAAACAGCCGCCAAATCCGGTAGTGAACCGGTTCGTAATCTGGAAGCGGCGGTAAGCGCATTTCAAGAAGCGGTTGGTATTTATGAAACAGATAAAGGTTCCATCGGCTATCTTCAGAACCGGCATAAAATCGGGACTGTCTGGCTGGAATTGGCCAAAGCCACCCAACAAAAAGAGCATCTGCAAAATGCGCTACAATGCTTTAAAAGTTTGCAGGAAATCTGTAATGTCGAAACCCATCCTTTTGAATACGCCACAAGCCTAATTAGCCTCGGCGACACGAACGCTTTCGCGGCGAAATTGGAGGATGATCCCACCAGCCTTTCCAAGGCAATGGAACCCTATGAGGCTGCATTAAAGATTTATTCCGCCGATTTATTTCCGGTGGAACATGGGAAAATACTTACGAAAACCGGCATGATCTGCCGGAGTTTTGCAAATATCCAAAATAAGGAAGGTAACTTAAACAGAGCCCTCAACAATTTTCAAACCGCCTTGAAACTCTGTCCGCTGGATAAATGCCCCCTTGATTATGCCGGAATAAATGAAGAGTTAGGTTATACTTATCTGGAAATGGCCGAAACCAATCCCAAGAACTATCCCCTGGCAGTACAATCCTTCGAAAACGTTGTAAAGACCTTAACGCCTCAATCCCATCCGGAAAAAAACGCCGATATCCAAATTTTACTGGGCCATTGCTATTTGAATACGGCCGGGACGGAAGGAACGGATATCGTTTTGCAAAGAGCCTTGAGAGCTTTTGAAGCGGCTGTCAAATATTATTCCTTTGAAGATTTTCCTTACGAATTTGCCAGTATTATGAATGATATTGGAATTACTTATGATACCTTTGCCAAAACCGTCAAAGGCATTAGTTTTCAAAGCCCAAGTACCTACCAGAAATTTGTCGCCGAAAAGATTTTTAATGCGGTAGGCGCTTATGAAGCCGCTTTATCAGTATTTACATTTGACAGTTATCCGAAAGACTATGCCCAAGTCCAGCATAATCTTGGATTATCTTATAGTTTTCTGGCCGGAGTTCAAGGAAAAAACGAAAACGCCAATAAAGCCATCCGGGCATTTCAGGAAGCTTTGAGGGTTTATACTCCGGAGGGACACCCGGTCCTTTATCGCCAGGTTAATACGCAATTAGAAAAAGAGAAACAACGGCTCAATTGATTCAAAATGATTATGCCACTGCCCTGCCTTTATTCCGGTCGCTGATTTAAATCGTTTATCTTTATAACCTGTTCCATAATACCTTTAAAAATCGGCGCTGCTGTTTTGCCTCCGGAAACTCCCTGTTCGCAAAAGACCACCGCAACATACTTGGGATTCTCCTCTGGCGCGAAACCTGCAAACCAGGCATGTTCGATATAATTATCCGCTGTTCCGCTTTGAGCAGTACCTGTTTTTCCGCCCGCCCCGCCGGTAACCCCGGCTTGCTTGCCTGTTCCGAAACGGATAACATCCGCCATCATTACTTTGATGATCCGGGCGGTCCGGGATTGAATCACCCGGATGGGAGCGGCTGTTTCAAACCATCGGGCGCCATTAGGGGTTGAATAGCCGGATACCAAACGGGGAATCTTGCGAATACCGTCATTAACAATAGTTTGAACCAACGAAGCGACCTGCAGGGGAGTTGTATAGACATTTCCCTCCCCTAAAGCGGTATTCACCTGATCCCCTATGGAGAGGTCCACCTCTGACGGTAGTTCTCCCCAGGATTCATCCCGTAAACCGATATTACACGGTTGTCCCAGGCCGAAACTGTCGGCGTAATCCAAGACTAAAGCCGGTCTTAACTTTACGGCGATTTCAATGAACACGGGATTACAGGAGTAGGCCAGGGCTTCGGAAAGTGTCAGGGAACCGTGCCCGGACTTATTTGAGGTAGTACAATACCATTTTATATCGCCGGACTGGAAATAACCGGGGTCGGAAAAAACAGCGAAAGGATTCAATTGGCCGCTGTCCAATGCGGCGGCTAAAATAACCAGTTTGAAGATAGAACCGGGGTGATAAGCCGAGACCGCACGGTTGATAAAGGGATTGTCGGCACTGGTTATGCTTTCCATTAAATTATGCAGATTTACGGTGGGCCGGCTGGCCATGGCCAGAATATCGCCGGATTCGGCATCTAAAATTACGACAGCCCCTTTGACATCTTCCTGATCCATGACTTTTTCAACCGTCTGTTGAATTCCCAGATCCAGGGTCAATATAACGGAGGTTTTATTGGACCGGCTTTGGGAACGGAAGCCCAGCCCCGGGATATACCGGTGTAATCCATCATTAACCGTAAAAACCGTTGCCTGGGTTGAGTGTTTTTGAATAACAGAGTCATATAAGTACTCCAGACCGGATAACCCTTGGCCCCGCTGGACCAACCCCAGGAGATGCCAGGCAACATTGTTCAAACCGTCACTTTGGGGAATATCGGCTACGATTCTTATCCCCTGCAGGTTTAATTGATCAATTTGTTGAATTTGCCAGAGATTCAAAGCTTTCGGATAGATCCAAAGCGGGGAATGAGAATGTTTTTGAAATGAATTCGAAAAATCCGTTGCCAAAACGGGACTTAACTTCGGCAGGTTCTCCGGATCAAAAAGTTTATTTTGAATCATCAAGTACCAATGGTTCCTTGAACCGCGTAAAACCTTGCCATGGCGATCCAAAAACTCGCCCCGCAATTTGTTGTTTAATATTACCGAGCGGCGCTGCCGACTTGCGGAAACGGATAATTTATAATGGTCCCACAATTGAATCTTCCCTAACCGGATACCTAAAATTAGAAAAATAAGGCTAAATATACCGAAGACGAATAAGATCCGGTGATAATACTTCTCCTCGCGTCTTGCCATGAATTCCTCCGCCAATGATCTGTTTACTAATGATCTGTTTACTATTGTAACCAATGCCTGGAAAATTTATGGCCCCGACCAAAATAATCCCAATACAAAAAAACCGTTTACCATTCGGCAACGGTTTGACTCCATATTCATCAACGCTATTCTTTATCATTACGCTTTTTTCCAGAAGAAATCCCTTACATCTGATAAAATTCCGGCGATAGCTTTTTATCGTCCGAGTTTTTCCCCTCGATAATTTGGATTAATTCCGTCAAATTGACCGGCGTCAATTGAAAGGGTTCGGGGTGATAGTCCGAAGTATCGAAATAAATGCTCTTTTCGCTCTCAGAGTAAAAAATCAACCAGCAATTGGCGTCATATATAATTTTGGCGTCTTTCGGCAAACCTCGGGACATCTCCGGACCCCCTTGTCCATTTAATCTAAACTAGAAAAATCGTCCTCCCGGACGACTTTCTCTTATTTCGTATAAAGCGGGGAACGTCAAGTTACACCGGGATAAAATTCTTCTTGCAACTTCCTGATTCCTCAACTTCATTAAACTAAACTACCAAAACGAAAATCCTACGGACAAAAACAAACGATAACACCCATCCAAACCACAATCTGTTTTTAACCAAAACACTCTTACTCAATCGACATCTTACCTTAGAAGAACCAACTCGGACGAACAAGTACCTTTGATAATTCTTAAAGTCCTAAGTCTTGACGTTCCCCTTACCTTTATTATATCGCATCTTTTGAAAAAATGAAAGGGCAAATATTTCTAACATGAATAAAAGAAGTGTGATAAATCCTATTCTTAAAAAATACACACTTCTTTCCAAGAAGTCATCCACCCTGCAAGGAATGAAGAAACCTTTTCAGATAACTCTCAATTAACCGTTTCTATGCCCCGGCTTTACGGATTCTTTTTGCCCTATCGCCATCAAGGTCGGGATTCTTACGGTCTTACTGCCGTCATTGGTACCGGTGCAGCAGTCGCATCCCGCCTCTTTAATTTGGATTTTAGCAAAGCCGGCCTCTTTTAACCATTCAGCCAGATCCTCCTTGTTAAAACCAAACCAGAGGTCGGATTTTTCCTGACGCAACCAGTTGTGCTCGTGCTCAATGATATCCGTAATCAAAACTTTGCCGTCCGCTTTCAAAACCCGGTACATCTCTTTAAATACCTGCAATGGATCGGATACATGATGGAGCAACATATTCGCAAAAACCAAATCAATGGTCATGGGCTTAATTGGTAATTCTTCGGCATTTCCTTCCAAAAAATCGATATTCGACAATCCGGCTTTGACGGCTTCACTTTTGGCGACGGAAAGCATGGACGCCGAATTGTCTACGGCAATTACCCGTTTCGCTTTTTTAGCCAGCTCCAATGTTAAATATCCGGTCCCGGCGCCGATATCGGCTACCACATTCTCCTTTTCCGGCTTTACATGGCCAAAAATGATATCCCGCAAAGAGTCGCCATATACCACGCGCCGTTGTTCGTTATATTGGGGCGCAATTTGGTCGAAATAATCCTTGACTTGATTTTCGTCATGGATATATTGCTGAGAATGGCCGCCGGCCATCCATTGAAACAAAGCCTGCCGGGAAAAACGCCATTCCCGACCGATTTTTCGGGCCGGCAAATCCTCTTCCCGGAGTATCTTCAAAATGGTTTTGGTGCTGACTTTAAAAATCTCGCTGACTTCTTCCAGGGTAAGAATTTCATCATCCCGCTGCAAAATGAATCATCTCTTTCGTAGGATAATGGCAAAGCTATAATAAAGCCATTATATATAATTATCCTCAAAAAGTCTGCTTTTTTAGCAAACTTTTACGGATAATTGGAGTTAACTTTTTCGTTCCGATAACTGTATACGCCGGTCCCGATATTATCCCTGTCGCATTCATGAATAAAGACCATAAATGCTTGCGGAGGAATCTCAGTTATCTCGGACATCACTTGGGTGAGTTTCTCAATCATCCCTTACTTTTCCAACGCCTAGGTTCCTATGCTGTCTTCAATATTTGTTAATTGACCATATACATCACTGTAGTCCGGCTACCAGACAGGCTTAATGGTTGCCATAAGGGTGGCAACCTTTTTTGGGGGGTTTTCATTGCTGAGTTTAAAAACCTTCATCTAAATCACCTTGACCCTCATGGAATTCCAAGTCTTTTTATTTCTTGCCCTGACGGTACAAGTCCTTTGATTTATATCCCGCCGCGAGAATGTCCGCCATTTCCAAAAGCCGCTTTTCCCGCGTCGCTTCAGTTTGAGCGCTATAAACCTGCCTTGCCCAGTCCTTTTGGTAGCCGTAAGGCAAGGCGTCGTAAAGAGCGAGGATTTCAGGCCGAGATCCTAAAGCCTCACGGAGGGGTGGAATTTTTGCGATATAATCATCCACACGGGCGCTGATCCGGCTTTTCGGGTCAACCTTTTTCACAAGACGCTTTAAGCCTGCGACGGTAAAAACATCGTTAAAGGAAAGCATCTTCGAAAACTTAAGAGTTGTGCCGTTCACTAAACCATCATCCTCATTCACGCCCAGGTGCGGGAAGATGCCGTCGCGATCAATGTGTTCGGGATATGCCTTGTTGCCTTTTTTGGGATAGGCGAGGTAGAGATATCCGCCGTCGTTCAGCAACCCGTCTTTATCCGTTCGAAGAATCACCTTTTTCATCTCGTCCAAATTAAAAACAAAAGCGAATACGAGATCGTAACGGTCCGAAGGAATCGTATCAAAGTTTAGGCCTTCAAATTCAGTGATTCCCTCCGGCTTGTTTTGCATAAGGATCTTTGAGAACTTGTCCAGCATTAGTTTCTTGGAAAGAGCGGCATCCATATTTATCCTCCTAACACCTGACGTTTTTACGTTTGAAGCCCAGCCGTCCTTTATCCACCGCTTTTTGGATTTCATCAGCCGCCACAGGGGCGCTGCATTTGGTTTTGCCCCCGAACACGTCCACAATTCCGATGGCGTTTGCTACAGATACCGCTTTTTCATGCAACGGGATATAGGAAACGCCTACGGTTGAAACAAAATTATTCATGGCGTATTTGGCGCGGTCGGGGCTCAAGTGAATCGTTCTCTCCACCGCTTCCAGCATAGCAGCCAGCAATAACAGCTATATCCGGCGGACATATACAATTCTTTGCCGAATGCAATCCATCTGTCAGAAACAGCCTGCGCAAAATCCGTTTCCGCAAGCGTTACAGCCACGGTAGAATCTGAAATCATATAAAAATAAGCCTTCTATCCATCCGGGTCATCACTTCACCTGAAGGTTTTGTATGATTTCATGATAGCGTTTCGTGGCCAGTGCGCTTGTTTTACCCTTTTTACAGAAAGATAGCCCGGCCAGTTTCGGAACAACACGCTCGACCACAATCTGCCCATCCGCCATTTTGGATTCCAGTACTTTCAGGGCCTCGAGAAAACGATTGTCCCTCTTTGCCCTGTCATAGAAGGATAAAACATAGACGTACATGAAAAGGTTGTAGTTCCGGAAGGGGTATTCGACCTGCATGAATAATGTGCCGATTCCATAGTGGCAGGGGCCAATGGGTTTCCTGATTATCCAATGCTCCAGCAAAAAATCCACGGCCTTGTCAAGCGCCGGCTCTTTGCCCGGATAGCCGCTAAAGCGGAACGCGTTCAGGGCGGTAAGCGTTGGAAAGGGATTTGAATACTCCGTTTCCGGACCGTGGCCAAAGCTGAATTTATTGCAGCGCCAGCCGCCGTCCGTATACTGAATATCTAAAAGATGCTGGAAGGTTTTGTGCAGTCTGGCATCGGATGCATACCCCATGTGGCAAAGCGCATTGGCGGCGTGGATGGTTTGGCATGGATAAATAGAGCCACTGGGATACATCTTGAAACGCCCATCCTCCTGCCATGCGCTGAAAAACAGCTCGGCGGCATCTCTTAGCAAAGGCACGGTAGGTTCCATCCCCAATTCCAACAAGTAAAGTACGCTGTCCAGCGTCGAAAACGGGGAGCCTTTCAGCAGACGGTTGTCAGGGGTGGTCCAAAGGTCCCCTCCATTGTCATATCGATGAGACAATATCGCCTCGACATCTGATGCATATTGCTTTTCTATAGCCATTTCTTTCACCTTTCAATGGTTTCCATGCTCCAGGCGTTTTGAACTGAATTTCATAATGTATAAACGATCGAAGCCCCATTAGTATTGTACTATAAAAAGTAGAAGCAGTCGATATTTTACAATCGGTTGCTTCCCAAGCGGCATTTAGCAAACAATATTTTTGCCAAGGTTAATAAATGTGACGCACGTTTCTTAATACGTAAGTAAATTTAGACACTTACGTTCAGATATGAATAAACTTGGAACTTTCGCTAATCCTCGCCTCGTACTGTAAATCATTGTATATTGATCGTTCCAGCTTTACCTGTTAAAGCTCCGGTGGTTAATTCGAGAGCCATGCACCATTCGGCATTTTTGTTTTTGTCAGCAATATGATAAATTCCAAATTCATAAGAGGGTCTAAATCCAAATTTATGATAAAAGCTTGGCTCTCCGCAAAGAAAGACAGCCTGATACCCCATTTCTTTTGCAATTCGGAAAGCTTCTCGTATCATCGCGCGAGCGATTCCCCTGCGAAAATATTCCGGATGAACACTTATTGGAGACAATAAGAGCTCCGTATAACTATGATCGGGCGCGGTAATCTCCGTTCTATACAGTACTATTTGACCAATCAACTTTCCATCATCGTTTTCTGCAACCAGAGATAACTCAGGGATAAAAGTTTCCTTTTTACGGATTTCATTTAAATAATCCCATTCGCCTTCGTTAGTAGATGTAGCAAAGGATTTTTTAACAAGCTCATATACTTCACTGTAATCAGCAGGTTTTTCCTGTCGTATAATCATATCCACCATGCTTTCATAGAATATAGTTAATGAAGATTTTTTATGTTCGGGTTTTTATATGGTCAATCATGTCGCCGATGGCTGATATGTCGGTAAAATCGACAACCTGACCATAGGTTTCCAGCATGATTTTTTCTTCCTCGCTTAATTCGGGTTCCGGTTTCTTTCTGATCATTTTAACCATCATGCCCATCATGATACGATGCATAAAGCTGAGTCTCGGATAATCAATGCCGCCTCTAAAATGGAAGATATTAATTTTGCTCTCCATTTCAGGAGTGAGCACCTTCGACAATGAGCTGCGGATGCTGTTTATGTTCTTTTCATCGCTTACATCGGCAGCGCCTACAGTAAACAGATACAGCGATTTATCCGCAATAGATCGAAACGACTTTGTGATCAATGAAAAGCCGTTTACGCCGCCCGCATAAAGACCGCCGCCATAAATAATAACATCGTAATTTTGTATATCCGAAGCCTTTATCTTTCGGGCTTCCATTAGCTCCGCACCTAATTCCCGTGCAATCCAATGTGCATATTTTTTTGTAAAGCCGTACCTGGACTTATATATGACGATCGCTTTTTCCATATTGCATTTTCATCCTTTCAAGATTGTTGAAAATCGCCTCCACCGTAATCCTGGCGCTTTCCTGAAGGTCGGAATCAATCCCGTCAAAAAGCTGTTCCAGAAAGGCAGCGCCCCTGGCTTCAAACTGTGTGAAGAACAGAAGTGTTTTATCAGTCAGAGCTACGGACAGATTACGTTTATCCTGTTTGTTCACGCAAAGCGTCACATAGCCTTTGGCAGAGAGAACCTCCAGCATTTTTCGTACATTCTGCCTGGTGCCGCCAATAGACTCTGCTATTTCCGTTACGGATGGTTGTTTCTTCTCCATATTAAAAACCATGATAAGCAGTAACCATTGCTTTAATGTAATCTGCTCCAAGACAGCGTCTCCCAACGTTTGTAGCTTATTTGCGAGAAGAAAAATGCTGCCAAAGAGATATTCTTTGGTTGGAATATCCATTTTATAATCCTCCAGGCTATTGCGCAACTTATTGCTTATTTATTATACGCAATAAGTTGCGTTTTGTCAAATATAAATCCTCGAGGACTAGGGGCTTAATGTCAGTTTACCGAAAAAGCCCAATGTCATCTATGAAACTGAGGGATAAAAAAACGGGAGCAAGAACCCCCGAAGAGGAAGATGCCATGCAGTTTTGACCGCATGGCATCTATATTCACCTAAAGTTTTGGCGCGCCCGGAGGGGCTCGAACCCCCGGCCTACAGATTCGAAGTCTGCCACTCTATCCAACTGAGCTACGGGCGCGTTTGGATTTCAAAAATTATTATACTATTTCGGCAACGATTTGACAACAACCAGAATTTAACCCTTTGCAGATACCTCAATTCATTTATTTCCATATAAAATATCCAAGCTGATCGTTCTAAGGCGAATTTTTGTGATATATTATTTCTAAGAATTTTATAGTAGTCAAATAAAGATGGGGATCAATAATGGTGTTAATACTGGGATTAGCCGGAGGGCTAGGTCTTTTTATTTATGGAATGCAGACGTCTTCGGAAGGCCTTCAAAAAATAGCCGCCCAGCGTCTGAAAAAAATAGTAAAAACTCTAACCAAAAATCCGATTTCCAGCTTTTTTACCGGCGCTTTAATAACTTTTGGATTACAGGGAAGCGGGGCTTCTTCAACTCTTGTGGTTGGGCTGATAAGCGCCGGGATGATAACTTTGGCGCAAGCCCTTGATATTCTGGTTGGAACCATGTTAGGCGGATCATTGACACTTCAATTAATAGCCTTTCCTATTACGGACATCGCTTTAGTATTAATTATTATTGGATTGGTAATATATTTAAGTTCAAAACGCTCCAACCGGCGGAGTTTAGGCCAAACTCTATTAGGATTCGGCTTATTGTTTTATGGGATGCATATAATGATAACTGCAATGGCGCCCCTGCGAAATAATCCATTAGTCATCCAAACACTTACTCATTTGGAGCGGAAACCATTTTTTGAATTCTTGATAGCTGTGGTTATTTCTGCGACTGTTCAGTCCAGCACTTCCTTTCTAGCTATATTGATGACTTTAGCATCACACGGTTTAATTGGACAATACGCAATTATACCGTTTGTATTGGGCGGCCGCTTGGGTGGTACGGCAACCGGATTGATTTCAAGTCTTGGTGCACCGGGAAGAGATGCCAAAAGAGCCGCTATTGCCAATTTCGGTTTTAAGCTCATCAGCGCGTTGATTTTTCTTCCGTTTTATAAATCCTTGTCGGGTTTAATTCTATTGGTTTCTTCCGATTTTAAACGTAGTTTTGCCAATGCCGACACCTTTTTTTCATTGCTAATGGCGATTATACTTTTACCGCTTACCATCCCGATAGCGGGATTAATTACAAAAATTATCCCCGATAAACGGCCCGGAATCGGCGAAGCGGATCTTTTAGACGAAAGCCTGCTTGAAATCCCGGAACTTGCAGTAAATCAAGCCCATCGGCAGACAGTTAAAATGGGACGAATTGTAAGTGAAGAAATGGTATCCTTTACGATACCTTTAATCCGTTATTGTAATAACGATGTTATTGAACGCCTCAATTCAACTGAACGGGCAGTGGATTCCTTATACAAAAAAATCAGTTCGTACGTGACAAGTATAGGCAATAATGGCGTTTCGGATGAAACGATGCAAAAAACCATCCAAATACTGTATGTCGCCAATGACTTGGAACATATCGGCGATATTATGACGACGATTTCGAAAAATGCTCAAAAACTTTATAACGAAAATATTAATTTATCCCGGGAGGGTTTGGAAGAACTCGAAAATATCTATAGGCAGATTTTTTCCCGTTTTAACGATAGTCTTAAGGCATTTGAGTTAGCAGATCAAGCCTTGGCCACCCGTATTGTTAAAGAGCATCCCAAAATTCTTCGGCTGGAAAAGGAGCTTCGCTATAGTCATTTTGACCGGATGCAAAGCGGTAATCCCAAAACTATCGCTACCAGTGCAATTCATTTAGATTTAATCGAAGCGATGCTGCGGATTGACGGTCATTCTGTCAACATAGCACAAGTTGTAATGGGTATTGTTTAGGGGTAGCCTTCACCCCAAGCCTTTGGGCAGCGTAATTATGAATTCACTCCCGACGCCGACCTCGCTTTTTACTGCAATGGTTCCCCGGTGAGCTTCAATGATTGCCTTGGTAATGGCAAGCCCGATCCCGGAACCGCCGGTCAGCCGGTTCCGGGATTTATCAGCCCGGTAAAAGCGTTCGAAGATATAGGGCAGGTCATCCGGTGCAATACCGCTTCCGGTATCTTTGACGCCGATGGCTACCGTATCCGGTTTGTCAATCACGTCGATCGTTATACAGCCGCCCTTTGGGGTGAATTTCAGGCTGTTGGCAATGAGATTGATAAAAACCTGGTTCAACTTGTCCCGATCGCCGGTAATCCACGGATCGGTACCGGAGATACGCAGTTCAACTCCTTTTTGATGCAGTTCGGGTTCAAAGGTTACCGCTATCCCGTCAAATAAATCCTTAGAGCGAAAACGGGTATAATTTAAAGTCAAATTCTCCTGCTCGTATCTGGTCAACTTCTCTAATTCCGCCACCATGCGGTTGATGCGCAAAATCTCCTGGTGACAAACTTTTAGGCGTTGCTGATCAAATTTCCAAATCCCGTCGATCATTGCTTCCAAATGGCTCTGTAAAGTGGCCAGCGGCGTCCGGAGCTCATGGGCCACATCTGCAGTCAGACGCTTTCGCAAGCCTTCTTGCTGCAGCAAACTGTTGCCCAAGTTATTTATGGCCTGGGTTAGCTGATTTATTTCTTTGATATTGGTTTTTTCCCCGCTACGAGCGGCCAGGTTTCCCGTGGCAATCTCTTGAGCGGTATGAATCACTTTGGCAATCGGCGCGCTTAAACGTTTGGCAATGAAACTGCCGCTGAATAAGGCGATAAATATGGCCAGAACTGTTACTCCCATCAAAATTTCATTTAATGTATTAATAAAGGCCAGATCGGTATCCTTGAAATAAAACGGTCCGTAATAACCGATCTTTATGGTACCGACCTCTTTGAAGTTTTTAACCACCGGGTAGCTGTTTTCAACATAGCCTCCTTTCCAATTGGGATAACGGCTTAACATATTCTCAGCCATATGCAGCATCATTTCCTGGCATAATCCGTTATTATGCTGGGTGGCATCCCAAATTACACTGCCGTCCGTCCCTTGAAGTTTAATGATTAAGCCCTGGGTTAAGGCATTCATCCCGATCTCGGTAATGTCGCTTTGGTTCCATTGACTGTTTGGGTGATAGGCCCGGCTAATCAAACTAATCAGTTGTTTGTTTTGGCTGGCCAAATTATCCCGGATGTACTGCCGGAATTGTCTTTCCAGGAATAAATTGGCCAGGACGCTGATGAGTATAATACATATTAAGGAAACCAATATATAACTTGAAGTCAATCGGGCCCGCAGGCTAAGCATCTTCAATCACCCCCGCCAAACCGGTACCCTACACCGTAAATTGTTAGTATATAACGGGGATTCCGGATATCTGTTTCAATTTTGTGCCGTAAATTTTTTATATGAGTATCAATGGTCCGGTCATAACCTCCATAATCCGCTCCTAAGGCCATAGTTACCAGTTCTTCCCTGGTGAATGCCTTATTGGGATATTTAATCAAGGTCATTAATATATTGAATTCGTTAGGGGTCAGATTTACAATTTTTCCTTGTTTCCGCACTTCGTGTTTTAGGACATCGATTTCCAAGTTGTCATGAAATGTCAGCATATTCGACAATGGCACCGTCTCAAACTCGGTTCTGCGTAAGATGGCATTGACCCGGGCCACCAATTGGCGGGGACTGAAAGGCTTGGCAACATAATCATCCGCGCCCAAGCCTAGTCCATCAATTACATCCTCTTCCCCAACCTTGGCAGTAAGCATTATAATCGGAATCCGGGATTTCTTGCGGATCTGCCCGCAAACCTCTTCACCGGATACATCAGGAAGCATTAAATCGAGAATCACCAGGTGCGGTTGGACCTTTTCAAATAAGGACAGGGCGTCTTTCCCATTGAATGCCTCTTGAACATTGTAACCGCTGTTTTCCAGATAGGACCTTACAACATCAACGATGGTTGGTTCATCATCAACTACCAAAACCGTAAGTTTCTTTGGTTTCATATTTCCTCCGGCATTAATTCCAGATCATGAAGTGCCTACTTTACATTGAAGGGTTTTAAAAACTTATCGACCTTAATTGGTTTCCCGTCTTTATCCTTTATATCTACCTTTGCGAATACCCATTCCGTTATTTTTCCGGGATCCACACCCGCATTAATAAACGGTTCCGGATTCAAAACGAACACTATATCCTTATCATTGGTACGCAGATCCTTGGCCCATTCAAACATATTGCCGTCGCCTAAAGCGATTCCGTAATGATCAAGTATTTCATGATAACCAATGAGATCCCGGTGGTTTTTAACAATTTGCTTGAAAGTTTCCAGCGCCGACTTTTGGGCGGCAGCTCCAAACTTAGCCTGGCCATACGTGAAAGGCAGGGTGATTTTTCCGGCTGCGCCATCATAAATATATTTAGCGACCGGTAATTTAGCCACATCCAAGCCGGCTTTTATAAAAGGCGCCGCATCAAGTTCCAGAGATATATCCGGATTTTTGCTGCTAAAATCCTTACTGATAATAATTCGATCCTTGCCGTCAAGTCCCTTGATGGCCCATCCCTCTTTGGCGCCGTCGAATGTGACTTTATCGGGTATGGCCTTAATCACTGCCTCGAAGGAAGTAACGGCTACTTTTGCCACCACATCTAGAGATAGTGCATTTACAACGACTGGAAAGATAGCCAATACGGATATGACAAGCAAAGATTTAAACAGTATCGCTATTTTTTTAAATTTCATAATCGACACTCCTTTTTTATTTTAATAATTTTTCAATAGTGTATAGCAATTCATCGACCACTTCAGTCTCTCCGGCCTGTATACGGCCGACGATACAGCTTTTCATATGATTTTCCAGCAGAAGCTTGCTAACACCTCTCATGGCAGATTGCACTGCTGCAATTTGATTCAGCACATCGTCGCAGTATATATCTTTTTCGATCATTCCTTTTATGCCCCTGACCTGCCCTTCGATACGATTAAGCCTTGTAATAAGCGAATCTTTCATTTTTTGTGGCCGGTTGGTTGTTCTGGCTGCAGCTCCGTCAAAATTTCCATCATCCGTTTCACTACCGCCGCACATGCTACAACCAGTGACTTCATCACTCATGCTATCCCCTCTTTCATTAATCTTTTTAGTGGTTCGAAGAAGTTCGTTCCGTGTTCCGCGTTCATCGTTCAACGATTAAAGCATTACGACACCCGAAACCCTGAACTCGAAAGCCGGAACGCTGAACAATAGACCCCAATTTATAAAACTTTGATACCGGTTACATCATATCCCACTTCTTCAATAGCCGCTTTCAATACTTCATCCGTCACAGTGTCACTTATTTCAACCACCGCATTTTTTCCCTCCAAATCCACTTGGACACCGCCTACCCCGGATACCCCATTTAATGCCTCTTTAACATGCCTTACACAGTGCTCGCAGCTCATTCCTTCGATATTAATTTGTTTTTTCATTTTGTTCTCCTCCATCTCATTTTTTCTGCAATTGCGAAGATGCTCGTTCCGCGTTCAGTTTTTTCTGTTGATTCAGGGATGCTTCGTTCCGCGTTTCGTGTTCATCGTTCATCGATCAGGCATGGAACCTGCGACTTTGAACACGGAACAATAGACCTGAAATCCCAAATTCCTTATTTATAAGGCTTAAACCCTTTTAATCTTAGCGCGTTAGTTAAAACGGATACGGAACTCAACGACATGGCGGCGGCGGCAAAAATCGGACTCAAGAGAGGACCGCCAAAAGCATACAATAATCCAGCCGCTATCGGAATTCCCGCCACATTATATCCGAATGCCCAAAACAAGTTTTGTTTGATGTTTCGGATGGTACGTTTGCTAAGTTGGATAGCTGTCGGTACATCCATCAAATCGCTCCGCATTAAGACAATGTCCGCTGATTCCATGGCGACGTCCGTCCCCGAACCGATGGCGATACCAATATCCGCCTGAGCTAACGCCGGCGCATCATTGATGCCGTCCCCCACCATCGCCACTTTTTTACCTTCGGCTTGCAGCTTTTTCACTTCATTGGCCTTGTCTTGCGGGAGCACTTCCGCCAGAACCCTGTCAATCCCGACCTGTTTTGCGATTGCCTGGGCTGTCCTGCGATTGTCGCCGGTAATCATGGCAACCTCAATGCCCATCTCATGCAGTCTGCGGATAGCCTTGGCGCTGCTTTCCTTTATTACGTCCGCCACTGCAATAATCCCCGCCAGTTTATTATCAATAGCGATATACATAGGGGTCTTTCCTTCCAGTGCCAACCGGTCGGATTGATCTCCCAAATTCGTGATCTCAATTTGTTTTTCGGCCATCAGCTTGTCATTACCCAAAAGAAGGGATTTGCCTTCGATTTCGGCTTCAATACCCCGCCCCGGCAAGGCATTAAATGTATCGGGTTTAATTAAAGCCAGTCCTTCTTGATCCGCGCCGCGGACAATCGCTTCGCCCAAAGGGTGTTCCGATCCTTTTTCCGCTGATGCCGCCAACTGGAACAATTTATTTCTGCCGACAAGGTCGGTTGTAATAATATCGGTTACTTCCGGACGGCCTTCCGTAATGGTGCCGGTTTTGTCGAATACGATGGTCTTGACCTTATGAGTCGTTTCCAACGCCTCGCCGCCTTTAAACAGAACACCGTATTCGGCGCCTTTTCCGGTACCGACCATAATCGCGGTGGGAGTGGCCAATCCCAGCGCACAGGGACAGGCAATGACTAGGACCGCAATAAATATCGTCAAGGAAAACACTACGCTTTGTCCTGAAATATACCACGCCAGCGCCGCCAAGATGGCAATGCCAAACACCACCGGTACAAAATAACCCGATACGATATCCGCCATTTGAGCGATGGGAGCTTTTGAGCCTTGTGCCTGCTCAACCAATTTAATAATCTGTGACAATGCTGTTTCGCTGCCCACCTTGGTTGCCTTGAACCGGATCGATCCGTTCTTATTGAGGCTGGCGCCGTATACTTTGTCCCCGGCCTTTTTCTCAACCGGTATGCTCTCTCCGGTCAACATGGATTCATCTACTGAAGTCAGGCCTTCAACAACTTCACCATCCACCGGAATTTTTTCACCCGGCTTGACGACGATGATATCGCCGACTTCCACTTCCTCAATGGGTATTTCAATCTCTTGGTCGACATGAATAACAATAGCCGTTTTCGGCGCAAGTCCCATCAACTTTTTAATGGCTTCCGATGTCCGTCCCTTCGATACCGCTTCTAATGATTTGCCAAGTAAAATAAGGGTTAAGATAACACCCGCAGTCTCGAAATAAAGGTCATTTACATATTTGAAATCCGTATTGAAAATACGATAGGTGGAATATAAGCTATATCCGATAGCCGCAGCAGTTCCCATGGCAATAAGCGAGTCCATATTCGGGCTTCTGCGCAATATCGCTTTGAATCCAACGGTATAGAACCGGTATCCCGCTATAACTACCGGTATCACTAACCCGATTTGAACTAAAGCATAAATAAGCGGGTACTGCATGGGATTCAGCCAGGCCGGGGTCGGCCATCGCAGCCACCAGATCATGGGGGCCATGGCAATATATAAAAGCGGCGCCGCAAACAAGGCTGCAACGATAAATTTGGCCCACAATATCCGGATCTCTTTCTCTTTCCTCCGTTTGTCCTCGTCTACCCGGGTTTCGTTTTGAATCTCCAGCGCCTTATAACCGGCCTTGGCAATCGCTTGCTTGATTTCGGACAACCGGACTGCGGTAGGGTTATACTTGATGTTTGCTTTTTCCGTGGCAAAATTCACCACGACACTTTCAATCCCGTTAAGCTTACCCACTACTCTTTCAATGGTCTTTGCACAAGCGGCGCAGGTCATCCCTTGAATAGGGATGGAAACTTCCTTGGCGTTGACTTCCTCCAGGGCTTCATAACCGGCCTTGGAGACGGCCTTCTTTATATCTGCCACGGTCAATTTAGCTTCATCGTACGTAATATGGAGTTTTTCAGTAGCAAAGTTTACGCTGGATTGAGTTACACCCGCAAGCTTTCCGGTTACTCTTTCTACTGTTTTTGCACAAGCTGCACAGGTCATCCCATTAATTTTAAATACATCGAGTTTCATGTTTTCACTCCCTTGGATACCTAATTATCAACTCTCCTACGCGCTCCCTTGGGAGGCGAGGCTGCCGCGAATACTAATATTCGCGGAACGGACAACAATTCTTTAAGGCAGAGCCTTAATTTCGATATAATCCACTCAAAATGCCAAAACTCAATTCACTCGAATTACTATACCCCCCTACCCTATTTATGATCTAATAATATCCTCTTCTATTTTGATTGTCAATAGCCTTTTTCATGCTCTTCAAAGGCATTTGTATTAGCCTTTAAACTGTAGACTGAAGACTGTGAACTATAGACTCTAACCTTTTAACTCTTACCCTTCGATTATCTTTTAATTACCTATCTACGGCAGCATCCCCTGCCGCCACCTCCGGAGGCCGGACGGTAAGCTGCAATCTCTTTCTTAATCCCGTTCCAGTCGATATTATTTAGATTATCCACCACTTTTACATAGCCGTTGAGCATTCCCATCCAGCACTGAAAGGTAAAGTCCTGGGTAATCTCCAGCATAGGAGTCTCGGTTTGGCCTTGACTCAAATCCAATTGGCCTCCGTATTCCGGGAATACCACCGCATAATTGCATGAATTGAGTTTCTCCGAGTTGAATTTGATTTTGGCCTTCACTCCTTTTTGCAGGATGATTGCCGCCGGCGAATAGCCCTCATCATTGACCGTGATGGCTACTTCCTGAATGCCATTGACAATTGAGGCCGCCTGGATGTCGTCAACCGGAACCCTGCCGTCCAAAAACTTGGTTGCCTTGGCGCCGGCCGCACAACAGCTTCTGCTGCTGCCTAATCGGCCATTGTTAGCGGTATTATCCCGGCTGAAATCATTTTTGGTAAATCTAGAGATATCAGGAACAACTTTGATATAACTGCTAATCATCCCCATCCAGCACGTATAGGTAATGGTGCCATCCTCGGCAGGAGTAAATTCAATGATATTATCTCCCGGAACCAGTCTTTTTTGAATATTATATTTGGGTATTATAATCGGATTATTACAGCCGTTTAAGTCTTCAGCCCGGGCCTTAATAATCCAGCGGACCGGGATTCCCCTCTGAACCGCAAACGGTTGGTAGCGTCCGGATTCAATGGTGGTAATCACTTCTTGAAAGTTTTGACCGGACTGAATTTGGGCTATCTCTCCCGGTTCACCGGAGATCGGGGCTGCGAATGAAGCCCCCGATAAGCTTAAACCCCGGTTAACCATGGTCAAACCAAGCAAAATTACCAGTATGGCACTAAACTTTAACATCCGGTGAGTGAACTTACTGCTTAGAAGAGTGCTCAAAGCCCCAAAGCTAAACATCAACGGAACTGTGCCCAGACTGAACAGCAACATGGAGGTCGCCCCGGCCAGGAAACTTCCGGTGCCCAAAGCATAAAGCTGCATGGTTTGGAGAGGGCCGCAAGGCATTAAACCATTCAACAAGCCGATATAAAATGGACCGCGTTTCCCGCTATTATTGTAAATCTTGTTTCCAAAAAATTTCGGCGTGCTAAGTTTAATCTTGCGCAGCCAGGGAAAAATATCCAGCATGTTGATGCCGATGATTACCATGAAAACTCCGCCAAAAATCGCCACAATTCCTTTGGCCGCTCCGCTGAAACTGATTACCGATCCCAAAGCGCCCACTATGCCACCAATGAAGGTATACGAAATAACCCGGCCGGCATTGTATAAAAAACTTGGTTTAAACTTGGCAAACCATGATTCCGCTGCAACCGGTACACCGGTAATTGCATTTGTTCCTCCGGCTTGCGTTAAATCGTTCCTGTTTGCCGGAACTTCCATGTTTTCCGTTCTCCGGTCCGCCGGGACTTTTATACATTGCGACAGGTTGATCCCGCCGCACATGGCGATACAATGGAGCGACGTCAGGAGGCCGATTACGAACAACATGGCGTACCCTACCGATTGGTCAACTTGGGGAATGAAGTCAAAACCAATAGTGGAATTTATCACCCAATAGACTGCCAAAAGGATGATCCCGATTCCCAGTAAGTGATTGATGGAGAACTTTTTTGCTTCATGATCTTTCACTGGTTGCGCCGCTACTTCATATCCTAAGGCGATAATAGCCGCGCTCAATTTCTCCGGTTCCACTTTGGCGGCGTCGTAATGCACTTCAACGGCGGATGTAACCAAAGACGCCTTGGCTTTTGCAACGCCTTCCATTTTCCGCAGCCTATTTTCAATATTCAGCTCACAACTGGTACAAGTCATTCCCTTGACTTGAAAGACCTGAACCGCTAATTTCGGCTCCATCTGATCATCCCCCGGCAATGGTTTCTATGGCTAGTAAAACGTTTTCGAAATAACACTGCAATCAGAATAAACATTTTACCAAGTATAGCGCTTTCTATTAATTATATTATCTTTGAAGCGCTATACTAATTGTACCTGATTCATTTGAAGATTTTATGAAGATGGCACGAAAATAAAGATTGGAGCTTCATCTTTCCTCCGAAAAAATAATCCGGATTCTCCTTTGGACACTATTCCGGATAATTACGGCATCTACGGTATCCCCGGCTTTATAATCCCTTTTGATAAGATCGAGGTCTTTCATACCGCGCACTTTTTTACCAGCCAGGCTTACCAGAATATCGCCTCTTTGGATACCGGCTTTGGCAGCGCCGCTTCCCGAAACCACACTTAAAATATAGATTCCCAAGGGCAAATCATAATACCGGGCAATATCTTCAGTGATCTCCTTGCCGGCGATTCCGATGGCCGGCCGGCCTTTCACATATCCGAACATAATCAACTGATCGATAATGGGTTTGGCATCATTGACGGGTATGGCAAAACCCAGTCCCTCCACGCCGGGAACCGATATTTTAACGGTATTGATGCCGATAACTTGTCCCCGGGAATTGACCAGAGCCCCACCGCTATTTCCCGGATTAATGGCGGCATCCGTCTGAATCAGATTTAAGGTTCTATCCTCAACCGACACTGTCCGGTTTAAAGCGCTAATAACTCCGGCGGTTACTGATCCGGCAAATTCGATCCCCAGCGGATTCCCGATGGCAACCGCGGGTTCCCCGACCTCCAATTGGGATGAGTCGCCAAGTTCGGCCACGGGAAGATTTTTTAAATTCACTTTGATGACTGCCAAATCATTCCGGGGATCGCCGCCGATATACCTGGCCTCAGCCTGGCGCTTATCCGCCAGAAAAACCTCCAAAGCAACATTTCTGCTGGCGCCGTTCCGGGGGTCGGCATATTGCACTACGTGATAATTGGTCATTATGTACCCGTCCCGGCTGATGATAACTCCGGAACCTTCCTCCTGCCCCTGCTCGAAATCGCTGAAAAACCGCTGAGGATTGGCATACGTCATCCGGATTCCCACCACCGCAGGCCCGATTTTCTTAGCAATTGCCGTTGCCGGGGATCCTTTGGCCAGAGCGGTTGTTGTTGCAGGTATTTGCACCGGCCGTATCGTTTCCGTTAATACCATTTGCTTATTCAACTTCTCCGCAAACACTTGGTACAAAAAAATTCCCGTAATTAAACTGCTGATAAATGAACTGAGAATGATTGTCCAAAAAGTAGCGGCCGAAAATTTACCGGGCTTTGCTTTTAAACTACGGAAAAAATTAGCCATTATCCTCGCCTCCCGTTCATAACTTCATCGGTTTGATTCTATCATATTATTTATAGCTTTTTACAATGAAGATTTTATGAAGATTATGAAAGGTTTTGTTTGACTAAAAAATGAACGCCGGAGAAATATTCCGGCATTCGTGATAAATATACGGATAGAAAAGCTTTGACAATGTAGTACAACGGATTTATTGCAATAATTCAATCCTCCGGCAAACCATGTAATGCCGGGTGGTTTGATTCCCCTTGGAATAGATTAAATAGCCCTTCAAATGCTCATCGGAGTCCCAAACAATTGATGGGTGCCAAATAAATTCATTATTACCCAGGGCAATGGACCAGCCGCGAATGATTTGAACGGGAGTGCTCCAGTGGATTCCATCATCGGAAGTTGCATAATAGATCCCGTTCAAGGTTGGAGAGGGATCGTCGAACTCTCTCCAGACCACCATGTTGAAGACCATGATATATTTGCCCAGGCCACTGCTGTAATAGACATTGGGGAAACTGGCATCCGCCTGATCGAAGGCTTTCCCGGAGAGCACCGGATCATCCAGGCCCCCGACGAGGCCATCCGTTTCTCCTCCGGTTCCCGGTTGGGTAAAACCGCCCTGGTAATACTTTGTAAATGAAAAGTCGCTTAAACCTTCGGGATTGGCCGGTTTGGCCGTCTTGGCCATGAAGATTTGACAACCCCGGTTATTGACCCGGGAATGGTCCACATAATAAATGAATATCTCCGTACCATCCTTCGAAACGATCATACAAGGCTCACCGGCGCCCCGGTCCGCCTGTCCGTCGTAAAATGTCCAAGCTTTCGGCTTTTGACTGGTGACCACCGGGCCTAACTTGATGAATGAATAACCGTTGTCGGTTGATTTGGCCAGTGAAACCGTGGCGTAATAGCCGGGAACTCCCCCACCGAGGCCCGGCATGTTTTCATGATCTTCGGTATGATAAATGGCGTAAATCGTTTCCCCGTAAACCACCACTCCCGAGATTCCCGCATACCCGTTATCGGGACTCCCCGGCGCGCCTTTGTCCAATACCGGGCCCTTACAATTGGTCAAATTAAACAGATCTTGTCCCTCCAAAAGATAGGATTTGACGCCGGCGGTGAGGAGCATCCGGAAAGGATGGGAACTGGTACCGGGAATTACCGTAGTCACAGTATCCGGGAACCATTGGATCCCGAATTGGTTGCTTGCCCCTAGAACGACAAGCTCCCCGCCCAACCGTACATAATCATTGGGAGGAGCTACCTCCGGGTCAGCGGGTACTGGCCTGGGAGCGCCACAGGAAGAAATCATAGCTGCCAAGGTTAAAAGCAAGGTTAGGCCAATCAGCGGCCTTCCCCGGTGAAGAACTCCCCTTCCTTGGGGGATAGAATTTCTGTATTCCTTCATCATTGCCGATTTTACCTCTCATTTGTCTTTAAAAAGCCCCGGTTTTCCGGGGCTTTACATATTTTTATGGGTATTTAAAAAGATTCTTATAAATACACCGCCATGGCAATCCACCAGGCGCCTGAGGTTGCATTATAATCGGCTTCCAGCAGATTGGTACCGTCAATTCGATAACCTGCGTTGATATGAGTCTGGGAAAGTGCGGCCGTAAGAGTGGAATCCTGCTTCACTCCGACATATCCCCGGTCAAAATTATATTTGGCATAAAGGGCATCAAGATCTGAGAAATAAGTATTATACACTATGCCGCCGGTAAGCGAATTTTTCGCGTCAAACGCATAATTCACGCCTAGGTCTGCGGTATTGGCTTTAAATATTAAAATCTGACTACATAAATATAACCTATCCTGATTACTATGAGTGAGGGTAATGGTAATTGGTTCAAACTTTATGCTGGAATCAAAAAGATATTTGCCATTAGAGAGGTAATCCAAATAAATCTTGCCGTTTTCAACCGGAATAATCTCCGTATAGATATTATAAGTTTCATCCAAATTTGTATAACCGGCGCCGATCTTAAGTCCGCTTATTTTAAATTCACCTTTGATGACATAATCTCTGGTCATGGGATCAACATAAATACCGGTTGATAACGTATCCAAAGGACTGCCGACCAGTTTCACAATGTTGTTTGAGTTCAATTCCCCGGTAGCTTCCCTTAACCATTCCCAACTGGTACACAATTGGCCGTTGGAAAGGGCTACCCCCTCCGTATCATACATAATGCCGGCCGCCCACCGGTCGCTTAAATTATAGGTATACCCATATTGATAGATATTCCAATTAAACTGACGTTGTTCGGGATTGTCCGGTTCAGTAAGAAAAGTCTGGCACTGGAGTGTCAGGTACGCATTTGCTTTGTCATCACCAAAAGTTTTATCGGTCGCAACGCTGATCCGAAAGAAATCGACTTTCGAGTTATTCTGAGCGCTGCTGCTATTGCCTTCAAATCGATAATATAAAGTACCCGATATAGATGTAGCAGCCGACACGACGACTGAAACGCCAAAGAGCATGGTGATGGCGATAAGTAAGATTGTTAATTTTTTCAAGCTGAAAACCTCCTAAACTCCCTTTTTACTCCTGGTAGAAAGGTTCATAATTCTGAGCATAGTTGCTATTGAGCGCCGTTTTTTATCCGGCGCCCGTATTTGGTAAATCATAAAAGATAACCAGTAAATTTCGTTCCATAATTTACAAAAAATCGATTATTACTTTTTATTAGCTAATTTTATATAATCAATTGAAATTTTGGCGGTAGTTGCATCAACTTGATTTATGGCAAAATCAGGAGCGGGCGGAGTACCCCAGCTAGTAAATCCATTAGCTGCAAGGTCTAATATAAAAGTTTTATAAGAAGTGTTTAAACCCGTAATTCCCCAATCAGCCAACGAGCAACCTTTATCGCCAAACTTAAAGTGTGCGCCTTCCGCATCAGCCGCATTGTCTGCACTATCGACTTTCACGGAAATTACCACGTACTTATAAGCGTCTGCAGCTAAAGCATCATCTTTGAAGTTTAGTGTCAACCACCCACCGGCAATACTAGTATCAAAAACTAAAGCTCCATTTTCCAAAACAAAGGCAACGGGATCTGAATACGGCCCCCAGTAATTATCAGCATCTGACGCGGCAAATGTATCTCCTACAACATATGCATTATCCAAATCAAGATCATCTACTGTTAACTCCGGTGGTCTTGTATTGCCACCACCGCCACAACCGATTGCCAAAATACTGCATAAAAGCAACACTGCACCTAGAATTAAAACTTTCTTGTTCAACATTCCAAACATCCTCCCTATATTCATTTTTGTTTTATATTTAAATAACAAGGATAGGATTTATTGCCGAAACCGGTTTTTTATTTGGTTACCCTTCTCCTTGATATTCTTGAGTTGACCACCCATGAAATGTTATAAACTGACAAACTGCAACAATTAATTGATTTGTTGAAATTAAACGGTTAATTGCCTGTAACGGGCGGATTATTAGTGAGCTTTATCCTGTCAACATAAACCAGAAATTTTTTGCCCGGGACCACATTCAAGGCAAAGTCAGGGATTGATTTGGTCCCGTCCCCCCAGGCGATGAACCCGTTTTGCGGCAGATCCAATGCATAAAGGGTATATTTCGTATTTAACTGAATACCCCACTCGGTAAAGGACTTTTTGACATTGCCGAAAGTCAGGATAACCTCCTGTGCGTCAGCGGGGCTGTCGGTTTTTAGCGTAATCAGCGCGTATCGATATGCATCATTAGCCATTTCGTCGTCCTTAAAATTCAAGGTAACCCAGCCGTCGGCAACGCTATTGTCAAATACCAACGCTCCGCCTATCAGCGAATAAGCCGGCCCATACGGTCCCCAATAGCGCTCGCCGTTTTGCTCCAAAAACCGGTCCCCCACCAGATAATCGGAGCTGTTTGCCGCTGTTGCCGTGCTGAAACTAGAAGCCAGGGCTACAATCAGCAATAAAACCATAAAAAGCGCTTTCTTCATCCTACTAATCCCTCTTTCACTTAATCTGATAATGAAACGTACAGCGATCACATCAACCGATCCATCCTTTGACTGATATTTGATCACCTCCGCTGGATAGTTTTGCTGACCGTTGCAATGAATAGAATTTATTGTTAATTAAGTTAATAAATGTAAGTAAATGAACGCATGCTTCACTATCATCGCAATCCCTTGTCAGGCTTGAGGTGTTTCGGTATAAAACAACAGTATTAACATTATAGTAACATATAACTCGAATTTAAAATGGGTTTTTATAGACTTCAAATTCGGCTTTTTGAGACTAAAATTTTGGTTTATATTATAAGCTGCCTGATACGTGATACGGATGATCCGATGCTGCAGTAAAAATAGTCTCAAAAAAGGTATGGTTGCCGTAATATGAATACCAAGAAGCAGAAAATCCCGGTCCAAATAAAGCCGGGATTTTTCGTTGGATGATATTTTACTGTGATTAGTATGATTCTCACTTCTTCGTATCGCCGTCCGGATTGTTGGTTAATTTGATTTGATTAATAAAGAGCGCGAAGTTTTTACCCGGAACTACATTTAAAGCAAAATCGGGTATTGATTTGGCTCCGTCCCCCCAAGCGGTAAACCCGTGTTTAGACAAATCCAGTACATAAACGGTATAAGTATTGCTTAGTTTAATGCCCCAATCGCTAAACGGTTTTTTTACATTGCCGAAAGTCAGGATAACCCCCTGGGCGTCAGCGGGATTATCGGTCTTTACGCTAATTACCACATAACGATAGGATTCTTTCGCCAATCTTTCATCTTTGAAATTCAAGGTAACCCAACCGTTGGCAATACTATTATCGAATACCAACGCTCCATCCATAAGCATGTAAGCTGGCCCATAGGGTCCCCAATAGTTCTCTCCGTCTTGATCTTCAAACTTTTCCGCGACAACATAATCCCAGGCATTCGCCGCAGACACGGTACATAAGCCAACGGTGAGGACGATTACCAACAACAAACCCATAAAAAACGTCTTTTTCATTTCTGAAAACACCCCTTAATTTTTTTAAATAAGATTTACTTAAAAAAGCCAAACGTCAAATTGCCAATACACATTACACCCTCTTTATTGTAACATATATTCCCACCACTCACTGGGCTTTTATTGACTTTCATTTTGGCATTTGTTGACTAAAATTCTCGGTTTTCAGAAATAAATAATAAATCATATCGATTGGGATATACCGGCTGATTCAAATGTAGCCATCTCTTTATTAATCTTTAATGCAGCTTCGATCAGGTTGAAGGCTAATACGGCACCGGTTCCTTCCCCCAGCCTCATCGCCAATTCCAGGACCGGTTTCAACTTTAAGTATTGTAATAATTTGCGATGGGCCGTTTCCGCCGAACAATGGGAAGCAATCATATAGCCAGCGGCTTGCGATGCTATTTTTCCGGCGACTAAAGCGGCGGCGGAACTGATGAACCCATCTATCACCACGGGTATTCGATTAGCGGCGGCTCCTAAAATCAAACCGGCTAAAGCGCCGATCTCCAAGCCACCGACTTTCGCCAACACATCGATGGGATCTTCCGGATTGGGCCGATTCATGGCGATGGCCCGGTCAATAATCTGTTCTTTATGAAGAACTCCGGATTTGTCAAGTCCGGTACCCCGCCCGGCCACTTCATGCCCGGGTATCCCTAAAAAAACCGCCATGATTGCGCTGGAAGCCGTGGTATTCCCAATGCCCATATCACCGGTGGCCAACAGTTGATAACCATTAGTGATTAATTCATCCGCGACGGAAATCCCGACTTCAAGCGCCTGGACGGCTTCTTCCCTGCTCATGGCCGGACCTTCAGCCATATTGGCGGTGCCCATTCGTATTTTCCGGGAAAGAACCTTCCGGTGATCAATGGGAGTGGCGACTCCAACATCAACTACCACCACCTCAGCCCCCGTATGACGGGCGAGGACATTAACGGCCGCACCCCCGTTAATAAAATTTAATACCATCTGAGAGGTTACTTCTTGCGGATATGCGCTGACATTTTCCGCAGTCACTCCATGATCCCCAGCCATTACTACCACTGCTTTTTTGGTGATCTCCGGAAATTTCCGGCCGGTAATACCTCCAATCTGCGCCGCCAAATCTTCCAATATCCCCAAACTTGCCGGCGGTTTCGTTAAATTGCTCTGATGAATTCGAATCTCCTGCCTGACTTGGTCATCTAAATCCCCAATTTTATTGATGGTATCCGCAAGTAATTTCATAAATTCCGCCCCCTTGTTAATATAAAAACCTTTATTAGACGGGATTTACAGGATTATTGGATTAAAACATTTATGCCTCGGTTTTGGCTCTGCATTTATGAAAATTGCCCTTAATCCCGTTCATCCTAGCTAGTAACCTTGTTTTAGACCCATTGAATTTACAACTTATTTTCTTTTCACTTTTATAGGAAGTTCAAATTTAAGGTTTTAGTTCAAAAATTACAAGCATTTTAACTTCGGGTAACAAAAAATCCACAGCCTTTTACAGGCCATGGATTTTACCATCATCCACGCCACAACCCCCTTTCCTTCGAGGTGGTGCAGTCACTATAAGCAGGTCTCCTGGCTCAGGTTCTTCGTATTTTATCCCTTCCCGGATATATCCAGTGGAGTCGCACAACACTTTTCTGCGCCTATAAAATACTCCCCATACAGTGGCGGGACCGCTTGGGATTTTAACCCAATTCCCTATTCTCCCTTTCGGGCACTTATAGCTATTTATTTGTATTCATTATATAACAGATTCCGTTCTGAATTCTATAGAATTCAAGAAAAAGATTTGTTTTGCCAAAACGAATAGTATCAGGAAAGTACTTGTATATTTAAAATATTCGTATATAATTAAGCGTAGAATGAATTTTCATTCTATGCTTGAAAGGAAATTTAAACTTGGTATACCGGACCCCGCCAAAAGTACAGGAACGCAAGGATGCCAAAAGGCGCCTTGTATTGGACACTGCCGCCAAGGTTTTCGCGGAAAGAGGGTACTACAATACGAAAGTAACGGATATTCTTGATAAAGCCGGAATCTCCACCGGTTCGTTTTATTTTTATTTCAATAATAAAGAGGAATTATTCGAGATTCTTTACGACGAAATGATTAAGACCTATTTAAGCGTTTTACAAAATGCGGTGGATACAATGACTACCCATGCCGAAAGTATTGTAAAAAGCATCAGTCATGCAGTTACACTTTCCTTGCAAACATTCCAAAAAAACAAGGGACTTGCCCGGATAATGCTCATCGGCTCAGTTGGTTTAAATCCGCACTTCGAAAAGAAACGTGCCGCAGATCATCAAAAAATCTCACTGGTTTTCGAGGAAATATTCCGCAAGTTACACCAGGGAAAAGTGATTAGCGTACCCGATGCCAGAGTGGCGGCAATTCTCTTTACCGGGTCCATTTTTTCAATTATCAGTAACTGGCTTCAGGAAGATAAACCCGTTAGTCTGGTTAAGTTCATCTTTCCTTTGATTGTTTACAATTTGCAGGCGCTTGGAATCCAATGCAATGAGCATGAAATACAAACGATTCATAATGAAATCGGGTAAACCGTTCAAAAGCGATAATCTGAATTTTTAGTTGAATCAAATTTAAACTATGGAGGATATTACAATGAATAACACTCAATTCGAAAAGTCTCTTCATAATAAACTGCTCGTCACCCAGGCAGTCAACTATCAAAAACTGGGTTATTCAGATATCAAAGTAAACCATGAAAACTATATCATGGGGCAGCCTATCCGGGTTGGAGGCTACACCCCCGATTTATCAGCCGTTTTTGATGATAAAACTACGTTATGCGATGTCGTGACCGATAGCTCGATGAATGAAACTCAGATGATTGAACGTTGGAAAGTTTTTGGCAAAAGCGGTTATGAGTTTCACATGATAATACCTAAGATGAATTTAAACGAGGTAAAAGAATTCGTCCGGAGCAATGGTATAAATGTTGATAAATATTGGACCGTAAAAACCGCTAAAATGATTATCGCGAACGATTGACTTGGTTGAATTTATGACACGATTAAAAAATGGAGGAATTACTGTGCAATTTAACACCATCAAGGGTTTTAACATCGGAGATTTAACCGCAAAGCTGCCGATAATCCAGGGAGGAATGGGAGTCGGAGTTTCCCTGTCCGGTTTAGCCTCAGCAGTAGCCAACGAAGGCGGCATCGGCGTCATCGCAACCGCCGGCATCGGTATGCTGGAACCTGATTTTGGCAGGGATTTTTTAGCGGCTAATATTCGGGCACTCAAGAAGGAAATTAGAAAAGCCCGGGAACTGACCAAAGGGATTCTGGGCGTTAATATCATGACCGCTTTGTCAAATTTTGCCGATATGGCACGAACCGCCATTGAAGAAGGTGCTGACGTAATTTTTTCCGGCGCCGGACTTCCCCTGAATCTACCTCATTTCTTAGCGGGAACCAAAAAGACCAAATTAGTTCCCATTGTATCATCGGCACGAGCGGCTGCCATTATATTTAAAAAGTGGATCGAAAAATATAGCTATGTTCCTGACGCTGTTGTTGTAGAAGGACCACTGGCAGGGGGACACCTGGGATTTAAAACGGAACAAATCGATAACCCCGAGTACTCACTGGAGAACCTGATACCGCAAGTAATAAACGAAGTAAGCATGTTCGAAGAAAAATACCAAAAAAGAATTCCGGTGATTGCCGCCGGAGGTATTTATACCGGTGTTGATATCAATAAATTTATGCAGCTCGGAGCCGCCGGGGTGCAGATGGCCACCCGCTTTGTTACAACGCACGAATGCGATGCGGCTATTGAGTTTAAGCGAACTTTTCTTGATCTGAAGCAAGAGGATTTGGTCATTATTAAAAGTCCGGTCGGTTTACCGGGAAGAGCCATCAAAAACCAATTTATCACCGATGTCGCTACCGGTAAAAAGAAACCGTTCCGTTGTCCTTATCACTGCATCACAACCTGCGATTATCAGCACAGCCCCTATTGTATCGCGTCGGCCTTAATTAATGCCTGCCGGGGAAAATTGAAACAAGGATTTGTTTTTTCGGGCGCCAATGGGTATCGCGCGACAGAGATTACTTCGGTTAAAAATTTGGTTGCTTCTTTGGTAAGCGAATATTCGCAGACCTATGTTTCCGGATGAGAACGATTCAAAAATATGAAAAGAGGCAAAATAATGATCTACCCGCCATTGGACGATCTTTTAAAACATGCCGACAATAAGTATACACTGGTAATCGTGGCAGCGAAACGGGCGCGTCAAATTCTAGAAGAGGGACAAAAAAATGATGAACGTTCAATACAAGCCGTTACCATTGCCCTTGAGGAGGTAGTCAACGGTAAAACCAAGTATCAAAGAACAAAAACCGGTATAAAATAAGAAAATTACCTGGAGAAGTTTGAGCCGGTAAATGTAAATAAATCTTGGCAAAATTAAAGAACCCTCCGGGGTTCTTTAATTTTCATCATAATTTGATTTGACGGGGAATTGAATCAATGATAAGATATAAATGCAAAAAATTCTATTTTATATATACGTTAATTGTTACATATTATAACGTAGCTATAATTACAAATTATCCCCAAAGTTAAACAGCTTTCAATATTCTAAAACAATGTATAATAACCAATGATGGTGAAATAATACCGGAGTATTCAATTGCATTCAGCAATACTTTGTGTTTAAATGCAAAAGATTTTAATTTCGGGAGGAAGCATTATGGATGATCAATTCGGTAAACTAAAAAGTCAAGGATATAAATTAACCAAGCAGCGTTGCGAAATTTTAGAAGCTTTGGATGATAGCCCGCCGTTGGTGGCGGAAGAGATATTCAATTTCGTAAAAAAACATTGCAAAGTAAATTTGAGCACTATTTACCGGAATCTTGCCATTCTCCAAAAAATGGGACTGATTCGCAAAGTGAACAGCCTGGGCCAGGCTAATCAGTATGAATTAGTAAAAAGCAATTGTAAACACGCGGTGGAATGCTTAAAATGCGGCGCCAAGGTAATTTTTTCGGAATGTTTTTTTGACCAGATGGTCGCCGAAATTGAGGTCAAAACTCACTATAAAATAAAGAAACACAATTTGGAATTATATGGAACCTGCCCGAATTGTGCCTAAAAAAAGCCCGCCCAAATGGAGGAATTCAAATGCATTCAAAATCATTTAAAATAATAACCGGCATATTATTCGTTTCGTTAGTGATATCCGCTCTCGGCATTCATTATCATTCCGTCAACGCCAAACCGGAGAACCGTCTAACGGTGGTTACCTCCTTTTATCCGATGTATCTGCACACCCTTAACGTCATCAAAGATGTCAAAGGAGTTACCCTACGCAACCTGACCAAACCGCAAACCGGTTGTTTACACGACTATCAGTTGACGCCGGATGACTTAAAAACTCTTGGCAAAGCGCGGGTTTTTGTGGTTAATGGCGCAGGTATGGAAGCTTTTCTCGATAAAGTTCTACAGCAAATGCCTCAGCTCAAGGTGATCGAGGCCAGCCGGGGAATCCCCTTAATCAAAGGCGACGGTGAGGAAGGCGACAATCCTCATGTCTGGGTCAGTATCTCTCACGCCATTCAACAAGTTAAGAACATTGGGAGCCAGTTGGCAGAGATCGATCCCGCGAATGGGACCCAGTATCGGAAAAATGCCGCTGTTTACATCAAAAAATTGGAAGCCTTACAGCAGAAAATGCACCAAGGGTTGGATGGCATTGACAATCGGAACATCATTACTTTTCACGAGGCATTTCCCTACTTTGCCAAGGAATTTAATCTGAATATCGTTGCGGTGATTGAACGGGAACCCGGCTCGGAACCCAGCGCTCAAGAATTGGCCAAGACCATCAAGATAGTTAAAGCAGCTAAAGTTAAGGGGTTGTTCGCCGAACCTCAATATCCCGCCAAAGCCGCCGCCACCATTGCCCGGGAGACCGGCCTCAAATTATCGTTCCTTGATCCGGTCGTCACCGGGGAGGCGGATGGCGATAGCAATGCTTATCTGAAAGTGATGGAACGCAATCTGAAGTCATTACAAGAGGCGTTGCAATGAAACCAAAACACTCCACCGGAGCCGGTAATGCCTGTAATCTTTGCTGTACTAAAATCGAGGATTTCAATGTCACTTTCGGCAAAACGGAAATCCTCAAGGGAATCAACCTGCATATCCATTGCGGGGAATTAACGGCAATTATCGGCCCCAACGGAGCCGGCAAAAGTACTTTACTCAAAGCTATCCTGGGAGAGATCAAACATACGGGCAGGCTCAGCTTCCTGGATGCGGCAGGAAAACAGACGAACCGCCCCACCATCGGATACGTTCCGCAAAGTATGCATATCGATCCCGGCTCGCCCGTTAGTGTAATGGACTTGTTTGTCGCCTCTCGGTCAAATGCGCCTGTTTGGCTGGGACATGCCGGCGAAGAACGCGGCAAAACCCTGGAGGCTCTTTCCAGAGTTCATGCCGGCCACCTGGCCGGCAGCCGTCTCGGCAACCTATCCGGAGGCGAAACGCAGCGGGTTTTGTTGGCCCTTGCCATTGAACCCATCCCCGACCTGTTGCTTTTGGATGAACCCATCTCCGGCATTGACCAGCGCGGCATGGAAGTATTTTACGAACTGGTATCCAAGCTGCGGGAAGAATATGATTTATCGATCATTTTAGTCTCCCATGACTTGGGACTGGTTCAGCAATATGCCGACCGGGTGGTGCTGTTAAATAAGGTTATCGAATGTATCGGCACCCCCCGGGAGGTTTTTGCCAACCCCAAAATACTGGAGACATTCGGCGCATTATGGTTCGCGAAAGAAACTACCGGGAGAGAAGAATGATGCATTTATGGTATAGTATCACCGGTTTACTCCCCTTTGAATGGCTTCAATATATATTTATGAAAAATGCTTTGCTGGCCATCCTTTTGGTTACTCCCATTTTTGGCATTATGGGAACAATGGTGGTCAATAACCGGATGGCTTTTTTTGCCGATTCGTTAGGCCACTCCGCCCTAACCGGTATAGCTATCGGCGTTATTCTCGGAATTCGCAATCCGCTCTGGTCGATGATTGGCTTTGCATTAATCTTTGCAACAGGTATCCTCATGGTGAAAAACGCCAATAAAACCTCTACCGATACCGTCATCGGCGTTTTCACTTCCGTGGCGGTAGCTTCAGGAATCGTCATCTTATCCCGGGGCGGAGGATTCAATAAATATTCCACTTACTTAATCGGCGATTTATTGAGTATCACACCCGGGGAAACAGGAGGCTTGGGTCTAGTTCTAATTGCTGTGATTATCTTCTGGTATTTTTCCTTCAATAAATTGCTGCTGGTCAGTATCAATGCATCACTAGCCAAAAGCAGAGGCATTAAAATATTTTTTCTGGAAGTTCTTTTCACTGCGTTGGTGGCGGTGGTGGTAACTATCTCCATTCAATGGATTGGTTTATTAATCATCAATTCCCTGCTGGTTCTACCCGCGGCCGGCGCCAGGAATATTGCCGGTAACGCGCAACAATATCATTTATATTCCGTAGCCATTTCCCTTTGCTCCGGTATTACCGGGCTAATTCTCTCCTATTACTGGGGGACCGCAACCGGGGCTACCATCATTCTCGTTGCCGCAGTATTCTTCTTCATTACCTCCTTTTCAAAAAAGCTGCTAAATTAGAAGTTATGTAAAAAAGATTTCTTGCAACTTCTTAGGAAGAAGTGTGCACTTTTTGTTAAGAATAGGTTTTATCACACTTCTTTTTAAGTGACAATTATAATTTCGACAAATATTGGTAATATTAAGAATAATCCTGTTGGATGTAATTGACTTGGAGGAATCACTATACCATTGTCGAATGACTAGTTGGTGAACTGTATATCTTTTTATGGACATTGTCTCTGACACAATCTTTTTATAACCGCTTACATTGGGATAAAATATGAATATGAGAAAGCGTTGCATTTTTAAAATCTTTTTAGCCATTTGCATCGTAGCATTGGTCATCTTGATCAGCCACTTTCATCCCGACGGTCTGATTGAGGACCAGGATCATTGCCCATTATGTCAACTCTTGACTACTGGTTTTATCTCCCTTACCCTGATTGTATTGCTGTCAATCTTATGTTTGATTGCAAAGCTATTACCCATTGACCTTATCACCACTCCACTTTCCGCCTATCCTCAAATTGCGTTACGGGCACCGCCTCACCATTCAAAGTTCTAAATCTAAGAAAATCCCTTTTCACAAGAGAATACTCCCTTGGCGTTTATTTTAGCTGCTCCGGAATCTGGAATGGAATTTCCGTAAGGTTCTGGTACAAATTTCTCAATGAGGAGAAGGTTTAATTATGAAAAATCTAAAAAAATGTTTCTTGGCCGTCGTTTTCACCGGCTATATCGCCTTTTTGTCTTTTCTGCTGTTAACCGGGACGATTCGGAATTACATCAATCCCACGCTGTCATTTCTTACAGTCTTAACTCTGTTGATTTTAATCGCAATGTTGATTCATAATCTGCGTAGAGTCAATCTAAAAAGCCCGGAACATTCTCATGATTGTCATTGCTGCCATCATGAACGGCTGGAAAAAACCAGCCTATTACTGCTTTTGCCTTTTTTATTGCCCCTCATCATCCCGCCCCAAACCTTAAGTTATCAAGTGGGTACACTGAATATCCTCGATAAGCTGCCGCAACTGGTAACCATTTTCGTAAGTATCATCATCCAGGCCTTACCGTTTTTATTAATGGGGGTATTCGGTTCCGCAATCATGCACAAACTGGTCACAGTGGAGATGGTTGAGAACAAGCTGGCCCGGACCGCCAAATTACCGGGAATCCTGCTGGCGATTAGCGCCGGGTTTTTCTTTCCGGTATGTGATTGCGGAGTGATTCCAGTCGCCAGACGGCTATTGATCAAAAAAGTTCCGCCCTATATGGCCATCGCTTTTTTAATTACCGCACCTTTAGTTAATCCGATTACGGTATGGGCTACCGCCACCGCCTTTGGTTATAACCTGCCGGTTACCTTAACCAGGGCGGGTATAGCCATAATAGCGGGAATAATTGTCGCTTTAGCGGTCAGCAGATTTTTGCCTTCCATTGAATCTCTTTTTCGCCCCAAAATCCTTCAGGAGCTGGAAACAACTGCGGTTTCCGAAACAGTCAGCCATTCTGCCGGAAAAGGCGCCATCGTCAGTGATATTTTCAACCATGCCAATGATGAGTTCCTGGAAGTCGGCAAATTTTTAATCATCGGCACTTTGATTGCCGCCACGATTCAAACGATCATCCCCAAACAGTCCTTGATGACCATTACTCAAAACCCTGCGTTGTCCGTTCTGGTGATGATGTTGTTGGCTTTATGCCTGTCATTATGCGCCGAAGCCGATGCGTTTGTGGCGCGTTCCTTTCTTTATCATTTTCCATTGGGAAGCGTGATGGCTTTTATGGTCTTCGGACAGATGATCGATATCAAAAATGCGGCTCTACTGCTAAAAAGCTTTAAACTTAAGGCCATCTTGTTCATCTTCGGATTGTGTGCGCTTTTGGTCTTTATCTGCTGCGGCCTGCTTAATTTACTCCCCGCTAATGCCTTAATCAGAGGGAGGTTTTTACGGTGAAGAATCATAAAAAGATTAACTCTCTACTCCTATTGCTGCCTTTATTAATGATGATCTTTATACCGCTTACCGCTGCTGCAAACCGGTCCATTCCGGTTAATTGTCCCGAATACACCCATCTTGATATTGGAATTATCCTTTTCGATGGCTCAAAATCATCTATTCAAGAACTTCTAAGCTCCAAAATATATATTAAGGGAAAAGTAATAAGATCATCCGAACTTAGAGACGGAGAAATCGTTCTCTACCGGATGATAATTACCTGTTGTGCCGCTGATGCGCTTCCTTTCGGGATTTTGGTGAAACTTCCCGCGAAAATCAATTTTTATGATGAAGAATGGGCAGGCTTTGAAGGTACAATTCAGTTACTTCCCTTTAATGAAAAGCTTAAAACAATTGAACCCCTCACCAATATGATTCCGACAGAGAAATATTATCCTTACTTTACTGCGACAAAAGCAGCTAAAATTAACGCTCCATTAAAAGAATATCTATATTACTGAAAGCCCATATGGATAGAAAGAGGTTTGACGATGAAAAATCTAAAAATCAATAGTTTTCTACTGTTTTTACTATGTTTATTATCAACGATGATAACACTGCAGACCGATGCTGCAGATAACCCTGTTCCGGTAAGCTATAAAGAGTATACTCAGCTAGAGATCGGGGACACTCTCTTCGATACCCCCAAAGCTCCGAAGCAAAAGCTGCTAAGCGCCAAAATCTTTTTAAAGGGCAGGGTTTTAAAGTCGCCTTTACTCAAAAACGACGAAATCGTTCTCTACCGGATGGTGATTACCTGTTGTGCCGCCGATGGAATTCCTTTGGGGATTTTGGTAAAGCTGCCCCCAAATATACAGTTCCGTAATGGTGATTGGGTTGGCGCCGAGGGCACTCTCCAATTACTGCCTTTTAACCCGAAACTGCAAACAATTGAGCCGCTTGTCAATATGGTTCCGCCGGAAAAAACAGCGCCCTACTTTACAGCAGCCAAGGCCTATAAAGTGAGGGCGCCCAAAGATCAATATTTATATGTCCAGTATATTTACTAGTCTTTTACTTTTTCCATTTCCGAAAGTAATCGGTATTTTGAGCCAGAAAATTCCTGGAGATGATGATATACTTTCCATTGTCGGTTTTATCCTCTTGAAAGATCGGGATCGGGTTACAACCGAATTTTTGTTTTTCAATCTGATCGATTTTAAACCGGTTGCCGCAGTTATTACAGATTAATTCATTCCCCTGCTGGGTATAAAAGCCTCTCCCGGAATCATAACATACCTGACAGGTATTCAATGCGGTCCGGACAGTGCCGTCGCTTGCTTTTACAGCGATTACTTCCAACTTGACCCCATTCACCGTATAGGAATAGAATTTGGCGATGTTGGTTACCTCGCTTTTTAAAATCCGCAAGTCACTCTTATCGGCAGAGTTGGTTCCGGCAGCCAGTAAATTCCCGTTCTTATTGGCTTGTCCATTAATGATTCCAATTGCAGCCAGTAAGAAAACGAATGAAACAACCACCACGGAACCTAATATTTGGTAATTCTTATTTCCTTGCCTCTTTGAAACCCCCGGCGTTACATTTCCACCCGGATTTACCATTTTGTATATGCCCCTTTCGATCTTTTTTGTTTGGCACTGTCGCAAATAATTGCTGCTATGATTCATGTTAACAATGAATATCTTTATGTGAAATTATAACAGCCTTATATGAAGATTTAATGAAGATGAAACTTTTTTGAATCCGAATTACTGTTATCCGGTTAAGGATCAAATAATATCAACTTTCTTTTGCGATTTCAAGGGTTTCATCAATTTTGAGAAACCTTCAACCAGGCAATATAAAAAAATAAAAATACCTGCCAAAGCAGGAAAACGTATCATTAATATAACTTAATCAACTCCGGTTATTATTTTTCAAATATTTAATGTACAACAATTTCAGCATCACATATAGAATCTTTCCTTTCGATAAAAAGAAAATAACTATATTCATTGTAAATATTTTTTTTGTGAATTTGAGCTTTGCAAACTAAAACCTGAAAAACTCTCTGAGTGTCTTAAAAGCAGGCATTTTATTTAAATGAAGATTTTTTCAAAATTTTCGGTCCGGTAATCAAGGAATCTCTAGTAAAGAATAATTGGGCTCCCGTTATATAATATGGATTCGAGAAGTCAATCTCTTCTTGTTTGGTTATCACCATATTGCCCAATACTCCGTCAAAATGTTCAGCCTTTAACCCCTCAACGATTCCTTCCCATGTAAGGTGAACCGGAACAAATTTTACATTCAACCGGTTGCAAATCGCTTGCGCAATCTCAATATCAAAGCCGGTCAATTCATTTTGATTATTGTAGTAACAGAAAGGGCGCTCGCCATCCATTGCAAAAATGATTTGTCCGGATTTTTTTACCCGGTTCCAGGAATCATCCGTGGCCGGCTGTTCATCCGGATGAGTTAGGCTATATTTTGAGCCCTTTAAAATATTGCAGCCGAAATACTCAATACTGATCCCGGCATAAGTGCCGTTATTTATTATCTCTTTCAATGCCTGGTTAATCTTCTGGCGTAAAGCTTTATCCTTCCGGTCAAAAGCTATCCCGATTATCTCCCGGTTAAGTAATTTCCCTGCCATTTTTAGATTATGATAACCAGTATTCTTCATCATGTTTAACCCCACCAAACGATCGTCAATTACCGCATCCACTCTACCCGCTGCTAATTCATGCAAGGATTGAAAATTATCGCTATAAAGCTTGATTC
Organism: Bacillota bacterium; assembly: GCA_029974635.1. Classification (GTDB taxonomy): domain Bacteria; phylum Bacillota; class UBA4882; order UBA8346; family UBA8346; genus JAEZJQ01. Next base: position 80,395 of record JARKQY010000031.1, on the reverse strand, counting down.
TTCCGTTGCGGTATAGTTTGTAAGCTATATCACTATAAGTTGTGTTTCTCACCACTCCTATAATATAAGGATTTGTTGCAAAATAATCCCCAATAGCCAGCCAAATGCCTGTTATCAATAATATTACGATTCCAAATCCAATTGTCTTAATAAATCTTTTTGGCACCCGAAGTAGCTCCTTTTCATTTTGCTTGCGACTCATCGATTATTTATTATTGCAAACCGGATCAAAGTCCGGTTTGCAATATAAGGAGGTATAGAAGCGTTGTAAAAGCTAATAATTTCTGATTTAGTTTGCATTTGAGCACCCTGCTTTCGGCATGACGAATGGAACCCTGGCAATCATTCTATCGTTAGTTCAATAACTTGTTTTTCCGTAAGTATAGTATCCCACTTCAAAATATCCACCCGGCGGTTGTAACTCCGGGAAGCTTCATCACTGCCTTTTTTAAGCGGATAATCCTCACCAAACGGATAGATAATTATCCTTTCCGGAGCAATGCCATTTTCAATCAAATGCTTTTGAATGGTTTTGGCACGTCGTTCCGATAATGCAATGTTATAATCCCGCGTACCTCGTTCACTGGCATGTCCTCCTAAAATTATGTGCATCTCCGGATTTTCTTTTAAAATCGCAAGGTTGGTTTCCATTGTTCCGGTTTGATCAGAACGGAGGGTGGATTTGTCGAAGTCAAAAAACACCGACTTTAACTGTTGATTGGGATTGACTGTTGGGACCGGAGTTGTCGTTGCTACCGGCTTTTGAGTCGGAGTTGGGGTTGCAGTTGCTTCCACTGTTGGACTAGGGGGCTGAACCGGTTTCCCCCAATTGCTTAAGAATTCAACCATCGTGGTTTGATTATTTTCCCGGGCAGTTTGTAATGCTGTTTTGCCCTTATTATCGGCCGCATTGATATCAGCCCCTTTTTCCAAAAGCAGTCTTGCCATTTCAATATTGCCTTTTTCAGCGGCATACATCAGGGCGGTTTTTCCGTTGTTGTCTTTGGCATTGACGTCCGCTCCTTTTTCAATTAACGATTTGACAATATCAGTATGGCCTAAATACACGGCTAACATTAAAATGGTTTGTCCGTTATCCGTTTTTAGATTAGGACTTACCCCTTTATCTAATAAACTTTGTACTTTAACCGTATCACCGCTTTTAACCGCGTCAACCATTGCTTTTTCATTAGCGGAACATCCCGCCAGTAAGGCCAAGGTAATCGCAAGTAATATTATAGTCAGTTTATAATGCCGTTTCATTGGAATTCACACCTCTCTAATCTAGGATTTTTTATATCCAAAACCAAAATAAAAGTAAAGAAATTGCGTTGTTGTTATGGAAAACCCTCCCTTCAAAAATTGTTGCCGTTCTTGCCGCTAAAAAATGAGTGTGTCACGGAATACGCCATTACAAGATCTCCATAAAATGGCATACGAACGGAATGAACTTCTTAACTTTTTGATAAAAAGTAGCCATGAAATTATCCTATAGAGTTACATTTACTATTGCTAAATCATTTTTTTAATAATACTTCAGAGTAATAAATATCATACGGTCCTTTCCAGCGGGCTTTTCCTTCGGTGAATCCCCCTATTTGAATACTTTCATTAGGGCAATAATTGATACACCGCATACAAAGAATACATTTATTATCAAAATTTATCTTTCGATTCGTTGCGATAATATTCTTTTGAGGACATATTCTTATACAAATTCCACATTGAAAACAATTATCGTCAGCATAAAATTTTTTCTTCATCCGATTTGTTATTGGGATAAATATTTTAAACAAGCTGGTCATTAAAAACCGAACTGGATTAAAAGCTACTCTAATTTCTTTGGCTTGACGGTAACTATTGATTAATAGCTGTATTTTTTTAACCATTTCATGCAGTCCCTTGGTCCTGAAAAAGTCTTTCGCAGAAAGTTTTTTCATATAGGATGAATTTTTGTTGAGAAATGTTATTCCGTCACTCCCCGGCATCACTATTTCATCATATCCTAATATCATGAAACCAATATTTCTTAACCTCCGAATCAGATTACGAGCTGCATTACCTGAATACATTGCCTTCGTACAAAAAACGAATCCTTTTTTGAGAGAAACAAGTTTTATTCCTTTAATAAATTCATTCAGAATATCCGGAGCTTCACAACCATATATGGGAAAACCTAAAATCACAAAATCATATTTGGCGATATCACATCCGGAAATATCTTCAATTGAAAACAGATCCGCCTTATCACAATTGCCGCCGGATAAATTGGCTTGAATAAATTTGGACACAAAATAAGTATTACCGGTTCCACTGAAATAAAGTATTAAAATTCTAGGCTTTTCCATTTAAGTCTCCACTTTTCGCAAATTCAGTCCCGAAAAAATCATTAGAACTGTAATTTTACCTATAAAATGCAGCTAAAAGAGTTCAAGTTTGACTTTTTAACTTTTTGATAGAAAGTTTCTATAAGAATACCATTCATATCCAACTAAAAACTGTTTGATGATTTACAAATGTTTCTCCACTACTATTACCGCAGCACCTAAAGCAATGGCGTCATCTCCAAAACGGCCGCTTTTACTAAAAATAATTTCATTGGCGTCCTGGTCATACAATCTTCTAGCTGCAGTTTGACTGGCGATTTGATAATAGATTTCCGAATGGCTAATCAATGGACCACTTAGAATTACCATGCCGGGGTTAAGAAGATTAATATAATTAGCCAATCCGGCGCCAAAAATCGTGGCCGCGTTAACGAGGATCTCTTTAGCCAAAGTATCGTCCCGCTCGGCGGCTTGGCAAATATCCATATAGTTAATTGATGCAATCGGTTTCATTATCGCGGTCGGACATCCTTGTTTTAACGCGGCCGTATATTTATGAACAATTGCATAAATTGACGAATAACAATCGATACAACCATAATTCCCGCAACTGCACAATTCGCCATCCACATTAATTACCATATGACCGAAAGCATCCTCGGCATCATGAATAGTCCGGACAATTGATCCGTCTGAAATAGCCCCGGTCCTAATCCCGGTGCTGCAATAAAAATAGGCGAGATTGTGATATCCTTTGCCCGCGCCAAAATAATATTCCGCCAAAATAGCGGTATTAGCTCCATTATCAATCACTAGCGGCAATTCTAAAGCTTCTTCCAATAAATTTTTGATGGGAGCGCCTGCCCATCCGGAAGCTGCAAAATTCTTAGGCCGGCTCATAATTCCGTTCGCCCTATCCAACGGTCCGACAGTACCGAGTCCTACACCCAAGAAACTTTCCTTATCAATTTTTAATTGCCGCAACCCCTTTCGAAACAAGGAAGCTACAATTTCTACAGTCTTTTTAGGCGCACAGGTCTCATCCATAGTAAAACTATTTTTATATAATACTTCCATTTTGGGATTAGCAATGATTAATTTAGTATAAGGTCTCGAAATATCAATGCCCGCCAGATAAAACCGGTTCCGGTTCAGATCATATAAAACCGGTTTTCGGCCGCCGGAAGACTCTCCGATTCCGGACTCGGCTATCAATCGTTCAATCTCCAACGGTTCCATAATCCGGTTTATATTCGTAAAATTAGTCCGCAGCATCTCCATTAAATCGTTTTTGGTCAAAGGGCCGTTTTTTTGTAAAATGCTATAAACCCGTTTGCTATCTGGCCCGAGCTGGAAAATTGTCCTTGATTCCATCTTTATCCTTTTTTCTGAAAAAAAGTCGCGTTCCATACCGGCAAGGCAACTATCCAAAACCTTTCTCAATTATTTTTGCCTTTTGTTGCATATACAATCATTCGTTGCAGCCAATAAATAATCTTCCCCGGTTTATTCGCAACTTGTACCCCATTTATATTCTCAAACTCCTTCATTAACGGCGCGCTGATTGAAGGGCTTTTGGTCACCCCCAAAAGCTGGCTGGCATAAACACTGCGGTGTCCGGCGGCAATATAACTTACTACACAAGCAACTGCGGCATAAGAAGCGATTTGAGGCCCGAACATCTCAATCGCCATTACCGAAGCTGCTATCGGTGTGTTAGCCGCCCCGGCCAATAAGGCGACCAGTCCAACTGCCGCAAAAATGGCGGGATTTAAATTAAAAATATGGGCAAAAGTGCTTCCGGCAGTGGTTCCGATAAAAAACACCGGAGTTAGGATACCGCCACTTCCACCCGTATTCAAAGTAATGGAAGTGAAAAGAATTTTCCATATAAACGCCAAAGCCGGAACGGGTTCTCCGTTAATAGCCGATTCAATGGTATTGATTCCCAGTCCTAAATAACTCGGTGAAAGCACAAAGGCCAGGATTACCATTAAGGTTCCGCCGATCAATCCCTTGAAAGGCTTCCAAATCTTTATTTTTTTCGCTGACTTTTCGGCTAATTTTAATGTCTCCACTAATAAAAAGGCGATTAATCCAAAGTAGAGACCACTCAACAATACTTCCATAAATAATATCTGGGAAAAAGGTCCCAAATGAATGGTTTGATGAAAATAAGACAAACCGAGAAACTTGGCAAGCTGGAAACTAATAATAGCTGATACCAGTGAGGGGAATAAAACATCTTGCAAAATTTTCCCCAGCACCAGAACCTCAACTGCGAACAACGCCCCGGCGATAGGAGTACCGAAGACCGTGGCAAAACCGGCGCTGATACCGCATATGACTAGTTTCTTCCGGTCTTCTTTGGTCAATCGCAATAAATCCGCCAGGGTGGAAGCCATCCCGGCCCCGATTTGGGCGCATGGGCCTTCTTTTCCGGCCGAACCGCCGCCGGTAATGGTAATTATCGTCGCTGCCAATTTCACCGGCACTACGGCCAATTTTATCTTGCCCCAGCGTTTATGTACCGCTTCGATAACCTTCTCCGTCCCGTGACCCTCCGCATCAGGGGCTAAACATTTAATCATCAGGCTACTTAAAAATAGCGCGAGCGGTAACAGTAGAAAATAATATTGCTGAGTTTGAAACTGGCTTGTGCTCCATCCCAATAATTTAAGAAAGATGACACCTGACAAACCAACCACAATCCCGGTCAATGCAGCCAAAATAGCCCATTTGATGATGCTTATAAATAATACTGTTTCCTCAATGAAGGCTTTTTTCAAGGTTTCCCTTCCCTAAAATGAATTACCGATTCATAGTCCGTTTTTGATTGAATATATATTTATCATACTATCTACTTTATAACAAAATGTCAATAAGTTCGTAAAATAAAAAAGAACAATTGCGATTTGAAAGCTTTCATTTACCATTCAGCGGCAAACTGGATCCAAATAACCGTTGGGCCAAGCTTGCACAACTTATCCATCAGAACGGTTTACCAGTTCCGATACTGGGACAAACTCAATTCCGGCATTGCTGAATTCCGGGAGCATTTCGATGATAACGGCGGCATTTCCGTCTTTAACATGGGCGATACCTATGGCTGAACCTTCTTTTAACGCAATATTAATCAACTCTCGCAAAGCCGCCTTTTTTAAATTTGGATCCGCGTCATTGTCAATAAAGACATGGCGTTTGGCAAACGGAACTTGATATTCCATTGCATACTTTTCCGCTATAGATTTGGGACTCGTCCGGCTATCGATAAAGAACAATTTCGTTGTTTTGATAATCCTCATCAAGCAAGCCATCAGATGCGGATCCTGCGTGCCCAATGAACCCATATGATTATTGAGTCCGATGGCTCCGGGAACCGCCTCTAAATTACGCTTCAATTGCTGTTCTATCTGGGTTTCGGTCCAGTTACGCCGAATTACTCCGGGACCGGGATCACGAGTCCGGTCCAAAGGCTCCAACGGTAGATGCAGCATGACTTCGAAGCCGTTGGCCTTGGCCTCTGCAAGACACTCTTTGATATATGGTGTATATGGCAAAAATGCCCACGTCAGGGGAATCGGGATTTTGGCGATGTCCCGGATAATGGATTGATTATGGCCAACATCATCAATGATCAACGCTACTTTGGCTTTTTGGGAAACTGCCGGTTTTGGGAGCAGGGGCATCGCCCCTGGTTTTTCATCATGAAACACATTCTCATTCAATAATCGGTCCAGATTTGGAAGATCCGGAAATGAATCGCGCCAGGCGTAACTTAAAGGAACGTCTTGAACGGAAACGCTTGCAGCCGGGTGATCCGGCAGTCGATAAGCCGCAAACAGAATACTCCCGGCTAACGGAAGATAAATCAACAGCGTCTTCTTCAGTGTTGCTATCAATGAGTTCATCCGCGATTCACCTATCTCTTTTATTTCAATATAATTTTATTTGCTGCTTCACGTTTCATGCCGGAAAAGCCAGGCCCGCAACAACCGCAAGTCCTCGCCGTCCGGATAATCCGCCTGGCATTGGATATTCTCCAGATCCGCCAGCCGCTTCGGATCGGAGCCGAAATAAATAATGAGATTGCGGATCACTCTCATGGTAGCCGGTGTTATGTAATGTTCAATCCCTTCCACCTGCTCATTAACTCGGTGGTTAGCTTTTACCAGGCATAAAAATTCGGTTAATTTCTCATCCCGCCATACCAAAAACCGCCCATAAGTCATCCCTTTCTCCGTCAGAGCAATATTCCGGTATTTCTCATAAGTGATAAAACCCGCTTCGTCAAGTTTTTGAATCATCCGGGTTACGGAAGAAGGCTTTACATTGATGGCATTTGACAAATCAACCGGCCGGATATATCCCTGTTTAGCCACAATCCGGTAGAACATCTCCAAATAATCCTCCATACTTTCGGTTAGAATGATATCACGGTTAAACATCGGCTTCACCCCTAGTTAATATAAAACGTTATTGGTTACTAGTCATTAGTTCACTAGTTATCGGTTATCAAGTTATTTAATGATAAATTACCAGGTTATCTAGTTATCTAGTATTTAATTGCATAAATGGCTTATATATAATCTTAATTCCGTATATAGCATCATATAAAGCATTGGCATTCAAATGAAACAATAGTTATTAACCCCATTAATCCAGTTAATTCTGTCAAAGTTTTTCATTCCTAGTTGTGCCGCATACATGGGCGTTTAGCATGAACAGGGGGCTTTTTTTAAGCCCCTGTTTCGTTATTTATGAATAGCTATTTTAGTCTATGCTAACATCATTGCAAGCAGAACCTATGATGAAGTGGTTGGAAGAAGAATTGGCAAAACATGAACTGGGATGTCTAATGATTCACGGGAAACGCTTAGAAACTCGCCAGTATCTTTGCAGTTTGTATGGAATATTTTGGGATGGAAGAAGAAAATGCGCTGGTAAGTATGCCGATCCGGGATAAAGATCTGTTTGCATACTCCTCAGAAAATATTCGGGTCAAAGCAATGACTCGAAAGTAAACCATTGAAACAAGAAGAGGAATTACATAGACTCTTTTAGCCGATTACCCGTTCTTTTGTTTGAACCGCACAGTTGATAATAGAGTTTGGTAATCTCCGGCGCGGGCGCTAATCCTAACTCTTCATCCAGATAGGCTTTTAATTTCTTATATTGTGTAATGACCGCAATCTTATCACCCAATCCGGCATAAGCGGACATCAATAGGCCATGGATCTCCTCGCGCAAGGGATTTTCTCCGGCCAACGGCTCTAAGAGTTTGGCAGCTTTGAAATGCTCCCGGTTTTGGAGATAATGTTTAGCAAGACGAATCGCGGTTTCCAGCTGCAGTCGTTTTAAATGCTCTCGCTCCGAGATAAGCCAGGGATAATCAAGTTGGCATAGATAGTGGCTTCTATAGAGGCTTAGCGCTTCTTCCAAAACAGCCAGCTCTTTTAAGGATAATTGACTCTTGTTGGAAACCTCATTGATTAACGCTACAAAACGCTGGCGATCGGTATCATAAAACCCGGAAAGCAGTTGACAGGTTTTCGAGGCGTAAGTGATCACTTCCGCCGGGGAATCCCTTTGAATCACTTGCCTTAACCAGTGCAAGGCGGTATAAAAATGATTGATAGCCTTTTCCAACGGCAGATCCGGCCAGAGATCCTCCAAGATCCGGTTGATCTCCACCGGTTGGCCTTGATGGGCCAAATATAATAAAAGGTCCCGCGATTTGGTAAAACGCCATCTGATATGGGTAATATCCTGCTGATTTAATCCAATTCGGATGCTGCCCAACATTTCGATATGAAGGGCGGGCATGGCCGATGAGGGGGAAAAATCGTGAATCTTCCGCTTCACTACCGGCTTAGTTTTGAGAGCCGGCCTTGGCTTCTGATTGGGATGAGTCAGGTTTTGCGCAGCGATTTCCAGTGAACTATCCGCACTGACAGTGCATTGTTTCACCAATTTACGAATCTCGGGATCCGGATCGGCCGCTAACAATTGTAACACTCCCTTAGCGGCGGCATTGTTGATTTGTGATAAAGGAAAGATACTTCGGCTGCGGATCTCCGGGTTGGGATGGGTTGACAGTTCCATTAATAGTGGTAAACCCGGTTCACCTAACAGCACCAAAGTCCGCTGAATGAAAGAAATTTGAACGGCGTTTTCCAATCCGAACCGAATAATCGGGTATAAATTATCAACCATAAAAACATGCATCTGCTCAAAGTGCTTACTGGCAGAATAATCGAGGAACCTTCGAGAATACTGGTCCGCTGCTTCCGTGTCTCCAGTAGCGAACTTGATGGAAGCCAACAGAAAACAAGCATAAGTTAACGCTTTCGCAAATTCAATCTCGGATTGCAAAGCATCCAGCAGAATTGTTTCCGCCTCTTTGAAGCTACCAGAGAGTAACAAAACCAGTCCGTAAAAGATTTGGTTCATCAGTAAGGCTACCCCGGATTCGGGCTGGGATTCGGTTAAAACCTGTTCCATAATGACCCGGGCTTCCGCCAAATGGCCCTGGAGCGCCCGGATTCGTCCGAAATTCACTTTCAGTACGATCCAAAAGAAGCGTTCCCCGCCAATTTCGGCAATTAATTGAATAGCTTTCTGATAAACAGTTTCAGCCTGTTCTAATTCGCCAATATCCGTATAAATGCAGCTTAGTTGATAATAAGCCGGTATCAACGATTCAAAGAGCCCGTTTTTTTCCTTGGTGGCGATACTGTCCCCGAGATACGCAAAAGCGCGGTCAAGATCCCCCAGCTCTTGATACAGGAAAGGAATAAAATCGGGGAAATAATTCGGTAAAATGCCCCCGGGAGACAACCGGGCGGCTTTCTCATAATAATCCAGGGCTTTCATGGTTTGACCCAACATATAATAAGTCGTTCCAAGTCCTTCCAAAAAATGGGCGGTAATCCAAGGGTCATCCTGCTCGGTGACGACCTGTAATCCTTTGAGTAATAAATCTTCGGCCTGCCGGAGCCGTCCCATGCGAACGAAGAGCAAGGCTCTTTCCAATGGTAATTCGAAACGGAACACCGGCTCCGACTGTTGCAAAACCGCATAAGCTTCCGTCAGCAAATTCAGACTCTCTTGATAGCAGCCATTACGGTTCAGGATCTTGGCCTGTAAAAACTGACATTCGGCGATACCGACCTCATTCTGCCGGTCCGTAAAGCCGGCCCTTGCTTTATCGATCCAGTTTTCCGCTTCGGTGAGTTTGCCCCGGTAGATGGCAATTTTGGCTTGGAACAGCGCTAGCCATTCAGCAGCGGCAATTTGCCCCCGATCCAGTAGTCCCAGCCACCGTTCCACCGTTTGCCAACGTCTTTGCCGTAAAGCCTGTCTGCCTGTTTCTTCCAACAAAGCGCTTACATCTTGACCGCTTCCGGCAGCGGCAAAATACTCAATGGCCTGATCCCAGTCTTCATTTTGCCGGGCAATTTCGCCCGCCTTCCGTAATAAACGGTTTTTACGTGGACCCAGCCGCTCCAGCAGAAAATCGCGGAATAACTGGTGATAACGGTACGCTTTGTTCTGCCCAGCCAGCGGGATTAATAATAATTGCTGTTTCTCCAAGCGGTCCAATAGCTTTCGGGAGTCGTCCCGTTCCAATAACAAATCACAGATTTCCGGAGTGATGGTCGCCAGCACCGCGGTTGAAATTAAAAAGTCGCGGATCTCCTCCGGCTGCCGGTCTAATACTTCATTGGCCAGGTAGTCGTAGATATGTTCCGCGTTCTTTGATTGCGATACAAAATCATCGGCGACGACGGATGAGGCCAAGAGCTTCAAAGCGGCAGGCCAACCATCGGTTTTGGCCATTAATGAATCAACCAGTTCTTGAGAAGGGGAAAGCTGTTTTTTAGCGATAAATTCCCGCGCTTCCGACATGGTAAATCGGAGTGTTTCGCTGTCAAACACCACGATTTCTCCGGATACATGGTAACGGGAAAAACTCAAAGGAGGCGAGGTTCGACTGATAATTACCAGACGAATACCGTCCGGGAGATATTCCAATAATTCCTGAATGAACTGATGGATGGCAGGTGTGAAGATCACATGGTAATCATCGAGAACCAGAGTTAAATCACGCTTCGCTAAATTTACCAGTTCATTAATGAGCGCAATTACGATTAAACGCAAGGATGACTCATTATTGCTTTGTAAAACCAGTTGCTGTGTTTCAACTCCAAAACCAGGGAAAAGGCGCTCTATTCCCGTGATTAGATATTGAATAAAAACAACCGGGTCGTTATCATATTGGTCCAACTGATACCAGACAAACGGATACCCGACCTTATGGACATACTGAAGGGTTGCTATTGTTTTACCGTAACCCGCCGGAGCTGTGACAGTAATCAGTTTTACCTCTTTGTTTCCGGAAAACAGCTCCAGTAACCGGGGGCGTTCAATCAGTTCGCTGCCGATCCGGGGAGGTAAAAGTTTGGTAAACATCATAGGAGTCATCGGTGTACCTCCAAAATTTAGACAGTTTATGCGCTTCAATCCACTGAGCAACCCGTATTCGTACCGCACAGCCGGTAATATAATTTCGTAATCTCCGGCGCCGGTTTTAATCCCAGCTCGTCATCCAGGTTGGCCTTTAACTGTTGATATTTCCCGATTACAGCCAGCCGGTCGCCCAGTCCGGCGTAAGCGGAGAGCAACATCCCGAAAATCTCTTCGCGTAATGGGTTTTGATCGGCCAAAGGTTCCAGGAGCTTAACCGCATTAAGATGCTCTTGTTTTTGGAGATAAAACCTGGCCAGACGGATGGCGCTTTCCAGATAAAGGCGCTTTAAGTGTTCCCGTTCCGGAATAACCCAAGGGTAATCCAGTTGATTTAAGTATTCACCCCGGTAGAGCGCTACCGCTTCTTCCAGCAAGCCGGCGTTTTTTGGGGTAACATCACATTCAGCGGAACCTTCATTCATTAATGCCCCAAAACGGCGCCGGTCGGTAGTATACATCGCAGGTTGCAAGTAGCAAGTTTTCGCCCGATAGGTTACCATTTCGGGCCGGGAATTTTTTTGGATAACTTGTCGTAGCCAATGCAACGCGCCATAAAAGAGGTTTACTCCCTTCTCCAACGGGATATCCGGCCACAGATCCTCTAAAATCCGGTTAATACTCACCGGTTGCCCTTGATGGGCAAGATATAATAACAAATCCCGCGATTTGATAAAGCGCCACTTGGTTCCGGTGATATCGGCCTGTGCCAAGTTAACCCGGACCGGTCCCAACATTTCAATTTGCAGCACCGGAGCGGAGTCCTGACCGGGTTCCAAGCAGCGGACCGGTTTCTGTTTCGTGATCCCGGTTACCGGTTTCACGAAGATTAATGATTGGTATCGTTCCAATGCAGCTTGAGCGGCTTGACGGGTCCCCGCATCCCGATCTTCTCCCAGCATCCGTAATATGGCGATGGCTTCATCACCGCCGATCTCCGTAAGCGGCCCGATGATCCTCCGGCGCGCTTCCGTAGCGGGATGCTTTGCCAGATCCGATAGAACGTCCATCGCGCGTTTTCCCAAACGAACCATAATCCGCTGGACAAAAGAAGGTTCGCTCCCGTGCGCCAACGCCAATGTCAATACGGGACGAAGCATTTCGAAATAAGTGATAAAGTGTTGGATCGAATTTAACCGGGCTGCCAAATGTAAGGCTTTCCGGATGGATTCCAAAGCCGAGTCAATCTCGTTAATGGACCAATAATACCACGCTTGATCGGTATAACCCCAGACTAAAGATGTTGGAAAAGAAATTCCTTCTAAAACCGTTATCGCTTCGTTTAACATCTGGCTGCCCTTATCAGGATCTCCCGTCCGGATAAACGCCATGGCCCCCACTAGTTGACACGTCGCATTGACCAACTCGGACTGAATATCCTCCCGTAAAGCTTCGCTAACCCGTTCCCGCGCTTCCAACCAGCGATTTTGCAATCCTAGGCAACGCGCCAGGAAAACCAGATTCAGCTTTAAATAAAACCGCTCTCCCTTGTTTTCCCGTATTAATTGAATCGCCCGGTTGTATAACTCCTCCGCTTTTTTCAAGTCGCCTTGGTCAACCCGGATCCCGGCCAATTGAACATACGCGGACGGAAGCGCTTCGTTCAAACCGTATTTCTCCTTCAAGGCCACGCTGCGTTCGGCATATTCAAACGCTTTGTCCAGCTCACCCCAATCTTGATAAATCGTGGCGATATTGTCTTGCATATAATAACTCGGTAATATCTGCTCCGGAGAAATTGCGGCGCCTTGCTGATAGCATTGAAGCGACTTGGCATATCGGCCCTGAAAATAGTAGATATTGCCCAAACCCTCCAGCAAATGAGCGGTAAGACGGCCGTCGTTCCCTTTCCGGGCCGTCTCCAGCGCGGGTTGAAGGATCGCTTCCGCCGCTTCGAAATCTCCGGTGATAACGAAAATCAGCATTTTTTCCATGGGCAGATCAAAACGCTGTTTTAACTCTTCCGGCGCTAGAATGCGTTCAACTTGCTCCAGCAATTCCAGACTTTCCCGGCAACGTCCCAAACATCGCAAAATTCGCGCTTCGAGCAGCCAGCCTTCGCCGATACCTTCCGGATCTTGCCGGCGGGTAAAACCGGCCAGCGATTTACTTACCCAAACCTCGGCCTCCTCCAGTTTTCCCCGGTAGACGTCAATCCTGGCTTGAAAAAGAGCTAGCCACTCATTCGCGGCAATCGCTTCCCGGGTTAACATTCCCAGCCAGCGTTCCACCGTCTGCCACCGCCCCTGGCGAAAAGCTTGCCTGCCCGCTTCGACAATGGGCGGAATCAGATCCTGGTTGATTCCGGCGGCGCTTAAGTACTCAATGGCGTGATCCCAGTCGCCGTTTTGCGCCGCGATTTTTCCCACCCGATGCAATAATGGGTTTTTACGTGAACCAAGCCGCTCCAGCAGAAAATCACGAAATAACTGGTGATAACGGTAGGCCTTGCTTTGCCCGGCGAGCGGAATGAGTAATAACTGTTGTTTCTCCAAGCGGTCCAAAATGCTGCGGGAGTCGTTCCGCTCCAATAATAAGTCGCACATTTCCGGGGTGACGCTCTCCAGCACCGCGGTGGAAATCAAAAAGTCGCGGATCTCCTCGGGCTGCCGGTCCAATACTTCATTGGCCAGATAATCGTAAATATATTCTGCGTTCTTTGATTGGAATACGAAATCTTTAGTGATACCGGATGCGGTCAACAACTTCAAAGCGGCAGGCCAACCATCGGTTTTGGCTATTAACGAATCAACCACTCCCGGGGAAGGAGCAAGCCGTCTTTTCGCGATAAATTCTTGTGCTTCCGGCACAGTAAATCGCAGGGTGTCGCTGTCAAACAGCACCATCTCCCCCGCAACCTGGTAGCGGGAAAAATTCAAAGGAGGTGAGGTGCGGCTGATCATTACCAGACGAATGTCGCCGGGAAGATATTCCAATAATTCCTGAATGAACTGATGAATGGCCGGCGTGAAGATCACATGGTAGTCATCCAGAATCAACGTTAAATCCCGCTCCGGTAGATTTGCCAGTTCATTGATGAGCGTAATCACGATTAAACGTAAAGATGACGTAATATTGCTTTGCAAGACCAATTGCAGCGTTTCCGTGCCAAAGCCGGGGAAATGACGCCCGACTCCCGCAATCAGATACTGCACAAAAACAGCCGGATCATTATCGTAACGATCCAGTTGATACCAGATAAACGGAGACCTGAGGGTATTGACGTATTGAAGGATTGCTACGGTTTTGCCATATCCGGCCGGCGCTGCTACAACGATTAATTTTGCCCCCTGATTCAGGGAAAATAATTCCAAAAGGCGCGGCCGTTCAATTAATTCGCTGCCACTCCGAGGAGGCAAAAGTTTAGTGACCATAATCGGGGTCATCTGCACACCTCCATAAGGTCTTCATTTATTATAACATGCATGTCATATCATTGATAAGATTTTGACAAAATTTTGGTCAGAGCTATTTGATTTAATTAAGAGGAACAATTCCAAAGGAGAGTTCAACATGACTGCCTTACCGGTTGCTCCGAATGAAAGCCCTTATGGAAAATACCTTACTACGGCTGATGTTGAAAAAATCACCGGTCTCGAAGGCATCACCAGAAAAGAAATCGCGCTTGCCCTGGAGTTTTATCGCGGTGAGCATGAGAAAATATTGGAAGCCGTTTTTAATAGCCCGAGTTTTTTTAAAACCGAGGTTGAAAAAAATTGGGATTATTATACTGCAGTTCCGGAAATCGGTGAAAGAGCCGGTCTGGCAATTTCCAGTATGCCCTATCGGATCACCTTTCTTCAGGGAAAGTTTTGTGTCATGGTTCAAACTCCGTTGGAAGGGGGGAAAACCCTGTTAAATATAGATCAGTTGCTAGCTGTCAGTAAGAAGATAGCGGGGCGGTTGTTGATGGTGTAGGTTATAACAAAGTAGTTAGTAGTTATAAGAAGGATTGGTTTTATATAGCCAAAAGGCCCGCAGTCCTAAAAAACTTATCAGGAGGTTTTCAAAATGTACCGTAAATTTTGGAACGGATTATTGGTAATGGTGTTAATGTTATTGGCTGTTTGTGCCGTCGCGGCGGTCCCGGCCGAGTTTTCCGCCGATCTCACTATAACCGACGTCAAAGGAAAAATTTCCACCGGCAAAGTTTTCATTAAAGGCGAAAAGATCCGGCAGGAAATATCCGTTGACAATCAAAACAGCATCACTATTTTGAGGCTGGATAAAAAATTGTCCTGGACCCTAATCCCCGATCAAAAACAGTATATGGAAGTCGCCTTGCCCTTCAATCCGGCCCATCCGGCGGGCGAATCCAAAGAATTTGAATATACCGTCAGCGAAATAGGGACCGAAAAGGTCAACGGCTATGATTGCAAGGTCGTCCAATATACTTACGCCAACAAAAAATACGGCGTCTTGATCCAATGGGTGGCCAACTCGCTGAACTTCTCCGTCCGCCACCAGACCAAGGACTCCAAGGGCAAAACCACTTCGACGGTGGATTATACCAACATCAAAACCGGCAAGCAGGATGACTCGTTATTTGAAGTTCCCAGCGGCTATGAGAAATTCAGCCTGCCCTTTAAACTGCCGAGCTTCAAGTAGCCGGTTAGGTCAAAGGATTAAAAAAAAGAAAATCGCTGATTACGACTTTACGCCTTTAACGATTCGAGGCGAGGTTACCCAGGATAATAGAGCTCTCCATGTCCCCACTAAGACGGCCTGGGAGTTGACCCGGCACTTTAAGAATTGAACTCATCGAATAGGACGAACTATTATTAAAGAAGTTCGTGATCGCTATTGGCAAGATTACTGAGGAAGATTATGACGAGTGTAAGGTGGGAAAAGGTAAAATCCGCATTGTTCAGGGCTGGCCGGAATTATCGATCAATCCGGCATACAAATCACAAATCGTCCGGGAAGGGGTCAGTCCTAGTTCTTTTTTTAGCAGCGACGCCATTTTATCAAAGTGCAGTTTCACGGCGGAACGGTTACCTTGCCTCGCATATACGGTCAGCAGCAATCCATGAGTTTCTTCGTCAAAGGGCTCGTATTGTTCCAGCGTTTTGAGATGGTTCTCGGCCCGAAGATAGTCTGGGGTCATCAGATAGTAGCGGACCAAATATTTGCGGGCCCCCGCGCACAAATGTCTCAAATTCTCCTTAAGATGAAGGACCCAGGTATAATCCAGGTCATCCAGATAATCCCCGCGGTAAAGACTGACCGCCTCTTCCAAAATCCCGGCCGCCTTTTCCGGTGCCAGGCCCGGACGCAGACCGGCGGTTGCCATCTCTTGAAAGCGTTGCCGGTCACTACGGAAATTCTCCGGCCGTAACTGATAGCGCTGGCCGCTGTAATGGATCATCTCCGGGCAGCCCATTTTTTTCAGGACTTTCCGCAAATAATACAGGGTGGTATGAAAGAGGGCCACTGCGCTATCCTGATCGATCTCCGGCCACAAAGCTTCAATAATCTTCTCCCGTCCGGCGGGTTCTCCCTGATGGACCAGATAAGCCAGTAAATCCCGGGTCTTCAAGGTGCGCCAGTCGGCTTTATCGCTCTCCCTTCCCTGCCAAAAGACCTGAAATACGCCCAGAGTAAGGACTTCCAAGCAAGCGGCCGGAACCTCAAACTGCACAGCACCACCGATACCCAGCCGCTGAGCCGTTAGCCGCGCCAAGAGCCGGACTTCGCCATCCGGATCCTCCGTCAGGCTAACGATCTGCGCCCGGACCCCCGGACCGCCAATTTCGGCCAGGGGAGCGATGACCCGTTGCCGCACTTCAGGACCGCTTTGTCCGGCTAAATCCACTAACAGCGGTAACGCCCGCTCTCCCATACGGACCAGTATCCGCTGTATAAATACGACTTCGACCCCTATTTTCAGTCCCAGTCGGAGCACCGGCTGAAGCAGTGATTCCCAACGCAAAAAAAGAGTTTGATCATTGAGCTGCGCAGCCACAACCAAGGCTTGCTCGGTATACTCCCCGGCCTTCACCGGGTCCTTTGCCTGAAAAGCCCGCCATGCCTGAAACGCATAAGCATATCCCAGACCTTTTTTAAATCCCAACTTTTGAAAAGTGGCCATCCCGGCCGCAAGTAACTCCGACCCTTCAGCAAAGCTCCCGGTATGAACGCAAGGCAAAAATCCATACAGTTGACAGACTGCCAGCGCATGCGGCGACTGCGGAGGCGCCTCGGCAAAGGCCTCCTGGACTTGGGAGCGGGCCTCAATCCACCGTCCTTGAAGACCCAAACACTCCGTGAGGGAACAGCGGATCATGGTAAGGGCAAACTTGTCGCCATCATTCTCCCGCAGCAAATCGATGGCCCGCTGCAAATAGGTCTGGGCCAAAGACCACTCTTTCTTGTCATAATACAACTCGCCCAGCAAGTGATAAGCTGAAGGCAAGGCTTCGGTCAAGCCGTAGTTCTCTTTAATGGCGATGCTGCGTTGGATATAATCGAAGGCCTGCTCCCATTCGCCCCAATCCTGATAAATCCGGGTGATTAAATCCTGAGTGTAATAACCGGGCAAGATGCGGTCGGGCGAAATTTCAGCCGCTTTCCGGTAGGTCTGGAGGGCCTGCGGATAACGCCCCTGCATCCAAAAAATATCCCCCAAAGCTTCCAGTAAATGAGTCCGGACATAATTATCATCCGGTTTCATTTGTTCAAGCGCCGCGACCAGGACCGCCTGGGTCTCACCATAACGTCCAGTAAAAGCCAGGCAAAAAGCCCGTTCCATAATCAAATCGAAACGAGAAGCCTTTTCTGCTTCACCCATGAAAGCAGCCGCCCATTCCAAAAGATCCAGGCTTTCCTGATAACGGCCCTGTCGTTGTAAGATAGGCGCCTGAAGCAACCGGCTTTCCACCAAACCACTTTGGTCCCCGCGATCCGCGAAAAGTTTTTCGGCCCGCTGAATCCATTTTTCGGCTTCATTGAGGCGGCCCCGGTACATTTCAATCCGGGCTTTATACAAGGCGAACCAGGGTTCGTTCGCCAGCACCTCCGCCGGTAAAAGTTCCAGCCAGCCCGCTACCATCTGCCAATGGCCGCGGGAAAGGGCTTGTCGGCTCGCTTCTTGAATCACCGCGTACAAATCCGCCGTGAAACCGGCCCCGCTCAAATATTTCACGGCGTTTTCCAATTGACCGGCCTGCCGGGAAAGCTGGCCAGCCCGGGCAAGTAATACCTGCCGCCGCTCCGCCGGCAACTGAGTTTGAAGAAACTCCTGGAACAATTGGTGATAACGGTAAACACCGCCGCCGCCCAAGGGGATTACAAATAGCTGCCGCTCTTCCAGCCAACTGAGAATCCCGCCGGAATCGTTCCGCTCAAGTAGTTGATCACAGAAAGCGGCTGTCAGCTCTTCCAGCACCGCAGTATCCCGCAGAAACGAACGGATCTCTTCCGGTTGCCGGTCCAAAACTTCGGTAGCCAGATAATCATATATTTCCCGCCGGCTATGCTTTTCCAGCAGATCGCCGACTCCCGCTGCGGAATCTCCCACCAGCCGCAAGGCTGCCGGCCAGCCGGATGTTTTGCTTTCCAGGGTCGCCAAGACTTGGTCGGATACCGCTTTCCCATTCCGCGCCAAAAAATCGGCTATCTCCTGGCGGGTAAACCGCAATTCCTCCGGTCCGGCAATCAACACTTCGCCCCGGACTTTCAGGCGTGACAACACCAGCGGCGGAGGGGTCCGGCTGGTGATTAAAAAGTGGCTTCCCGGCGGAAGATGTTCCAGTAAATCCCCGATCAATCCGTGAATCGCCGGTTCAGTCACCAAGTGATAATCTTCCAAAGCGATTACCACGCCGTTCTGTGCTTTTTCTTCTAATTCATTGACGATCGCCGTTACCAATAAGCGGCCATGGGTTACCAAGCCTTGTTGTAGAATTTTAGCGCCGAACTCCGGAAAATGTTGCCCCAGGCCAGTCAGGAGATATTGCAAGAAGACAGCGGGATCATTGTCATAACTATCCAACTGGTACCAAAGCAGCGGTTTCTGAATGCTGCCAGCCAGTTGGGACAGGAAAACGGTTTTCCCGTAACCGGCCGGTGCGGTTAATAACGTAAGCTTCCGGTTTTCCGGACCGGAAAATTGTTTTAGCAATCTGGGGCGCATGATGATCCCCTGGGCTTCCCGGGGCGGCATCAATTTGGAGAACAAGATCTCAGCCATGGCAAAACCAACTTTACACAAAATTTTTGGAGCAAAAAATCCCCATTCCAGGCGGCTCAAAGCCGGTAAAAGTTAAGATTATTCAGTTAAATATTCTATTTTGTTTTACGGTTTCCTCCGCCCGCTTGTTGAGAGTTTGTTGAGAGCAAGCCGGTATAATATAGGAGATTGATACATGATTAAAACCATGAGGAAGCTTTTGAAATGTGTTGCAAACTTGGAGCGGATTATGGACTATAACAATCATTTTATTAGCAGCTTACATTGTGGCGACGGCTCCGGTTGAAATTTTCCGGCGCTATCGTTCCGGCGCTAAAGAAAAAGTTTCCACCGGTAAATATGGACGCCTTACTTTTGATAAGTTTTTGACAAGATTTTGATGAAGATCGTTTGGTTTAATAGGGATGGAGGCATTCAATTAATTTTGGACGCGAAACGGACTCCGAACATGATTGCCGGAAGTGAATAATACGATACAAACCAATAGTGCTTCTGGCACACCCGGATTCCGGTTGGTAGCGATACCGTTCCGCAGTTTTGGTGGCGCGGCGACGCTTGTTGGAGGATCGCATGATTACGAATTTTGACAGATACGATTCAAGGTGAGGCTATCGATACGATTGAAGGCGTTACCATGAGGCTGGAGTGGGCGTTGGAGCGGAAGAAATGAATTGAATTGATTGCAGCCGATTATACGGCTCAAAACCCAAATGGTATCAAACGGTAACAATAGCTTGTTGGGATTACAAGACCTTAGAATTCATCAAAACAGGAGGAACTACCATGAAACGTTTTTTAATTTTAATCATTGCCGTCACCACGCTCTCTCTGGCAATATTCGCAAGCGCGTCTTTGGCCGCCGGCAGTAACAGTCTCTACGGTAAATACCTGACCGTGGCCGATGTCGAGAAGGCCGCCGGGATCAAGGGCGTAATCCGGAAGGAAGTCGCCCTGACCCTGGAGTTTTACAACGCCAAAAACGAAAAGATCGTGGAAGCCCGCTTTTACGGTCCCGAGTTTTATCAGGAAGAGGTGGGCAAGAACCAGAAATACTACACTACGGTGGCCGGGATCGGCGAAAGGGCCGCCTATACGTTGAGCGACATGCCTTACCGCCTGACCTTCGTGAAAGGCAAGTTCGGGATAATGCTCCAGACTCCCATTACCAGCGCGAAGGATCCCAAAAACAAGGAGTTCCTGATCGCCATCGGCAAAGTGATCGCGGGGCGGTTGTAGTTGAATCCATCCTTTGTGGCGCGGTTCAACGACGATCAGCCCAGACCCGGATACCGGAGCCAACCTGGAAGTTGCCTGGGATTTAACAAAAAAATAAAAATTGGAGAAATGACAATGAAAAAGTTAGCGGGAATCGGTATTTTATGCTTAATCGTTCTCATGACCCTGGCCGGTTGCGGCGGTGGTAACGGCGGCGGTGGTAATGAAGAGTCCCCATCGTCCCCATCGTCCCCATCGTTCAGCGACAATTTTGAGCGGAATGAATTAGGCGCCAACTGGACGGTGGTAGTCGATGTAAACCCCTCTGGAGCGAAATGGGAGATCGTCCAGGATGCCAGCATAAGCTCAAAGGTGCTGACGACGGGTAGTTGGGGCAGCGTGATAGCGGGCGATGCGACCTGGGCCAACTACTTCGTATCTGCGAAGGTTAAGCCAGAGATCTCCTCAACCATCGGCCTAATTGCCTGTTTTCAGGATCGAGACAATTATTACTCCGCGGTTCTTGATGGACAGAAATTGATTCTCAAAAAGAAGTATGGCGGAAGCGCTACCGTACTGGGTTCAAGCGATTTCAGCTACAGTACCAGTCAGTACTATCAAATCAAGCTGCAAGTGAACGGTTCCGCGTTGGCGGCGTATGCCGGAGATGGAACAGACCCCCTGATTACGTATACGGATAATAACAATCCCTTCAGCAGCGGAAAGATCGGCTTGACTTGCTCCACTCCCTCGACTGGCTTTTTCGACGATGTGCTGGTAACAAAATTATAACATCTGATGATATAGTTTGGCGCTAATAAGGCATGGGGGTTAAAAGTGAAAAAGCTATTGGGAACCGGTGTTTTATTCTGTATCATTCTCACGGCCCTGGCCGGTTGCGGCGGTGGAAGCGGCGGCAATGGCGGCGGAGGCGGAGTTACCGAAACATATTATGCAGGTACAATTACGCTTACCAGGACCGGAACGGGGCAAACCTATACCTATAATGAGCGGGAAATCATTCAAGTGAACCAGCTATCCCTAGATACTGATATGGGCGGCGGCAAGGGCGAGTGGGTAGCATACTCCGCCCAACTGGATGCTTCAGCGGAATTTAGCAATACCGCTCCGGTGGGGGAGTTTAATTTTACGATATCCTCCAATGGCCTGCATAATGCGCTCCCCGGCGACTATTGGAATACCCATTGGGTGGTCATGTTCCTGGACCCTCAACAGAAAACGCTTAAGTTGAACATTTCGAGTTTTGATTATGAATGTACTTATGATCCGCCGGTGGAACATTCACCATGGCCGATACTGGGCGTATTGTTTACAGTGGAGCTTCCGGCGAATCCACCCGTTTTGCGCGGTTCAACGATGATAAGCCCTGACCCGAATACCGGAGCCAACCTGGAAATTTCCTGGGATTTGACACGGAGGAATTGAAAATTGAAGGAATTGGCAATGAAAAAGTTAGCGGGAGTCGGTGTTTTATGCTTTATTGTTCTTATGGCCCTGGCCGGTTGCGGCGGAAGCAACGGTAATTCGGGAATCACCGTAACCGTCGCTCCCGACGAAGTGACCCTGGCGCCAAGGGATACCCAACAGTTCACGGCGACGGTCCGCGGCGATTCCAATACTGGAGTTACCTGGAGAGTTCAGGAAAGCGACGGCGGAACCATCGATGACCAAGGAAATTATCAAGCGCCCGACCATACCGGCGATTTTCATGTGATAGCCACCAGTATCGCCGATCCGGCGAAAAGCGACATGGCCACGGTGCATGTACGTATAGGTGTGTCTACTAAACCATACTATACCGGCACGATTACACTGACCAGGACCGGAGCGGGGCAAACCTTTATCTATAATGAGCAGGAAACCATTCAAGTAAATCAACTGTGTCTGGATAACGATAACGGCAGCGAAAGGCCAAGCGGGTGGCATGCGGACCATACCCAGATTGAGGCTTCGGCTAATTTTGTCAATATTATGCCGGGGAATCCCAATATTACAATATCATCCAATGGCTGGCAAGATCCGCGCCCTGATACCTATTGGGTGTCAATGATACTTGATCCTACTCAGAAAACGCTTAAGTTTATTATTGCTTCTTTTAGTTACGAATGTACGTATACTCCGCAGTTATCGGCGGAGTATTTACCATGGACTGTGGGAGGCGCGGTATTTACAGCAGATCTTCCTGTGAATCCATCCTTCTTAAGCGGTTCAATAACGCTGAACCCCGACCCATTTACCGGGGCTAACCTGGAAGTTTCCTGGAATTTGACACGGAAGAACTGATAAGCTTTTTGATCACTATTGGCACAATTATCACAAGACGATTGTTTGGGAGGTTTGGTTTTGAAAAGATTGTGCGCCGTTTTATTATTGCTTAGCCTAACCACTGCCCTTGGGTGCGGCGGCGGAACCTCCGGTGGAATCACAGTTACCGTCAAACCGTCCCAGGTCACCTTGACGCCTGGGGAGGAGCATGCCTTTACCGCCACCGTCACCAATGCCGCCGATACCGCAGTTACCTGGAAGGTGCAGGAGGCGAACGGAGGAACGATTACTTCTGCCGGTGTCTATACCGCGCCTTTGTTAACCGGGACTTACCATGTCATCGCCACCAGTAGCGCTGATCCATCCAAAAGCGGCCAGGCTACCATCCAGGTTATCGCTTCCGGAGGATCAGGGAACCCGATGTTAGACGTCAAGAGTTGGCGCGGCACCATCACGGTTACCTGCCAGAACGGTCATACCACTGGTTCCGATTCGTACGGAACCACCTATGATTATCGAGTTGATACCGCCGGAACCATCGAATTTACCATGTACGGTCCATATCCCGAAGTAAACAACCGGTACAGCTGGTCGCTAAAACGGGATGAGCCGGTGGTCGCCTCCAACTGCCATTACCGGGAAACCACCAAAATCACTTTGGGCGCGGCATATAACATCGAGACCACAGTTTGTCCTCCGCAGACCGTCACTTATTCCTGGCCGTCCTGGCCGGATTTGGATATCCGGATCATTGCGGATCTGAATTCCAATACCTACCGGCTTTCTTTTTCGCCTACTCCCCTGAAAGGCGACATGTACCTTAAGGATGAAGCCGGCGAAGTAGTGGATGAAAGCCATAGGGATGATGAAGGTTATCTTCCGGGCGCTCAAGTTGAAAGCATAGCCATTCCAGGCAACATTAACGAATTGAGTGGCAGTGATCAAGTAAAAGTGCCTTTTGGCCGTGGCGGCGAATTGACGTTGAATGTCTCCTGGCGGCTGGTGAAGAAAGTTCTTTGAATAACCTGGCAGGCCGAGGAAAAGGGAACCAGCCATATTCAAGGCCAGGCCGCCATGATAAATAACAGTTTATCTGACCCACAGCTTAGGGTGCCTCAGGACATCGGAACGGGAATGTCCACAGATTCAGCCGGCTATCGTAGACGGAATGTCTGAAACATATTGGAGGAACAAATCGATGAAGAAATTCCTATTAATCAGCATTATATCCTTAATGGTCCTTATGGTTTTGACCGGATGTGGCGGTGGTGGCAGCGGAGTAACGACCTACACCGTGACTTATGACGCTAACGGCAGCGATGATGGAAGCGTCCCGGTCGACAGCGCCAAATACCAACAAGGCCAGACTGTCACGGTTCTCGGAAATACCGGTAATCTGGCCAAAACCGGATTTGTCTTCGCAGGCTGGAATACCCAGGCGGACGGAAACGGAACCACTTATACCCAGGGCCAGACCTTTACGATAGGTACGGCCAATGTTACTTTATACGCCAAGTGGACTACTAACCCTACCTATACCGTGACCTATGACGGCAATAGCAATACCGGCGGAAGTGTTCCGGTAGACAGCACCAATTATGAACAAGGCCAGACCGTTACGATCCTTGGCAATCTGGGAAATCTGACCAAAACAGGTAGTTTCTTCGCAGGCTGGAACACCCGGGCGGACGGTAGCGGAACCACTTATACCCAGAGCCAGACCTTCACAATGGGTGCCGCCAATGTTACTTTATACGCCAAATGGACTGCCAACCCCACCTACTCCGTGATCTATAACGCCAACGGACCTACTACTAGCGGTTTTTTACCGACAGATAATACCAAATACCAGCAAGGTCAGACCGTCACGGTTCTCGGAAATCCTGGTAATCTCGCCAAAACCGGATATATCTTCTCCGGTTGGAACACGCTGGCCAACGGCAACGGAACTACTTATACCCAGGGCCAGACCTTCACGATGGGCGCGGCCAATGTTACACTCTACGCCAAATGGATGACGCCCGCCGGAACTTATCTGCTTCAATATTGTAGTGACGTTAATCCCACGCGATGGGCAAGAACCACTTCAGGAATATACGAGATGACGGCGCGCTTTACCCCGGATGAATTAGGGGCGTACCAGGGAGGAAAAGTGACCGAGATTCACTTCAATGCATCGGGTACGATTTGTACAATCAAGCTTTATGGCCATGGAACTCCGGATGCGCCGGGACCATTGTTGTACCAAACCACTTCCAACCCCACATTTTCGGGCTGGCATACGATAGCCATACCGGCCGGGCAACAGCCAACCGTCGGTCCGGGAGATCTCTGGATCTCTTATGAAAAAGACTACACCGGTTTCGATGCTACCGAAAAGGGCCTTGGGGTAGATACTAAAACATATGATCAAAAGCCGAATGGCAGTTGGCATCGGTGGAATGGCGGCGCTTGGTCCAAAAAGGACGACGCTTTATGGAAACTGCGCATGCAAGTGAAGATGGAGTAACGTGTATATCGCGGGATATTATACGAATACCGATACACGGCGCACAATCGCCTGTTACTGGACCAATTCCCATGCAAACCGGACCCCGCTTAGTGATGACTAGGGTATGCTACCGCCAATTCGGTTTGTGTTTCCAGTAACGATGTCTATGTCGCCGGAGGCTATATCCCCAGCGGTTACTCTATGAGCAGCCTTGTTACTGGACGGTCGATATTGACACCCTCGATCAACCGGCGCTCATTCCGCTGAATATGGGCCCGTCTTTCGATTGTAGAGCCACTTCCATCTTTGTGTGCGCCAATGGCGGTGTTTATATCGCAGGTTGGTATCACGACAACGCTGGTAATGCTCCATCCCGCGCTTGTTATTGGAAAAACCAAGATCCAACTCCGGGAACGATTGATAGTTCCACACGAAGTTTATACGCGACCGCAATCTTTGTCAAGTAAGAATCAAGTTGCCGCTGAAAATAGGCCGGATGAGAATTAAACAATGCTGAATAGGAGGACAGACATGAAGCGGAATCAATCACCTACAATCATAATCGCTTGTTTGGTAGCCGTAGTTGTGTTGGGTGCGCTCGCCGGATGCGGCGGAGGAGGCAATAAAACCCCAGTCCCCGTTACACCGAGCGCGCCGACATTAACTGCGGCAGATAGCCAATTAACCGTAACCTGGAATACCGTAAACGGAGCCACCAGTTACGAGGTATGGTTCAATACGGTCAATGATACCAGCACTGCCGCCCAATTCACCGGTGATTCCGATAATACCGATATTACCTGCGTCATCACCGGTCTTACTAACGGAACTACCTATTATATATGGGTCAGAGCCAAAAACAGCGCCGGCACGAGCGGATTCAGCCCGGTGGCTAGCGGGATTCCTGCTGCATCCATAGCTTCTCCTGATACTCCGGGAACGCCATCACTGACAGCGGGAAACCATCTACTTATTGTCACCTGGACCCCCGTAAACGGCGCCACCAGTTACGAGGTTTGGTTTAATACGGCCAATGATACCAGCACTGCCGCCCAATTCACCGGTGATTCCGATAATACCGATACCACCTGTATCATCACCGATCTTACTAACGGAACTACCTATTATGTATGGATCAAAGCGAAGAATAGCTTAGGCACGAGCGGATTCAGTCTCCCGGGAAGCGGAAATCCAACGGTGCCGGTAGCGCTCTCAGCGCCCACGGGACTTACTGCCGCAGGCGCGCTGGGTTGTATTCAATTGAGCTGGAACGCCAGCAATGGCGATGGTTTACAAGGTTACAACATTTACCGGAGCACAAATGTAGTCGATTTTGTCAAGCTCAATGCATCCCCGGTCTCTGCCACTGCTTACGACGACCCCATCTCCTCCCCCGCCGGGGACGGGGTCTGGTATTACTATAAAGTCACTGCCGCAGGCGCGCTCGAGTCCGGGTTCTCCAATTCCGTCCGGAGCATGCACGGCACCCGTCTGGCAGCCAGCTACGCCAATGGTTTCATTACTCAAGTGAAGGAGAGTCCATACGTAGCCGAGGGCACGACGGTAGTAGACGGCGACAACCTCACAGTGGCCACCAGCACCAAGCTTTACGTCCTGGATAACACCACCATCGCCCTGGAGGCCGGCCGGACTTTTCAAGTGAGCGGCCTGCTGCGGGTGCTCGCATCCTCCGGCGCTGCGCATGCCACCTTTACCGCGCACAAATCCGGGGGAGGGGTCCTGGGCGATGGAGAGGGGTTCTTTCTCAAAATCAGCAACGCGGTGAGTTACGATCCCGCCGACGATTCCGGCACCGTGATCCAGCACACCCGGATCGAAAACCTGAAAGAGAGTTCGGCAGTCACTATCAACGGGTGCGGTGTGAAGTTTCACAACTCGTATATCGTCTCCAACAAGAGCACCGGGGGATCCTATTTTTACATATATGGAAACAACAGTTGGATCACCATGCGGAACTGCCGTCTGGAAAAGAGCATCCTCGAAATAGGCGCCGATATGCGCGGTAAGCCATGCGCAGTGGAACGGAATGTCTTCCGTGGCGGCTACTACAGCATCTATTTCAACAATTTGAGCAATCCCGGCGTGAGCCCGGGTCAGATCGCCCAGAATGATTTCGACGGCAGCAAAACGGCCTATCTGAGCAGCAGCATGAGCGGCGGCGGGCAAAACGTCCCGCTCGGGAGCAATTACTGGCACGGCGGGACCAGCGTCAATCCTGGCGATCCGCCCCTGCCCAACGTGTACAAGGGCGAGCTCACTATCGACTTTGATTTCAGCAACCCGTCGCCGGCGCTAACCAGAGCTCCGGCCGGTGCAGGGCCGGACTGGTGAGAAAGTATACGGATATGGATCAAGCATGGGCTATAATCTTCTGACTCCTGAATTCTATAGGCTTGAATAGATTTATAAAGATTTTAAAGGAGGTATAATCATGTCTAAAGATTCCTATACGGAAGTTACTACGCAATCCTGGTTTTCCCGGATCAGAGACAGTCTGGCCGGAGTTCTGATTGGATTACTGCTCTTCGTGGGCTCCTTCTTTCTCCTTTGGTTCAATGAAGGCCGTACCGTAAAGACCGCAGAGGCTTTGCGGGAAGTGGCAAAAACGGTGCTGGTCCTTCCCGGCCCCGCGGTCTCCCCCCAGAATGAAGGCAAATTAATTTACGTCACCGGCACGGCGGATACTACGGAGATACTTAGCGACGCAAGTTTGGGAATATCGGCCCCGGCCATCAAGCTGCTCCGTGAAGTGGAAATGTATCAATGGGTCGAATCCACCAAGTCCGAAACCAGGGAAAAAGTAGGCGGTTCCAAAGAAACCGTCACTACTTATACCTATGAGACCCAATGGTCCGGTACATACCAGGACCCGGCAGGGTTCAAAAAACCGGCAGGACACGCCAATCCGGGGATGATTTATACCAACACCGCCATCACCGCTAAAACCGTCTCTTTAGGCTCTTTTCTCCTCTCACCGGGATTGATCGTCAAGATCAACCCCACCGAACAACTCGTCCTGACTCAGGAGGATCTCGTTAAACTACCCGCCTCCCTCCGTTCCCGGGCCAAGTTGTCCGGTGACTACCTCTATATCGGAGCGCAGAAGAATCCGGAACCGAACCTGCCGCGGGTGGGAGACTACCGGATTCGTTACCGGATGGTTCCTGCGACAACTGCGCTGAGTATTATCGCCAAACAAATCGCCAATACTTTCGAACCGTACCGGTCACAAAACGGCCGGCTGACGGAACTGCTGGAAACGGGAACCGTCAGCGCTCCCGCCATGGTGGCCAACGCCCAAAGAAGCAATCAGCTGATGACCTGGTTATTGCGTCTCCTGGGTTTCATTTTGATGTTGGCCGGACTGGTTTTGATCTTTAAACCGCTATCCACCATCGGCGCCTTCATTCCCATAGTGGGCCGGATTTTAGGCGCCGGGACCGGTTTCATCGCTTTCCTGCTCGCTTTAAGTCTTTCACTGGTGACCATCGCCGTCGCCTGGCTTTTTTACCGTCCGGTGTTGGCCGTCATCCTGTTGTTCATCGCCGCACTGCCCCTTTTTCTGCTTAAACGAAACAAACGGCCGGTCCCAAGCGGAGTCAGCGCGGATTGATAGTTGAGCAATTTCAAAGACTGAGAGAAGTGTGGGGGTAAAAATAAATTTAAAAGGAAGGTGTTAAAAAATGAAGTTAAGACTGAGGTTAATTGGGTTGGTGGCCGGATTGCTTTTATTCTCTACATTGGCATGGGGGGCTCCACCGCAAAACTATATACTGACTTACTCGTATAAGGAAATGGGCCGGGAAACGCTGACAATGACGTTAAAATACTATCTGCACAACGGCATCAAATTGCGGATCGACTATCTTTCCACCAGTGGAGCCGTGCGCATGAGCAAGATCTTTCAACAAGATAAAGGCCTGGTCTGGACTTTATACTCGTTTAGCAAACAATATCAGGAACAATCCCTTGATCAGGGCGCATGGGACACAGTTAAAGGGGGATTCGCTTTTGAATGGGATTGGGATCAGTGCCAAAAAACCGGAGAGACGAAGCTTTTAAATTACCCGTGTGATATTTACCGAATGCAAAAAAACGGCAAAACAACCACTGCTTATGTCGCGCAAGGGATGAATATCGTTCTCAAAGCCGAAAGCAAGGAAAACGATAAAATCGTGTTAACGATGGAAGCAGCGGATTTTCGCCCGGAGAAAGCGGCAGCGTCTTTATTTGAAATTCCGGCCGAATACACGAAGAGTCAATAGAACCTTTGTAAACGCCGTTTATTATATGCTGAATTAATTTGCTACGACAGCAAGATCTACTAAGATAATCACAAAAAAGGAGTGTTTTACAAATGAACCGTAATCTTTTCTTAACTTTATTAATTATTCTTATCTGTACTATGCTGGCCTTCCCGGTTTTTAGCGCAGCGGCGCCCTATAAAATCGCCGTCCTCCCTTTTGACGACGGTTCCATTAAAGACCGCTGGTGGGGCGGCAACTGGGATGTGGGCAAAGGGATCTCCGACGAGCTGGTCACCGAACTGTTGAAAACCGGCAAGTTCCGGTTGATTGAACGGGAACAAATCGACAAAGTGCTGAACGAACAGAATTTCGGAGCCAGCGGCAGGGTCGATACCAGTAGCGCCGCCAAGATCGGCAAGGTTTTGGGTGTCCAATACCTGGTCATGGGCCGGGTGACCGAATTCAGCTTCAAAAGTACCGATATCGGCGGTTTGAGCCTTAAAAGCGGCATCGGCTTAGGACTAAAAAGCACCAAGGCTAACGTGGCGATTGACGCCCGGCTGGTAGATACCGGCAGTGCCGAGATCGTTGCCAGCGTAACCGGAAAAGGCAATAAGAACACCTCCAACGTTAAAGTCTCTTACAAATGGGATGCCATCGCCCTGGGCAGCGATGAATTCCGCCAGACCGACTTAGGGATAGCCACCCGCAGCGCGGTCGCCGAAGTCGCCAAACAATTGGGAGACGCGGCGTACGCCAGTGGCCGGGAGCCGGATAAACTGACCGGTACTGTGGCCTATGCCTCCGGAAACAGGGTGATCATCAACATCGGTTCGGCCGCAGGCGTTAAACCGGGAATGATCTTCGTCGTCAAACATATGCTGGAGGTGGTGAAAGACCCGGCCACCGGCGAAATCATCGACGAAGTAACCGAGGCAGTGGCTGAGATCAAGGTCGCCGAAGTCAAGGAGAAATCCGCTACTTGCACCGTTCTGACCAAATTAAGCTCCGACTATCCGGTGGCGGTTGGCGACAAGGCGGAACAGAAATAAGAAATTTACTTTATAAGTCAGTTATTATCATAAAAATATTTATGTTTATTGGCATTACTATTCTAACACTTAATAAATATTTCATTTTTGAACCTGGTCAAATAATGATAAGAGGAGATCAGCAATGAACATCGGCAAAAACATTCAACAAAGTTTCGATCTATATCTCAAGAATTTCATGACCCTCTTTTTAGCCTGCCTGATCGCGGGAGTATTGGCCGTGATCACCTTGGGGATTTTAGCCGGGCCGCTGGCCGGCGGCCTGCTGACCCTGGGATTAAAACTGTCCCGCGGTGAGAAAGGCCAATTCAACGAGATCTTCGCCCATTTCAATCAATTAATCCCTACTTTACTGGTGACGCTGATGCTCTGGGCCGCTATGCTGATCACCTGGGTTATCGCCGCCATTCCGGCCGTCGGCTGGATCGTTAACCT
The DNA here is from genome assembly GCA_029974635.1 of Bacillota bacterium. GTDB lineage: Bacteria > Bacillota > UBA4882 > UBA8346 > UBA8346 > JAEZJQ01. The sequence continues at coordinate 49,601 of JARKQY010000031.1, read as the reverse complement.
GATCGCCGGACCGGCGCTGGGGTTGCTGTATTTCTTGTCCATCGGTTTTGTGGTTGACCAAAAGATGAAACCTCTGGAAGCGTTCCGGCGGAGTATCGATTGTTGCACCACCGAACCACTGCTTCTCTGGCTTTATGCTTTGTTGATCGGCATTTTGGGCGGCGTCGGGGCGGTCATTTTGGGGATCGGAGTCATCCTGACCATGCCCTTCGGCGTCGGGGGGCTCACCCTCGCTTATCAACAGCTCTCTACGAAAGAAGTCGTTCCGTTCAAACCCGAAAAGAAAATGCTCCAAATCGCCGGAATCGTGGCCGGTGTGTTATTCGTCGCCGGTCTCGCCTTTTCGGTCTTCGGATTCGGCCGGCACGCTTCGCGGAACGCCGGTATGGGTCTGGCCTCTAAGATAATCAGCGGAGCTACCGGCCGGAAAGTAACCGTCAAAGATCGGGGCGCTCGCATACAAATCGGCAACATGAGCGTCGGCGCCGGCCTGCCGGATAACTTTCCCAAAGATGTTCCTGTTTATCCCCGCGCCGTGGCCGAAGGTTATATCGGCGGTAAAAACGACTCCCTTTCCGGTTCCACCGCTACCTTCACTTCCAAAGACCCGGTCCGGGAGATCTTTGACTATTATGTCGAGAATTTAGAAACCCGGGGTTGGATGGTTAAAACCAGTGAAATCGGTGATCTGAAAATGATTAATTTCCAAAAAGACTCCCGCCAGGGCGGCGTAACTCTCACTCCCGGAGATTCCGGAACCAGCATTTTAATCGGGATTACCAGTGAATAACTCACTACTCGCGTCCGCGGTGAGAGGCAACATTACCATACAAAATAAAAAATATTACCACCAGGAGGTCATCATGCTAAGAAAGGCCCTTGTGCCCCTATTCCTTATTTTGGCGTCCTTGGCTGCCGGAATATTGTCTTTGTTTACGATTAACCGGGTTGAAGCAGCGGGAGCCGGAATAGTTCCTCAAAAGTATAAGGGGACGGTTATTTTGAAAAGGACCCTCAATACTGCTGAAGCTAAAGTCAATGAGTCGGTAACTTATAAAAATTTCGTTCTCATTCATAGTGGTCAGAAGGCCAATCTCTACCACTTCATGAACCAAGACGACATTTCCGTAACCACCATCGCAGATATGCAGGATTCGTCCACCACCGTCCGCTGCCCGGCGCGTACCGTTAAAGATTCCGAGGTTGGAATCACCTTGTCGATTGATATGGCCAAGCGGAAGTATACTGTCATTGCGGGGCCCGTCGAAAATATACCCGCCCAGATAACGACCGGCGAAGGCAAATTCAATGATTTTTACGGAATCATGGGGCAGACCGCCGCGGATAATCTCTTGCCGAACTCCCTAACCAAACTGGCCGGTTCCAAGACCATCCCGGAAACCAGCGGCGCTAAAGTGGTGCTGGAATGGGATTTACAGGCAAATTGATACTTAATTAATTCACTGCGTTCTCTTCCATTATATCTGAATAAATGAGGCTTCTATATCTTGAATCCGGATTTCAAAAATGAACTCCCCCCGGCCCATCTCTTCCGCGGAAAAGATGGGCCGGGATCGCTCGATTCTTAACCAAGCAGTATCATCTTAAAAATTTTCCACTAATTCATTCCGGTTTTACCCTGGAATACCCGCTTAAGAGCTTTTCAACCAACTCTTCCCGACTAAAAACACTAATTTTTGTAAAAATATTGGCAACATGCCGGTAAACGGTCTTCGGACTGATCATCAACCGTGTGGCGATCATCCCGGTCTGAAACTTCCGGCAAATCAAGGCGGCGATCTCCGCCTCCCGTTTGGTAAGGCATTTAAAGTCGGAGGCTATGGCGGCGGCATCGGGAAGCTGCCTGATATCGCTCATCGCCAGTAAAGTATAGACAGTGTATAAATTAGAGAGATGGGGTTGAATTACTTTCATAACCATCAGGTCTCGGTGAAGAGGTTTCGGGCGCATCGTTCAGCGTTCCAAATTCGGGTTCAAGGTTTCCAAGTCGCAATGCTTTATCGTCGAACAATGAACACGAAACGCAGAACGAACCTCCTCGAATCACAGTAAATACTAAACCCGAAACGACTAAACCAAACCCAATGCCCGCACAATTTGAGCCACCAAGAAACATACCGCAATGGCGGCTCCGGTTGGGATCAATGCCGCCAGTACCGTCCATTTGGTGCTTTGCGTTTCTTTGCGGACGGTTAACAACGTTGTCGCGCAGGGAAAATGCAGCAACGAAAAAAGGATCATGTTCAACGCCGTCAGCCAGGTCCAGCCATTGTTTAATAGCAGTTGTCGCAAGGCCTCAATGCTATCCAATTCCAACATGGTTCCTTGCGCCAGATAGCACATGATTAAAATCGGAACCACAATCTCATTGGCCGGCAGTCCCAATAAAAAGGCCAGCAGAATATAGCCGTCCAGGCCGATGATGCGGCCAAAGCCGTCCAGCCATCCGGCCAGGCGGGCGACGATACTCATATCTCCGATAGTAACATTGGCTAAAATCCAGGTGATTACGCCCGCCGGAGCGGCCACCACCACCGCCCGCATCAAAACAAAAATAGTACGGTCAAGGATCGAACGGATTAATAATGTTCCGATTTTAGGCATCCGGTAAGGCGGCAACTCCAGGGTAAAGGTGGAAGGAACTCCCTTCAAGAGCGTTTTGGACAAAATCCGGGAGACTAAAAGGGTAACCGCAATCCCAATCAATACCACACCCGCCACAACACCCGCGGCGGCAAAACTATTGGTTCCGGCCGCCAGCGCCCCCATAAAGACGGCAGCCATGGCGATTAAGGTTGGAAACCGGCCGTTACAAGGTACAAAATTATTGGTTAAGATGGCGATGAGCCGTTCCCGGGGTGACTCGATAATCCGGCAGGCAATGATACCCGCCGCATTACATCCGAAACCCATGCACATGGTCAGAATTTGCTTCCCATGGGCGCCGGCTTTTTTAAAAAGTTTGTCAAGATTGAAAGCCACCCGTGGCAAATACCCCAAATCTTCGAGAAAAGTAAACAGCGGGAAGAAAATAGCCATCGGCGGGAGCATTACCGACACTACCCAAGCCAAACAGCGGTACAATCCCAGCACCAATACGCCGTGAAGCCAAGCGGGAGCGCCGGCCCAGCGGAAAAATCCGGTTAATTGTTCTTGAAAGCCGAATAACACATTGGATAAGAGTTGCGAGGGGTAATTCGCCCCGGTGATGGTAAGCCAAAAAACTAAGCTTAATAAAGCGAACATCAAAGGATATCCCCATATTCTCGAGGTAACGATGTTATCTATCTTCCGGTCCAAATCGTTGCGGGTATCGGGCAAAGCAACCGCCTTGGCCGCGATCTCCTCCGCCCGTTGATAAATATCCTTGACGACCTGGTCACGCAGGTTCGTATTCATCTGTTTCCGAACGGCCTGCGCTTTAAAGACCAGATGGTTAAAACTGTTTTCCTGATTTGCTGCCACCTATCCTTAAACCTCCTTACCTACTTGAGTTGTTGACGTGATAAGATAACGGCGGATTTCATCAATAATCGAGGAATCGCCGTCCAGCAAACGTAAAGCCACCCACCGGCTATTTAGCTTGCCTTGCAGAACTTCTTCCAGTTCGGCTTGAAGCTCCCGTAATGCTTCTTCAATGGCCTGATGATAGATTGTTTGACGGGGATTCATTTGCCGTTTCCCTAGAGCTACCTCATGAATGGTGTTTTCTAGTTCTGCCAGCCCTCCTTTATCCCGGGCAACCGTAGGAACTACCGGAATTCCAAGCAATCTTTCCAACCCGTTCCGGTCGATGCGGATGGCTTTCCGCTTGGCTTCGTCAATCAGATTCAAGCAAAGAATAGTTTTGGGCGTAATCTCCATCACCTGTAATACCAGGTTCAGATTTCGTTCCAGGCAAGTAGCGTCGGCGACCACTACCGTGGCATCCGGATTACCGAAACAGATAAAATCCCGCGCCACCTGTTCATCCGCAGAATTGGCCAGTAAAGAATAGGTACCCGGCAAATCCACCAGGGTGATTTTTTTACCCCGGTGTTCATAAATTCCTTTGGCCAGCACCACTGTTTTACCGGGCCAATTGCCGGTATGCTGGTTAAGACCGGTTAAACCGTTAAAGACTGTACTTTTGCCGGTATTCGGATTGCCGGCCAGAGCAATTACTGCATCCGTATTAAAATTCGGATCTTGATGCATCTCCTCTACAAATGCATAGATTCCGGTTGATTGTGTCGTGAGTCCCAATTTTTACCTCCGTTCGTTAATTCATTAGTTCTTTAGTTTTCTAGTTCTATAGTATCTAAACAATCAAATCATGTTCAAAATATACAGATTTTTTGAACCATCCTACAAATTGATATACATATAGACAGGATTAACTGGATTAAGAGGATTTTTTACAAATGCAAGAACTAAAACGAAGTGTAAAATGCTTGAACCCAATAAATCCTGTAAATCCCGTCCGCATAACTAATCCTCAACCAATGCCCGGACCGTAATTTGCCTGCTTTCTTCCGAGCGGAGCGCGATTAAAGCGCCGCGGATTTTATATGCTATCGGGTCGCCCGCCGGGCTTTTGCGAACCGCTTCAACCACTGTTGCAGGAACCAAACCCAAATCTAACAAACGGTTCCGAACCAGCCCTTCCGCTTTGATGCCCACCACCCGGGCGAAACCGCCTACCGGCAATTGAGTAAGCTCAAATTCAGCGATACTCATCTCTTTAAACCCCTTTCACCTTAAATATCTTAGATTAGCAGCCTAAAATTAAATCCGGCTATACCAACAGTTTTGCATTCGGCTAATCATACCCATAATATATGGCTAACTGCCCTGGATGGTTCTTTCTACTTGCATAAAAGGATTGATAGATATAGAAACTCAGGTATAGGGAAAACGTTTAGGCGGATATACTGGGGATTACGATTTTGTAATGAATGGGACACCGGAGAAATAAAGGGTAAAGAGGTAATGAGCTTATTTCGCGAAAAACTGTATTATGTACATCATTGAAAGAAATAAAACGAGGGATGAAAGTACTATTTTAATCAGTCTTTCGGAGAGAAATCTTTGAAAGTATGCCCCCAAATAAGTACCACACATACCGCCTACGCCAAATAGTAAACCCAAAAGCCAGTCGGGAGCAATTACTGCGGCATTTGGCACAGCGGTAAGAGCTAATATCTGATAATAGATTACACCTGCAATGGAGGTTATAAATGTGCTTGCCAAAGCAGCTCCTGCCACAGTATAAACCGGCAGCGCAAAAACCGAAACACAAAACGGAGCAATGATTGAGCCACCGCCAATCCCGTATATTCCGCCGATTAACCCCACCACCAACGACAGAATAAGTACGGGTATGGTATTAAATGAATAAGTATCTCCCCAAAATTCATATTCTACTTTTGAAAGTGAGAAGTGCTTTGTTTTGACGATTGCATCGGCAGGAATCCCCGCTGTCATACGGCTTACGTTCGCTTCCTTCATACGTGCAATCTGTTCGGCAAACTTTTTATTCAGTAGGGCATTCTGTGCTTTTGTCTTTTTATTCCAGCCGAAAATGTCCCCGGCCATGCGATAGCCCAAATATAAAAGAACAATACCTATAAAGAACTTGAAGTTTTTTGGATTTAGAAAATAATGGATCCTTAGCCACGCCCCTATAAAAACGCCTGGCAGAGTACCGATACACACAATCCACGTTAAAGCCCATGCCATACGCTTTTCTTTCATATACCGGTATAATCCCCCGGGAATAGCGATGATGTTATAAATTAAATTCGTAGGGCTTACCGAAGGACTATTAAAATGTAACACGCTAACCTGGAAAGGTAGTAACAAGAAAGCTCCTGAGATTCCAGCCGAAGCAGTAAAAGAAGATACTATTAAAGCTACTAACGGGGGGATAAGCGGAAAGACATCTACCCCTGATACAGGAAAGTGCATGAATCAAACCCCAATCTATATTGTAGCATAGCTACAATTAAAAAATTATCCTTAATAGAGTTTGTATAAAAGCAAACTTTATTTAAGAATAATTACCTATCACAGTCTGCCAAGTTCATCGATAATTTTACCACATTTCAATGTCACTTGGTACTGAGATAACCGTCAGGGCTTGACTGCCAAAAGAAAAAATTTTTTTGAATATAATTATTTTTAAAGTTACTTGCCGAATTCAAATGGAATCCATTGAACCAAGTGGAACTTGACGCGGTTATAGTTGCAGGCTCCGCTGGAAAAAAAGGATTTGTTTATCTTTTGGGGCTGGACGTCCATTTTCCATGAAAATAATTTGCTGGCCCATTTTTTGAGCTTCCCGGAGATCGTGGGTGACCAATATAAAGGGGATCTTCCACATTTGCTGCATCTTCAACAGCTCATCCTGCAATTCCAAGCGAATTTCATGATCTAGTGCCGACAACGGCTCGTCAAGCAAAAGAATTTTTGGACCGGTCATCAGCGCCCGGGCTAACGCCACCCGCTGTTTCTCGCCGCCGGATAACTCCGCAGGATACCGGTGGATTAAATTGCCGATTTGCAACAAGCTTAATAACTCATTCAAAGTGTCTGCAGCGGCGGTATTATAGTTTTTTACTCCGTACATAATGTTCCGCCGGACGGTCATATGGGGAAACAGGGCATATTCCTGAAAGACGTACCCGATACCGCGATATCGCGACGGCAGGCATGTTTTCCGGGACGAATCATAAAGGACGGTTTCATCCAGGCAAATACGCCCCTGGTCGGGCCTGGTCAAACCGGCGATACAGCGCAAGATGGTGGTCTTACCGCAACCGGACGGTCCGAACAAAACCGTCATATTATCAGCCACGGCAAATTTCATTTCCAATAAATAATCCGGCAATTGTTTCCGAATCTCAACTGTTAACATGGCTGCTCCTCCCTTGCAACAACCGGCTCATCTTCCGGCGCGACCACCGGTTTACCCCGAAAACCATGACGAAAGTAACCAGGCTGATAATCAATACATATAATCCGGCAGTGGTCATATTGTTGCTTTCCGCCGCAAAAAAGATGGCAACCGGTACGGTTTGGGTTTTGCCGGGGATATTCCCGGCTACCATGGCGGTGGCGCCAAACTCACCCATGGCCCGGGAAAAGGACAAAACCATTCCCGTTAACAATCCGGGCCAGGCAAGCGGCAGGGTGACCGTAAAAAATACTTTCACTTCACTTACTCCCAGAGTTCTGGCCACATCTTCCAATTGCTGGTCCACCGTTTGCAAGGCTGCTTTGGCGCTTTGGTACATCAGCGGAAAAGAAACCGCAATCGCCGCCAAAACAGCTGCAAATGGCGTAAAGACAATTTGTGAATGAAATAATTGCTCAATCATCTTCCCGATAGGCCCCCTCCTGCCAATCAATAATAGCAGCACAAATCCCGTAACCACCGGCGGTAGCACCAACGGAAGCGTAATAATCGCCTCGATCATGTCTTTCCCGGGAAAACAATGCCGGGCCAAAGGCAACGCCAACAACAGTCCTAATATACTGACAAAGAAAAGCGCGATACCAGCAATTTTTAACGAAAGAAAAACCGGTTGCCAATCAAACACCATTCATCACCTAATCTGTTGGTTTTACAGTCCAGCAGGAAAATCTACTTCACTACCGTAAACCCATATTTCTCGAACAAGCTCCCAGCTTCTTTTTCTGATAAATAGGTTAGAAACTTGGCCGCTTCTTTCGGATGATCCGCCTTGGCAGTCACTGCCGCCGGATAAACAATAGGCTGGTGGCTTTCAGGGGCTGCCACGGCAACCACTACTACCTTATCGCTAATCAGCGCGTCGGTCTCATAGACCACACCGGCGTCAACATTGCCGGTTTCCACATAAGTTAAAACCGTCCGGACATTGGTTCCCAAAACCGTTTTGCCTTGAATGCCCTCCCATATTCCCAAATATTTAAAGACTTCCAGGGCATATTGACCGGCAGGCACCGATACCGGTTCCCCCATTCCTATCTTCCGGATACTGTCTTTGGAGAGATCCGTGAAACTCTTAATGTCACTCTTCGAATCACTGGGCACAATCAATACCAACCGGTTCAATACAAGGTTTTTCCTGGTTCCTTTTTTTAGCAAGCCTTTCCCTTCCAGGTTATCCACTTGTTTCACCGCCGCCGCAATGAACAAATCGCAGGGGACACCTTGTTCAATCTGGGTCTGCAGCGCTCCGGAGGAACCGAAGTTATAAATAATATTCATGTTAGGTTCCTTGGAAAGATAACTTTTCTGAATATCGGTTAATACGTCCTTAAGACTGGCCGCAGCCGAAACGTTTAATTCCACCGGCTTTTGCGCCGCAAAACCGATGGCGGCCACCATCATGCTTATAATCATCCCTAAAAAAAGCAACCATTTCTGTCTCTGTTTCATCATTTTTGCCTCCTTAAACTCATTCGGGCTTGATTCATATATGATTCCGCGATAAATTTTTTATAATTTCCAAATCACTCCCTTACCAAAAATCATCCACTAACACCACCAAACAAAAACCAATATAACTTTACTTGATCCGATTATATTTTATGTTATAATAAAATTCAATAGGAATATGCAAAAAGCTTACATTAAATTTACATGAATTTATCATCAAAATTACAAGGGGCCATAAAATTTTGATTAAAGCCAACTGCGGTGATGCTGGTGAAGGAGAACCAAATTGTTTGATAATAATTCCTACACTCCGGAAGATGTAGCCAAAATCCTTAAAATATCCCGTTTTACCGTTTATGAATTAATTAAACGGGGCGAACTAAACGCTTTCCGGATTGGCCGTAAAATCCGGGTCGAGCCCGCCGATCTGGAACGCTACAAACAGAATGCCAAAGGTTGCCCGCCGGTATTAACTCAAACTATGGTGAAAGCGACCCAGACCCTTTTTAATTCCGAAGAAGGATTGATTATTTGCGGCCAGGATATGGTACTTGATGCTTTGACCAAGCACCTTGAGAAACAACTGCCGCAGCTTCGTCTTCTCCGGCAGTACATCGGCAGCATTCCTGGTTTATTATCCCTGTATCGCGGCACCGCCAATTTGGCCACCGCCCACCTGTGGGACGGAGACACAAACGAGTACAATCTGCCGTATATACGGAGGTTATTGCCCGGCCACCGGACGGCCATCTATAACCTGGTTTATCGCTGGGAAGGCTTTTATGTGCCCAAAGGCAATCCCAAAGCCATTGAAACTTGGACCGACTTAACCAGGCCGGATATTCGTTTCGTCAATCGCGAGTGCGGGTCCGGAGCCAGGGTTTTATTGGATGAAATATTACGGAAATTGAATATTGAGCATCAAACAATTACCGGTTATGAATATGAGGAGACCAGTCATTTGGCAGTGGCCAGTTGCGTGGCCCGGGGCGAAGCCGACGTGGGACTGGGTACGGAGAAAGCCGCCTTGCAAGTGGAAGGGATTGAATTCATTCCCTTGCAGAAAGAACGCTACGATTTAGTGATACGCAGGGAGGATCTACCCCAGTCCCATTTCCAAACCTTAATCGCCGTTTTACAGTCGGCTGCATTTCGCAATGAAATATCAGGGATGGGCGGTTATGATATTTCCAGAATGGGTCAGTTGATAGCTGAGTTATAATAACTCATGGACAATTACTTATGCAATCCCCTTTAAGACTCAAAATAAGGAGAAATAGCAATTGAATATCAATCCGGCGTTGAACTTGCCCGCTTTTACCAAATCAACCTCCGTCAAGCTTGTCCAGGAATTAACCTATGGTTGACGCTAAAGTATACACTCCTGAGGATGTCGCCAATATTTTAAGAATATCCCGTTTCACCGTTTATCAAATGATCAAGCGGGGCGAATTAATCAGTTGTCAAGTTGGACGGAGAATTCGCATTGAGGCTGCGGAACTAGAGCGTTACATCCAAAGTGTAAAGAAAAATAATCCGCCGATTTTGACGCAAGTAACAACTGATAGCCCTTTATCAAGCCTGATGAACCCGAAGGATGGTTTGATTATTTGCGGCCAAGATGTGGTACTGGATGTGCTTACCAAGTATCTGGAACGGCGTTTGCCCCAGTTCCGCTTCCTCCGCCAGTATTTGGGCAGCATCCCGGCGCTGTTTGCTTTATATCAGGGAGCGGCCAACCTGGTAACTGCTCATCTCTGGGATGGCGATACCGGCGAATATAATATCCCTTATATAAAAAAAATATTGCCGGGACAGCGGTTGCTCATTTATAACCTGGTCTATCGCTGGGAAGGCTTTTATGTAGCCAAAGACAACCCCAAATCCATTCATACTTGGGCCGATCTTGGCAAACCCGGCATTCGCCTTGTCAACCGGGAATGCGGCGCCGGCGCCCGGGTTTTGCTGGACGAGCAGCTACGCAAATTGAATATTGCACAGCATCTAATCAAAGGCTATGAAAATGAAGAATCCAGTCATTTATCGGTTGCCAGTTGCGTGGCCCGGGGCGAAGCGGATGTGGGAGTAGGTATCGAAAAAGTAGCCCTGCAAGTGCCAAAGATCGATTTCATTCCTTTACAAAAAGAACGTTATGATCTTATTTTTCGGAAAAGCGATCTGGACCGGCCGCAATTTCAGGGCCTCTTATCCGCTTTATCTTCAACCGCATTTCAAAAGGAAATCTCCGGTATGGACGGTTACGATGTCAGCCAAATGGGACAATTAATGGGCGAAACATAATCAGGTTTCCTTCTGATAATTCAAGACACCGGATAACAACATCCGTCTTTGCTTGCCATCCTGAATATAAGTTTTACCATTTTCCAAGTAAACATTGAAACAGTGATTACTGATGGATATATCGGCCAGGAGGGCGTGTTCCGGATTTTCAGAGACCGACCCGCCTCACCGCAGAGTTAGGCGGGTCTCGGTGTCGCCCGTAAAATTATAGTCTTTGCCGTGTCTTCTAATAATCATCTTGTTCATCACTATAGTTTTGCGGCCTATTGCGCTTGGCGCTCGCATTGTCCGCAGGCACGGCTTACGATACCGGCCAGTTCTGGTATTTTGGCCCGCTTAATCCCCGTACGAACGCCATGCAAATTGGTTAAAGCAGCCATGACCTGTTCTAACGACGCATTGCCGGCGCGCTCGCCAATACCGCCCACCGTTACGCTTACCAATCCTATTCCGGCTTGAACAGCGGCCACGGCATTGGCGGTAGCCAGGCCAAAATCGTTGTGTAAATGGACTTCTATAGGCAGTGCACATCTCGACTTCAATCTCTGCATGATCTCGTGGGTCTTAAAAGGTTCCAGGCAGCCCACAGTGTCGGCGTAGCGAATGCGTTCCGCTCCTATGGCGGCCGCGGTCTCCGCCACCCGCAAAAAAAACCCCTCATCCGCACGGGAAGCGTCTTCCGCCCCGGCAAACACCCGGCAGCCGAAACTGCGGGCGTACGCCAATGAATCCTTAAGTTCTCGCAGCACCCACTCGCGGCTCTTTTTCAATTTATAATTAATGTGCAAGTCCGATACTGGGACTGAAATATGAATAAAAACAAACCCGCAATCTATGGAAGCTTGAATATCTTCCCGGCTGGCCCGGTTCCAGGCAATCACCTGGGCCTTCAAATTATGCGCCAATATCTCCCGGAGCGCGAACTGTTCATCTTTCCCCATAGCGGGGATACCGGCTTCGATAGCAAAAACGCCCGCCTCATCCAGCGCCTTGGCTATCGCTGCTTTTTCAGCGGCGGAAAATATCAGCCCCGCCGATTGCTCTCCATCCCGTAAGGTGGTATCCACCATGGCTATCTTCATAATATCGCCTCCCGCACCAGCTCCGGCAGTTGCGCGTCAGAAACTGGGCATTTTTGCCTGATTGAAAATTGGCGGACTTTTTCCAATACGAGTGGTATATATGACGAATTGATATCCATATTCAATTCCCGGAGCTTCTGTTGAATTGCGGCTTTACCGGAATGTTTCCCGATAATGATGGTACGGGTCAGACCCACCGTCTCCGGAGCAAACGGTTCATATAGTTCGCTTTTTTTGATGACCCCGTCAACATGAATCCCCGATTCATGGGCAAAAATACGAGACCCAAGGATCGGCTTATTGGCCGGAACATGCTCCCCCATCCGGTTAAGGATCTCCTTGCAATCAAGCGCCAATTTTTCCGGTATGGACAGCGGTTTATGCAACAAATATTTTGAGCTCATCATCACTTCTTCGAAAGCCGGATATCCTCCGACTCCGCCGATTGAAACCGCAATGCGGCAAATACCGCTTTTAATAGCGCCCAAAGCGTTCCCAGTGGCCAATCCTCGTGTATTGTCACCATGATATTCCAGCTCATAAGGCAGCACATCTTTTAACCAGGCCAAAGTCCGGTACGTAAATAACGATTCCAGCCTGCCGCCGATGTCGTTGACTACCAGCCGTTTTACGGGATAATTCCGGTTTAGTCCTTGAAACAACGTGATAGTCTTCAGCGAATACTCGGCGAGATTCAAATTGGCCCAGGTTACGTCCATTCCCTTGCGACCGGCCTCATTCAAGGCCCGATGGAATATTGACATATCTTGTCCGGCAGGGTCAAAAAAAATCTCAAACTTACGGCAGCCCAGATCATAAGCGGCTTTTATTTGCGCCGCGCTTGCCGGCAAACTTACTCTGATATCCTCCAACCCAATCTCGGATATATGCGGCACATTCCTCAACAAGCTCATGGAGATATCAAAAATCACCGGGGCCATTGCGGCGATTTTTTGTTTAATGTCGATCAAGTCAGCGATATTCATGCGTTTGCTTTTCAAGGCATAATTCAGGGTCTGGTCAATAAAGAGCAAAGCCGGTTCCATCCTACACCTTCCTTCTTTTCAATATCAATAAGCGCGCTTCCTACAACCAACGTGCCCATAAAATTGAAGTTTAAGTTTACGCCGCCGGTTTCATGACCAATTGCTCAATTCCTCCCTTAATTTTTCCGCGGCGCTACTACGCGGCTTAATAACAAACAATTTTTAATTTCAGGGCCTTGAGAAGACCACCGTCCCTTGGAGTTCCGCCGTAATTTCCCGAAATTGACAGGAAAGATCTTCAGTCAAAAGTCCAATTGCATCAGCACGGCATTGTTGACAATGACGCATCTGGGCGATATCAACCCGGCAAATTTCACGCATGGCCTGGACCTCTCTCATATTAGTCCGGGGCAACGCTTCAAAAGCACTACCCGCAGCCGGAATCAACGGCATAATATTGGTTAAAAATGCTCCCAATTTTTTTACCTTCTTCACCACGTCGGGGATATGGCTGGCGTTTATACCGGGGATCATCACGATGTTAATCTTTACCAGCACCCCATTTTCCGCTAAATATTGAATACCCGCCATTTGATTGCCGATAAGGATCTCCGCCGCGGTTTCGCCAGCATAACGTTTTCCTTGGTATTCGATGTGCTGATAAATATCCGCTCCAATTACCGGCTCGATGCAATTTACCGTAACCGTGACATGCCGGATGCCGAGGGTAACGATCTCCGGCCCGTACCGCGGCAACATTAACCCATTAGTTGAAAGACAGAACATACACTCGGAAGCTTCTGCCCTGATCAAGGCTACACTCTCTTTAACCCGGCTCCAGTTCGCCAAGGCGTCTCCCGGACCGGCAATACCTACTACAGTCAGATTGGGCAGCGCCCGTTTTACGCTTATATATTTAGCTCTGGCCGCCTTTGGCGTTAAAATTTCGCTGGTCACTCCAGGACGGCTTTCATTCGGACAATCATATTTTCGATTACAATAATTACAACCGATATTGCAAACCGGCGCCACCGGCAGGTGCATTCTGGCAAACTGGTGATGAGCCTCAAAGGAATAACAAGGATGTTTGGCGGTGATTTTTGCTAATTCTTCCGGCAGGACCGGCGATACATTCATAGAACACTCCTCTACCATATTTCGCGCAACCCCTTTCATCCCGATATGCTTGGTCCCACTGCCCTCCATTATTGTTATTGCGCGCGAAACATCTGTCCAATATTAACCGGATTTTCCTTGGCGGTAAGAACTTCCGGATCGATGCGATAAACGGCTACTGCATTGTTATCCATCGACGAGCGGTATTTATCCACCAGTTGGACGGACAACGGATTTTTGAAAAGGTGCGGTGTAAATTTTTCTAAAAACTGCCCCAGCGCCTGTGTTTTTTCAGCTAAATCCTGCACCAGCACAGCTTTGCCGAAAACAGCCACGCTCAAATAGGAAGTATCACATTTACAGGGCACAGCATCGGTCACAGTGCCGAATTCTTCAAAAACGGTAAAACAGACCGCGGGATTCATCGCCAGGATCTTATTTTTTTTACCGCTACCCATCCCATGGATATAAATTTTACCATTCCAATAGAGATAATTTACAGGTAGCACATAAGGTTTCCCCTCTTGGTCATACATACCTAATGCGCCCACCCTTTTTTCAGTCAAAAACCGGTCAATTTTTTCCCGATCATCGCAAATTCGCTGGGTATATCTTATCTGCTCCATCTTGTTCACTCCCGTCCTAAATCATAAGATTCGAGCCGGTCGAGAAAGTCATTCATCAACCCATTGGCTGTTTTTAAAAAAACCATCCCCGATCGGATCTGTTCTGCGGTCTGCATATAAACGCCGCCCGTCATCTCAGCGGCGCAATGGTCGATGAGTGAAAAGATGCCGGCTTCGGTGCTCTCCAGATGGAACTGAAAGCCGATAACCCGTTCTTTATAAATAAATGCCTGATGTTCACAGGCTTGACTGCTGGCGATGCAAGTGGTGCCGGCACCCAATGTGCTGAAGGTATCGTTATGCCACTGGAAGACGTAAGGCGTTTCCGGAAAGTCTTTAAAAAGCGGCGATTGAAATGCCTCCGCATTAAAAGTAACAGGCAGCCAACCGATTTCACCTTCCGGATTCTTGGTGACTTTTCCCCCTAGAATATCGGTGATAAGTTGCGCCCCCAGACAAATGCCCAGTACCACCTTACTGCTGTCAATGGCTGCTTTGATGAATTGCTTCTCAGATTTGAGCCAGGAATAGTTTTCTTCCTCATAAATGTTCATCGGACCGCCCATGATGATCAGCCAATCAAACTGATTCGTGGCCGGGACAGCCTCACCGTTGTATAAATGGGTGCCGGTGAGGCGGTGGCCTTTTTGGCGCGCCCACTCAACAATACTTGCGGGACCTTCAAAAGGCACATGTTGTAAATAGTGAATTCTCATATCAACCCCTCCTGAAAATTGTGAAAAGTTGACGAATTATACTGCATCTTCTCCGGTTTCACCCGTCCTAACCCGGTAAACATCGATGATCGGAAGCACAAATATTTTACCGTCGCCAGGATTTCCGGTGGAGTTTACTTCCATAATTGCAGCGATCACTTGCTGGACTTCATCATCATGTACAATTAACGTCAAAAACCTTTTCGGAATCAACCGGTGTTCCTCCGAGAGAGTCTCAGCCAGTCCCGGCACTTCCTTGGCCGCTGCTCGGGGTGAACTTTGGCTTAAGGTGAAACCCACTTTTTTCTTGCCTCGCCCCAGCACTTTCCGGCAAGTGATAGAAGGAAAACCGGCCTCCAGGAGGGCTTTTTTGGTCTGGTTGATCTTATACATACGGATAAACGCCATGACTTCTTTCATACTCCCCGCCTCCTTTTATAGGCCTTTGCTATTTGAGCTGATTGTATATGCTTCTTCAACAGGGCTGATAAAAATTTTGCCATCGCCGAACGCGCCGCTTTCACCGGTTTTAGCCGTTTCCATAACGACGTTCACTACGGTGTCCTTATCTTGATCATTGACAATCATCAGCAACATTTCCTTGGAGATTTCGTCATAATAAACATCGCCAAACTTAAGCCCTTTTTGCTTGCCTCTGCCTACCACATCAACCTTGGTGACCGCCGGAAAACCCGCCTCGCTTAATCTGGCCAATACTTCGGTTACTTTCTCGGGCCTGATAATCGCTCTTATCATTAACATCGCCAAAATCCTCCTTACGTTTTTAAATACGCATCACCATACATTCAGTACCCATTCCTTGTTTTTCTTGTACTCCATATCGGCAAACAGCGTGTTGGCTATGGTTTCGCCAAGCCAGATCGCGCCCGCGTATCCCACCACCGGGTAACGATAATGTCCCGCCCGGTCGTAAGTGGGGAACCCCGCTCGGACCATCGGTATATTATAATCGATGGAAGTAAAACGCCCCTTGGAATGGCCCAAAATCAGATCAAGCTTAAGTCCCTGGTTTTTGATCCGGTTTTCCAGTTCCCATAAATCTGCATTCATGACCACTTCCATATCGAAAGCGACATTTTCCTGAAGCGCTTTGATACGGGGGTCATCCGGATAAGCCTTATTATCATCACCCAACAGGAGCAACACCGGTTTCATCTCCAGGTCGAGGCAGAATTCCGCCAGGCCAACGACCAGATCGGCGCTTCCGTATATGGCGACTTTTTTGTCCGCGAGAAACATATGGGTAAAATCGGTTAAGGCATCAATAGCGATGCCCCGTTCACGGACTAAGGACTCTGGAATCGGCCGGCCGGTCAATTTTTGCACGTTACGCAGAAAGGTATCCGTATTGCGAATACCGATCGGGGTTGGCCCGATAATGGCCGGAACGCCGAATTCGCTTTCAAGATATCCTGCGGCTTGACCCCCCTCATACCGGTTCAGCGCGATGGTTCCCAGTGCATTGGCAGTTCCGGTCAGATCCTCAATGGTGGTACTGCCGTGGGAAACATGATTTCCCTCCGGCATTAACGGCGAGTCAAAGCTTTCAATTTCGAAAAGGACGGTGGCATCCACCCCCATCTCCGCCAGCAAGTGTTTGAGGGCGGTCACATCCCCGGGATTGGCCCATCCAGTAATCAAATTGAGTTTTCCGTTGGGTTGGTCTTTTTTGGCAAAGTAACTTACGAAATCCTTCACCGCCACATCATATCCGCTCACCATGCTTCCCTTGAAGCTGGGGGTATGGATCGGTATCAGATAGACCTCCCGGTCGGCGTATTTTTCTTTCAGAAGCCCTTCATTGAGTTTCCGGACGACACCGTCGACATCGTCGCCGATGACTTCCGTACAGCAGGTGGTAATGATTGGGATAACCTTCACATGGGGATACCGCATTAAAAGCACATCCACCGCTTCCTCGACGCGATTAAGAGCGCCGAACACCGCACCGTCCTCGTGGACGGAGGAAGACGCAAGCTCGAAGCTTTCTTTAAAGTGCTGTGAGAACAGCAAGCGGACGAACATCACGCAGCCCTGTCCTCCATGGACTACCCCAATACAATCCCTGATTCCAATGCTGGCATACTGCGCGCCGCAAGGTTGACAGGTGAATATCGGGTTAATTACGCCGGCGCGTTCTTTTTCTTTTAGTTCACAAGCCATCCATATCACTCCTCTCTAATAGAGCGGGACCGTAAGTTCTTCATTAAGCGACCCGGTAATCGTCAAAAAGTCAATCCGATCTTTAAGGCCCTGCATCAATATTTTAATTTCCGCTTTGTCCATTGAGTCGAGCCACGGATATTTCTGCCTGAAACCATCGGCCAAACACACCGCGTCCACCCAATAGCATCTATCGGCCGGAGTCTGGTTTTCAACGGGTTCCTCGCACAAGATCTGCATGGTTTTGGTAAGGATTCCCGCATTCTGCCTCTCCCGGTCCCAAGCGCGGGAGTGAAACTGCCACAGACATTTTTTCATAATATAATCCACCAATTGCGCGATCCGCTCTTTCATCAGGTCTTCCGTCATATCATCACCTCCGTTATACTGCCGAAAGTTGTTTGGGCGCCGGAAAATCGGGATAGGTCTTGCCGCGTAAATCGGAAATAATGTCATATTTACCGGTATACTCTCTCAGATTGCTTGAAGAAACTATCTCTTCGCTTAAATTGGCGTCCGAGAGCATTCTTTGGGTTAAAAATCCCTTATCGGTAGGTATTTCATCCTTGCTGATATCCAGGTAGGAAAGCTGATGAAGGGGAGAATAGATCGCGTTATAGATATCCCGGGCGAACCGGACCCATCCTTCAAATCCCTTCCAGGGGCCATTATGATAAGCATGGGCGTTGAGATAGGGCACCCGAATTTTTTTGGCCACCTCGCCCGGACGTTTACCGGTAAAGATAATATCAGGCTTTAACATCTCCATGGCTTCCAGGCCTTCAAGCTCATTAGGATCGTCGATGGCCAACGCTCCTTCTTCGCACCGGGAAATACCCTTTTCCATATCGCCCTGGTGGCCGAATTTGGTATATACCGAGACAACTTCTACTCCCATCTCCTCGTGGATGGCATGGGCCCAGTGCCAAAGTTTGGAGCCGCCCGGCCAAAGACACACTTTTTTCCCTTTCAGGCGTTCCTTGTACCAGTCGAGCTCCGGTTTCCATCTGGCGGTTTCCTCAGCGATGATGGCCTGGGCCCGGTCTTCAATTCCAAAGAATAAGCCCACTTTCCGGAGTGACGCCGCCAGCGGTTCAAAACCAAACCCGTCGATATCAAGGCGCGGAGTGCCGTATTTGACCCTGAGTTCGTTGCAAATATATTCGGCCGAACGCGCACATTCTAGCACATTGAGATGGGCCCGGTGCATCGCCCGGAGATCATCATAGGAACCATTGCCGGTAAAGCTGGACAGTACTTGAATACCCATCCGCTTGAAATAATCCAGCATAACTTCCTGATCCCCCTGAATGTTATATTCGCCAACGTAATTGATCACATAATCGCTGGTGATTTTGGGCTCAACCGTTCCAACCTTCTGCTTGATCCAGGCAATATTGATTTTATGATGTCCTCCTGACTGGCTGGGTCCTCCGAACCCCGGGGAATTGCAGACGAAGATATCGACACCGGGCATTTCCTCCATCACTTCTTGGGCGACGGCATTGATATCATCGCCGATCAACGCCGAAGCGCAGGTCTGGTAGATGGTCATCCGTTTGATATTGGGAAAAGCCCGGAACGCCTCAATGATATTCTGTTTGAGCAGTTTTTCAGCGCCGAACACAATATGCTTTTCTTTCATATCCGTCGCATACGTATATTTCAGCTGAAAATTGTCGTTATCGCTGATATAACGTTTGGTTTGCCAGGTATCATAGGTGCAACCCACCGGTCCATGACTCATATGAATCACGTCCTTCATGGGAGTACCGATAACATGTTTCGCGCCGCAGTATGCGCAGCCCCGCTCGGAAATCGTTCCCGGAATCGTATTGAGGTATCCCAGAGGCAAGGCATCCGCTAAAGTCTCGCCATGTCCTTTGATAACCGCGTGCTTTTTGCGCTCGGGAATACACTCGCTACATTTAAACAAATGATATGGCATAATGATTTCCTCCTTTGCCATAATGGCATGATGAATCGCCGGTACTGGTGGTTAATCGCCCTTTAATCCGCAATGCCGTATTTAACAACCATCGCCTCTAATTCATCCATCTTGAGCGGTTGCGGAATCACAAAATTCTTATTTTCGATAATTTTGCGGGCCAGCTCGCCGTATTCTTTCGCCTGATTGCACTCGTCGTCATATTCGACCACTGTTTTTTTGTTAAATTCGGCTTTTTGGACGATATTATCGCGGGGTACAAAGTGGATCATCTGAGTGCCGATGGCGGCGGTAAATTCTTCCAAGAACTCTCGTTCTCTATCCACTTTACGGCTATTGCAAATAACCCCGCCGAGACGAACCCCGCTTTGCCTTGCATATTTCAATAGGCCTTTGCAAATATTGTTGGCTGCATAAATCGCCATCATCTCTCCCGAAGCGACAATATAAACTTCTTGCGCCTTGCCGTCGCGGATCGGCATGGCAAATCCGCCGCAGACGACGTCACCCAGAACATCGAAGAAGACAAAATCCAAATCCGATGTGTAGGCGCCGTTTTTCTCCATCAGATCGATGGCCGTGATTACCCCGCGGCCTGCACATCCCACGCCCGGTTCGGGACCGCCCGACTCAACGCAACGAATTTCTTTGAATCCTCTTTTTACCACAGCATCAGCGGTGATTTTTTCTTCACCTTCTTCACGAAGCATATCCATTAATGTTTTTTGATTCATCCCGCCGAGAATCAAACGGGTAGAATCCGCTTTTGGATCGCAGCCGTGGATGAATACCTTTTGTCCGGAAAAATAGGCCATTGCCGCCGCGGTATTTTGTTGAGTAGTGGATTTGCCGATACCGCCTTTTCCATAAAATGCGATTTTCCTAGTCATTTTGAAGAAACCCCTTTCAAAGTTTAGATAAGTTACATGTCCGAAACTATTGATTGAATCTTAGCGCACAATTCTCACCTCCTTTATGGACTTATCTATATTGTCGTTATGGATTTATGTTAGATTATTGTTATATATATGTCATGATTAGGTAATTTAATTTTGCTTTTTGCTTAATTAAATCTAACTAAAACATCTTAAAACACATTTTAGAGTGTTTTTTTGCGAATGTCAACAATTTTTATGTTAAATATTATGACATATAATTAACATTTAGAAATTTCGCCCCTGCTTCGGGAATCGAAAAACTCCTTGCCGCTGTTGGGGTTATATCCTGAATGCCACCTTCGCGGGTGACTCTTGATCTTTTCACAAAACTAACATATAATAACACATGAGCATTTTAAATTTGTTTTAATTTGTTTGAGTTTGTTTGAGTTGATTATCTTTTAAAATAGAGGAGTGGTTGAAAATGAGCATCAATTATATGCCATTATCGCAAATGCACCCTGCTAAACCCGTTATTAAGCGCAAGCTGCCTGCTTCATCCTATCTGGCAATCGCCCAGGAGGTCCTTCGCAAAACCGGGATTCGCCACGGAAATTGCTTGGAAATCAATAGCGATAACGCTTTCTTTAGTATTGCCATGGCTCAAATCACCGGCATGCAAATCTACCTGATGAAAAACTCTGAAAGAGCCACTAAACATATTGCCTTCCATCTTAAACAAAATAACATGACAAACCGGGTCCAGCTGATTATGGGGAACCCCCAGCAAATTTCCCTTGCCGATCAGCAGATAAATTTAGCCGTCTATCGCAAATCCATCTTCGGCTGGCGCAATCACGTAAAGGCTTTTCAGGAAATTTACCGGATATTGGCCCCGGGCGGAGCCGCTTATATCAGAGATGATTGTTGGGATGGACAGAAATGGGTCATCATCGAGAATAAATTGAAGGAATACAGTCACAGGTTATCGGAGCAATTAAATGGAGATGTTTGGCCACACCGAATGGAGAATATCAAGGAGAAAATAATTCAAGCCGGTATTACCTCATTTGAAATGGATTGTAATGATGAGGGTTTATGGATTATTATCCGCCGGCCGTTGGCAAAAGAAAATGTTTCATAGTACAAGTGTATAAAAAAGGGCTTACCGGAGAACCCTTTCGGCAAGCCTTTCTTCCGCACCATTTAAAAATTCACTAACAGCCTGACTGCGGCGGCGCTTTGGCTTAGATCGCCGCTCACCGCAATATATTCCGCCTGTAAAGTGGTTTTAGCCGCCAATCCATACTTGCAGCCAAGAACCGCCCAGTTACTGAGAGGTTTAAAATTATTATCGGCATCGACAAACGAATAAGAGAAAGTCTGATTGGCGCTCGTCGCAGCAGTCCCCAAACCCGTTGTGACGCCGGCATAAATGGTGACCGGGTCGGCCGCTTTATAGGAAAGCTCCAGATAAATAGCGGGATCGAGAACGGTAGTTGCGCCGGCGGCGACTTTACTGCCGGACAAATATTCCAAGTAAGCCCCAAAAGGCCCGGCATTATATGTGGCATCCACTACATACGCCGTCTTGTAATTAGCGTTATTCACGGCATCATTCACATAGGCCAAGCCGATTTTTAACGGCGAAATCGGCGTATAGTTCAGCCGCAACCCGTAGTCAAAGCCTTCGTAAGTAGTATCATCCTTGCTATATTGATTTTTGGAGCTCAATAAAGCCAGGGCGAAGTCGAATTGTTGGCTTGCTTTGCCGGCATATTTGAGACCCAAACTGTTGGTATCCTTGATTACGCTATTGGCTAAACTGCCAAGTAACACCGCATTGTAAGCGCCTTTAAAGGGAAGCTGCTGGATATAACCGATATCCAACTCATCACTCTTAAAGAAGATTCCCTTTTGATAATAATAGGCATTATCAATCCGAAGATCATTTTCGTTGGCGCTTCTTAACCCCCGGAATTGGATTTCTCCCTTAAAACCGTTCACCCCGCTTAACTCCGACGCCAAAGTAAGCGCCAGCAATTCAAAGCGGAAAGTATCCGACGAACTATCGGCGGCATCATTGGCATCATTGGTGGCCTGATACCACACCCGCAGATTACCCCCTACCGTCACGGCGGCGTAACTTGCCGATGCAAAAGATATCATCAGAATCAGAGTCAGAGTCAAAACGAAAACCAGCGTTTTTTTCATAAGTACCAATCCTCCTTTAAGAGTTTATTTCTTAAAAGTCTTGCTTGGCAAAACTTTTAAAGCAAATTAAAATAACTTCCGCAACCTCGCCCGTATCATGTTTGCAAATATTATATTTATGTTAGCTATATTCATTGAAAATCATAAATTCAATCAACATTAGCTAACATGGACTAACAAAAACTAACTTAAAACAAATTATAAGACAGCCTTTTTGAAAAGTCAATAGTATTTGAACAAAAAACATAACATAAAGATAACATTAATTATCAAATAACAACCCTCCCCGGAAATGATGCGCATTATCCGAAAAGGGTTGTGCAGCCTAAAGTATGTAATTTAAAGGCGGAGGCAGAATTCAGAAGCTGACGCGAAGGATGATTCAAGAGCGTTTAATGATTTTCACCGATTTCGGTCCCATTCTTTACTCCTCGTAACCCGAGCATTCATCACAAGAACGATCCACCTTAAAGGAGACGGATTGGATGGTAAAAGTATATTTCGCCCGTTCAAATTCCTCCCCGTCTTTCTTTTCAAACCGGATTCCGTGTTCCGTAAACTCAATATATAAGGGGACTGGTTCCATCAATTGATCGTTACATAGACCAGGAGTCAAACCCGGCTCATAGGAAATCTGCCGGCCGTCCCGACCGTACCGACCATCCTGGTCGGTAAGGATAATCCGGTCGCTGGAAGTGACCAACGCCCGCACCTCGCCCGCCGGTGTAAAACATAAGGAATTGGAGTCCCCGGAGATACCGCTGGCATTGAGGTCGTACGCCACAATTCGACCAATGGGCGTATTTACCGGCAAGGGGCTGAGTGGCTCAAGCGATTGCAGACTACCGTCCGGATACAGGGAAAAACCGATCCGGATTGGAACTTCTCCGAGGGGTGATTTAATGATTACCGAGTCCCGCGGCCAAAAGGTCATACTTTGGACCGCGCCGCTTTCATAGAAATGGATGCCGATGATTTTCCGGGTAAACTCAGCCACCGGAAGCTTGAATGAATACTCCCGGGCTAAGGCATACTCGTTGGCTTCACTCCAGAATCCAGTCAGCTTGCCATTCAAGGGAAATATGCGGCAAATCCGGTCATTCTCATAAAAGGTGGCTAATTCGGCGGGTAATTTCCCGGCCGGAGTGGCAATCATCGTCTGCTCGTGGAGGGAAATACTTTTCAAATCACCGTTCGGATAGAACGAAAGGGATTTGGTATATTTCCGGCGGGTCCCATCGTCGGCATATTGGGGTATCAATTCACCATAAGGCGTCACTAATGTGTTGCGGCGATTCAGCCTACACTCCCGCAAACTGCCGTCCGGATAATAATCGGCCAGCGCAATTCCGGTCAGAATGCCATATTTGGTGGTCACCTGTTCCATTTTAGCCTCTTTCCCTTGTTTTAGAATTTGGGGATTATGGAAGTGGCGGAATTATTATCAAAACTTATTCGTTTGCGTATTTAGTTGGCCCAAAACAAGGCTACTGGACAGGATTAACTGGATTAAGGGGATTACGTCGATTTTAAAATCAAGGGCAATATGATTTAAAATGATTCAATCCTATAAATCCTGTTAGTCCCGTCAAAAAAGAACGTGAGTTTTGATAGGCTTAAAATAAGGTTACTGGATTTACGGGATAAGGAAAGATGCTGTAAATAGTATGCCGGCCTTCCGGATCGGGGATGCCGCATTCCGCGAAAAATGGCATTTGACTATTCTCCATCTTCATTTCGCCTTTCTTTTTGCGCTAGCTTCCCAGCCATAAAAACATCAATTTGTCCACGGTGCTAACTGCATAATCCCATCCTTGATATCATTTACAGAGACTATATGTGTTATATGTATGTTATCTTTCTAAAATAAAATTACTACATTCTGCGCAATATGTCAATTTATATTACATATAATTAATATCATGTTCTTTCCTCACTGCTGCTGTTGGAGTCAAACCGCAGTAATCCGGCACTATTTATCACTACAATAAAAGCTCCGACATTATGGAGAAAGGATCCTAACAGTGATGTTACAATCCCCAATCCGGCCAAAAGCAACATAATGCCGCTTGATAATACGGCAATCGCCATATTTTGATAAATAGTCATTTTCGTCTTCCGCGACAGCCTTATCATAAACGATAGCTTTTCCAGTTCATTACCCATAAGGGCGATATCCGAGCTCTGAATGGCGATATCCGAACCCATCGCCCCCATGGCCACGCCTACATCCGCCTTCACCAGGGCCAGCGCGTCGTTGATTCCGTCTCCGACAACCATGGTTAATCTATCACCCGCTTTTTCCTTTTCCACAACCGTAAGTTTATCGGAGGGATGGCATTCAGCAAAGACCTCATCCAGACAAAGCTCTTCTTTAATCACAGCTGTGGTCTCCCTGCGGTCTCCGGTAACTAAAATTACACGTTCGATCCCCAATTCCCTCAGGGCTCCAACCGACTCCTTGGCATCCGGCCGCAAATCATCCGCTAATAAAATGTACCCGAGCACTTTATCATTACGTCCTACCCAGGCCACGGGTCCATAATGCTCAGGCTCACCGGGAGGCCTTAAATTATTTGATTCAAGCCAATCTCTCTTTCCCAGAAAGACTCGCCCTCCCGAAATATCCGCGGCAAGGCCAAAACCAGCGCTTTCTTCAATGGCCATACCCTTTTCAAAGGTTAGCTCTCCAACGGCATGAACAATTGCTCGGGACACCGGATGTTTTGAGGCCCAAGCAGCCGTGGCGGCAGTACCTATAAGTTCTTCGGAAGTTACTCCTTCTGCAGGCTTGACGGCAATAACTTCCAATCGTCCTACCGTCAGGGTTCCGGTTTTATCAAAAATTACTGTTTTAACATTCCCTAACACTTCCAGAAACGCGGAATTTTTAATCAAGACTCCGTTTCGGGATGAAACGGCCAATGAAGCCACCATAGCGGTAGAACTCACTAAAATCTGCGCACAGGGACAACTAACTACAAATATGGCAATGACTCTATGCAAATCCCGGGTGATAAGCAGGACCCCCGCTGCGATTATTATGATAAAAGGAAGATAATATGCGGAGTAACGCTCAATCATTCTCATGGTTGCTGTACGCGACTGCTCGGCCTGCTTTAAAAGCTCAACAATTTTGTTCAGGGAAGTTTCATAAACATTTTTAATCACCCGTACTTTGAGAAGCCCTTGCATATTAATAGTACCCGCATATACGTTGTCCCCTTTGCGGACATCCTTTGGTACGGTTTCTCCGGTAAGTGAACTCTGATCCATCGACGACCGTCCCTCAATGATTTCTCCATCAATGGGCATCATATCTCCGGGTCTCACCCGAATAATATCCCCGGGCTTCAGATGTTCCGATTTAACCGCCATTTCTCCGTCATCAGTAACCAGGCACGCTTCTTTCGCCTGAAGCGTCCTCAGTCCGTCGATAGCGGATTCGGCTCCCAAAATACTTCTTTCTTCAAGAAAATGCACTCCAGCCATAATTAGCGGTATTAATATCACTGTTTGATAATCACCGATGGCAAACGATGCCAATAATGCCAAGCTCACCAGTTGCTCCATTATGTGCTTTGGGTCACCAGCGGCAAATCCTTTCACCGCCTTTTTAAAAACGGGATAACCGGCAATAATGGCGCCGCCAAACAGGATAATCCCGGTTATGCTTTCAAATCCGGGAAATAACCATTGATGCAGCTTACCCACAAGTAACAGGCCTCCCGCAAATAAGACAGCCCCGATATGGGTAGCGATCTTTTTTTGCTCCTCATGGGTAAGGGCGGATTCCAATGATTTTTCAACCCGTTCGCTTACAGCCTTTATCATTTCCGGCATTTATGATCCTCTTTCCCAAAAAACATTCCGTTATCGAATTTTACGGCAAAATAATATTTTCGCCATTCTCGCCTGTAGGGATTACCACCTTATTTGCCACCTTGCGCATGATGTTTTCCACCTTTTCACGATACAACCGTTCATGAACGATGCGAGGATTCTTCTGATATTCTTTGATTACGCCATAAAACTGCGCCACATCGGATTTGGCCCGGGCAATTCTTTCCGCTTTATAAGACCTGGCTTTTTGAATCATGGAATCACGTTCGGATACGGCTTCAGGAATTACCTTCGCCTGGTAGCTTTTCGCTGCTTGAATCATGGTTTCCATCTGAACATAAGTGCTGGTCACCAAATCAAATGCACCTTTAACCTCATGCGGCGGCTGCAGGCGGGTAAACTCAAGGGTAACCAGTTGAACTCCTATGTTTATTCGGTCTGCTCTATCCTGGGTGTTTATTAGAACATAACTTGCCAGTTCTTTTTTTTGTTTCGTAAGAATATCATCCACAAACAAAGATGATATTTCCCGGGTTAATGCACTGGTCGCCAATTCTTTTAAAACCTTTTCCGGATCTTCAACTTCAAGAACATACTTGAGCGGATCGATGATTTTATATTTCAAAACCACATCAAGCAGTACAATATTATCATCTCCTGTTAATGCATAACCGGTCGTTGTGACGTCTCTAATATAACTCTCACTGTACAATTCATCGATCCTGATTTCTTGAATCTTCCGAACCGGAACCCGGACCACTTCATCAATTAGCGGCAGGGTAAAATGAAGACCCGGCTGACGAACCTGTTCGACGCGGGTATTGCCGACTAGTTTGCCGAACCGCAAAACAATGATCGCCTCCCCGGGTTGTACGAAGATGATCCCGGATAGCAGAATTCCCGCAATTGCCACGATTGCAATCCAGCGGATATAACTTACGATACTATTTAGACTTGGTTCAATTGCAAAATTGATTTTTTCCTTCATTCTTCGATCCATCTCATTCTTTGCCGTCCAAAATGTCAAATGGCGGACTATCACTCCGAAAAATCAAGATAGACTTATCACCTAAAATCTTCTCCGTGGAATCCAGCTTGCGGAGAAAGGAGAAAAACTTGGGATTTTGTTGATGGGCGGCAGCATATATTTTTGCTGCTTCAAATTCAGCCTCGCCTTTTATTTTTGCTGCTTTTTCCATCCCTTCGGATTTCAACCCGGCAACTTTTACATCCGCCTCATTCCGAATCAAGCTTGCATCCCTTTCGCCCTCGGCCTTGAGCTGCTCAACATATTTAAGCCGTTCGGCGCGCATTTGGTCAAGGACATACCGGGTGTTGGCATAGGGCAAGCCCAATCTTTTCAGTCCCACCTGGAATATTTTAATCCCATATCGGTTCAACGCTGGTTGGGCTACTTCCGTTAAAATTTCCGCTTCGATTTCATTTAACCGCAATTCTTCCGGATTGGTAGAAACCAATGCGGACAGGTTGTATCTACCCAGCACACCATTTTTGGCGTTAATTACCAAACTATCCAGATTTAATTCGGCTGTCTTCCGGTCGCCGGTGCTCTGCAGAAACCTGAGCGAATCGCTGATACTCCAGACAACATAGGTTTGAAAAATGATGTTCTTCTTATCCTTGGTCAATGTTTCAATATAGCTGGTATCATAACAATGCTTTCTTCTATCAAACGTATAGATCTTTTCAAAAGGCCAAGGCAATTTAAAATGAAGACCGGCTTCCCGTATAATCATTCTGGGGGCGCCAAAACGTGTCACCACCGCCAAATTGCCTTCATACAGGATAAAGGTAAACCCGTATATTAAAATAATACCGACGACGATACTACCAACAGTCAACCGCAACCAGCGTTGCTTCATCTCGGTTCTCCCCCTTCCATATTTACATACTCTTTATTCGGAGTTCGTATTTTTCTCATTAAAAATCCCTCTCATATCCAGCCAAAAGCCATCTTTATTCATCGTTTGCCTTTTGTCAAGCAGATAGATTTTTTTATTTTCCAGGGAGTTTTCCATAACCTCAAGCCATTTCCATTCTTTATACGCAGCCGGGTTAAGACGGTATGCATTTTCCTGGTATTTGTATTTGTTGAATTCACTAAGTGCTTGTCCCTTGCGTGTTAATGCATCCGTCCGGGAATTCTTGATCATTTCATCCCTTGTCTGCTCGGCTTTGGGAATTGATGCTTCCGCATCCGTTCTGGCCTTGATGATGATAGTCCGCTTCTGAATATCGGCGCTTACGATTTCCTGGTATTCGTAAGCAATTTCAGTAGGAGGATGGATATTGGTCAAAGCAACGCCGGTTACCTCCAACCCCAACTTTTGTTGTTTACTGGTTTCCCGCAATTTTTGAGTAATCATTTTTGAAAACAATGAACGATCGCGGCTGAGTAGTTTATCTAAATCGGTGGCCACGGTTTCGTTTAACAGGATGCGATATGCCTCGACCTTAAGGATCTCTTCGGGATTTTCAAATTGCAGCACATATTCATATAGATTATCAATTTTATAATAAACTTGCATATTGATGGAAACCAATTCCCTGCCGTCACCAAGCAACAGTTGATATTCATCTCCCCCATGACTCATTGTCCATATGTAGTCCGTTTGCCGGTTTGATTCATAACCCACCGTAAAATTTTGCACCTGATAAACGGGATAAATTTTTACTATCTCAATGGGCCATGGCCATTTAATATGAATTCCGGGCAGCATGACCCTTGCTCTCTTTATACTGCCAAAATGATACAAAATTCCTTTCTCGTCCGGATTTATTTGGACAAATACGGTCATTAACCAAAAGAATATCATGAGTAGCGACATGACAAATAAAACATTGCGCCGGATAAATCCTATGGTCCAGGTGGACCGGAAAGATATGCCCGCATTTTTCTCTATTGAAATCAATAATTTACGGACAGGATTTTCTCCGCTTAACAGGGCTGGTAGGATGGTCATCTTTAAGGCGAAACTGTATTTTTGCTTGCCGTCCGTTAGCCGTATAGCACACTGCAAACCGGTTTCCAATAGAATTATTGCCACAAAGGCAGCCATTAAGTAGCTCAAGAAATGTTCAATCCGTGCAAACCCCAGATATTTTGCCACCGCCCCCAAACTGCCGGAGAAGGAGAGCCATTGCGCGGCTCTAAAAAAATAACTGAGCATTTGATACTCTTCACCATGCTCAGTGTTTTGTTCAAACCAATTTGCGCTTGCCAGATATAAGAATGATGCCAGTAAGCTAAATACTCCGATTAGAATAGGAGGTTTATCGAAATTGGCCGTGAACTTGAGTTTATTAAAAATATATACCTCAACCAGAAAAATGATTAGGACTGTAACGAGTAACACTAAGGGGTAATAGCGGTGGCGATAATTTTTTACCTTTTGTTCAGCAGCGGGTGTTGTTCGATGGCTTGATTCTTGCCGTGCTTCACCGGCTTTATCCTCGCATATCTCCAGATTATCTTCTTTCATTATTGCGGGTCTTTCATATTTCCTTATCCGCAATAAACATGCGAGCATAATCATGATCAAGCATTGCATCACTCCAAATTGAATCATGCTGAATAAGGAATAGATTATCCCGCACCCAAGCGCTAATATGCCCAAAACTCCGCAGCCGGTACGGTAATACGCTAAAATCTTTGAAAATTCACCATTCATCGGTTTCTGATGTAACAAACGGTTCACCTCTTACAAAACCAAAAATAATTGAATCTATAATATTATTATTATAACATCTATATTACCCTACTTCGCCTTATGTTTTACCAAAATACATGTAGTCGGGGGCTGGATAAAACATTTATTAATTACTCTTTCCAAGTCCCGTTCAGACAATTTATTCATTGCCTTCCATGAATCAATGGTAATACTGTCGGGGTCAATTAATCGCTGGATTTCATATTCCACCGCATCCGCTGCCGACTGATCACTTGCGATTTTTTCAAATTCCACTTGAAAAGCCAACTCTTTCAGCGCTTTTTTTAATTCAACCTTCTTGAACTGGCGAATAAACTTCAACAGATTGGTTTTTATGTTGGTATACGCTTCTTCATTATATGGCTGGTTCCGTTCCAGGTAATACATCCCGAAAAAATCCTTCTCGCGAAATGAGCGGGTTATCATATAATATTCTTGAAACTTATTTTTCTCATAATCAATGCGATGACTGTATCCGAATAAATATCCCAAAACCTTTAAAGTCATTCGCTCTGCCGGAGATAGGCCGCTAAACTCATACGCTAATAAAACCTGATAATGATACGGATACAAATTGCGTTCTTCCACAATATCCTGGCGCGGCAAACTAAATTCGGTCATAATCTGCTCGGAGATCTTTTGGGTACTGGCGCCGTAAATATTCTTCACTTGCTCCAAAGCAGCCATGACAACCTCCGGCTGAAAATCCCCCGCCACAATATAGGTGGCATTGGAGGGCTGATAACATGACTGGTAAAAATCTTTTAAGTCCTGAGCCGAGATGGCATAAACAGTCTCCGGAGTGTCGCTATGTTCCGGATAAAAATAGCGGAGCAAAGGATATCCCGGCAGCCGTGACGCATAGTTCAGCTCCGCTTCATGGAGGACGATCTTTTGTTCCAGGGCAACATGTTGTTCGGTTAAGGCCGCACTCCAGATGGTACTGTTAAAAACTTTAAAAGCTTTTTCAAAATCATCACTGGGAGCTACATAATTGTACGTTGTGGCGTAAAGCGTGGTGAACCCGCTGAAGGAACCGCCGCGCCGGTTGGTGATATTAAGGATATCCGAGAAAGAATACTCCGCGCTTCCCCGAAAGATCATGTGTTCCAGGAGATGGGCGATGCTCTTCTTTTTTACGTAATTCATTCCGATAGGGATTACGACGGACATGGAAACCATGGGGTCGCCTTTCATTACCCGGTACTTTAACTGTAAACCATTCCTTAAAGTTACTTGTTGAAACGCCTCTTTAGATTTGGCCTCTATATTTACCGTTGCCATGATGAGCATAACCGCCATCACAAGCCATAAAAAAATTCGTCTTTTGGTCATCAACTCGTCCTCCGTTACTTAATCCACGGCTCAATACAAATCCTGAAGCAATCTATTACTCCGGTGGCTAAATATATCAATTTAAAAAAAGAAAAGCCAACGAAAACAGAGTTTTCACAGTTAAAGATAGCTATCTTTAACTGCCGGAGTAATAAAAGAATGTAAAGATACAATGCATTTAGACAACTCTTTAAATAGAATTTCTAATGCCATGGATTATATTCTCGTATCAAAAACAAAAGATTTAGATGAAAGATGGAGAACTCGGTTGGCAAGGCGGCGCCCGTAATGAAATTTGGCGATATAAGGAGAAGGGTGTGGCGGAAAGGTCAACTGGTGATACTTTGATAATAAAATATACGGTTGGCAGCAGCACAATTGGCGCAAAAGCAGTAAAACCGGTAGCTAACAGTTGGCACAACGGGCAATGATCATCCGGACCATCCGGATGAAAGTGACCGGCCAGGATAACCAAGGCCACGAAAGAAATGAAAAAAAGGATTTTGAAAATACAGTTTTTGCGCATTTTTATTCCTATAAAGAACAGCAACATATTTTGTAAAAATTGTTCGACATAGATCCGGCGATTCCTCCAAGCGCCGGAAGTTCCTTTAAACTTCGTTCCGTAACGTCCTTTTTAAGGACGTTACAGTACATTGCAATTTTCCTGCTATGTCGCAGAAAAATTGGCCGGATCGGGTTTTTTACAGAATCCGGCAAGTCCACATTACCAGTAATTTTGAAAGTTGCTGGCCGGATTCATGTTAAAGCAGCCAAAAATAATTGGAACTATAAATGAAGTTCTTTCAAAAGCTTCGCGGAATAGGCAAAATACTTATGGCAACTCGCTTTTTGAAGGGGAAACCTCCTCTCCGGAAAACATGCGGCGTTCCAAAAGCAGCTTCCCGTTTAAACTATCAATCCGGATCAGGTCAACTGCTTCCAATTTTAATTTTGATCCATCCTCCGGGTTCTCGCGTTTGAAATGCAACAGCGCCAAACTATACTGAAGGGAAGGATTCTCCAGCCCGCGTAATCCGGCTGCGCCGGTGGTCCCGGCATTGATGCAGACCGTGCCTTTCTCTATCTTAATGGATGGGCGGTGAGTATGGCCGGAAAGAAGTACCGGTACCTGACCGATGAGCGATTTAGCCATCTCCCGGTTATGCACTGCCAGAATATCCGGTACTTCCTTTAACTTCCGGAAATAATCCGTAAATTTCTCAGTTTCGGCTTGAAAAATCTCCTCTTCCGCCGTGATTATGTTGCCGAGAGAGGCCGGATCCTGCCACCCCAAAATTTTAAGCCCATTATGATCCAAGAACTCCTGCCGGAGTACTTTAACATTACCAAATCGCCGCAATGTTTTGACAACCTCCGGCGAGTCATGATTTCCCGGAATAAATAAATACGGGACTCCGATGTTTTTGATCCCGGAGCTTATTTCAGTCTCCAGTTCAGTGCCATAATCGGTAAGATCGCCCGTGTCAATTACCAGATTCACTCCAAACCCGGTGACTACCCGCCGGATGAAATTCAAGGCCGCCGGATGGTTATGAATATCCGACACATGAAGCACCTTGAGTTCACCATCCACCGTACTCAGCGGCTCCAGGGAATTCACCTTGTCAGCCAGCCGGTTCAGATTGCCGCTCATTTGGACTAACTTGGTACGTAACTCCGGTAAATAGATCAATCCCCGTTCAAGCAGGTTCAAAGCCCAGGGCGCAGCCTCCAGCACCCCTTCATAGCGCGGATTCCGGAGCGCTTCCTGGTTAAAATCAAGGGCGATTCCTCCGAGTATTAAGGCCATGACGAGGATACCCGCCCCGCCGGCCGCCAGTATCCGCCGGTAATTTTTCCAGCCCCATAACCCAGCCGCTATCGCTCCGGCTAATCCCGCCACCAAAAGCAACTTACCCATAAAGAGGTACAGAAGTAGCTGGAGCTTCGGTAAGAAACCCTTTAAATATGAGTCCGGATCCTTTATCCCGGCAAGTTCTCCTTGCAGCACCGGCAGATCGATCCGGTCAAGGGAGATGGTGAGCGCTGCCGGGAAACGGTGAGTATAGGCTTTGATCTCTCCCAACGGCGGAATTTCCAGCCGGGTAACACCCGTCCAGTTCCAGCCAAACTGCATCCGCAAATGAAAAGGACCGGAACGGACCGGCATTTCACTAAAGCTGTCGATGAGAAATAGAAAAATAACCAACATGCATAAGCAGATGAATACCATCCGGCAATATTTCAGCAAATTACCCGGCGGTAAACTCCGGCATAAATCCTGCGTTTTCGAAATCTGTTTGGTAGTTTTCATCATAACTTAAAAATTCGTCATTTTTTTGTGCTTCCTCCAGGAAATCAAAGGCAGCGGTGAAATTTTTTCCTTTCATAAGGATTTCCGGTTGAAGCAGAAAACCGCAGTCAGCACATAAAACGTAATAGCCGCTAAATTCAACCCCGCACCGGCCAGCGGCACGGAAAGAACTGTTGGAAGCAACGGGACAAGCAGAGCAAAAGCGAAGGTCACCGACAATGGCGTAAAAAATCCAAAAGCGCGCGGGAAACTCGTTTTTCCGCGCAGCATCGCGATGGAAACAAGGAGCCAGCCAGCCCCTGTCAGAGCCACAGCCGCCGTCCATGTGATGATTAGCACGCTTGTAAAGGTTCCTGCTAATGCAAGCACCGGCCCGGCGCTTGCGACATCCAAAAGCATCGCCGTCTTATAGGTTTCACCGACATAGAAGAAAGCCGCATGTGCTAGCGGCGACCAGGAAAAACCGATAAAAAGAAGCAGGGTAGTCAGCACCGAGTATTTTGGTCCGGCGAGTTTTATCAATTGATAAACATGATACAACGCGAAAAACATCAGCGGAATAGTAAAAGCCGCAACCAGTGCACCTGCGGCAAGCCTTTGGGTTGAACCTTCCAGCATCAAAACGGCGAGTTCTTTATTTTGAATCACAGCAGATTGCGCGATAGCCGGATAATCTGCTAAATCAGGCTTGAAGCCCACCAACAAAATGTCTCCAATCGTCCAGGTAATTCCGCTGAGGATTCCAGATACAGCTGACAGCTTTACTCGTGTGGCCTTATTCATAGAAGATCACCCTCTCTTTCCCGTTTATTCAAACCAGCAAAACACCTAAAACTAGCCAACCTATAAAGTTTGATATTTCTAACAAATTTATTATACTCCTCTGTTTCTTAAAAATAAAGCTGATATATTTTATGCAGAAGAAGCACCGGAATTCGTATTGCAAACCAAGCCGGTCTGTGATAAACTAATAGTTAGATATTTCTAACTTTTTTGAATCCGCTATCTATAGAACCGAAGGTGAAATTCAATGAGTATGCTAAAAAGCTTTTTTGAAAATACACGTAAGCCGGAAGGCGTCGGCGGCAGGCTGATGCTGTCCATGATGAATGCCGGTCATAACGCCAACGCCCTCTGGGGCCTTACGTATATTGAAATACCGCCGGCGGCCAAGATCTTGGATATTGGCTGCGGGGGCGGGAAAAACATCAGCAATCTGCTTTGCCGCGCACCACACGGCAGTGTATACGGCGTGGATTACTCGCCGGACAGCGTGGAAAAATCAAAACGTACAAATAAAACAGCAGTTCTTCAGGGACGGGCAAAAGTCACGCAGGCAAGCGTTTCCTCGCTCCCTTTCGAAGACGGGGAGTTCGACATTGTAACCGCCTTTGAGACCATTTACTTTTGGCCGGATCTGCCCCATGATTTCATGGAAGTACGGCGCGTGATGACCGAAAATGGTCTTTTCCTTATTTGCAATGAAATCGCCCGACCGGAAGGTGCTGAAAAATGGATAAAAATGTTGGATCTATCAGTCTACACCATGGAAGCTCTATCCCGAATACTGCTCGAAGCGGGATTTAGCGGTATCTCCTGTCAGGAACATCCAAATGGAAAATGGCTCTGCGTAACCTCGCAAAAACCAGGGCGGACCTGATCGGGAGAACGAATCATTTCCATCTATTGACACATCCGGCTTGTCTTAGCGCAAAGCAAGATATATTTCGCAGCATTATAAATTATTTTTTCGGGTTCTTTGGAAACCATCCTTTGGCAACCCTGCTTTCTTGTTGAAAAGGCTCCCGGATGCTCCATAGCAATGAAAAACCCAAAACCGACAGCAGGGCGGATAAAATCACCGCGCCGGAGAATAACGAAAGACATGCGCAGATCAGTCCGGATATCAAAAACACGGGCCATGCTTTGGCGCCGCAATAATATTCCAATGATAAAAATGCTCTGATACAATCAGTAGCCATCAAAATGTATTTTTACGTCCAAGACTTCAAACCGGTATCTTCCTTCTCCTTCTTTCTAACCTTTTCGCAACATGTCAGCGAATTCATTGGGTAATACAGGATCACTTTCAATAGCACGTGCCGTTTTCTCGACATCATACGGGACTTCGACAATTTGGGCATTAATTGTTTGATCATCAAGATCAACTAAGACATATACTGCGTTCGGATTCCCATGTTTGGGTTTTCCCACCGATCCGGAGTTAATTACATGCTTGCCATTGACTACTTTATAAAAAGGTTCGTGAGTATGACCGCAGATTAAGACATTTTGTGAAATAATTTTGGTGACTTCATCAAGCTCCGGGGAGCCGTCATGGAGATATTCATTGATTTTTCTGGGGCTTCCATGAACAACGGTGATTTCAAATTGGCCCATCTTAAGTATGGCTTGTTGCGGAAGGTATTTAAGATACTTTCGATTTGTATCGCTGATAGTCTGATTGGTAAATTGCACTGAACGACTGGCCAATTCCAGCATTTTGAGGTCCGTATAACCGCAGCCGCAAATCAATTCTTGGTTTCCGATGGCCTTATCGTAGTTCCCCTGAATCGAAACAATGTGATTGCAACGGATCAAATCGATAACTTCATTGGGAAAGGTCGCGTAACCGACCAGATCGCCGGTGGAAACAATAAAATCGACACCCGCTTGTTGAATCCGGCTTAAAACGGACTCCAAAGCAGGTAAATTACTGTGGATATCACCAATTACCGCAAATCTCATGAATTCTCTCCTTATGATGGGCATTAGTATGATGTATTAACCACAACCAGTTCCCGAACCAGCCCCGGATTCGCCGCAACATGGAGCAGTACCGCGTAATTTGCCAAATATAATAGCAGCCGCACAACCGACTCCCGCCCTTACAGAAACCGCTTCCGTTGGACAATTCCGGGCGCAGGCGCCGCATTCCATACAACCGTCCCGGTTATCCATTTGGGCTTTTCCGGATTCCAACCGGAAAACCTGATGCGGACAAACCTCCAGGCACATCCCGCAGCCGATGCATTTCCCGGGATCCAGCTCCAAGGTAACCACATTTTTTAAGTATCGCTGTTTCATGATCAGCCCTCCTAAAACTCCAAATAACAAACCTGTCTTACATAGGATTAACTGGATTAAGGAGATTTCTCATAATGCAAGGCATAAAATCCAATAAATCCCGTTGTTCCCGTCTAAAAATGATCTTTGATCAGCTTTGAGCGACTTTTATTTTGTTTTGCTTTCCATTGCCACCAGAACTTTGAAGTTAAGGGCCTAAAACCGTCCATTTGGCGATCAGCAATAAAACCCCTAGACCAACTGAGATAATTTGGGCTGGTATAGCGACTTTCATCTCTGTTAATACCCCGGAGAGGGAAGTATAAGTGGTTGCTCCGGTAAAATTCATGGCCAGATATGACGCTAACGGAGGTAAAATCAACAGATAGGCTGAAGCATGCATCCAGTTCCTACTGGGTATTAAAAACCACAGATAAGCCCCGATCCATAGCAATCCCAGCAGCCAGCCTTTCCATGCCAGAGCCCTTCCCGGAATATATGGCAGCAATGCCGGAACCAGAAACGCCCCAACGATTGCCGTGCCCAAAAAAGGCAGAAAGTCTGTCAGAGTCCTCGATAATACTTGAAAAACAGCGAGTGATCCATGGAAAATGATGTTGATGATCAACAATAACCCCAAAACAATTAGCGCCGGTTTCAACGCACCCGTTAATTCAACCGGTGTTAGCACCAGCCGGTCCTTGAATCCGAAACGGACTTCCCGCATTCCGGTATCGGCTTTCAGCCCATTGTTCAAGTACTTAACAATATCCGCAGCCCGTACCGGTCCATAGACAACTTTAAATCCTGATAATCTAAGGACTTCATGAGCAGCAACACCGGGCGCTCCAAGTTGCGGCAGGATTAATCGCCGGTGGGCAACCACCTCCGCAAGCCTACTCAGGGCGATTCGGTTTACCAACTCATTGGTTCCAAAAGTCCCTTTCCCAGCCGCGCACCATACGTTTATCCCTTTGGTATCCAGCACTAAAATCCAAAGATTCAGCCCGCCCAGTTCTTGCCGGAGCCGGTCAAAACTCATTTTATAATTGGCGGATACCAGCACCGGCGACTTTGAGTCCGGGAGGCCCACCGCATATAGACCGGGAAGTATTCTATAATCCATCCGGTTGATATCCCAGCGGGCTTTCCAGGTATCCAAAATATCTTGAAAAGTTAACCGTGTTGCTATTTGGGGAACGATTCCGGCCGGAGTGTTAATGCTGCCAATAATCGGGAAAGCGGATTTGACTGTGTCCATATTGGATAGTGTGCAAGTACATGTTCCCTTGTTTTTGGAATTGTCAGTTCCGCAGCAAGGCGCCGCTTGAATTTTATTCGAATCTTCCATTACCATCCCTCCATTTTAGCATCCTTTACAGCAGTCACTTTCGGCCAAAGCTTGCAGCAATAACTGCAAACTTTCAATCACCTGGTCCCGTTTGTTTTCCGGGATAGCGTTATAAATTTGCGCAAAATAGATGTTCATCCCAGTCTCAATCTCCCGGTAAGATTCCCATCCCTTTTCCGTCAAACGGATTGTAATATACCGCCGGTCGCCGGGATCAATCTCCCGTACCGCCAAACCACTATTAACTAAATTGTTAATGGTCCGGCTCATGGTACTTTTATCCAAGCCTAAAATATCCGCCAAGTCATTTAAAGAAAGGCTTTTGGCCCTCCCGATTTCAACCATGGCATGGCATTGGGCAAACGTTACCCCGCAACAGGACGCCTGAATATCATCTAAAACGCCCAATTTTCGTTCCAAAATCCGAATAACTTCCCTGAGTTTATCAGATCCAGCTAAACTCTCCACCCAATCACCTCCGGTTTAATTGTAATATAAAATAGTTGCAAATTACAACTATTTTTTTTAAATTACCCTTTCTATATCATTTGTCATTATATATAATTCGAAATAAGTTTTTTAAATCACCTAAAATCAACTCACCTCTAAGATCTACTTTTCTTTTATGAAGCTTTTGGATCTTCCCCTCTCTACTCGCTGCTTCTTCCGGGTAGAGAGGGGATCGAGGGGTAAGTTGCTTTTAACTACTCAGAAAATAATCACGTTTAATAAAACTCAGACCTTATTCATTAATATATGTACAGCAATAATCAGACACTTCATCTGCAGAAACTTTGAATTTGCTATTTGCCGGAATTTCAAAGGCTTGTCCCGCTTCAAAGCTTGCCCACTCTTTACTTCCAGGCAATAAAACATTCAACTTTCCTGCCAATACCTCCATATGTTCCTTCGCCGCTGTACCAAATTCATATTGGCCGGGCAAAATAATTCCTAATGTTTTCCTTAGGCCGTTCTCCAAAAAAATAGTACGGCTGGTTACATTGCCGTTAAAATATACATTGGCCTTTTTAACGACAGTTACATTTTCGAATTTATCCATATTTACACCTCCGCTATAATTGTGGCTTCTCAGCAAACATACTAATAACTATATCTGTTTATAAGGCTTTGCTTACTTCATAACCGATAACCGGATTCTTCTGTAGAAGCGCCAGATAGGCTTTGACTTTATAGGTAAAAAATCCAAACTGTGTCAGTTTATGAATTACATCGTCCATGATACACTCCTTTCGCCATTTATCACGTCCGCATTCATAGTTATATACTACTGCAAGAGTAAGAATGGGTCAATAACTACTGATATTTGGTAGAATGATTTTCTCAAGAATTCTTTGCGTAGCGATTTTCGTTAAGTATGACAGTACCCCTTATGAAAACTGTCCGATACTCCTTTACATAATCGAAAATTGAGCCGAGTTATTTAATTTCAGAAACAATCGGGAAGTTACCTCTTTCCATCCGGGTACTTCCAGCAACCGGTAACCCACCCCAGATTCCATTATCAGATGTTTTGGTTGCGATGGGTTTTTTCAATTTTACAGCACAGTTTCCCGATAAACACTGCAGGTAATGGCCCTCATGTCATAACCAGGACCTCCAGACAGCTTTTAGCTTCAAAATTAGCAATGATTGATAGTTGTAATCAACGGATCAATATGATAATATTTAAATCAATTCAAAATAAATATTTTTTCGGTTGGGCGAATAAACCGTTCGCTTTCAAGAGAAATACAGACTTCCGGGGTGGGAAGCTCTTATTTAGAGCTTCCCGCTTTTTTTTGTTTATTTTGAATTCGAGCTGATCTTTCAAAAGACAGCAACATCACGATACCGATCCAGATTAGCGGTAAAATTAATTTTCTTTTCTTACTGGGAGTTATTTTGACTGTCTTTTGGCAAATCAAAACTCCTTACCGCGAACTGGTCATGGTTTTGATACGTATCTGGAAAGGAGGTGATAAGAGGATGAGATTTCAAATTATTACAGTGATAATAGTAATGACAATTTTTGCATTATTCGCCTACGGTGCCTATCGTGCGGACAAGGTAGTTGAGGCAAAAGCGGCAGCTAAAAGAGCGGAATTAGCCAAACCGAGAAATAAGGCAAAAAAAGATTAATCCAGGAGTATAAAATATGACGTCATGAGTTCTTTTATACCGATACTTGTCATTTCAATCTTTGCGATTTTTTATCGAATCTCCCGTACCAATCCAGGGAATGACGACATGATATGCACCTCTATATGTATTCTTTTCCCATTCATCCCGCTCGCCGCCAAGGTAAAGATTATCAGTAATCATTTACCATCGTTCGAGAATCTAGCCGGATGAAAATTCAAATTGACATCGCAGGTAAATAGTAATTGACTTTCCAAAAAGTTAATGTAGACAAAATCATACAAGATGCCGTTTAAGATGTACGGAAAAAACCATAAACGCAGTGCAATATGGCGCCGTTTATGCTAATTTTGGATAAACGCAATTGCCATAAAAGGAACCATCGTCAGCCAAATAACTTTCAAAAAAACCATACACCAAAACGAGCCTTAAGTTCGTATTTACGCGTCAATTTCAGGCTCGTTTTCAATCCGGCTTTATTCCCCAATGTTCATGACCAAAACTCGGTGCGCCTCCCTGGCGCTTTTGAAAAGACCAGCCAGCTTAAAAACTGTCCGATAGTTTTTGGGCAGCATTTCAATCATATTTTTATCAGTTAAATACAACGTTTTCAAATACTTGGCGCCTTTAATGTAACCTTCGATCTCCCGCGGGTCATCGACACCCCATTTGATCGTGGCGCCTGTTTTTTGCAAAGACGGATGCTGCTTCGCCCTTTTTGCGGTCAATTTGGAATAGGCATCGAAAATTATGGTGCAGCTCCTGAATTTCAATTGCAAAGCGCTGAAAAGCGCTTTGATCTCGTTTTCGGAAAGATACATCAACAATCCCTCGGCGACAACCAACACCTCATTTTCAGCCGCTTCGATGCGTTCTAACCAGTTGAGATCGGTAACAGAGGAGGCAATGTATTGATAGTTGCTTGTTTCACAATGCAATTGCTTTTTTATCTCAATCACCTCAGGAAAATCCAAATCGTACCACATTCCAACAACCTGAAGTCCCAGCCGCATAAATCGCGCGTCAAGCCCGCAGCCGAGATGCAAAACCAAGCATCTTGGGTTTTCACTAATAAAGTTCCGGACGAAATCATCGATCAGCGCCGCGCGCATTGCTAGCATGACCTGTGTCTTATTCTGGATTTTCAGTCCCGAGTAATCGTAATCAAGTTTGGCTACGGCCGCTTCGGCATACGGATCATGAAAAATTCCCATTTCGCTCATCCTGGCTTTGCCGTAAAGCGGGATTATCAAGGTTTCCATTTCCTTTTTTAATTGTATTTTCATACGGTAACCTCCAACATTATTCATCTTATTCGTCAAAAATATGAACTCATTTTTATTTTTAGTTCATTATAATCCTTTGATCCCTGCAAGTCAATATGAATTGAACTTACATTTTATGTCGGTTCATATTTATGGTATACTAAACAAAAGGCAGGTGCAGCTATGAACGGGCATGAGAAAAGAACCCAAGGAAAACGAAATGCCATTGTAAAAGCGGCGCAGGAGCTGTTCGCGGAAAAGGGTGTTACGGGGGTGAGCGTTACCGATATCGCGGCAAAAGCGAAGGTGTCCCGTGTTACGCTCTTCAAATATTTCGGAGATAAGGAAACATTGACGAAAGAGGCCATGTCTTCATGGATTGAGCAGCTCATGACAGAATACGATACCATTCTTTCAAGCGGCATGCCCTTCCATCAAAAATTACTCCAACTTTTGCACACGAGGCTTACCGGGAGGAAAAGAATCGGAGAGCAGTTTATCCAGGCAACGGTCTGGGGTGACCCTGAGCTTCAAAGGCTGATCAAGGAAATGACTGCCACTCACGCAGTCCCAATCATCATGCGCTTTATTGACGAAGGAAAACAATCGGGCGAGATCGATTCTTCCCTTGACAACGAGGCGATTCTCGCTTATTTTTCGGCATTTGGTCCCGTCGTTAAAAACCCGGAATATATTAAAAAGGGGAAAGCTTTTCAAACCAGCATGTTCAACCTGTTCATGGGCGGGCTGATTAAAAACTGGTATCAGCGGATGGATACAACCCATCAAGCTCAGGAGATTGAGCGATAACTTTATTGATGACCTTAAAAGACTGGGAAACATTTACTGCGCCAAGACGGATATAACCTTCAAAGAAAGATAAACGACGTACACGGTGAGCAGGAAAACCCCTGTAACTCTGGATAGTTTTTTTTGAAACAACGATAGGGTGAGTATCAAAAGGGTAAGCGCCAGCATAGTAAGCACATCAAACCAGAGTCCGCTATCGGTAGGAATTGGAGAGAGTACCGAAGAAAAACCCAATACGAGAAGAATGTTAAAAATATTGCTGCCGATACAATTCCCCACCACAATATCCGGTTCTTTCTTTATTACTGCGGTGATGCTTGTGATCAGTTCAGGCATAGTTGTAGCAAGCGCCACTACGGTCAAACCGATCAGAGTCTCACTTAATCCAAAACTCTGGGCGATCTGGGTGCTGCTATCTACTGTTAGTTTGCCGCCAATGAACAGACCTAACAGGGATAGTAATGAGTAGCACCATAATCTAATAACGCTAGGATTTTTCTGATCACAGGTCGATTCCATGGCCAGTCCGTTATCGGTATTCATATCACCCTCGGTATCAATCCGAATTTTCATTGACCTTTTGGCATCCCTGGCGATATAGATCATAAACAAACCAAAAGCGCCTAACAAGATGAACCCCTCAATTCTTGATAATTGTCCATCCCCGAATAGCATGAATCCAAGAGCAAGTT
Organism: Bacillota bacterium; assembly: GCA_029974635.1. Taxonomy (GTDB): domain Bacteria; phylum Bacillota; class UBA4882; order UBA8346; family UBA8346; genus JAEZJQ01. Next base: position 6,573 of record JARKQY010000031.1, on the reverse strand, counting down.
GAATCAAGACCAATATAGGCAGCTCTCGCTTTACAACCGTATCTTTTACCTGTAAAGGGAGAATGACCGCCGACAGTCCTATAATCAACGCAATGTTAGAGAGGGAACTGCCGATGATATTTCCCAGCGTCAACTGGTTGGTATGATTGAGGCCGGACACAATTCCAACTGCTAGTTCAGGAGCGCTGGTCCCGAAAGCGATAACGGTAATGCCGATAATAAAAGAAGAAGCACCATACCTGCGCGCTATTTTTACAGCTGAATCGATCAAGAGATCCGCGCTTTTGATAATCATAACCAATCCCAAAATCAAAATTAAAAATTGCATGAAACCGCCCCAATCCGCTATGGTTAGCAATTGCTTAATAGAATTCCCTAAAAACTGTGTAAAAATAATGCCGCCTTACAAAATAAAAGATGCGGAACTTCTGGCGAAACTCCCCACCCAATTAAGCCTAAAAGCTTGAAGCAGTTTCCCGCTCCAGCGGGTAAGTGTTATGATGCCACGCGCTGACGATAAAGTCAACATAAACTAGCCGGATATTGAAAAAACAGCGGCTTTGATCTTTGAAAGCCGCCCTTAAGTTCACATATCCAGTTCTTATGCTGTTTTAGCATTACGTAAATCAGGCGATCTTCCTAATGAACTTTTTAGATAGCAGCCCAATCCAAAGCAGCGCAGACAGCAGCGCCGGAAGCAGGAATATTACGTTCCGCTCCATACAGAGCTTGGCGAACCAAAAGGACGGCAAGGGCGAAAACAAATACTGCACATCCGACGGCAAGAAAAAGGGCGCAGGTAATCCCAACATCAGCAGGCCCGATAGCTTTCCCATCGCCACACCCTCCACCCGGTTATGCGAAAAAGAAAACAGAAGCAAAGCCACGGCAACGCTCAGAAGACATGTCAGCAAACAGATAAGCGGAATCATCCCCAGCGGCCACTCGGTCAGCGAAAACCATCTCATCAGGACGATAGAAACCGCAAAAGCAATTCCAGCCGGAAATACCAGCCTTGAGAGGATATAGCCTCTCTTGCCTACAGGAGTCACCGCCAGATAGCTTGCCATGTTTTCATCGTATTCCGTCAGCATCATCATGGCCGAGGCAAAGCAGATCATGTAGGGCGTTACCAGGGCCAGCAGTAGATCGAACAGCAGATAATAATCCGCTAAAATCGCCTCTCTCTCAAAGTAGCTGCACAAGACAATCTCAATCAACGGAATGCCAAACCGGATAAAGCAGGCAGCCAGCACCGTGGCAATACAAATCGTCGCCAGCATGCTATCACTGAATATCTGCTTCACAAACAAGGCAAACGACCGAATAAGAGGCTTCATAATTTCTCTCCTCCTAATGACCGCAAACTTTTAGCCAACATAAAGCGGGCAAACAGCGCGGACATTACTGTCCAAACTACCAGAATGAATGCCGCAGACAGCGCATATGCGCCGTTTTGGCACAGCTCGATGATGCACACGCCCGGATGGAAGATCAGCCAGCCCGGTTTCCAGCCGAACAGCCAGGCAATAGCGGGAATGTTGATGAACAACTCGGCGGGGATGGTCGCCACAATAAATTGGTTTAGCGTCGCGATGTTTACCGCAACCATCAGCCCCACGGCTGAAAACAGGCAGGCGCCGAGGAATACGCCCGCGACAAAAAAGAACGGATTTGCTACGACACCGCCGCCTAAGCCGATAAGCAGCCCGACCGCTGTGGCGATCAAGGCGATGGAACTCAACTTGGAAACCACATATTCCAAAGGCTTTACCGGAGAAATGGCGATACTGTCCAAAACCCGCTCGCCTTTTTCAAACAGGACGATCGCCCCCATGAAGTAAAGCCCCATGGCGGCAGGGTCGGTGAAGATCATCAGGACGGCGGCCTGTTCCCGCCATGCGGCGGGCAAGGCATAGAGCAGGCTGATATAAAGGATGGTGAAGATCAGATACAAAAAATAGAACCCGTATTTAAACTGAAAACGAATATCTCCTAGGAGCAGCGCTTTGGTCCTCATTGCAGCCGCCTCCCCGTCAATTCCACAAAGATATCGTTTAAGGTAGGCTCGCTGCTGTGGATTGACAACAACCTGTTTTCCCGCACCAGCCTTTGCAACACATCGTCCCCGCCTGTCCGGTCCAGCGGGATCTCCGCGTGTACCTCCCGTCCATCCAGAGCAAACGTGTACCGAACCTGGGAAGCGCCCCTCGACATAATCAGATTGCGCGGCGTATCCAGCGCCCGCAACCTGCCGTCCACGATGAAGGCCACACGGTCGCAAAGTTCGGTCGCATCGTACATATTGTGGGTGGTCAGCAAGATGGTTTTTCCCTTGGCCTTCTCTTGTAAAATGATATCCTTCAGGCGCCTTGCGTTGGACGGGTCAAGCCCGGAGGTGGGTTCGTCCAGAAAAAGCAGAACAGGGTCATGGAGCAGCGCCTTGATAAAATTGAGCCTTGTCTTCATCCCCTTAGAAAAGTCCGCCACCTTTTTATCAGCATCGGGGAGCAAACCGACATTGTCCAGCAGAGGGTCAATCGCTTGATGCTGTTTGTAAAGGGAAGCAAAGAACCGCAGGTTTTCGCGGGCGGTCAATTTTTCGTACAGGCTAGGAAATTCAAAGTCTACGCCGATATTTTCGTAAAAGCCGTTATCATGACTCTTAACCTCCGAACCATTCACGATAGCACTGCCGGCATATGCGGTCAGAAGACCCGTAAGGATTTTTTGCAGCGTGCTTTTGCCCGCGCCGGACGGGCCCAAAAAACCAAAAATTTCGCCGTTTTGCACCTCGAAGTTCATGTTTTCGATGAACGGCTGCTTCGTATAGCTGAAGCGCAAATTCTGTACCTGAATCATAACGTTTCCCCCTCAAACAATTGAGTCGCAACCCCGCGCAGCATTATCCGGATTGCGTCGTCAAACACATCCTCGCCAATCTCCCGCCGGTGGAGCATTGTGCAGAAAATTGCCCGCAAAGCGGCGCTGAATATTTTGATGTTGCCTTCCGCACGTACGCCGGGAAGCAGGGAAAGCAGCCGTTCCATGCTCAAATCGTCCTTTTGGGCATGGGCCTCGGCAACCTCCGGCGGCAATTTTCGCATCAGCAACCCCAAGTCCCCACTTGCGGCAAAGGAATAGATAAACGTGGAATCCACCTGTTTATACAACCGGAAAATCAGCTCCGTAATTGTATCCACATTGATATTGCCCCGCAACTCGTCAAACCAGCGCAGCAAGTTGGCCTGTAATTGATCATGAAGAGTACAGAGCATGTCAAAAAACAGCAGTTCCTTGGATGGATAGAACAGATAGAAGGTTCCCTTAGGGATGTTCACCCGTTTGACCAGTTCATCCACTGTGGTTTTGCGCAGGCCGAACTGGGCGAGACAAGCTTGGGCTTCTTCCATCAACCGCTTTTTGATGTATTCCCGCTCATTATCCGTAAAGGTTTTAGGCATTCTATCATCTCCATAAACTATCTGACTATATCTTATATTATAGTCAAATAAAATATATTGTCAATCAAAAGGAGGCCTTGGTGCTTCCGATATCAAGTTTATTTATTCAATTCTCATGTTATTTTACGTTTACAAGCGAATAGATAGGCTACAACAAGAATACTCAAGCACCATGTGAGCGCAAAAATTCGTTTCTAAAAAATCCAATCGTATTAAAATTTCTTGAGGAATATGAAGTTTGCCGCTATACTGAATAGCGAGTGGTTTAATTTTGGTTCGGCATATTCTTTTTTATTGAAGCCGGTTGCCTGAACTGAAAAAATCTTGCCAGGGATCAGCGCCGCCAATCCTCCTTAGCGCATCCGCCATATTGACGCCATCGGGAGCCACTGTGTCCAGTTCGTTCCAGGTAATGGGCATCGAGACCCGGGCTCCTTTTCTCGCTCTGAGGGAATAGGGGGCAATGCTGGTAGCACCCCGGCCGTTTCGAATCCAATCGATGAAGATCTTGTTGGTCCGCTGATTCTTTCTGACATTGCTGGTGTAACGGTCAGGCCACTGCTGTTCCATAACTTCGGCAATGCGCCTGGCAAAACCGTGAAAAGTATCCCAATCCACCGCTGGTTTGAAAGGGACGACCACATGGTACCCTTTGCCTCCGCTGGTCTTGAGAAACGAGCTCAAAGCAAGCTGTTCCAAAAGGATTTTGATCTCTTTCACACCCCGGCGCACCGTTTCCAGGTCCATTCCCTCATCCGGGTCCAGGTCGAATACCATCATATCAGGCTTTTCCAGCTGGTCCACCCGGCTGCCCCAGGTATGAAATTCCAAAGTTCCCATCTGTGCTTCAAAAAGAAGCCCGGAAGCATTCTCGATATAGAAGTAGTCTTCCGTTGCTCCGCTGCCGGTGAGGATCGGCATGGTGACGACTCCCTGGTTATCCGGACCGGGATGTTTCTTATAAAAGCAAGACTGGGATATTCCCTTGGGGCAGCGTACAATACTGAGAATTCGGTGACCCACATAGGGTATCATGCGCTCCGCCACCTTCGCATAGTACCGGACCACATCCGCTTTGGTAACTTCAGGATCATCAAATATCACCTTGTCAGGGTTGGTGATTTTGATCCCATCAATGATGATGCTGTCAACCTTCACTTTCATTGGCCTCTCCCAATCTGCAGCGGGTGATTGCTCTTCGTGCGGTTTTTCATCTGACCGTGTTTCATCATCCCCATTTTCCTTTTTTATATCCCCGGGCTCTTTATCCGTCCGCAAACCCTTGAAACTTGCCTGTCGTAACAGATGCTCTTCGGTCCATCCGGCAAACTGGATTTCCGCAACCAGCTCAGGTTCAAGCCAGGTGATTTTTTCATTCTTCCTGGGCTTTGGGGCCTGTTTGAAAGGAGCCGCCTTCCGCTGGATCCGTTCAAATTTTTCCGCGAGCTCTTTCATGCCGCGCATCGTGAGGCCCGTTCCGGCCCGTCCGGCATAGATCAATTCCTGCCCTTCATAGGCGCCAAGGAGCAGCGAGCTTACCCCGCTCGTTTTTTTATCGGAAAGCGTATATCCGCCAATAACGAATTCCTGCCTTGCGGCGCATTTCAGCTTGACCCAATCGCCGTTTCTGGTTCCGCTGTATACGGAATCAGCTTTTTTCCCGACGATTCCTTCCAAATTCCCTTGACAAGCTGCCAAAAAACTTTCCTTGCCATTGCCCCTGATATGCTGGCTATAGTAGAGGTTTTTAGGGGAATCCTGCAGCAGAGCTGCCAGTGTTTCTTTTCTGTCAATCAGACGGCGTCCTCTCAAGTCCGCGCCATCCAAGGCCAGGAGATCAAAGACGATATAGGTAAGGTTTTTACCCTGGGGATTTCTCAGATGGTTTTGCAGCGCCTGGAAATCCGACTTGCCTTCCGCATCCGTGATCACCATTTCCCCGTCCAGGACCATCGCCCTTCCGGCAGCCCAATCGATCAGGGAAAGCGCGACGTCCTGAAACCGGGTTGTAACGTCATTGCCGTTTCTGGTTACGAGCTCGGCGTTGTTGCCTTCCAGATAGGCAACAATCCTGTAGCCATCGTATTTCAGTTCATATAGCCAATCCCCGCCCTCAGGAACCGCATCGACAAGTTTGGCAAGCTGCACATCGGCCCGGTGAAAGGGATTCGGCGTGATTTTTTCAGCCGCCCCTGTTTCAATCTCCGCCATGGTGCGTCCGGTTCTGACGCTGGTGGCAAACTCGGAAATCCCAGCGGCGGTTGCGGCGTAAGCATCTTTTTCTTTGAGCAAAAGCCAGTTGTTCTCAGCCTCGCCCGCTTTGGCTTTCATCCGGATCAAAGCCCATTTTCCCTTAAGCCGTCTTCCTTTGAGAAGGAACTTCAATGAACCCTCACGAAGTCCTGCGTCCACATCCGCCTGAGGCTCCCAGGTGCCTTCATCCCAGAGCATCACGATGCCGCCGCCATATTCCCCCTTGGGGATAAGCCCCTCAAAGTTCCTGTATTCCAGGGGATGATCCTCCACTTGAATGGCGAGCCGCTTGTCACGGGTATCATAGGAAGGCCCCTTGGGAACCGCCCAACTTACAAGAGCTCCATCCCATTCGAGACGCAAGTCGAAGTGATCGTTGCGGGCCAGATGGTGCTGGACGACAAACTTTAGACGCTGGACGGGCTTTTCCCATTTGCCTTCCGGTTCGGCCGTTTTTGCAAAATTCCTTTTCCGGTTGTATTCTGCCAATTTTGCGGTCATTCAGCTTACTTTCCTTTTGGAGATACTGCGGTTTTCTAAGTATTATCCGCCGTTTCCGCGGGGGTTATCCATTGGTTGAATGAGATGCGGCCCTCTTTTTCCATGAGACTATATTATTTACTTATGCTTCTTATAAATAAAATAGTAAACCGACAGAGGCCACCAGGCAAGAGCAAAAATAGGGTAGACCGCCCAGATGGTTTGGGGGCTGGTGTGATATTAGAATAAAAAAGTAGACACCAGATCGTGGAAACCTTAAAATGAAAACAGAAGAAGGGAGCCACGAAATGGGAAAAGTGCCGCAATATAGCGAAGAGTTTAAAAGAAACATAGTAACGTTGTATCGTTCAGGGAA
>JARKQY010000016.1 GCA_029974635.1 Bacillota bacterium | reverse complement strand
CGGTCCTGATTGCGATTTAATTCTTCCGGGAATTTCAGTATCCGGCGCTTTTCCCGGATGGTTAAATCCCCTCCAAAGCACTCTGTTTATTTTGGATAAATCATTCTCTTCCGCTAAGCTTACTATGGTGAAGCCATCCGGTAATCGGATCTCAGGGAAGCTATCAGGTATCCTGAATTCCGCTGTTTCCTCCAAGTGTCCGGTTTCTTCAAAGCCCAGCGCCCGCGCAATTTTTTTAAATCCGGCGTCGGCATTATAGATATTGATATTTAAAGAGCGTTGTCCGTTTTCATTGGTTTTCGATAAGTATTCAACAGCGTATTCAATAAGTTCTTTTTTCAGCCAATCAACGCCTTTGTCCATTGAAAACCAGGCATTCCCCAAAACAGTTTCATAGTTTGCCAAAGCTACAATTTGCCCATCCGATTCCCAGACGCCAATCCTTGACAAATTGGTTTCATCCAGATATGGCAGGGAAAACATCCATTCCCACCTGTTCCATAACCAGTTTCCATATTGATAGCCCGGTTCATAAATCCGGAATAAAAAGTCGCGCACTTTTAGAAAATCGGCGGTAAATCCCGGCTGGTCCGTATATTGACGTAACTTTATCCCCATTGAAAACCCCTCCATAATTTAGATTTAACATAATAAAAAGTGTTACATTTTTCTAGTCCCGTTCATGCAAATCTCGTAAATAAGATGGCGGCAGCAGTACCGACATTTAACGAGTTACAAATCCCATACATCGGTATGACAATTTGGTGTGAATCATGATGGATGCCAACGGCCCGAATTTGATCTTATATTTTTCCAACAGGTTGTTGATTGAACTGATACTCATGTTAAGTTATTCCACTTAAACTGGTTTATAGTTTAATTATCGGCATCACCAAAAATTGAAAAAATAGCAAGAATGGTTCATAATTATTCTTGCACAAAAGCCCCTCGAATAAATATTCGACGGGCTTTTCAGTGGGTGAGTATAGGTTGCAGCCATTATTTATTTTACCTGGGGGTTCGAGTAGACAATTCTTTTAATACTGTCAAAGGAAAGACAGAACTCTTTTGCAAGTTGTTCAATAGTGAAGCCTTCAAGGAATTTACTGCGTATTTCATGGTTGCGGGTGGATAGGTATTGTTTATTTCCGGATTTCTCGCCCCATTTTTTGCGTAACCCTTTGGGGTTGGGGATGTAAACCATTTCCCCATGGACATACTTCTGGATTTCCTTTAATAGATCTTCCGGGAAAATCAAATCAGCCTTTTGATATTTCATTTCGACTCCGCTCCTTAAAATTATTTACAGATTTTAAGGAAGCAAAGCCTACATTATAAACAGTTTTCAGATATGGGCTGTTTTTACTCAGATGAGATAGTTAGAATGAAAGCCGGCGATTTTAGTCTTGGCTCCATGCAAACAACCGCCAATGTTCATAATAGTAGACTTTGCATGGAGCTTTCCAAGCAAGAAACCGATATTCGGCATTATAAGACCTCCTTAATAAAACAAGTAACAGAAATCATTATTTTACCCTGTACTTCATTTTGAAGGGACACTTTGATAATAATGGAATGAACCATAATTAGTCAAGGGAATTTTATGTTGAGGGTCGTGTTGTCATTTTACCAATCCGGCAAGTGACTTAAGTACCATGGTACCAAAAAATGGGGAGATTTGAGTACAGCGGTAAGACGACAGTTTTTGGATGAGATGGTATAGTGAAACTATATTAAAAGGAATCAAAATCAGAAATTTAGGCCGGGGAGTTGAAAAGTATGAACCATCAAAACCAGGTTCGTTGTTTGTTCTGGGTATTTATTACTGCTTTAATAATTCCGGTTTTAATACCGGGAATGCTTTGGAGTGAAGAAAGCGATACTCTTAAAATCTATAACTCTACCGTTACTTTTAAACACTTTGACTACGCCTTGTATGCGGATCACACGATGAAATCATATAATCCCGACTCTATCACCGATACGGTTTTTCCGGTTCAAGTAATTGAAAACAAATATTTGAAGGTCACCCTGCTGCCCAAGTTCGGCGGCCGGATTTTATCCATTATTTATAAACCCACCGGACACGAACAGTTATATCAAAACCCCATGGGAACCCCTTACGGAATCGGTGAGGGCAATTTTTATTATAATTGGTTAATGGTTTACGGCGGGATTTTTCCTACCTTCCCCGAGCCCGAACATGGCAAGACCTGGTGCTTGCCTTGGAAATCCCGGATTTCAGTTCAGTCGAAAGATGAAATCGCTGTGGAAATGAGTTTTACCGATAATATTGCCCGGACCGGGGCGGTTCCCGGGCGGTTTACCAAGGGAAAAACCGGGATTACTTGTGTGGCTACCGTTACTGTATATAAAGATAAACCTTATGTAAAACTGCGGATAAAATTAATCAATCCGCAAAAAAAGACGGTAAATTATGAATATTGGACTTGTACGACCTTAGCGCCGGGTTCGGAACCGGGGAAAACCATATCGCCCCCCAATTCGGAAATCGTAGTGCCCGTTCGCAAAGTCAAAGTGAAAGATGATTGGTGGCCTTGGATGGGAACCGTTGAGAAACGGGCGGGAGGACCTCATATTTTTAATTATCAGAAACTGGCTTTATTCTCAAACTGGGCCGATATGGGGATTGCATATGCGTATCCCGACATGGAAAAGGAATGGTGGGGGGTCATCAATCACCGGAATGAAGAAGGTATTTTCCGGATCGCGAATAACCGGCAATACACCCCCGGTGTTAAGTTTTGGACCTGGGGTTACCGCCAGGGTTCCAGCGCCGATCCGCGGAGATTCGGAGATGCCCGCAGGCCGTATATTGAATTGTGGGCGGGAAACTCCCGGGAATTCTTCAAAAATGCCCAAATGGCCGCGGGGGAGGAAAAAACATGGGATGAGTATTATATTCCCACGGTTGGCCTTTCCAAAGTCACATATGCCAACTTAAATGCCCTGGTATATCTGGATGTTATGAAAGATAGAGCCAAAAATCAGTTTAATTTTACTGCAAAAGTATTTACGACCCGTCTGGATGAGATGATGAATCTGAATTTGAAATTAACCGGCAAGAAGAATTATGATCTGGCCACTAAAAATTTTGTCGGGGATCCCACTGAAACCAGTGTTTTGAGTGTTTCAAAATCCGCTGGTTCGATAGCCGCTGGTAAGTATTCATATGAGATGATCCTTCAATCCGCAACGGGAGACATCCTTGCCAAGGCCGCCATTCCCTTTGAAATCCGGTAACATGTTTTTGAAATTACGCTATCGTCAAAATAATCACTTTATCAAAGTATAGTCCTTTTCTATTTTGGAAGCGGTATACTCGTAAATTTTTCTTGAATATTGATTTGGAAAAAAAGGGCTCTCCAGTTCAAACGAGAATATTATTTTTTAGGATAAAGTTTTCAATCCGATTATACATATGTCCAATAAGGAGCTGAGAATACATAATGAAACGGAATCGGATTTTAACCATTCCCGGATTGATTCTATTCATATTACTGGTTTCCGTTCTGTCCTTCGGGATCATATCCGGCGAAGATGCCGGCGAGCTGAAGATTTATGATTCCACCGTTACTTTCCGCCATTTTGATTATCAGGTTAACCCTGACAATACGATGAAAGCTTACGATTCATCGGCTATTGTCGCCACGGTGTTTCAAACCAAGGTCATTGAGAATAGATATCTAAAGGTCACCCTGCTTCCGGAGTTCGGCGGCCGGATTCTATCCATCATTTATAAACCCACCGGGCACGAGCAATTATATCAAAACCCCATCGGCACTCCTTATGGAATGAAGGGCGGCAGCTTTTACTACGACTGGTTAATGGTCTATGGCGGGATATTCCCCACTTTCCCGGAACCGGAGCATGGCAAAACCTGGTGTCTGCCCTGGGAGAGCAAAATAGACCAAAGTGAAGACCGGATTTCGGTGGCGATGAGTTTTACCGATAATATTGCCACAGTGGCTGCGGTTCCCCGGAAGTTTAATAAAGGCAAAACCGAAATGACTTGTATCGCCACGGTATCGGTAATCAAGGATAAGCCATATGTAAAGCTGAATATTAAACTCGTCAATAACCAGGCGAAAGTGTTGAATTATGAATATTGGACCTGCACCACATTGGCGCCGGGTTCGGAACCCGGTAACACCGCCTCGCCGGCCAATTCGGAGATGGTGGTCCCCATTAAGCAGATCCAGGTTAAAGATGACTGGTGGCCTTGGATGGGTTGGACGGAGGGTGAGATCATCGACAATCACGTCTTTGGGTATAAAAATTTGGCGATCTTCGGTAATTGGAAGGACATGGGCATTGCTTACGCCTACCCCAGTATGGAGAAGGAATGGTGGGGCGTTATCAATCATGAGAATGAAGAAGGTATCTTCCGGATTGCCGACAATAAACAGTTTACCCCCGGTTTAAAATTCTGGACTTGGGGCTATAAACAAGGCGCCCAGGCAGATGTCGGGGAATTCGGCAACTCCGCCCGGCCTTATATTGAATTATGGTCCGGCAATTCCCATGAATTCTTCGTCAACGCCAAAATAGCGGCCAATGAAGCAAAATCCTGGGATGAGTATTATATTCCGACAGTTGGACTTCCCAAAGTAACTTTTGCGAATGTAAATGCATTTTTATACCTGGACACTGTTTACGACAAAAAGAAAAAGGAATACACTTTTCATGCCAAAACTTTTACCACTCATCCCGGCGAAAAGATGTCTCTAGCGCTGCGTTTAACCGGAGCCAAAAACAATTATGATCTCACCAGTAGCGACTTCATCGGCGATCCGTCCAAGCCTACTTCCGTCAGCATTTCAAAACCGGCGAATACTTTCAAGCCCGGGAAATATTCCTTCGAGGTGATTTTAAAATCTGCTTCCGGTGAAAGTCTGGCGCAAACCAATATTCCGGTGGAAGTTAAAAAGTAATCTCGTGGTTTACAATGGCCATGGTTGGCCGAAAAGCGGTTCGACGAATAACATCAGGGAGGACATCACATTGCAGTTGATACCGGAATCAAGCGATTTAACCTATTATCTGAACTCTTCCAGAATCATCGATTTTTTTCATCCCAGCATCCTGAAAATCGCGGCCGATTTGGGGCAAAATACTTCCAGTGAAGTTGCTTTGGTAAAGACAGTTTACGAGTTCGTAAGGGATCAGATTCAGCATTCGAATGATATTAACGCCGAGAGAGTAACCTGTAAAGCTTCGGAGGTCTTAAAACAAGGGCACGGCATATGTTTCGCCAAATCCTTTTTGCTGGCTGCAATCCTGCGTTACTTGGCGATTCCCACCGGTTTTTGCTATCAAAAAATTCTAAACTCCGATTCGAAACTGGTGTTGCACGGGCTAAACGCGGTGTATTTAAAAAGCACCGGCAACTGGATCCGGCTCGATGCCCGGGGCAACAAGGAAGGAATTAACGCTCAATTTGATCCTCCCCGGGAGATTTTGGCCTATTCAATCAGGGCGGAATTGGGGGAAAAGGATTATGAAACAATTTATTTCTATCCGGATGAAGAGATTATAAACACTTTATTGAAATACAAAACCTTGGACAAATTACTGCCTAACTTACCCGTGGAAGTGTTTTAATGAGAATAGAGGTTCTTGGCGCCATTTTGGCGATGCTTGCCCCGTTTATATTCCATTATTTATTGCAGACCGGGCTAAAAATGAGATATATTATATTGATAATGGCATGTATTGTTCTGTTATGCGTCGTTCCCATCATTGATTTATCAACAGTCGCTAAATACCTGAGCAGTTTGCCCCGGATTTGGCTGATCCGGTTTGCCGCCTTCGCTGCTATCCTCATTTTCGGCGTCTGGCAATATTTTTATATCCGGCGTAAACGGGGGCGAAGGTAGGTGGAATCAGCATTGATATTGGAGGAGAATCTTGTTACTAGCTATCATTTTTGATATGGATGGTTTGATGGTGGACACCGAAATATTGTATTGGGAAGTCCTTAATGAAATCGTCGCCGGTTACGGCAAAAAAGAAATCGGTGAAACCGTAATGATCAAGATGATGGGCCGGTCGCCATTGGATTCAATGCGCGTCTTCGTCGAGGAGTTGAGGCTGCCCGTTACTGCGGAAGATATATTGCAGCAAAGGGATGCGTTGATGGAACGAAAGCTGCGCAATGGGGTTGAACCGATGAAAGGCCTTCATGAAATCATCGCCGCATTTTCCGGTAAAGTAAAATTAGCGATTGCCACCAGTTCTTGCCGGCTTTTTTTAGATATTATCGTTGACCAATTGGGAATCCGGGAGAAGTTTACTGTCTTTCAAACTTCCGAGGGGGTCAGCCGTGGCAAGCCGGACCCGGAGATATTCCTGCAAACCATTGCGAAGCTGGGCGTAAAACCGGAGGAGTGTGTTGTTCTAGAGGATTCGGTAAACGGAGTTGCGGCTGCATCCCGGGCCGGTTGTTATGTAATTGCGGTACCTTCCCAATACAGCAGGAATCAGGATTTTAGCTTAGCCAATTATGTTGCCGGGGATTTGATTGAGGCGAGGGAACATATTTTAAAGCTCGGTCCGGCTGGCCTTTCATTGCGTTGATGATTAACTAACTACGACGGCTAACTTTGAAAAATAAAGCAAGATTTGCTATCAAGGCAGGATTTTTGCGGTAGAAAAGATTCTAAAATTTAAAATAATATTGACAACAGGATCATAAGTTGGTAATATATAGAACAATAAATCTTGTATACAAAGTGCATATAAAATTGTGGGAGTGCATCTAGGGTTCCACCGGTATTTCCGGGTTTGGTCCGAGCGATGCAGCCAGCCTGACGTTAATCGGGAACGGCCTGATGTTGGTCAGGATTAGTACACCCTTGGGATAAAAGCTCGAGGAAGGAGTCTCACATTAACCTTCAATGTTAATGTGCTTCTTCCCGGGCTTTTTTATATTTGACCATAGTTACCAGGATTTAAAGGCAAAGCGAGTATGATTTAATGAGTTTAATCTAATAAATCCAATAAATCCCGTCTAAAAATAGGTTTGTGAATTTTAAAGATTTAAAACAAGGCTACTGGACAGGATTTACGGGATTAAGAGGATTTTTCATAAATGCAGAGTGAAAATGAAGGTGTAGAATGTTTTAATCCAATGAATCCAATAAATCCCGTCAAAAACAAGTTTGTGAATTTAGTAGGCCCGAAACAAGGCTAAGAATCAATGAAGGAGGAATCGTCATGGATTGGAGTTATGGAGATTACCGGATCAGCAATGATAAATCCTTACTTTCACTCGATAAGATCTATAGTTTTCTTGCCAGGAGCTATTGGGCAAATCAACGTTCTAAAGAGATCATTGAGTTATCGATTCAAAATTCTTTATGTTTCGGTATATATATAGATATGGAACAAGTAGGCTTTGCCCGTACGGTTACGGACCTGGCCACCGTGTATTGGATTTGCGATGTCTTTGTCGATGAAGCGCACCGGGGAAAAGGACTCGGAAAGCAGTTGATCAAATGTATCGTGGAATCAGAGGAGTTAAAGGACTTAATGGGGATACTGGGCACTAAGGATGCCCATGGTTTATATGAACAGTTCGGCTTTGCGAAAGATTCAGAACGGCTTATGCGGCGAAAGCCGTAAAACGTTTTACCAAAAAGTTACATTTTAATATTCAACCAAAGAGGTGTATGTGAATGGCGAAATTGCTTTATAAAAAGATCAATGCCTTTACGGATGGAAGTTCATCGGGGAATCCGGCCGGAGTCGTCTATTTAAACAACAACCAACAATTGCCCGCCGGGATGATGCAAGAAATCGCCAAACGACAACAAGGGATTGTAAGTGAAGTCGTTTTTTGTACACCCCTGGAAAAAGGATCATATTTACTTAAATATTATTCATCCGAGTGTGAAGTTGAGTTTTGCGGCCACGCGACCATAGCCTGCATGTATGATCTGGTAAAGAACGAACCGGCATTGTCAAATATAAAGACAATCCTGATAAAGACAGTTAAGGGTGAGCTTCCGGTGGTGAATGATATGGGCGGTTCGGATTCGGTTTTTATTACCGCCCCGGTTCCGGAATATCTTTCCTGTCATCTTTTGTTGAATGATATCGCTTCGCATTTAAATATTTCCGAAGAGACCATTGATAAAAATTACGCGGTTTCAATGGTTAACGGTGGGTTAAGGACCCTGATCGTTCCGGTTCAATCATTATCTCAGATCATAAATATCAAACCGGATCAACTTTCGTTGGGAAATTTTTGCAGGAATAAGCATATCGATATTATACTGGTTTTTAGTGTCGAAGTAACAAGTCAAACCAATATGTTCCGGACAAGAGTCTTCGCCCCGAAATACGGTTATCTGGAAGATCCGGCCACCGGGTCAGGTAATGCGGCCTTTGGCTATTATCTTCTAAAATATCAATTATGGAACGGCGGAATGATGAGGATTGAGCAGGGACCGGATCGCTTGCATCCAAATGTTGTAAAACTAAAAGCAGAATCTATTGGCGGAATTCCGCGAGTTTTATTCGGCGGCAATGCCGTGGTGGAGTCGGAGAAGCAATTGGATATAGAGGATCTGATTCGTTAATGGCATTTGAAAAAAGACCGGGCGATAGAAACGGAGAGATATTTATGCCAATTATAGAGGTTGCCGGACTGACAAAACAATTCCGTACCAAAGTTAAGGAGACGGGTTTAAAGGGGAGTTTTCGTTCCCTCATCATGCCGGAGTATCTTACGGTCAAAGCGGTGGAAAATATCGGCTTCCAGGTTGAACAAGGTGAAATTTTGGCTTTTATGGGACCCAATGGCGCCGGGAAATCCACCACCATCAAGATGCTGACCGGGATTTTATACCCTACTGCCGGGAAGATTCAGGTACTTGGCTTAAACCCCACCCGCAACCGCCGGCAACTTGCTTTTCGAATCGGAACGGTTTTCGGGCAGAAATCACAGCTCTGGTTCCATCTGCCACCCCAGGACAGCTTCCGGCTGCTGGCGGGGATTTATGAAATTCCGGATCGGGAATTCCGGATGAGAGTCGATTATTTGGTGGATTTATTCGATATTTGGGACTTAATGCGGATTCCGGTCCGGAAATTATCATTGGGACAGCGGGTTCGCTGTGAGATTGCCGCTTCTTTGCTTCATAAACCGGAGGTTATCTTCCTGGATGAACCGACTATCGGCTTGGATATCGTGGTGAAACAGAAGATCCGGGATTTGATTCTGTTAATGAACCGGGAGGAGCGGACCACCATCTTTCTGACCAGCCATGATGTGGGCGATATTGAACAACTTTGCCGGCGGGCTATCATCATTAATCATGGCGCCGTGGTTTTGAATGAGAGCGTAAAAAATCTAAAATATAATTATTTGAATTATAAGATTATCGCGGTCAAATACAGCCGGCCGGTATCGATTCAGATCCCCGGAATAGTCAAACTCAAGGAAAAGGAGTACGAAACTGCCGCTATTTCAGGAGAGTCAATGGAATATGCCGCCAAGATCGCAGTGGATACTAAAAAGCAGAACTTGCAGCACGTGGTGAACCAATTGATGGGTTTGGGGGAAGTGTTGGATATTACCATATCCGACCAGCCTTTAGAGGAGATTATAACCGCCATATATACTGCTGCTCCGGAGATGAATGCAAATGTCACTGAATCGTAGTTGGGATTCTCTGGTCATAACCCGGCTGAAAATTAGAAAATACGGCCTAATTATTGGAACCAGTTTTCAAAATTCGCTGGCTTACGGGGCTAATTTTCTCTTTGACACCTTTTTTTACGCTTTTGTGCTCTTTATTTTCCTACAATTATGGCGGGCCATATACGGCCATGGAGGAGCCATCGCCGGATATTCCCTGAATCAAATGATTTGGTACTGCGTGATTACCGAGATGATCGCCTTTTCCGGCAGCAATATTTTTTACAGTCTCAATGAGGAAATCAAGAATGGGAATATCGCGTATGCCTTAAATAAGCCGTATCATTATATCAGTTATCAACTGGCCAACGGACTCGGATTGATGGGTATCAAGATTATCATTAACGGTCTATTCGGAGTATTCTTAGGCTTATTATATATCGGGCCTCTCAATGGCTTTCATGTCAATTATTTGCCATTGATAATATTGCTGGTCTGCAACGGTTTGATATTGAACTTTTTCGCCATAACTTGCCTTGGATTAACGGCTTTTTGGCTGGAGGAGAACACCGCTTTTTTCTGGATTTATCAAAAGCTCTCCTTTATGTTGGGATTATTTTTGCCGGTGGAGTTTTTCCCGGGTTGGCTACAAAAATTGGCGCTGGTGTTGCCCTTTCCTTATGTATTTTACGGCCCGGCCCGGCTGGCGGTGGCCTTTTCATGGGAGAAGTTTTGGCCGATCCTATGGGTGCAACTTGGTTACAGTGGTTTATTTCTAGTACTCGCCTTACTCATTTACCGCAAGGGGGTGAAATCTCTTCATGTCAACGGCGGTTAATCCAAATCCGAAGAAACCCTCCGTGATCGTGAGTCATTTGCGGTTACTGGCTGCCTATTTCCGGTTTAATCTGGCGGCGGCCATGGAATATCGGGGCAGTTTCTTATTGCAAGTATTTGGAATGGCGTTGAATAATTCAGCCTTTATCATCTTTTGGGCGATTGTATATTCACGGATTAACCATATTGGGGAATATGGCTTTAGGGAGGTAATGTTCATCTGGGCTTTGGCTTCTGCGGCCTTCGGTTTCGCCCATATTATTTTCGGCAACATCCGCCAGGTATCGCGAATTATCATGCAGGGGGAACTGGATGCTTATTTACTCCAGCCCAAGGATGTTTGTTTAAACGTTCTTTGTTCCCGGACCGAGGTTTCCGCCTGGGGGGATTTGGCGTACGGATTGATATTGTTTATGGCGGTTTGGGGATTTGCGCCGGGAGAATTTTTGTTATTCTGTACTTTCACGGTTTTCAGCGGTTTATTGATGGGCTGCATCATGTTCAGCGGGGAGATCCTCACCTTTTTTCTGGGAAACACCACAGTTATCAGCCGGTTGGTCACCGAATTCGTGATCTCTTTTACCCTTTATCCGGAGAGTGTTTTCCGGGGTACGGTTAAATGGCTGATTTACAGCCTGATTCCAGCCGGGTTCATTGTGTTCGTTCCTCTGAAAATTTTTAAGCTATTTTCCTGGCAGGCGCTGGGGCTGCTGATTTTAATCGATTTGGGTTATGTTTTCGGAAGTTATTTATTGTTTCGGTTGGGGTTAAGGAGATATGAGTCGGGGAATTTGATTGTGGGGAAGCTGTGATGGGAGTTAGGTGTTTTAAAAGAATTTAACCATGGAGTTCACGAAATACACGAAATATACGAAATAAAAGCATTTTTATAACTCGCGCGGAGACGTCGTCATCTTGATGACAAGGGCGCAGAGTTCTGCCATTATAAAAAATCGATTGCGATTTTTGTTTTTTTAGATACATCATTCGACAATCATAATTTAAGAAGGTGTAATTATGAATAAAACCAATTATGCCAATATCGCGGACCGGTACGACAAAAACAAATATCGCAATCAGATTTCACTTGATATGGACCTGCTAGAATTCATCAATTCCGTGCAACGAAGGCCGGTTAATATCCTGGATTTGGCATGCGGAACCGGATTATATTTGAATATTCAGATTCCATATTTTAAAAATGAAGCTATCAACTGGTATGGGTTGGATGCATCCCCGGAAATGGTTGATAAAATGCGCCGAAACGTCAGTGGAGTTGATTTGAAAATAGGTGTCGCCGAAGATCTAGCATATGAGTCGGATTTTTTCGATTTTATTTGTACCAATTATGCGTTTCATCATTTCGAAGACAAAGGGAAGGTAATTAAGGAAGCCCATCGTGTGTTGAAACCAGGCGGCATTTTTAAGATTTATAACATATCAATTTACGATATGCAGGACTGGTGGATTTATCAAATTTTTCCCACAGCTAATGACGAGGATCGTAAGCGTTTCTGGAAAAAGGAAATGATTTTTCAAGAATTGGCTCAAAGTAGGTTTGATGTTGTTTTAAAAATGAATTATAAACGGGAGGTCGTGAAACTGGCGAAGCTGATGGATTATGTTTATAATAGGGATATTTCAATACTAACCATATATTAGTGACGCCGATTATGAGTCAGGCTTAGAGTTGATGGAAAGTGAATTGTCAAAGAATCCGCAAGTTGGAATTGTCAGCGATTTTGCGGAAGTGGTTTTTCTAGCCGGGAAAATGAAAAGGAGTGATATGAATGTTAAGCGACAATAATATTCAAATCAAAGGAATAACTACCGAAACCGATCTGGCAGCCGGTGTGCAGGTTATTCGAAATTCATTTGCAACCGTGGCCCGGGAGTTTCAATTGAACGAAGCCAATTGCCCTACCAATCCGGCTTTTATTACAATTGAAAGGCTTCGGGATTTAAAAGATAAGGGAGTCCGGCTTTTCGGCTTGTATCGTGCCAATCTATTGGCGGGATTTGTAGCCATAGAGAAAGCCGGTGAATCCCTATTCTATATGGAAAAATTGGCTGTATTGCCGGATTTCCGGCATCGGGGATTTGGCAAACAATTAATGGATTTCGTATTTGAATATGTTACAGCGGACAAGGGAAAAAAGGTATCCATCGGTATCGTGAATGAGAATACCAGATTAAAGAATTGGTATCAGGAATACGGTTTTGTGGAGACAGGTATCAAGAAATATGAACATCTGCCGTTTACGGTATGTTTTATGGAGAAAGAAATATAGGAGGTTATTCCATGATCAATTTTCCCGATCCGGTTCGCAACCTTCCCCAAGCGGATATCCCGCTGCCTGGTGTTGCGGCTTATTTATCACAAGGCTCCAACCATCAAATCATTTTTATGGCGTTTTCCAAGGATGTGGATTTGCCGGAACACAGCCATGAAAGCCAATGGGGTATTGTACTGGAAGGCAAAATCGAATTAACCGTCGCCGGAATCAAAAACACCTATACCAAAGGGGATCGTTATTTTATTCCGAAAGGCGTCAAACACTCCGGCAGGATATTCGCCGGATATGCGGATATTACCTATTTTGACGAGAAAGACAGGTATGGGGTTAAGGATGCCAAATAACCCATATCGTGAGCGAAATCCTTTAAATGCCAAGCCGGTGGAGGAATGAAACGAAACATGGCGAATAAAAGAATTCGATTATAACGGCAGAATCTACTTTACTGGAAAATCATCAGTAATTGTTCTCATTCAAGATGAGGAAAAGGTTACAACCGTCGTAATGGAATATGGATTCAATCGTAAGGAGAAATATCGGCATGATTTCAATTATTGTAGCCATGGGCGCCAACAGGGTGATTGGCAAGGATAATAAAATACCCTGGCGGTTGCCGGCCGATATGGCCTATTTTAAAAAAACCACTACCGGGCATACGGTGGTAATGGGCCGCAAGACTTTTGAGTCCATTGGCAAGCCTTTGCCGGAGCGAAGGAATATCGTCTTAACCCATACCCGGGATTTTCAAGCCCAAGGTTGTCAGGTTGTCCACTCCCTTGAAGACATTTTGAAATTGGCGGAAGCCAATCTGCAGGAAGAGATATTTATTATCGGCGGCGATACGGTATATTCCCTGTTCTTTCCCTATTCGGACCGGTTGTATGTAACATTAATCGAGCATCATTTTGACGGCGACACTTTCTTTCCGGTGATTGACAGCATGCAGTGGAATTTAGTCTCAAAAATAAAAGGGATGACCGATGAGCAAAATATTTTTGAACATCATTTTTTACTCTTCGAAAAAATATATTAGTCCGGAATAAGCTTATTGCTTACAGCTTTATTAGAGTTGTGAAAAACCTTTATAAAATTATTTTGAAGGAAAACTTAGTTTGATGTTGAAATATGTAGTTTTGTACTACATATTTTTGTTTGCCCGCTGGATTTGCTTAATCTTTGAATATATTTTTAAGCAATGAGTAATTGATATAAAAGGCATTTCTAAATTTCAAGTGAGAAAGGGGTTTGAAGTCATGCAGGAACAGCTGAAACAAATCGCGGAACGAATTAAAGGTATGCGTGAAATTGTTGGTGTTGATCAGCAAACTATCGCCAAAGAATTGGGAATATCGGAGAGTTTGTATCAAGAGTATGAAAATGGAATTACGGACATTCCGGTAGGAGTTTTATACAAATTAGCCCAACGGTATCATGTGGAATTAGCTTCGTTCCTAACCGGCGAGGAACCGCGTCTGCATACTTATTGCTTGACCCGGAAGGACAAAGGAGTTTCGGTGGAACGGCGCAAGGAGTATAAATATCAAAGTTTGGCCCCGGGTTTTATTCATAAGAAAGCGGAACCCTTCCTGGTGGTGGTGGAACCGGACGCCCCGGAGGCTCCCGTTCACTATAACAACCACCCCGGGCAGGAGTTCGATTATGTGTTGGAAGGAACCATGAAAGTTGTACTGGATAATCATGAAGTGGTTTTAAATGAAGGGGACTCCTTATTTTTCGATTCCGCTGTAAACCACGGGATGAAAGCATTAAATGGGAAACCTGCCAAGTTTCTGGCGATTATTTTATGACAGTTATTGGTAATTTGTGAATTGCTTACTAGTTATGGGTTTCTGTCTAGTGATTTGGTTGCAGCATATTGATGGCTACTAATCAAGCCCCATGTATGTAAGGAACAGCCATGAATAAAAGTCTTTTTTGACAGGATTAACTGGATTGATTGGATTAACTAGATTTCATAAATCAAATATCGTCTTATTAGCATAAAATCTGTGATTTTGATTTATATAATCCTATAAATCTCGTAAATCCTGTCTAAATTGATTTTTGAATTTATCTTTTCGTGTATTATTAGATAACTAAGGAACTACCGACCCAATAAACCCGAAAACTGAAGAACCAAAACGAAAGAGGCGAATACAGAGTGATTGAGAAGTATGTGAAAACAGATTACAAATCATATGAAGATTTTTATCAAAACTTTAATATTAAAGTACCGGAAAATTTCAACTTTGCTTATGATATCGTTGATGAATGGGCCGTCCAAGAACCGGAAAAAATTGCGCTGGTATGGTGCAATGACAAAGGGGCGGAAGAAACCTTTACCTTCAAACAAATGAAGTATTACAGCGATAAAGCCGCCAACTTCTTTAAAACGGCGGGTATTAACAAAGGCGATCCGGTGATGCTGGTTTTAAAGAGATATTATGAATTCTGGTTTTGTATTTTAGGTTTGCATAAAATCGGGGCGGTTGCAATTCCAGCCACCCATCTGTTGAAAAAGAAAGATATTGTTTACCGGAATAATGCCGCCAGTATCAAAATGGTCGTTTGTGTGGGCGAAAATGAGATAATGAATGAAATCGATCAAGCGCAGTCCGAATCCACCACATTGTTGCACAAAGTGGTGGTGAGAGGCAGCCGAGAAGGCTGGATCAATTTTGATGAAGAACTAAAAAAGGCCGGTGAAGTGTTCCCCAAACCCACCGGGGTTGAAACGATTAAAAATGAGGATATGATGCTTTTGTATTTTACCTCGGGAACCACCGGTTACCCTAAAATGGTGCAGCATAATTTTACGTATCCATTGGGCCATATTTTAACGGCCGGATTCTGGCAAAATGTGAAAGAGAACAAGCTTCATTTGACGGTAGCCGACACCGGATGGGCGAAAGCGGTGTGGGGGAAGATATATGGCCAATGGATTTCCGGCGCTGCCGTCTTTGTTTATGATCATGATAAATTTATCCCTAAAGATATGGTGAAGGTCATTGAAAAATATAAAGTCAGCACATTCTGCGCTCCGCCTACAATTTTTCGTTATTTAATTAAAGAAGATTTGTCCCAGTATAATCTGACAAACCTGGAGTATTGCGTAGTGGCCGGAGAACCTTTAAATCCCGAGGTTTACAACCAGTTTTTGAATATGACCGGGATTAAATTAATGGAAGGATACGGTCAAACGGAACTTACAGTGACTTTGGGGACTTATCCCTGGATGGAGCCGAAACCGGGTTCCATGGGGAAACCGTCACCGGGCTATGATATTGATATCATTGATGTATATGATGAAAACGGCCGTTCATGTGAGGTCGGGGAGATCGGGGAGATCGTTATCCGCACGGACAAGCGTAAGCCGGTGGGAATGTTTGACGGTTATTATCGCGATGCGGAAAGGACCCAAAGCGTTTGGTACGATGGAGTTTATCACACCGGTGACACAGCCTGGCGGGATGAGGACGGGTATTATTGGTTCGTAGGCAGAACCGATGATGTTATTAAGAGTTCCGGCTACCGGATCGGACCTTTTGAGGTGGAAAGCGCCCTAATGGAACATCCCGCGGTTCTTGAATGCGCGGTAACCGGTGTTCCTGACGAAATGCGGGGTTGTGTGGTGAAAGCGTCCATTGTATTGATCAAAACCTACCAGCCCAGTGAAGAGTTGAAGGCGGAATTACAGGAACACGTAAAGAAAGTAACCGCTCCTTATAAATATCCCCGGATCATCGAATTCGTCAGTGAACTGCCCAAAACCATCAGCGGGAAAATCCGGCGGGTTGAAATCCGGGAGAAGGATCAAATCGAGTAAAAAATACTGTTGAATCGAACTACGCTGCAAGTAGAATAGATATCGAGTGAACAAAATAACGTAGAGTAATCTACGTTATTTTGTTCATTATTCAAGGGATGTTTTAACTTATGTCAAATATTTAACTTGCGCTGAATTGACCTTTAACCTCGATCCGGCAAATAAATTACAATTTTCCCGCTGTATCGCAGAAAAATTGGCTGGATCGGATTTTTGACAGAATCCGGCAAGTTTCCATCACAAGTAGTTTTGAAAGTTACTTGCCGGATTCATGTTTGAGTTTTTATAGGAATATTTTTTATAAACGGGCGTATTCTTTAATTAGATAATTTATTTTATTGACTCTTGAATCCAAAGCAGGCTAAATTATCTTTGGTGTTTTTAAAAACAGCTTCCAGAGGGTAAGCTGGTATAAACGTCGAAGGTAATTGTAGGAGGTGTAACAATTTAGAAGCATACGGAGTTAATAACTTAAAAAAGATGATCTTTCAATATGTCGGGCGTATGAATATCGGTAGCGAATATTAGAGGGGGTGCGTTATTTGGAAACGAAACTGAAAGGGACCAAAACAATTACAAACCTTTTATCTAAAACGGTGGGTTTGATTTTTTTCTCATTTTTGGCCATTTCCCTGGGAGTAGTATTTGGACTGTTATTTGACGGTTGGGTTAAGGATCAGCCCGGAACTCCGGTGGGTTCGGACAGCAGTAGTCTGCAAACAATCGAACTGCCATCCGATAGTGAATCGGCCGTTAACGAAGAGAATTTCGGAAAAACCATTAATAATCCGTCAAACAATAATGATTCATCGACCCAACGGACTGAGAATCTGCCAATCAAACCGGCGGCTACGGTTAAATTCAAGGTGAGGGTTGGACCGTATTCCAATCGCAATCAGGCGTTAGCCGCATCAACTCAGTTGCAATCCTTGGGTTACCCGGTTTATGTCGGCAATGATCCTCCTTTCGCGGTTCAGGTCGGCGCTTTTGCGACCCAGGTCAACGCTGATAAATTAAAGGATGAACTAGCCGGCAAAGGATATAAGGCATTTATTGAAAAAAGTCAATAAAAATAAACCGTGTTGATATAAATCCCTTGTTTTTAGGCCTATTTTGGGCCTTTTTGTTTTGTTATGGCGATGAATAATTATTTATTGGAAGCTTCAGTGCTTGAATCTTTCGGATCTGAACCGGGAACCGTGTTTATGCCGCCAGAATCCGGTGTTATGGTTCGCGATGAAAAGGAGCTCGACGGATTATTGGAAATGGGAATAGGCAAATTAGTAATTTCCGGTATGGGGGTTGGTACCGGGGTTGGCACCGGAGTGGGATCCGGAACATTCAGCATTTGAAAACCATATTCAAATAACTTACGGGAGTCGACATACATGGATCCTGATTTTAAAACGACGGCAATCAGGGTGACATCTTGCTTTTTAGCGGATGCCACCAGGCATCTGCCGGCTTTCGAGGTATAACCCGTTTTAATTCCGGTGGTATACTGGTATTGCCAGAGTAATTTGTTGTGGTTGACCAATGTTTTCGTTTTGCCCGGAGTTGGGCTGGGGACATTGGCTTCCTTAGTTTGAACGATGTCGGCGAATATAGGGTTTTGAATGGCATACCGGGCTATTCTGGCCAGTTCATAAGCGGTGGTGTAATGATTATAAGCGGGTAATCCGCTGGCATTTTGAAATTGAGTGCGTTTTAAACCTAATTGCCGGGCTTTGGCAGTCATCATTTGGGCAAACCTTGGCTCGGAACCTGCAATACATTCGGCAATTGCGGTAGCGGCGTCATTACCGGACGATAACATTAATCCATAAAGTAAATCCCGTAAGGACAAGCGTTCATTTCTAACAAGATACATGGAGGAGCCTCTTTTGGAAGCCGCAGTTCCGCTGATACGAACCGTTTGATTCAAATCACCCTTTTCGATACATAAAATACCGGTCATAATTTTGGTGGTACTGGCAGGAGCCATGATTTGATTTGGATTTTTGGAATATAAAATTCTTCCGGAATTTAATTCGATCAACACCGCCGCTCTTGCATTGACCCATGGTTTTGCAACTGGACGGTGATCGGCCAGAATCAATCCCGGAATTGTCATAATCAAAAGTAACGAAAGGATGCGTAACGTTTTTTTCATGGCTTTCCAAACTCCTATGATATAGTATAAGTTATATGTAAACGTATTGTTACCGAAAGGTGGTTAATAACATCCAGTCCAAAGAATGCATCCGGCTTACAAACAAACAAGAAATCACACTGTTGGCCGGAAACTGCAGGTATCAGTGGCATAATTAACCTAAGGACGGCGACATAATAAGAAATAAATTCTCAAGTTAAGATGGTTCAATAAAAATCTTCGGCATGATCAAAAAAATAGTTTACGGCAAAAAGATTATTTCAATAAAATTTTTGGAACTCTGCGGATGAAGCTGTTGTTTTTTAACAAAATAGTAACAGAATCCGCATAAATAATGCACAGTTTTTTAGTAAATTTATGATAATAGGTCAAGTTTAGGGATTTCCGATAACTATTACTATCTGACGAAGTAATACTGGCAAGGAATGCAAACTTTTATAAATTTATAACGTTAAGAGTGAATGGGATGCCCAAAATTTTAATCGTGGAAGATGATACCAATATATCCAGCCTTCTCAAAACCCATTTGGAACGGGAAGGATACCAATGTTTCCAGGCTTTTGACGGTGTAACAGCAGTTGAGGAATTTAAGCGCATCAACCCGGAATTGGTGATTTTGGATTTGATGCTGCCGCGTCTCGATGGTCTTGAGGTTTGCAAAATCATCCGCGGCAAATCGGATAGTTATATTTTGATGTTAACCGCCAAACAGGAAGAAATCGACAAGGTCCTAGGTTTGGAGATGGGCGCGGATGATTATATGATTAAGCCGTTTTCCATCCGGGAGCTTCTGGCTAGAGTCAAAGTATTATTACGACGGTCCCATCTCGTAAATCCCGCCGATAGCCCCGTGGCCGGCCAATATCAGTCCATCACCGTGGGCAGTCTGGAGCTAAATCCGGTAAAAATGGAAGTCGTCTTGAACGGTCAGCAAGTCTTTTTAACCGCGCTTGAATTTGAGTTGCTGCACTTCTTGATCAAAAATAAAGGGCTGGTCTTTAAACGCGATCAATTGTTGGAACGAATCTGGGGTGAAAACAGTTATGTGTATGATCGGAGTATCGACCGGCTTATCAGCCAGTTGCGCAAAAAGATTGAAGAAAATCCTGATAATCCGAAACGGATTATAACTATCTGGGGCGTGGGGTATAAGTTTGATGAAAATGCCTAAAATTCGTTCATATATCCGTCTGGTGGCAGGATTTGTCGTTTTATCCGCAATTTTTTTTATTGCACAATTTTTGGTGCTGCATTTTAACTTCTCACGCAACATTTTAAAGCAACATTTCCGGGAAAACCGGGATATGGTGTTGCATATCAAGGCGGAAATCTTGCGGGAAGCTGGGCGTGATCCCCAATTCGCATTGGATGATTTTATTAAAAGACATAATACCCGTTATACCCGTCTCAAACTGGTGTTCGTTCCGGCGGATCAAATCCGGCCCGGAAAAGGCCGCTTATATAAATCAAAAACTCAATGGAACCACCGGCGGCCGGAATTTTTGGGAGCGGTTCCGTTGCGTTACAAAGGTATCAATGGCTATTTAATACTATACTCAAAGCGATTTCAATCCCTGAGCACTTTCCTTGACCGGCTTACCGTTTTTATGCTGATTACCTTGCTGCCATCTTTAATTATCGGTTTTTTTATCTTTCGCAAAATTTATCATAAATCCTCGGTTTTGGTAGAGGCTGTTGAGAAGGTTTCTCAGGGCGATTACAGCGTACGGGTCAATCTGGCCGGCAATGATGAGTATAGCCGGATTGGGCAGGCATTCAACAATATGACGGCCTCCATCGAAAAGTCAACCAGGGAACTAAAAGAAATGGATATCCAAAGACGGCAATTTATCGCCGATATATCTCACGAGCTGGCTACCCCCCTGACTTCTTTGAAAGGTTACGTGGAAACCCTCCGGATGGAAGAGCTTAAACTTACTGAAGGAGAACAAAGGCAGTATTTGAAAATTGTCTGGGATGAAACCGAACGGCTCTCCCTATTGGTTAAGGATCTTTTAGAATTAGCACGCATGGATGCCGGAACCATCAAGTTGGAACTTGACCTCATCGACTGCCGGGAATTTATGAATTCTTTCGCCGGGCGAAATGAATTACAACTTAAACAACGCAATGTAGACTTGGAATGGCGGGTTGAACCGGGACAATTCGTGTACGCGGATTACCGTCGTCTTGAGCAAATCATGCAAAATTTACTGGTGAATGCTTTGAAGCATTCGGGCGGATTGGCCCGGATTATTGTGAAATTCAGTGAAATAACGGGGCAAACGGTTATCAATTTTAGTGATAACGGTGCCGGAATACTGCCGGAGCATTTAGACCGTATCTTTAACCGGTTTTATAAAGTAAACGGCGAGTTTATCCATAGCGCCGCTAAGAATAGCGGTGGTGATACCGGATTGGGCCTTTCAATCGTCAAGGGTTTGGTTGAACTTCACGGGGGAAAGATTGAAGTGGAAAGCATTACCGGCAAAGGGACAACGTTTACCATGATATTTCCAATTAAAAATCATGACATCCCGGCGGCCAATAAGGGGGCAATATAGTGGTTAAGGCGAGATCTCCATTTAAAATCTTATATATATGCTTATTCTTTATCATAACCGCTTACTTAACGGTGATTATAACGCCTTTCAAAGTAAATGCGGAGGAACAGCAAGTAATTACCTTGGATCAAGCTTTGGAAATGGCGATAAAATATGATTCGCAAGTGTTAATTGCCCGTAATAACGTAGAAAAGGCAAAATTAGCAGTCAAACAAGAAGTTCTAAAGGCTTGGCCGCAGGCGACCGTAACCGATTCGTTGGGGAACATACTGGAAAACCCCATCAATCCAAATACCAATCAACCTTATTTTACCCAATTTCCCAATATGCTTACCATAACCATTACGGAAGAGGTTCCAACCAAACTTAATTTGTATGGCAAAAAAGTACCCACGGCAATTGAAATGGCCATTTGGGAACGGGTGAATACTGAAGCGCAATTGGAGATTTCTCAGGCAAATGTGGTTTACAATACCATATCGCTCTATTTAAATGCCCGAAAGGCGGAACAAAATGTAATTTACCAGGAAGGCGTCGCTAAAACCAGCCGGATATCACTGGATATTGCCAGGCAACAATTGAAACAGAGTCAGATTACCAAACCGGATGAATTAAAAGTTGAGAATGATTACGCCACTGCTGTTTATGATCTTGAAAAAAGCCGTTCCGATTATGAGTTGGCGCTGCAGCAATTAGGAAATCAAATTGGGCTGAGGGATATTGCACAGCTAAAGCTGGTTGAACCCGATTTTAAATTAACAGACAATATTTCCCATATTCAACAACTGAAGGAAGAAGCGATTCAAAAAAGGTTGGAAATGAAACAAGCGGAGATTACAATTCAGAAAGCGGAGCAACAGTTAGCGCAAGCCCAAAATCAAGCTTTGCCGGATTTGAATTTCGGTTATACCTACAGAAAAAGTGACAGCACCGAGAGTCTAAGTATCAGTTACAGCTTATTAAGCGGAAATATAACCGGTAACGCTCAAAAAACCGTGGGTGATCAAACTTATATTGAAGCAAACAGTAATAACAACCGTTGGGGCATTCCCAATTTAAACGAATTAACCTTAAAACTTATATGGAAACTCGACTTTGGGATTCCGCAAAACCAAATCAAGCAACTAAAATTACTGCTTGAAAACGCCCGTAGCAGTGGAGTTCAAACTCAGCAAGGAATTGAGTGGGAAGTGGATCAGGCTGCCGCTAATTACCGTTTAGCGGAAAAACAGGCTGCAAATGCCCAAAAAGCCATAGCTTATTATCAAAAACAACTGGAAATCAAAGGGCTGCAATTGAAATTGGGGACTGCCTCCCGCTTGGACGTGGATACCGCCGCCAATCAGTTGCTTCAAGCGCAAACCCAAGCCAAAAGCGCTGAATACGATAAAGTTATGGCATATAAGAAATTACAAATGGCAACCGGAGATTTATATTCAGTTTTAATCCAATAAATCCTGTAAATCCCGTCTAAAAAAGTTGTGAATTTAATAGGCCTAAAACAAGGTTGCTGGACAGGATTAACTGGATTAAGGGGATGTTTTATAAATGCAGAGTAAAAGCGAAGATAAAAGGTTTTAATTCAATAAATCCTGTAAATCCCGTCTAAAAAAGTTGTGAATTTAATAGGCCTAAAACAAGGTTACTGGACAGGATTAACTGGATTAAGGGGATTTTAAGGGCGGGATAATGTGATTTGAGATGGTTTTAATCCTGCAAATCCTGGCCGATAAACGGAGGTTGAAAAATCATGACCAAAAAAGTCTGGATGGGAGTTTTAGGGGTTGTACTGGTCTTAATTATCGGTTGGCTGGTCTTCAAACCGAATAATGGCCAGTCAAAGACTACGATGGACACCCTTTATGATTTCATGCCGGTTCAACGAGTTGACCTTAGCGAAAAAGTGGATGCCACCGGCACTGTAGTGCTATCCAAGAACTCCGATATATATCCCGCCTTTGAGGCTACGGTGAGCAAAATCCATTGTAAAGCCGGAGATTATGTGAAAAAAGGCCAATTATTACTTACATTGGATTCTCCCCAAATGGCTGAATCGTTAATAGATGCGACGGCCAGTGTAAGCCAGGCCCAGATTAATCTGAACGTGGCCAAACGGGATCTGGCTAATACCAAAGCGCTTTTGGAAGTACAGGGCGCTACGATTGCCCAGGTGGATGACGCCCAGGACAAGGTGAATACTTGCGAACAACAATTGGAGTCAGCCAGGCTCAAGTTAGAGAATTTAACCCAAAAACCGGATGAGGCCAATTTTATCGCTCCAAATCGCCGGGATCTTTTGATTCGGGCGCCTTTTGACGGTGTAGTGGCCTGGATCAACGTAGTGACCGGAGCCCATGTTTTAACTTCGAATATTATCCTCTCCGTTGCCGCGGATAATTCGCTAGAGGTAAAAGCTAGCGTGGATGAAAGTGAGATCGAGCTTGTTAAACCCGGCCAAACCGCGGAGATCACCGGGAGTGATCCTAATCAGCCAACGTTGCGGGGAGTTGTTACCGAGGTGGGCGCCATTGGCACCGCCGAGTCGGGGGTGGTCAATTTTCCGGTTCACGCTAAAATAACCGGTAATAGTAAAACTTTGAAACCGGGAATGTCGGTAGACATTACGTTTATTGCTTCCGAACATTCCAATGTCCTGACGGTCCCTTTTAACGCCATTGTGAGACGAAGAGGCAAAACCATGGTCGCTTTAAAAACCAAGGATTCCGTCAGTTTCGTCCGGGTGGTAACCGGGGTTCAAACCGGAAGCAATATTGAGATCGTCTCCGGTTTGAACGAAGGTGATATGGTCGGGATAGAACGGCCGAAAATCAATTCTCAAAATTCAAATAATAACCGGGACGGTGGCGGCATGCGTTTTCGTTTCGGCGGCGGGAGGCGCTAATCATGCTGGAAATGCGGAATCTGGAGAAATTATATCAAATGGGGGATGTTGAAGTCCGGGCGCTGGATGGTGTTTCGTTAACCATCGCCGAGGGGGAGATGGTAGCCATCATGGGTCCGTCGGGCTCCGGGAAATCAACCATGATGAATATTATTGGCTGTCTGGATCAACCGACCAGGGGTACGTATCACATTTTTGGCCAGGAAGTTTCCCGGATCTCCGAACGGGAGCAGGCCCGGTTGCGCAACCGGGAGATTGGCTTTGTGTTTCAGTCATTCAACTTGCTTCCCAAATTAACTGCCCTTCAAAACGTAGAACTGCCTTTAATATATGCCGGTGCCGGCGCCAAGGAACGTTATGAAACCGCCCGGCAAACCCTTATTCAAATGGGATTGGAACAACGGATCCATCATAGGCCCAAAGAGCTTTCGGGAGGCCAGCAGCAGCGGGTGGCCATTGCCAGAGCCCTGGTAAATAAACCGAGTCTGCTTCTGGCCGATGAACCCACCGGAAACTTGGATTCCCATTCCAGCGTGGAGATTATGGCCATCTTTCAACAACTTAACCGGCAAGGGATTACGGTTATTCTGGTAACGCACGAAAATGATATTGCCGCCTATACCAAACGAATCGTCCGCTTCCTGGATGGTAAAGTCGTTGTGGATCAAAAAATTGAGCAAAACGTTATCAAAAATGAGGCAGCATCATGAGAGTCTCTGAAAATTTCTCAATGGCCATCAAAAATCTCCGTAGTAATTTGGTCCGGTCGATTTTGACAATGCTGGGAGTTATCATCGGTGTGGCGGCGGTAATAGTAATGGTAGCTTTGGGAGAGGGCGCCAAGCAGCAGATTACTTCCAATATTACGGCCATGGGCTCCAACTTGCTGATTGTGTTTCCCGGTCGGGGGCAAACCCGGGGCGGCAGCTTCGGGGGCGGGAATGATTTAACCAATGAAATTCTCCCGGTGATTCAAAGCAGTTCCACTTATATTTCAGCTGTTTCTCCGGAGGCCAGAGGCCGGGGACTGGTCAAGGCGGGACCAAACAGTTTTCAGACCCCGGTCATCGGTTGCACCACCAATTATCTTACGGTGCGGAATTACCAGATGGACAGCGGCCTGTTTTTCAGTGAAGATGACATCAAAGCCAGGCGCCGGGTGGCGGTTATCGGCTCGTATACGGCTGAGCAGATATTTCCGGGCGTCAATCCGGTAGGCCAGGAAATGAAGATCGGCACTCTCAGGGTTAAGGTAATCGGCCAACTGCAAACTAAAGGTCAAAGCGGTTTTGGAAATAACGACGATTTGGTTTTATTACCGATAACGACAGTCCAATCGAGGGTTCTTGGCAATAAAAATATCAGCAGTATCTATATCCAAATAAAAAGTGATCAATTGATGGATGCGGCAAACACCCAGATTTCCAGTGCGATGTTAGCCTATTTCAAAGGTGATGATACCAAATTTAGTATCCGTAATCAGGCGGAAATCCTGTCTTCCGTACAACAGGCCACTCAAACCTTCACTTTGCTGTTGGGGGGCGTGGCCGCCATCTCCTTATTGGTGGGCGGCATCGGAATCATGAACATTATGCTGGTCTCCGTAACGGAACGTATTAAAGAGATCGGTATCCGGA
Organism: Bacillota bacterium; assembly: GCA_029974635.1. GTDB lineage: Bacteria > Bacillota > UBA4882 > UBA8346 > UBA8346 > JAEZJQ01. The sequence continues at coordinate 34,959 of JARKQY010000016.1, read as the reverse complement.
AAGCCATCGGCGCTCCTAAAGAAGAGATACTGGCGTTATTTCTAATGGAAGCTGTAACTTTAAGTGTTACCGGAGGTTTGGTCGGAATCGGGCTGGGTTGGGCGTTGTCGGCATTGGTGGCGGGCGCTTTCGGGTGGTCGACCTCAATTACTTTTTCATCGGTATTGATTTCCTTTGTTTTTTCGATTTTAACCGGTCTGTTCTTCGGAGTTTATCCGGCATATAAGGCTTCCGGGCTGCATCCCATCGATGCCTTACGGTATGAATAACGGTTTAAATAAGAGGTGAAATTCATTGAAAAGGAAGCTGTTTTTGATAAGCGTTCTTTTATTATCCGGCTTTGGGCTTCAGACATTGTCTTTTGGGGCTCCGGTTGCTGCGGCAGCTGCGGCTGCCGGAGCTCAAATCCGGCAGGAATTTCAGGAGATGCGGCAAAGTTTGGTTTGGTTAACCGAGGGTTTGAAAAATTTAAACGGGATCAACGCGAAAAATCTCAAGCTTACCGCCGCTCAAAAGAAAAAAATTCGGCCATTATTTGAAGATTTGATTAAAAACGATCTGGTTTTATTGAAGATGCCCCAAGAGCGGCAACGGAACCAAGCTCAGAATCAGTTCCGGAGGCAGGCGGATTTCAATGATTCGCAGCTTCAATCCCGAATGAAGCGGATTAAGGAGCAGACTGATTACGGCAATAAACAGGCGGACTTAATCGATGCCATCCTGACCGACGCCCAAAGAACTTATATTGATAATATGGATTTTCAACCGGAGAAATATGGATTTTTAGATTTTCGCCAAATATTCGGTTCAGGCCAGGGAATAAGCCAGGGAGAACGGCCGGACCCCAAAGTGGTTGCTGATTTCCGCAGTAAAATGCAGTCCGGCCAGGAAGAATTAATCAAACTAAATAATGAAGTTTTAAAGATTTTAAAGGCTGATTAAGCGGTGATCCGGCAAGCTCGGGCATCAATTATAATCCGTCGTATGGAAGGAAAAACAAATAAAGGAGCATTTTTGGCTCCGGTTTATCCGGTGGTTACTTGCCTGAATCATGCTAAATTGCTTGGATTTTAGCCTAATAAATCTCCTGCGTCGGCAGGATTTTTTTATGGCAAACCGGATTATTTTTATTTTAACATCCATTTCATTGTCTCCCATTTTTAGGTATAGTAAAATATAGGCGGGGGGGATTTTTATTGAAACGATTGATTATATGTGTGCTCTGTTCGGCTCTCATTTTGGCTTTAAACCGGTTTGACATTTGCGCCGCGGCAAAGAATAATAACAGTGCATTGGAACCTGACCAGGCGGTCAACCTGGCCCTAGCGGCGGATTGGTCCTTACAAGCCGCTAAGCTGGAACTGGAGATAGCCCAAAAGGAATTTGAAACCAGCAAACGGATTTTGAGTGTCGGGGGTAAGTATTATGTACCCAAACCTGGCGCCGGAGACTGGCAAACGCCCCAACAAAGTCTGTCAGTTACTTCGGGTGGAATTTATGATGCTTCGGATTATCATATATACTCCAAATGGTCCATTACTTATACTCCCGGTGTTGCGGCGGACGATTACTTATTGAGCGTTAACCCGTTTCATCTCGGCTACGAGCAAGGAAACAAACAGAAAGAGCTCAATTATATCCAAAAAAAACTAAAGTATGAAAACACCCGGATAAAAGTGATAGCCGATGTTAGGAATGCATATGCCGCAGCTTTTCAAAAAGAGGAATTAGCCAAGTTGGCTGTTGAAAACCTGGGATTGTTTGAGGAACAATTAAAAAAAACCAATAGCCTCTTCGCTTTGGGTAAGATTCCCCGCCTGGATTTATTCGAGGCGGAGCAGCGAGTTCATGAAGCCCGTGTCCGGCAGGTGAGCGCCGGTTTACTGCATGAAGCGGGATTGGCAAAATTAAGCTCCGTATTACAAAAAGAAGACTTGAAAGGGTTTGTTCTCAATGGTGAATCATTGAAATGGACGACCAGTGAAAAAATTGATCTTCAGACCACCATTAATCAATATCTGGAAAATAGCCTTGATATCCGGGCAGCCGAACTTGGTGTCAAAATCGCCAAAATTCAATTATTGATGGAATCCAGCTATCTATTAAAGAATATTAATCTTGGTATTGAACAGATAGTGTCAAAAACAGGGAATGATAAGACAATCTACAGTATCGGCTTTAACGGCGCCCTGGATGACTCATATTTTCGGGATCGTCAAGGAGCCCAAAAGGCTCTGGAGGCTGCGAAACTAAATTTGAACGTTATCATCCGCAAAAGTCAAACGGATCTTACCGAAGCGTATCGGAATTGGCGTATTATGGAATTAAACCTTGCCCCCATGCAAGAGGCCTTGAATATCGCCAAGGAAAGACTACGGATAACCGGTGTAAAATATGAAAACGGTTTAGCCTCCGGTTCCGATGTGAATCAAGCGGCTATTTTCTTGATTGACGCTGAAAAAGCTTACTGGGACACCTGGATCGGCCTGCAACAAGCCCGGGAGTCTTTTTACCAAGCGGTTGGGGGAAACTTAATTTATAATGAGAAATAGCTTTGGCTTTTTATTTTTATGCCATGGTAGGGATTCGTATATTTCTACCGAACTTTTATGTTATTATTTTTAGCAGCGGAGGTTTTAATTATGGGAGTCACCGTCAACAAAATAAATTATGCCGGTTGGCCAAATTGTTTTCAAATTACGGACGGTTGCGTGGAGACGATAGCTACAACCGATGTGGGTCCGCGTTTAATCCGGCTGGGATTTTGCGGCGAACCCAATTGTTTCGCCGAGTTTGCCGAGCAGGCCGGTCGGACCGGAGATGATAAATGGAATATTTACGGAGGACACCGGCTTTGGCATAGCCCCGAATCATTCTCCCGGACTTATGTTCCGGATAATTCGACGATTGCCGCAGCCACCATATTACCCAATGGAATTCATCTGCGGCAGACTGTAGAGCCGGATACCCATATTGAAAAAGAAATCATCGTCACCTTAAATGAAAAGGATCATCGTTTTGCGGTCGAACACCGGGTGACCAACCGCGGGGTTTGGCCGATCTCATGTGCACCGTGGGCATTAAGTGTAATGAAGGCCGGCGGAGTAGGAATCGTACCCCAATATCGGAAACGGGATCCGGAAGGAGCTCTTCCCAACCGGGTCTTATCGTTATGGGATTACTCCGATATGAAAGACCCCCGGATTATCTGGGGTTCCAACTATATTTTAGTGCAACAGGATCCGAATAATAAGGTTCCGGTAAAATTCGGCCTTACGGCTCCGGATGGTTGGATGGCCTACGCAAACGACAACTGTTTGTTCATTACGAAGTTTAGCTATAACCCCGATGCCGCCTATCCGGACGGCGGGGTAAATACCGAGATATTTACGAACGACCGGATTTTGGAGTTGGAGACATTGGGAATGCTCCAAACAGTCCCGCCCGGAAATACGGTCAGTCATACCGAAAACTGGTCTATCCATAAAGGGATTGGCAATATCGCCAGTGAGGCGGATGTGGAAAAGACGGTTCTCCCGTTGGTTTTATCGATTTGACGAGGTTGAATTTCGTAAAAAATTTTATGCTTGACAAAAAATACAATCTATATTAAAATTTAACCAGGTTAATTAATGCAATAATACTCTCCGGTGTCTTACTGAAAGCAGATGATTCCATAGTATTTAAGGAGGTTAGAGTAAATGAAAAAATGGCAATGTACGGTCTGCGGTTATATTTATGATCCGGCGGAGGGAGATAAGGTAAGTATTCCGCCCGGAGTAGCCTTTGAAGACTTGCCTGATAATTGGACTTGTCCGGAATGCGGTGCCAGTAAGGATATGTTTGAGGCTATTTAATTAAGAGGTTTCATACATAAGAGAAATCTGAGGTATGGGAGGTGAAACCTATGAATGTTTATGAGTTGGCAAAGAATGTTTGGTGGGCGGGCGCCGTTGATCCCGACCTGCGTGTGTTTGATATCATTATGAGGGCGGATCATGGCACCAGTTATAATTCTTATATTGTCAAAGGTTCCGACGCCACTGCGGTGATTGATACCGTTAAAATTCAATTTTTGGATGACTTTATCGCCGAATTAAAGTCGCTAGTGGATCCTGCCGAGATTAGTTATATTATCCTAAACCACTTGGAGCCAGATCATTCGGGAAGTATCGGCGAGCTTTTAAAGATAGCGCCCCGGGCCAAAGTGGTGGTTTCCAGGAACGGTGAACACTTTATCAAAAATATCTTAAATTACGAACCTGATCTGATCAAAGTAGGCGACGGGGATAGTCTGGACTTGGGCGATAAAAAGCTCCGGTTTATCGCGGCGCCTTTCTTGCATTGGCCCGATAGTATGTTTACTTATCTGGAGGAGGATCAAATCCTTTTTGACTGTGACTTTCTAGGGGCTCATTATGCGGATCCGATGATGCCGGGTGAACTAACCTCCAATTATTTGCATGATTTCAAATACTATTTTGATCATATTATGCGGCCGTTCAAACGCTACGTATTGCAAGCTCTTGATAAGCTGGACAAGTTTTCTTTAAAAATGGTGGCCCCTGGCCACGGACCCATCATCCGGCGCGATATCCAGAATTATTTGAATTATTACCGGGAATGGAGTTTGGCGAACCCGGAAGAAAAACGGGTGGTCATCGCTTACGTAAGCGCTTATGGCAATACTGGGAAACTGGCTGAAAAGCTGGCCGCAGGGATTCAAGAAGTTGGAGTCCCGGCGGAGATTTATGATTTGCAGCAGGTAACCGCCGCTGAATTAGTGGATAAGATTGAAGCTTCCAAGGGTTTACTGTTGGGCTCGCCAACCATTAACGGGGATGCCGTGAAACCAGTCCATGATCTGTTAAGCAGCCTGGCGACCATAAACCTCAAGGGCAAAATTGGTTCCGCCTTTGGTTCCTACGGATGGAGCGGCGAAGCGGTGTCCATTTTGGAGGGACGGCTGGCGGGGCTCAAGCTGAAGGTTATCAATTCAACTGTGAAACCCATCCTGATTCCCACGGAAACCGATTATCAAAACGCGGTGGAGTTTGGCAAATCCTTTGGTAGAGCGGTTTTAGGGGAGGTATAGTTTTAGTGATCCGGTTATTTAGTTATCGAGCCAAAAGACTGACGAACTTATTGAACGAAGGAACTGGAAAACACTAGAAAAACTAAAGAACTAAGTAACTAACGAACTATCGAACTTTATATAAACAGCGAAACTTTGGATTGCAGGGCATTGCTTAAAAAGGCATCCACCCCGGCTATTTCAAGGCGGTCGTAATCGATGAGTTCCGCCTTACTGATTCCCAAGAGCTGCAATGATGCTTCGCAGGCAATAAAACGTATTTTGCGTTCCATTGCCAGTTGAAATAGATCCTGGGCTGTTTGACCCTTTTTTTGGCGAATCAGTCGTTTCATCAGCCAAGGGCCCATGCCCAGGAAATTCATTTTGGAAAGGCCGATACGGGAAACTCCTACCGGCATCATCCGCTTAAACATATTTTCCAACGGGCGTTTGCTGTGAATGAATTTTTTGCGCAGGAGACTCATGCCCCAAAAAGTGAAGAATATGGTCACATCCATTCCATTTCCGGCTGCGCCGTTGGCAAGTGTAAGGGCGGCCATGGTTTTGTCAAAATCGCCGCTGAATAAGATTAAACTGAATTTTTGCCGTTCCGAATTTGCCGCCATGAGATACCTCCGATGACTATTAAAGATGAAAGTGTAGAGTCAAAAGTTGACAGTCAACAGTCCGGTTCAATATTGTCATTTTTATTTGAAATCTGCAATTCTGTCTTTTAATTTTTGAGTTTAACCGGGTATAATATACCAAAAGATAGTTTTTAGTGTACCCATGAGCGGAATTATTTACTCTAAAAAAGAATAAGCGACTGGCCAAAGGATGACTAAAATTGGAAGCAAAGACTGACGCGGATACACACTCCCAAATCTGTTTGACCGATAAACCAAGTTTTGATCATATTTTACACCATCTACAACCGGAAACTTCGGATCTTACTTTCACGAATTTTTTTATGTGGCAGCACAGCTATGGATTACGGCCAATCTATCTGCCCGACCTGGATTATTGGGTGTTGTTCGCCAAGCCACCGAACAGATGGCGGCCGTTTTTTTTGCCGCCCGTGGGCGACTGGAATAATCCCGACAAGCTGAAAAAAGTATTGGATTACATGGACAGGCTGGCTAAATCTGAAGGAGTCGCTTTGTGGCTGCGGCGATTCCCCGGCCAGTTGTCGCAAGCATTGCACGATATTGATCCTACCATTGTTTTTACCGAAGATCCCCGTACTTTCGACTATATATACCAGGCTCAGGATCTGATAAAGCTTGAAGGGCGCAAATATCACAGCAAACGGAACCATCTGCATCAATTTAGCCGCAAGTATTCCTGGGAATATCAGCGGATTACTCAACGGGTTGTAGAGGAGTGTTGTTCTTTTTCCACCGAATGGTTCGATATCAAAGAAGTTTTTCACCGGGTTTGCACTGATGAGCAAAAAGCAATGGCAATGGTGATGAATAATTATGATGCTCTCGGAGTATGCGGCGGCGTTATAAAGGTGGACGGCCAGATTCAGGCGATTGCGGTAGGGGAAAAATTGAGGGACGATATGGCCGTGATCCATATTGAAAAGGCCAATATTGAATACGAAGGCATCTATGCGGCCATCAACCAACAGTTCGCCACCGATTTTGGGGCGCCATTCCAATATATCAACCGGGAAGAGGATATGGGAATCGAGGGATTAAGGAAGGCCAAACTTTCCTACCATCCGGCGCGGCTGGTTATGAAATTTAACGGGGAACGGAAGTAAAGTTACATAATTAATTATGCATACACTTCCAGTAAAAAAATGCCCGGTTTTTGGTTGACATTATTTTGCAAAATGGTGTACAATAAATTTATAATTAAACATCAGACCATCTGATGTCTTGTGTCGGATTTATACCAAAAAGGAGACAATGATTTTGAACAGTCTAAAACCGCTTAATCGCCGTACCTTATCTCAAACCGTAGCGCAAGAAATGCTTAACCTGATTAGAAGCGGAAAGTATCAAATTGGGGATAAGTTGCCTTCGGAACGTGAACTAATGAATCAATTACAGGTTGGACGTTCTTGCCTCCGTGAAGCAATGCAAGGCTTAGCGATGCTCAATATTGTTTCCATACAGCCTGGACGGGGAACCTTCATTCAATCAATCACTTCAAAAAATATTGAGCCATTCAATTTCGAATTGGAATTGAGCAAGGAAGCTTTGACCGAGCTTTTCGAAGTCCGCTTTATCCTCGAAGTGGAAGCGGCCGGATTGGCTGCGGAAAGGCTAACGGATAATAATATTCACAATCTTAACCGGACCCTTTCCAAATTGGCGACCGCCACCGGCGATACCATCTGTCACTTGTCGCTGCAAATCCATCAGTTAATTGCGGAATCAACCCAGAATAAAGTAATGGTTGAGACTCTATCGTTGATCAATAAAAAGCTATGGCGATATCAAAGTACTTTTTATTCAGATGAACTGAAAACCGCCGAGATTGAATCCCACCGACAATTGGTTCGGGGTATTCTGTCTCATAATCCCCAACAAGCCAAAGGCGCAATGCGAGAACATCTTCGTACAACCATCGACAGTATGTTGGGTTAGGTGAATCAATTGCCAAAAGGGTTTTGTGAGTTAAACTTATGATGGTACGTAACGGAGGATTTTATGTACACGATGAAATGCCAGGCCTGTAATGACAAAATGAATATTTCGCAATACATTACCACTTGCCCGAAATGCGGTAATCAATTAGGTTTTGAATATGATTATCACGCTGTCCGAATCGAAAACGGCCGAAAGGATATGTGGCGTTATCAAAGCTTACTGCCTTTACTTAATGGGTCAAATATCATCTCCTTGCAGGAAGGAGCGACACCCTTGATTCGAAGCGGGCTATCCGTTCCATGGCAATTGTTCATTAAAAATGAAACCAGAAATCCGACTGGGTCCGTTAAGGATAGAGCCATTTCTTTGGCGGTAAGCAAGGCCAAAGAGCTGGGATTGCGGAATCTCCTGGCGGCTTCCACCGGCAGTGTGGGGTTGTCATTGGCCGCTTACGGCGCCAAAGCAGGTTGCCAGGTGACGATTATCGTTCCCAGGAATACTTCGGAAGAAAGGCTGGTACCCATGGCGTTATTCGGGGCCAAAATCCTGGAGATCGATGGAATTTACGAAGAAGGCATGCACTGGATGGAAGAAGCCAAATCGATATCGGGCTGGTACGTAGCGAGTACATACCGGAAAGCAAACCCCTATCAATCCGAAGCGCCGAAAACCATATCGTACGAAATTGTAGATGATTTAGGCGAGCCCCCCGATATTTTAGTTGCGCCGGTCGGAGGAGGAGGCACTTTAGCCGGTATCTGGCAGGGTTTTTTAGATTTGCAAAAAATGGGTAGAATACACCGGTTACCACGGTTGTTTGGGATCCAGGCGGAACAGTTTAGTATCCTTAAGCGGGCCATGCAAAAAAACATCGCCAGTTACGAGGATTTATACCGGTTAAGTAAGTCCGAACATTCCGGAAACCGGACGGTAGCCATTAATTTGGCGCATGTTTTGCCACCGGACGGCATGGATGTTCTTCAGGCTATCCGGGAATCGAACGGAGCGGTTTTAGCGGTCTCGGATGACGAAACAATCAAAGCCCGCAAACAATTAGCCGAGGTGGACGGGATTTTTGTTGAACCGTCTTCAGCAGTGGTGGTAGCATGTTTGCACCAATTGAGTCAAAAGGTCCGGTTAGCGGCGGATACAAAAGTAGTATTGGTTTTAACCGGTTCCGGTTTTCGGGAGTCAGGCGCTGCAGCTATGCTGCATCTTTTGGAAAAAAAGAAAGTTTCTCCCCAATTAAAGTTTCGCGAGATCATCACCGCTTGACCGGATCCAATCCTTAGGAGGATGAATAATGCTGGAAGGGAAAGTTGCCATTGTCACCGGAGGATCACGTGGCGTGGGATTAGGCATTGCCGAGGAATTGGCTTTGGCCGGCGCTATAGTCGTTGTAACGGGTGTGGATCTGCATCGGGCCGAAAAATCCGCCCAAGAGATTTCCCAAAAATTCCATGTGCCGAGTATTGGCTTTCGAACTGATGTTCGTGACCGTAATCAGATTGAAGCCCTATTGGAAGGAACGCTCCGAAACTTTAGCCGGGTTGATATTTTGGTAAATAACGCCGGGGTGGAAACTATCGGTATGGTCACCGAATTAACGGATGAAGATTGGGATTATGTTTTTGACATTAATATCAAGGGTGTTTTTCGTTGCTGCCAAATCTTCGCCAGGCAAATGATCAAGCAGGGACACGGCGGCAAAATAATCAACATCTCTTCGGTAGGCGGTAAGCTTGGTTTCCCCTACCGGTCGCATTATTCGGCTTCCAAGGCGGCGGTCAACTGTTTCAGCCGGGTCATTGCCAAAGAATTGATACCCTACGGGATCTCGGTCAACTGCATCTGTCCCGGCACCATCCGTACTGATTTGGTTGACTATGTGGCCAGATGGGAGGCTGGTCAGTGTGGTAAAACTCCTGATGAGGTTATTCAGGAATGGATTCGGGAAATTCCACTGGGCCGGGCGATTGAGAGCCGTGAGGTGGGTAGGGTAGTGGTTTTCCTTGCTTCGGACGCAACAAACGCGATGATTGGCCAGGTAATCAATGTTGATGGCGGAATTACACCATTTTAACGGTCCAGGGGGGGTGGCGTTGGATTTAGAAAAGATCGACCGGCTTGGCAAGGCTTGCCACAATTTAGGAATTGAACTTATCATCATCGCTGAATCCAAAGCATGCTCCTATCTGCTGGACCAGCCCGTCGCGATCGGCCGGAATGAATTGGTAGTTTTCGTGGCGGAGACTGAAGAGGTATTTTGGATTAGCGACGACTTTACCAAGGATCGCTCTCCATTGTCCGGAATAACACTTATTCAAGAAGCGAATCCGGAGCAATCATTCAAAGGCGTGTTGCGCCAAATGAATCATCCGGCCAAAGTCGCCATGGATGCTTCCGCCATTAAAAAAATGGGATTTATGATAGACCGGATGTTTCCTGATTGCAACTTCGTCCCGGCGGAACATATTATTCAATTATGCCGCAGGCGCAAGACGGCAAAAGAAGTTGAGTCATTAAAAAAAGCTTCGGCGGTGGCCGACCGGGTGATGGAGAAAGTGTTCCGGAACATAGCCACCGGCATGACCGAAGTAGAAATGGCCCGGAGGATTGATGCCTGGTTAAACGAAGCGGGAATAAACAAGACTTACTTTAGAACGATTGTCGCTTCCGGGCCGAATTCCGGAGACCCCACCCATAAGTCGGGGACAAGGGTCCTCGCAGATGGTGATGTGATCATCGTCGATTACGGGGGCCCCCTCGCCGGCTATAACTGCGATTTGACCCGGACCTTGATACTTGGGAAACAGGCTCCGGATGAGCTCGTCAAGGTTTACCAGACTGTTCTCCAAGCCTTCGAAACGGCCTTTACTACCGTTAAACCGGGTGTTATGGCCAAAACAATCGATTTGGCGGCCCGGAAAGTGATTGGGAAAGCAGGTTTTGGAAAGTATTTTCCGCACCCTACCGGTCATGGTATCGGCTTGGACGGGCATGAAGACCCGGTAATTTCAGCGGCGAGCCATATGATCCTAGAGCCGGGAATGGTTATTTCCCTGGAACCGGGGATCTATTTGCCGGGTAATTTTGGGGTTCGCCTCGAAGATATTATCGTTTTGACGGAAAACGGCCCGGAGTATATCACCCGTCAAACCAAAGTTTTGCAACGAAGGTAAGCGAGTAAGTCAATTTTTGATTTGGAGGAACAGGGTTATGAAAGAGATTATCGGTGCGGCGTATAACCATGGGATTCCGCTTTCGCCAGCGGTAAAAGCAGGGGATTACATCTTTGTTTCGGGGCAAGTGCCCACGGATGAAGCGGGACAGGTAGTAACCGGAGGAATAACCAAAGAAACCGAGGTCGTCATGAGGAAGATTCAAACTTTACTGGAACAAGCCGGGGCATCTTTACGGGATGTTGTCAAGACCACCGTTTATTTAACCGATATTCAATGCTTTCCGGCAATGAATCAAGTTTATGGCAGTTTTTTCCCGTCGGCTCCGCCGGCCCGATCTTGCTTTGAGGTGAAATTAGCTATTGACGCCAAAATTGAAATTGAAGCCATTGCCTATGTTCCTCAAGCGAGATAGAAGGGAGATTAAGCCATGAACCCGGAAATAGCGAATCGCATTATCAAGGCGGTTGAGAGCGATCAAAATGAAATCATTCATTTTTTGAGTAGACTGGTTCAGATTGACAGTGAAACCGGTAACGAAGGTAAAATCCAGGAGTTTATCGCCGCAACGCTGACGGAAGTGGGTTTGGAAACCGATCAATGGGAAGTTGACCTCCAAAAGTTAGCCAAGCTTCCAGGCTACCTTCCGGTGAATGATAATGATTTTCATGGCCGTCCAAATGTTGCCGGAATTTTACGTGGCACCGGCGGAGGAAAGTCTTTATTGCTGAACGGTCATGTGGACACGATTACTCCCGAACCTGAATACGAATGGAAGTTCTCTCCCTTTTCCGGCCGAGTTATTGAGGGTAAGGTTTATGGGCGGGGGGCCTCCGATATGAAAAGCGGATTGGCGGCAATGACCATGGCGGTAAAAATCCTGAAAGATATGGGGCTTAAGCTGAAAGGCGATCTGATTTTGGAATATGTAGTGGATGAGGAAGTTACGGGTTATGGCACCCTATCCGCCATTGAGCGGGGCTATCATGCAGATGCCGGAATCTGCTGTGAGACAAGCGATCTTGCAGTTCAGCCGGCTTGCATCGGGCGGCTATGGTTTACCGTTGAGGTTCGGGGCAAATCTTCTTCCATCTCAAATCGTTGGGAATCGGTAAGCGCCATTGAAAAGGGAATGAAAATCGTCCAAGCGGTTGAAGATTTGGAAAAGATTCGTATCGCAGATTTGAAACACCCCCTTTACCCGGATAATCGAGGAGCATTACCCTGCGCTGTCTGCATGTTTAACGCCGGGACCTTCCCCAGCGCCACGCCGGATCGGGCGGTATTAAAAGGGAGTATGGGCTTATTGCCCGATGAGGACGTGAAAACAGTGAAGGATAACTTTGTGAAGCATGTTCATCATCTTTGCCAGACGGACCCCTGGTTGCGAAACAACCCTCCGGCCATCACTTTTAAAGATCTTGGGGCCGACGGAGCGGAGATACCCGCCAACTCTCCGATCGTTACTGCAATGAAGCATGCTTTTCAAGCGGTAACCGGAACCGAGCCTGCCGTCAGCGGACGCCGCGGCGGCTCGGATACCCGGTATTTAATTAAATACGGCCATACGCCGACGGTTATTTTTGGGCCCGGCACAACCGATCAGATGCATGCCACCAATGAGTTCGTTCCCGTTGCCAACCTTATGATTGCCACCAAGGCATTGGCATTGGCGATTTATGATTGGTGTAGTTGTTAATTTAAACTCATCCAAACGGATTCATCCTCCATCGGAAAAAATTGAGAGCGAGGGGAGAGTGGGCATAAAAGTAATTACATTGTTTATTCAGACTGTTAAAGAAGCTCGCGCATAAATACATCCATTATTTCCATCTTTGACAAATTGAATCGGATATGATAGTATTATATTGTTATTTTAACTCTTATAATAAGATTTAAAATAAGTTACAGTTGTTTATGTAAATTCTAAAACAGCTAAAAGGGGTATGAAAGTTGGATACTTTGGTTCAAAATACAACGGAATTAAGAAGTTACAACACCAAAAAAATCATTGACTACTTAAAGCAGAATGATTCGGCCACGAAAAAAGAACTGTCAAATCAATTGAATCTTTGTTTCGCCACGGTATCCAATATTTGCAATCAGCTCGTTACGGATGGAATTTTGAAATACGTTTCATCCCAGCACTCAAGCGGGGGAAGAATCCCCAAAATGTTATCGATTAACGCTTCGTCCCGGTACACTTTTTGTCTGAACCTTACCGAAAAAGATCGGATTCATGCGGCGATAGTTGACTTAAAAAACGATATCGTCGCCAGTGAAAAGGAGATCCTCCCCCGCAATGCAACCTTCGATGATTTCATGGATATTATGGGCAAGCTCTATAAGAAAATGTGTACCGGATTAAGGATTGATGGTGATAAATTGCTGGGTGTCGGGGTGGCGGCTCCCGGGATTATGAACCGGAATAATGGATGCCTGGTGAACTCCACCAACATGCTTTTTGAAAATGTACCTCTCCAGCAAATATTGGAAGATTTTTTTGACCTGCCAATCTGTATTGAAAATGAATCGAACTTGTTAGTGGTCGCTGAGTCTTTGTTTGGGCCAAAAGAGATTCTCGGCAAGGATATGATCTATTTGTTTGTCGGCGAAGGACTCGGGGTCGGAATTATCAGTAATAAAAATGTCTTGACCGGCAGCCGGGGGCTGGGAGGAGAGATTAGCCATATTCCAGTGGGTGAACGCCAGTTTCCGTGTGCTTGCGGACATTTGGGATGCGCCGAAAGCGAATTGTCATTGCAAGGTTTTTTACGGAAATATCAAATTAATCGAGATGCCGCTTTATGTTTTACAACTGCATGCTGGGAAGAATTTGTCTCCGCTTTGTGCAACGGCGATTTCAATGCGCAATCGGTTATCGCTGAAAATGGCAAGATTTTAGGAAAACTCCTCTCCATTCTGATCAACCTTTTCGACCCGCAAGTGATCTATATCGGAGGTATCACCGAAAAGATCTTTGATTTTTTGTATCCGCATGTTGTGGAAGAAGTCAGTAAACGGGTTATCCTTTATAATTATCATGAGGTCCCGATTGTCAACAGCATGAATTATAAGGAACTGATATTCAAAGGCAGTGGTGAGCTAATAATTAACAGCTGGCGGCCAAAGTTTTAAGGCCGACAACGCGCAAAGGGTGTTAAATGATGAAGCGGATGATTGAGGACGTAACGTTGAAACTTCTTGAAGTCAGGGAGAAAGAACGAAGTCAAATCAATTCCTGTATCGGTTTTGATGGTTTTGTCGACCAGATCTTCCGGGTTGTAAAACATCGGCACAGTCCATCGCAATGTCAGTTTTTTCAGTCAATTGAAGAGTTTGCGGATTATATTAAAGCGGCTTCCGGGAAAAGTTCCGATATTGAAATTTTTTTGCAGGAAGTCAAATTAGGGGGCAATGCCGCGATTCTGGCAAATGCCCTGGCGAATTTGGGGTCAAATGTCAAATGTATCGGTACGTTCGGAATTAACGAAATGCATGATACATTTCAGGGAATGCCGCCCAACTGCAAATTGATAAGTATTGGTGAACCCGCGTATACGCATGCATTTGAATTTAAAGATGGGAAATTGATGTTCGGTCAAATTGAGTCGCTTCACCAAATCAACTGGGAAATCATTAAAAATCACCTTGGCCTGCCGGAGATCACCAGATTGTTTAAAACTAGTGATTTGATTGCCATTGTGAATTGGAGCGCCATTAGTCAAATGAGATCCATTTTGGCGGGAATCATGAATGAAGTATTCCCTAACGTCCAACCGGAGTTGTTGAAAAATAAATTTTGTTTTTTTGATATAGCCGATCCTTCGTTACGAGAGCCTGAGGAGTTAAGAATTTTTCTTAATAACATTGGCCATTTTTCTGAATATTCCCAAGTAATCTTGAGTTTAAACGAAAAAGAAGCCGAAATTATTTTTAAAATTTTGAAACCCGACGTACCGGAAAGTAATCTTCAAAAGATCGGTCGAATCATCTTCGATAACCTAAAGATTCACCTTTTAGTAATCCATATGTTAAAGGGCGCAATCGGTTTCAGCAAAACCGGACTTACGGAAGCCCCCGGTTTTTATGTGGAAAATCCGAAGATCTCCACCGGTGGGGGCGATAATTTTAATGCCGGGTTTTGTATGGGGCGGTTACTGAATTTATCCGTCCGGGATTCTTTATTAATGGGTAACGCTACTTCTTCATTTTATGTTACGAACGGGATGAGTCCCAATTATAAACAGCTCGTTGAATTTTTTGAAGCGCAAAAGAGAATAAATAATGGTTCATGAATTTTTGTTTAAAGAGATTCCAGTTATTCAATCGTTCATTGGCTGTTCATTGCCGGACTTGCGCTACAAGTTTTTGGGGGACTTACATCTCATAAAAAGGAGGTGGATAAAAGGTTTTGAGCTTTATGCATTTCATAAACAAAACAAAAGGAGGCTATTAAAATGAGATCTTTCAGTAAAAGGATGGTCTTAGTCGGTTTAATTTTAATAATGATCCTTACATGCAATTTTACCGGAAACATTTATGGAGCAAAGAAATTGGAGAAGGTCAGATTTGGTTTGCTGCCATACCAGGATTGGATGCCATGGACCCTGGCCCAGGAATTGGGATATTTTAAAAATGAGGGCTTGGATGTGGAGTTTACCAAGTTTCCGGATGACATCACCGTCGGAGAAGCTTTAGCAGCGAAAGAGATGGACATAATCTGCACCAACAGCGCTTCGGGAGTACTGCTGGCGGCTCGCTTCCCGGAACTAAGGACCATTTCTTTGGCCTGCGGGTTTTTAGGGTATGCGATTATGATCAGACCGGATGATGTTTATCCGAAAGGAAAATTCAAAACCTATGATCAATTTTATCAGGAATACCGGGGTAAATATTCGGAAGCGGAAGCGGTAAAAAAAGCCGTTGCTGATACCTGTGCGCAACTTAAAGGCAATACCATCGTGATGGATCGTGGTACGGGATCGAATCTGCCGTTGCAGGAAGCATTAAACGCAGCCAATTTAAAGAGTACTGATGTGAAGTATATCGATATTCCGGATGTGGAGGGCGCTTTGGCATTCTGGCAGGGAACCGGAGACTTTGAACTGGGCGGTTATCCGCAAGTCATTAGCTTGTCCAAGCTGGGGGCTGTAAAACTCATCTCCGCCCGGGAACTGGGTGGTACCGCGGTTATTCTCTCCGGAGAAATGGCCCGGGCTGATTGGGTGAAGAAAAACATGCAAACAGTGCTCAAGATGCGGAAAGTCTGGTACCGGGTGATCGCCGACCTGTATACCAAGAAGCCTTTACTGGATAAATTCGCCGAAGTAGCCAATAAGTGGCAGGGGACAACCTTAACTGCGGATGATGTTCAGCAGATTATCCATGAGATTACTTACTGGCCTTTAAAAAATGAAGCCAAGAACTATTTCTTCGCTTCAGACGCCAAATGGAACGTAATGAATATCTACCAAAGCTCCTTGGATTTCTGGGTGAATGTCAAGAAACAGGTTAAACCGGGAAGCGTTAATCTTAAAGAATTCATCATGGCCGAACCGATCAACAATCGAATTTAAACCTAGACGATGGGAGAGAGTTAGGTCCTCTCTCCCATCATTATACAAAAGTTTGGAAAAGGTTTCAAGGTTTTTAAGAAAAATTCCAGGCCTTGCAGCGAAGGAGGGTATGAATGGGGAATACAGGCGGCCAAGAAGTACTGCTAACAGTTGAGAATTTAACCAAGGAGTTTTTAACGACCCATGGAATCATTGAAGCGATTAAAGATGTGAACCTCCGGATTTATAAATCGGAATTGGCTTGCGTCATTGGCCCGTCCGGCTGTGGCAAGAGCACTATTTTATCGATGATCGGGGGTATCAGTAAGCCGACTTCCGGTAAGATCTTGTTGGAGGGGAAACGGCTGACGGGACCCTCGCCGGATATCGGAATTGTATTTCAGAAGTATGCGGCATTTCCCTGGATGACCGTGGAACAGAATGTAGAGTACGGACCACGGATGCGCGGGCTGAGCAAAAGCGAACGCCGGGCCATCACGGAAAAGTATGTGGGATTGGTGAATCTGAAAGGATATGAACATCTTTATCCCAAGGAATTATCGGGGGGGATGAGCAAACGGGTTGATATTGCCCGGGCTTATGCCAATAACCCGCGGATCTTGCTAATGGATGAACCGTTCGGAGCATTGGACGATCTCACCAAAAAGAAGATGCAGGAGGAGTTATTAAAAATTTGGAGCCTGGAAAATAAAACGATTTTTTTCGTTACCCATGACCTTGAAGAAGCAGCCTTTTTAGCGGATCGGGTCATTATCATGGGGAGAAATCCCAATACGATAATTAAAGACGTCCCAGTCGAGTTCGGCCGGCCACGGCAAGCTGAGTTACGAACGAAGCCGGAGTTTGTGGCGTTTAAAAAATATCTTAGTGAGGTGATGGGTAATGATACCGGCGAGAACGGATAAAATTGGCTGGTTCCATATTGTTAAAGGATGGATCATTGAACGTAGCGGGAGATTATTGAATTTTTTAGGGCTGGTGATCATTTTTGGACTCTGGTTTTGGTTATCCAATACCGGCTGGGTGCCGCCGCTGTATCTGCCATCACCGCAAGCGGTTTACCGGTGCTTCATCCAATATAGCGCTGATATGCCGATGCATATCGCCGACAGTATGTACCGGATCATAGTAGGATTTGCCATTGGGTCAGCGTTAGGGATTCTGATGGGATTACCGATAGGCTGGAGTAAAGTGTTAGGCCGGATTTTCGAGCCGGTGGTGGAATTCATTCGGCCAATGCCCCCTTTGGCATTAATTCCGCTGTTTATCCTCTGGTTCGGGATCGGTAATTCATCCAAGTTAATATTGATATCGTTCGGCTGTTGGGTGATCCTGGTTGTAAACACCATCGAATCGGTTCGGAATATTGATCCTTTGTATATCAACGCCGCTCGTTCTTTAGGAGCGAAAGGGTTTCAGATTTTTCGCACGGTGCTGATTCCGGCCATTATCCCGGGGATCATGGGAGGGATCCGGGTAGCGGCGGCAACATCCTTTGGGATGAATGTAGCGGCCGAGTTCATGGGAACCAGGGCCGGATTTGGATACTTGATTATTGAGGGCCGCCGTTTCGTAATGACCGATCTTTTATTAGTCGGGGTTTTCTTAATCACCATCTTCTCGATCTTGGTTAATTGGCTCCTTAAATTAACCGAATCTCATTTTACCCGATGGGTTCCGCGCAAGGATTTGTAAGCGGAGCCGGATGTGATTCCATGACAGAAGCTATATATTGAATGGAGTGATGAAAATGTCGAAGTCACCAATCATTGATGCCCATAATCATCTTTGCGCCCGGCCTGACATGGCGTTAACCGCGGAAATGCTGATCGAGCGGATGGATAGTATCGGTATTGACAAGGCCATTGTATTTCAAGAAAATGCCAATATGGCTTTTCGTACTCCGGATTATAATCCATATATCGGTCACGATTATATCGGAGCAGTTCAGGCCAGATATCCGGACCGGTTAATCGGTTTTTTTACGATGAACCCCTGGCATCAATCAACTGGGGTTTGGGGATGGAAACCGGGCCGTTGTGAACTGGTTAAACGGAATTATGCCTTGGAAGAGCTTGAACGGGGCATTAAAGACCTGAAACTAAAGGGCGTCAAATTTCATCCGGGAGTCCATTTTTATGCATTCAACGACAGTTATTCGGAAAGTAAGGGAAGTATCGATGATGCGCCTGGGATTGTCGCGGCTGTTATGAAACGGATTGTCGAACTGCAACGGGAAGTGGGGCGCCGGATACCGGTGCTGGTTCATGCAGCTACCGGAGGAATGGTTGACCATTTTCACAGTCCCGAAGTGGTAGCCGATGTAGCCCGCCGTTTTCCGGATGTTACATTTATCATGGCCCATATGGGGTGTCCTTGGCACCTGGCGGGCGCCATAAGAGCGGCCAGAGAGTTGCCGAATATTTTGCTGGAGACCGCAGCCACCGACATGCTTTCAATTCGTAAAGCCGTCCAGGATGCCGGAAGTGATCGGGTGGTTATGGGATCCGACTTTCCGTTTTTAAGTTCCGAGGCGATGCTTGAAGCAGTAAGAATAGCGGTCACCAATGAAGAAGATCGGGCTAAAGTAATGGGCCGGAATTTGGCTTTACTATTCAATGATTAAATTATTGAAAAAAGTTTTCATGAGGAGATGAAAGAATATGACCACGCTCATTTTGCAATCGAAAAAGTTTACCATGGAAGATATGCGTGAACTGGAACGGCACGGTTTGGTGGCTGGATTGACTCCTCCGGCAGATACTGTCAAAGCGCCGGAAGGGCAGTTTAAGGCGAAAGCGCTTTATAAGACGGAACCGCACTATGGCGGGCATATGCTTTTGTTCGTCAGTTTAAACCTGCTGGAGGGTAAGCTGAATTATCATCCGGGGAATGAAGAAGTCTTTCTGTTAAATCCTTATGAACGAACCAAACCGCTAATCTGGGTATTCGGCTTAAGAAAACGCGCTGAAATTGAAGCAAAAATTGCTAATAACACTTTAACCGCCGCTGATTTTGCCGCCTATGAGATGCCGTTTAACGATTTGCGTCTAAGCTGTTTTACCGTTCTTGCCGGTACCTTGCATTATGAGATTACTCTGCCCGGACCGGAACCCAACCCGTATTTCTGGGTCGGTGAATCCGGTGAGTTACCCCGTATTGATCTTGATCTGCGTGACTACATTCTCAAGGTAAAGTCAAAGGGAGAGCAATAAATCAATGAAGAAAATTGATATTGGGATTGTGGGCGCCGGACGCATGGGAAGATTTTATGCCGAGCTGCTTGCCAATGGAATTCCCGGCGCGGAATTAAAGGCAATATCAGGTTCATCCGGCGCGGCATTCGCAAAAAATCTTCATATTGAATATTATCCGGATCATGTCGATTTATTGCGCTCGGCCATTGTCAAGGCGGTCATTATTTGCACCCGGACTCCTTCCCACGCTGGACTTGCCATTGCTGCCGCGCGGGAAGGAAAGCACATTTTTTTGGAAAAGCCAATTGCGCTGACGATTGAGGATGCAGACCGGGTAATTGAAGAGGCTTTGAACCACGGAGTTTTCTTGACGATCGGTTTTATGCGTAGGTTTGACCCCTCATATCGTTATGTGAAAGAGCAAATCGACTGCAAAATATTCGGAACTCCCATCGGTATTCGTGGCGTTCATCGCTCCACGCTTCCACCGGATTGGGTTTTAAAGATCAATGAAGGCGGCGGCCTTGCCCTGGACTATCTGGTCCATGAATATGATTTAGCCAGGTGGTTGTTAGGCGATGAGATTCAAACAGTATACGCTGTTGGCGGAGTTTTGGCCAATCATGAAAAAAATAATACAATTCCGGACTTTATTGATCAGCTTGCGGTGTTAATGCAAATGGAAAACGGAGCCACTGCAGCCCTGGAGGCATGCTGCGCCGCAGAATACGCTTATGATGTCAGAACGGAAGTTTTGGGCAGCAAAGGAATGGCAACTGTTGGGGAATTAAAAGAAAATCATGCCACCACATTTTTGGTGAACCAGGGGGAGTTGCAAGCCCTGAATCATTCTTTTTTGAACCGGTTTGAAGAAGCCTTTCGCTGTCAGATGGAACATTTTATCGCTTGTATTCAACAAGACCGCCAGCCATTGGTTACGGGATTCGATGGCCGAGCCGCGCTTTGTGCCGGATTAGCGGCACTCACCTCGCTACGGGAAGGAAAGCCGGTAAAAGTCGTCCGCTAATGTATCTCATAGCAATCGATTCAGTCTTGGCCGTATTTTGGCGATTTCTTTGGCGTGAGTAAATTGACGAAAGGATGGATGAAAATATGAGAGCATTCCTCAATGATCTTCGCGAACAGCCATTAGTGCTGGATAAGATCCATTATTATTATTCTGAAATGACCGGCAAGAGTCTCTTTCAAGAAGCTGCCAGTCTAGTTCGAAACCGGGACAACCCGCTGATTTTCACCGGTATGGGCAGTTCGTTTTTTGCCGCGAAAGCCGCCACTTCATATCTGTGGTCATTCGGACGCCAGGCCTGGTTTTTTGAAACTTCCGACCTGATCCATTATGGAATGAAAATCTTGACGGATGACTCTTGCCTGGTTGTTATATCCCAATCGGGCGAAAGCGTTGAGATTAAAGAGTTATTTACCCGCCTCCCCAAGAATGCCGCGACTATAGGCGTCACTAATCAGTTGGATAGTAGTCTCGCCAAAAGTGTAAAAGTTTGCTTGCCGATGTTGGCGGGGAGTGAAGGAACCACCGCCAGTAAAACTTATACCGCATCTCTTGCTGTCCTTTTATTGCTTTGCAGTAACCTGGGCGGAGGGGATTTTAAGGCGGCCCATCAGAATCTCAGACAAGCTATTCAGCGGTTGTTTGATTTAAATGAAACGGCGCCCGCGATTCCTTTGGCAAATATTATTGAGGAATTTTCCAAAGCCAAAACAATCTCGCTGGTTGGAAGAGGACCGGGAGTTGCTACAGCTTTGCAAGGAGCTTTGACGATTAAAGAGTTGGTCAAAATGCCGGCGGAGGGAATGGAAGCGGCGCAGTTTCGGCACGGCCCATTGGAGATCGCGGATTCTAATCTGGCAGCAATAGTAATCGCCAGCGCGGGTCAAACCGAAAAGCATCTTCTGTCATTGGCAATGGATTTATCAGCCTGCGGCGTTCGGTTGTTAACGATCAAATGCGGTGATATTCTAACTGATTTAACGGAAAAAATTTCCCGGGTCGATATCGACGAATATTTTTCTACCCTCATTGATATTTATCCCATTCAACTGATTGCCAACGCTGTAGCGGTAAAATTGGATAGAGAAGAATCCTTTCGGTGGATAACCAAGGTAACCACCCGGGAGTGACCCCGAAATTCATGATAACTCATTGTTCATAATTGGCTATTATCAGGCCCTAAATTGTCCCAAAAATCCGTTCCGGCAACAGAACGAATGATTTGGAAACACGTTGGCTTAGAACAATGGTGGCTTAGATAATTTTGGACTCCGGAAGGAGTTTTTTTATTTGCCGAGAAGTAATATAAAAACGTTTCGAAAGGGAGGGTTACCCATCAAAGTAACCATCAAGGAAGTGGCCAAACATGCCGGAGTCTCCATTTCAACGGTTTCTCTGGCGATTAATAAGAAGGAGCGGGTTTCGGAAGAGCTCCGGCAAAGAGTCGTCAAGGCCATCGATGAGTTGAATTACCGGCCCAACGGACTGGCCCGTAGCCTGAAAAGCAAAAAATCCAAGGTTATCGGTTTAATTATTCCGGATATCGTGAATCCTTTCTTTCCGCTCATGGTCCGGGGAGTCGGTGATACCGCCAAACGTTTCGGATACAATATTATTTTGTGTAATACGGATGGAGAAGTCAAGGAAGAAGCCACTTTCCTACGATTATTCGAGGAGAAATGCGTTGATGGCATTATTTTTACCTGTGCCGGTCGAATTAAGAAAAGTTTAAGTCTTTTAAACGAACTTTCCATCCCCAAGGTTATTCTGGACCGGCGCCTGGATGATTTGTCCATTCCCACCGTTACCGTGGACAATACCAAGGGCGCTTATATGGCGACTTGCCATCTTATTGGTAAGGGCAAACAGAGAATTCTCTTCATCTCCGGTCCGGATCAATTGCAATCCAGTCTGGACCGTTTAAACGGTTATCAGCAAGCCCTTACGGAAAATAGACTGGCGGTTCATCCGGAATTAATTACTTATGGAGACTTTTCTTTTGAAGGCGGACAAAAAGCGCTTAAGGACGTTATTGCCAATAAAATCAGTTTCGATGCGGTGTTTGGCGCCAATGACATGATGACCCTGGGTGCGATGATGGTTCTTTCGGAATTTGGGCTGGACATACCCGGTGGGATTGAAGTGGTAGGCTATGATGACATATTATTGGCTTCGCTGTTCAAGCCGGCGCTGACCACAGTCAGGCAACCGGCTTATGAAATGGGATGTGAGGCCGTTAAAATGATTTTACGGGCGATTCATTCCAAGAAAACATGGATTCCTTCCAAGGTTTTTGAACCGCAACTGATCACCCGGGAATCAAGCCCGGGAAACTAGAAGCATCGATTCCAGAGATGCCATGGCACGATTCGGGTTGTTTTTAGTTTGGACGATTATTTATTATGTGAATTAACCGCACATAAATTTATTATTCATTTCAGCAGGAATTTGCGAGTGATAGTTGAAATTATTATCAAAACGTTCTTAAAAACGTTTCGAATTACAATGTAATTGCCCATAATTTATTTTGAATTAAGAGTTTACGGTTTTGAATATAAAACGGTTGTAATACTTTAAGTTTTATCGAAACGTTTCTAGAAACGTTTCGATAAAATAATGATGAAGAAAATGAACCAAGTCTGGAGCGATAACAATGGGCAAAAAAATTATAGTTTTTGGAAGTATCAATATGGATTTAGTGGTATCCATCAATGATTTTCCAAAGCCTGGTGAGACGATTTTAGGCAAGCATCACCAATGGTTTCCGGGCGGAAAAGGCGCCAATCAAGCGGTTGCAGTTTTCCGGACCGGCGGTAACGTCCGTATGATAGGTAAAATCGGTGATGACCATCTGGGTAAAATAGTTATCAATCATTTGCGGGGAGAGCGTATGGATCTCCAGGGAGTGAAATGTATCCGGGAGGAAGTGACCGGGCTAGCCATCATCAATGTAAATTCCCTGGGGGAAAACAATATTATTGTCTCAGCGGGCGCCAATCAGGTTTGGCCGGAGACGGAAGCGGAACTAAACGATCTGCTTAAAGGCTATGATATGGTTGTTTTACAGCAGGAAATACCGTTGCGGGTTGTAAAATCAGTGTTAAAAATCGCCAAAGCACAAGGCGTGCACACGATCTTGAACGCCGCCCCCGCATCCGAAGATATATTGCCATCATTAAAGTATGTTGATTTACTTATTGTCAATGAAGTTGAAATCTCCGTTTTAAGTGGTATGGCGCTTGCCGATATACCTTCCATTACCGAAGCGGTCATCAAATTAAGCGGCGCTTGCAGCAATATCATTGTTACTCTAGGGAAAGATGGCTGTTTAGTATTTGCCGATAACGAGTTTAATGGCGTACCGTCATATAAAGTAAAGGTTATCGATACCACAGCGGCTGGCGATGTTTTTGTCGGTGCGGTGGCTACTCGTTTAAGCGAAGGTGAAAGAATTTTGGATGCGGCCCGTTGGGCAACCGCAGCCAGCGCCCTGACGGTTACCAAGCTTGGCGCCCAAGCATCCATTCCACATCGGAATGATATTGGTAAGTTCATTTTGGAGTCCGGTAAAGGCTGAGGCGAGTTATGAAGGCATCTTTCTAGCCATTAAAGGATAGAACCTTATTGCTGAAAGCTCTGGCGCGAGCAAAAGGGGGTGAGAAAGTTATCGGTTTTGGTGTCAGCGGAAATTTCAAAACATAAAAAAGGAGCAATGAAAGATGAAAAAGTTTGGTTTGCTTATTGCCATTTTATTGGTCATGGTAATTATCGGTACACAACTTATGGGGTGTTTTGCAGCCAACGAGAAACTCAAAATTGCTTTTATCCCTCAATTAATTGGCATTCCTTATTTTACTGCCATGGAACAAGGAGGTAAGGACGCGGCAAAACAGTTTGGTGTGGAATTTGATTATGTCGGCGCCACCACCGCCAGTGCTCCCGAGCAAGTACGGATTATGGATAGTTTGATTACTCAAAAGTATGACGCCATTTCCGTCTCGGTTCTGGATTCGGTATCCATTAATCCGATTATCGAAAAAGCCAAGAAAGCCGGTATCGCTGTTTTTACATCGGATAGCGACAGCCCGAATAGTGAACGCCAAGCATATGTCGCCCAGGCTCTGGACCGGGATTTAGGGTATACTTTGTTGGATACCCTGGCCAAACAACTTAAAAATCAAGGCAAAATTGGAATTGTTTCCGGGGAATCCACCGCAACAAACCTTAACGCCTGGATCGGGTACATGAAGGAACGGATCAAAAAATATCCGAAAATGAGTATTGTCGATGTAAGGTTTACCACGGGCGGTTCCAGCGAGGATGCATTCCGTCAAGCACAGCAGCTTATGGTCAGGTATCCCGATCTCAAAGGTTTGGTAGCCGTGGCTTCTTCCACGATTCCGGGTGTGGCCCGGGCCGTCGAGTCGACCAATAAAATCGGGAAAGTGAAGGTCATCGGTTACGGCTCTCCGAATACAGTCCGTCCGTTTGTGAAAAAAGGGATCATGGAGGCCTCGATCCTTTGGAATCCCCGCGAATTAGGTTATTTAACCGTATGGGCCGGGATGAAACTGGCGAAAGGGGAGTCGTTTAGCGAAACTAATAAGGTCCCCGGGTTAGCCCAAGAAATCAAATACTTCCCGGATCAAAAAATCTTGCTGCTTGGAAGTCCTCTGGTCATCACGAAAGGCAACGTCGATACCTTTGATTTCTAATTTTTCCGGACGTGCTATGGGAATCCTGAAGCGGATTTGACCACTAGCACGTCCCCTTTCTTCATATTCTCCGGACATTTGGGCAAGGAGGTATAAAAACATAGATGATACCGTTAGTGGAGTTGCAGGGTGTTTCCAAGTCATTCGGAGGCGTAAATGCATTAAGCGAGGTAAATTTGTCGGTGAAACCGGGAGAAGTCCACGCTATTGTCGGTGAAAACGGCGCCGGAAAATCCACGCTGATGAAGATCATTTCCGGAGCTTTGGTTCCGGATAAGGGCGAGATCCATATTCACGGCCAAAAAGTGGTATTCGCCAATCCGCGTGCCGCCAGCAAAATGGGCATCGCCATCGTCTATCAAGAGCCGACATTTTTCCCCTATCTTTCCGTGCTGGAGAATTTTTTCGGCGGCGATGAGCTGACATCGAAATTCGGCCGCATCGATTGGCGGCGCATGAAGCAGGAAGCAACTAAAGCCATTGAAGAATTCGGCTTGGCTCCTCACCTGCTGGATATGCCCATGTATGAACTTACCACTGGTGATAAACAATTGACCTTAATTGCCAAGGCGATTTACCAGCAAGCCAGTTTAATCATATTGGACGAACCGACGTCCATTTTAAGCCAAGCGGAAACCGACATTCTGTTTAATACAATCCGGCGGCTTCAAAGCATGGGGAAGTCGATTCTATATATATCCCATCGCTTGCGAGAGATATTTACAATATCCAGCCAGATTACCATCCTGCGGGACGGACAAGTGGTGGGCAATCTTACAACAGCTGAAGCAACCGAGGATCAATTGATTCAGCTGATGTCCGGCAGAAAAGTGGAACATAGTATCTATCAGGCCCGGGAACTATTTTCCGGTGAACCGATATTGGAGATAAATGAAATCACCCTGGAACCATTATTCAATAAAGTATCCTTTCGAATAAGGCCTGGAGAAATCGTAGGATTTTACGGATTGGTCGGATCGGGCCGTTCGGAGGTGGCCCGGGCACTTTTTGGCGATCTCCCGATTGAATCGGGAACCGTCAAATATAAAGGGAAACCTGTGAACTATAACTCACCAAAACAGGCGATTAACGCGAAGATCGCTTACCTTCCCGAAGATCGAAAACAACAGGGGATTTTTGGCATACGGTCCATTGGCGAAAATCTGATCTGCGTGATTATGGATCGTTTATCGCCGAAAGTTAACTGGCTTCTTAATAAAACCAAAGAGCGGACCATTATCGAACAGTATGTGCGGGAGCTTCGCATAAAAATAGCCGGAATCAATCTGCCGATTCTCAGCTTGTCCGGGGGCAACCAGCAAAAAGTGGTCCTTGGCCGGTGGCTGGCCGCAGACCCGGATTTGATCATCATGGATGAACCAACCCGGGGAGTCGATGTTGGCACTAAAGTTCAGATTCATCAAATTATCCGGGGAATCGTTGAAACAGGAAATAAGGCGGTCATGCTGATCTCCTCCGAACTCCCGGAGATTTTGGCGTTGAGCGACCGGATCATTATCATGCATGAGGGCCGTCAAGTGGCGGAACTTTCCCGGGATGAAGCGGATGAAGAAACCGTATTGCGTTGGGCCATCGGCCTCTGAGTAAAAAATGACAGCATTTCGGCTTACAAAGGAGAAAAGAAGATGAAGGAAGCATACTTGGAGATTAAAGAAAAGGTAACCGGATTGATCCAAGCGGACCCGGACCATGCCTTACATCTGCTAATTAACCTCTTAAAAGAACCCAGTGTAAATCCATGGTTCTCCTCCGATTATCCCGGTGGAGAGTTACAAGCCCAGAAGGTCCTGGCGGAGGAACTGAAACGTTTGGGGGCGACAGTTGAAATGTGGGAACCTTCGGCCGAACGTTTAAAGGATTATGCCCAGGGGCCCGGTTATTACGCGGATCATACGTTTAATCAACGTCCCAACTTGGCCGCCAAATTGACCGGCAGCGGCGGCGGCCGTTCCTTATTGCTTTTCGGGCATATCGATGTGGTTGATCCGGCAGGCAATTGGACGGTAGCGCCTTTTGGCGGCGAGCTTAAAAACGGCGATATTTATGGCCGGGGCGCCGCCGATATGAAAGGCGGCCTGGCCGCCCAAGTGGCGGCGCTGGAATATCTCAAAAGAGCCGGGGTCCGTCTGAAAGGCGATGTGCTGGTGGGAAGTGTCGTGGATGAGGAATCGGGCGGCATGGGGACTCTAGCCTTCGTGGCGGAAGGATACCGGGCCGACGCGGCCATTGTGGGAGAACCGACCAATTTAACGGTGGCCCCGATGTGCCGTGGTATATTGTGGGGCAAGATTATCATTCCAGGGCGTAACAGCCATA
Organism: Bacillota bacterium; assembly: GCA_029974635.1. GTDB lineage: Bacteria > Bacillota > UBA4882 > UBA8346 > UBA8346 > JAEZJQ01. The sequence continues at coordinate 7,242 of JARKQY010000016.1, read as the reverse complement.
TTGAATTTCCCCAAACCCATTGGCGCGAGGGCGGTGGAGTGGATGCGATTGCGAAAGCCCGTCTATATTTGGAACACATCGATCATCTGAATCAGGATTGGGCGTTACGGAAGAAGCATCCTTTGCTTGATCTTCCCTGCGAAATCAAGGTATCCATGTTGAATGCCGGGGATTATCCGACAACCTATGCCTCGAAAGCGGAAATCACCATTAATGCCCAGTATCTGCCTTCGGAAAAGGACCAGCATCATTTAGGCAGCAAGATTAAAAAAGAGATCGAGGAGATGGTGGAACGGGTGGCCCAAACCGATGACTGGCTGCAAGCTCATCCGCCGGTGGTGGAATGGATGGTTGATGCCGATTGCGGCGAAATTCCCGCCACGCATCCATTTGTTAATCTTTTAGCGGATAACGTACGCCGGGTCAAGGGATTGCCGGGGGAAACCCCAGTCGTAAAAGGAGTACATTGTCATACCGATATGGGCTTGTTAATTGACCATGGCATTCCCACGGTTAATTTTGGGCCGGGTATTTCCACGGTGGCTCATCAACCGGATGAGCATATCCGGGTAACGGATTATCTGAACACTGTAAAAATTATCGCCGAAACTCTGATTGATTGGTGTGAAGTGGAGGCTGAGAACAGGTGATGATATCATGACAGTATCACACGATTTTAATCCCGGCACCAAGCCTTTTTCCATGGGATATCTTTTGAAGCGGCGTGAGTTTATCGTCTTTTTACTGCTTATCCTGGAAATGGCCGTGTTCGGTATTTTAACTACCGGCTTTTTACGGATTGACAATTTAATGACCATTTTTCAAAATAGTGTGGATTTGGCCGTTATTGCCGCCGGGATGACCTTGATCATGATCATGGGCGGAATCGACATCTCGGTTGGTTCACTGTTAGGCGTCATTGCCATTGTGGTCGGGTGGATGATTCAAGCGGATCTGGGAGCGGTTCCGATCATTCTTGCGGCACTTTCCATCGGCGCTTTGGGTGGAACCGTCAATGGCCTGATTGTGGCCTATGGTAAAGTACCGGCGATTATCGCCACTTTGGGGACAAGCAATATATTGCGCGCTTTAATTTTTGGAATGTTGGGCGGGGTCTGGATTACCGGTTTGCCGCCGACGGTGGAGTTTCTGAATATCCGGATATTTGGCTGGTTGCCGGCGGTCACGCTGATCATTGTGATTGTTTATGTGATATTTTGGTACTTCACCAAATATATCCGGTTGGGGCGAGCCATCTATGCGGTGGGGAATAACGCTGAGGCAAGTTACCTAAGCGGAATCAATGTGGGCCACGTTACGGTGGCGGCTCATGCTATCATTGGCGCTTTAACTGGAATCGCCGCCATCAGCTATATTGCCAGGATGGGAAGCGTGGAAATGTCGGTCGGTCTTATGCTACCGTTGCAAGCAATAGCGGCGACGGTCATTGGAGGAACTTCCGTCACCGGGGGTCGCGGTTCCGTTATCGGAACTTTAATTGGAGTTTTATTTATCAATATATTACAAAACGGCATCTTGTTGCTGGGGGTTCCATCCATGATGGAATGGGCAATTGTTGGGTTCTTTATCATCATTTCGGTATCGTTTGACATGCTTGGCACGAAAAAAATCATCCATTAAAGGAGGGAGAGGGGTTATTTCGCATGAACAGCTCAATCGCAAAGATTTTTACCAACCGTAGCACGTTTTTGGGACTATTGGTTGTTGTTTTGGGTTTCGGTCTATCGTTTTTATCGCCATATTTTTTAAGTATCTCCAACTTGTTGGAGATGACCCAATTTGGCGCTGTCCTGGCGTTGTTGGGTTTGGGACAAACTTTAGTCATTATCGGCGGGCGCGGCGGCATTGATCTATCGGTGGGCGCAGTCCTGAGTTTTTCCGGAGTGCTGATGGCCTTACTATATCATGCCGGAGTCAATATCTGGCCGGCGGCGATCATTGCCATTTTCATCGGGGGATTGCTAGGTTGCCTCAATGGGTTTTTCGTGGCGGTGCTGAACATGCCCCCGCTCATCGTGACTTTAGGCACCGCCTATATTTTTAGCTCCATATCGCTGGTAATAACTAATGGAGTCCCTGTTTCCGGTTTTCCGGCGGGGTTTGATTTTATCGGACAAGGGAAAATAATGGGTATTCCCGCTCAGGTGTTATTGATCGTCATTCCGGTTTTTATGGTAATGCTTTGGGTTATCAATAAAACCACCTTTGGGCGTTGGATTTATATGGTCGGCGTTGGGGATACCGCCGCCCGGCTGGCGGGTATCCATGTCAAAAAAGTACGGGTAATGCTATATGGAATCAGTGGCCTTTTGGCCGGACTGGGCGCCGTAGTGATGAGCAGTTGGTTGATGGCAGCCAAACCGGACATCGGCACCGGATATGATATGCAATCAATAACTGTAGCCGTTCTCGGGGGAACCAGCATGATGGGCGGGGAAGGAAGCGTTTCCGGCACTCTTTTGGCGGTATTGATTATCACGATGATCTATAATGGCATGCAATTGGCCAATATAACTTCGGTCTGGCAGTTGGCTGTAATGGGAATCGTTTTACTTTGCTCAATTATCGCCAATAATATTTTTGAATCCCGGTCTCGTCAAACGGTTAAAAAATCAAAATAAAAGGAGGAAAGCGGTGATGAAAAAAGTTTTAATTGCGGGTGAATCTTGGCTGACGGTAATGACCCATATGAAAGGTTTTGATTTTTTTATGAATGGGAATTATGATGGCGGAGCCAGCCGGATGATTGAATGTTTGGAGAAATCCGGCTATCTAGTGGATTATATCCCCAATCACGAAGCGCCGCGTGGATTCCCCAATACGAAAGAAGAACTGGATAAATACGGAGTGGTTATTTTAAGCGACATTGGCTCTAATACCTTGTTGCTTCACCCGGATACCTTCAATAAGTCGGCGCGGACTCCAAACCGTTTGAAATTATTACGGGAATGGGTTAATGGCGGTGGCGGTCTGGCCATGATTGGCGGGTACCTTACTTTCCAAGGCATTGACGGCCGGGGCCGCTGGCACGATACACCGGTCGAGGAAGTTCTGCCGGTTGAGATCTCGCCAAACGATGACCGGGTTGAAATCCCGGAAGGAACCAATCCGGTAACTTTAGTTGAGCATCCTATCCTGGAAGGCTTACCGAAAAATTGGCCGTATTTTCTCGGATATAACAGACTCAGAATACGGCCGGATGCTGCTTTATTAATGACCATTGAAAATAAAGATCCGTTTTTAGCGGTCCGGGAAGTTGGTCAAGGCCGGACGGCGGCATTTGCCTCGGATTGCTCTCCGCATTGGGGCTCCAGCGAGTTTTATGATTGGGATTATTATGGCCGGTTTTGGACCCAACTTGTTCAATGGTTAATGAAACAATAGAGCTTTAAACGCTATTACCTCATGTTAGTTATATAGCTGCGGTTCTTTCCGGTATTAAACCGCGCTTCATAATGTCCCCAGGGACAATACGGAGCCGGTTTTCTACAGAATCCGGCAAGTTAGCATCTAATCAATTTTTGGAGATTACTTGTCGGATTCACGTTAAACCTCAACCTTCCATACTAAACTGTCCCCCGTCTCCCGATAATGAAAGCCCTCGATCCCGGGGTGGGGATTTTCGTCCAGGAATTTGGCAATGGAGGTCGTCTTTCCAAAGGTATGCATCGGCACGAACAGGGCGGGTTTTACCGTTGCCATGAACTGGGCGGCGCCGGACCAGTTGGCCAGGCGTTGGTCGGTATTGGAAAAGGCGATTTGGATCGGCCATTGTTTTAGTTTTTCAAGAACATCCCCGTAATAACTCACCAATAGCTGATACTCTTGCTTGGTCAGGTCCTCCCACTGCCAGTTGGCCAAGTCGCCCCCGAAATAAATATGGAGCGAGCCCAGATGGATTAGAAAGGCGACTCCTTCATCATTGCTGCGGAACGTATCAACCGTATAATCATTAATAGTATAGCTTTGATTGGCATCCACCGTGTAGCACAATGGGTTGCCCTTGAGTTGCGGGTTTTTCCTGACAATATCCCCGGAAAAGATACAGGTCAAACTTTGGGTATATGAGCTTAGTTCCATGGAATTCCGGTTGAAATGGTCCTGGTGGTTATGGGAGGAGAATAGTTGCAGATGAGTATTGCGAATCCGGGAGACGACAGCCTCGCGCCGTGTCTGGTCCAGATATTGATCCGCGGGATAATCGAACAGGAAGGTCTTATCGGGAAGTCTTAAAGTAAAACAGTTATGAAAGATATAGGTGATCTCGATTTTCACTTGAGGAAACCTCCGTTTGTTTTCTTTGCTAATAGGACTGCCTGTTGATAAAAACATTATTTTAGTATCCATATAAACAAATTATGTTTAATATATACGGGATTTTTTTGGACTATCCTGCAAATTGATATATTGAAAGGGTTTTCTGACAGGATTGACAGTGCCTAAACAATCAAATCATGTTCAAAAAATAGCCGGATTTTGCGGACCATCCTGTAAATTGTATATAGTAAGGTCAGAAGAATCTATTAGCCAAAATTATTGCAAAATCATTGAATAATTAAAAAAATATTTTATTCGCGTTAAGGTTTATGGTAAAATAGACTTAATGCCGCTTTATTATTAGAGTTGGGGCGATTTAGAATAAAAAACTGAAAACGTTTTCAATTAAAAATAGCAGAAGCTCTATCAAATTATTGATACAAATATGGCTATTTTTGGCGAAAACAAGGCTTATTTCGAATTTTCCGCCGGAGGAGAATTTGTTCTTGATTCGTAGCAAAGATTATGGGCAAATACGGTCATCATTGCATCAAGGTGGCGAATAAACACAGGGGGTGATTATCAAAAATTATTAAAACAGGGATTTTGGGCGGTCCAAAGTATAACGGTTTAGCTGATCGTTACAACAAAGATTTGTCCGTAAGATTTTGTGTTTATACTTTTTTAGGAGGGTATCAAATGGCAGGAGAAAAAATAAACAAAACCAGAAAATCCATTTTTGCTTCGTTGTTCAGAACCTGCCCCAAAACCGGCAGGGTAGTTGGACTGAAGTGGGATAAATGGTGGCACAAGCTGTTATTTCCGCTGATGGGCCTGGCAGCCGTAATCTGGTACTGTATCAGGGTTTTTCCCAAACCGAACCGGGCTGCCTACCCCTGTATGCAGGTGGCGGGACCCATGGCCTTGGGCTTTTTGGGGTATATCGGCAGCCTTTTCCTGATGATTTTCGGAATCGGGAAATCGAAGACCTATCTAAAAAAATCCCGGTATGTCCTGGCGCTGGTTTTCATCATTGTGGCCGCATGCGGTATGGCACTCTTCAATCTAACTTCAACGGGATCGGTTTCCGCGGTGGCCAACGGCAGGTTTACCCCCATTGACCAGCCCAATCAGCCTATGGGTACTGCTCAAGGAATTTCTCCCGGCAGGGTGGCGTGGGCTCATGATCCGGCGGCAACATCATGGAATGGAAGCAGCAGTTACTGGTGGAGCAGCCAGTTTAATAATCAGTCCGCCGTCAACGCCATGCTGGCCAATGTTGTAAACTCGGTTGCGGGTTCCGCCGCTATTGCTCAATCGTGGGACAAATTATTCAGGGATTTCAACATTAAGGCGAACAGAGGTAATGTAGGCTATAATTCATCTGAAAAAATCGCCATTAAGATCAACTTGAACAGCGGTGGAAACAACAATAACCTGGATGCGTCCCCCCAGATGGTCTTCGCTCTTTTGGATCAACTTGTAAACAGGGTGGGTGTGCCCCAGGCCAACATCACCATCTATGATGCCGCGCGGGGCACAATCAGCGCTGTTGCCAATTACTGCAGGCCCACATTTACGAACGTAAAATACAATGATTGGGGAGGATGGGTATACGGAGCGATTTCATATTCCGCTGAGATTTGGGATTCCGGTGCGACTAACCTCCCGCGGGCGGCAGTGGACGCAAGGTATTTAATCAATATGTCCCTGCTCAAGAGGCATAGCCGGTATTCAGCCAATTGGGTGGATTATGATGGCCAAACCGCGGTTACATTGGCCGGAAAAAATCATTTTGGTTCTCTCGGCAATCCCGGTGCACTGCACGTGACCATACGCGACTGGGCCAGGGGCATGAATACTTATAACCCAATAGTGGACCTGATGGGCAGCAAAAACCTGGGGGGCAAAACGGTTCTCTACATCATGGACGGACTTTACGCCGGTGACCTCCATGAATCCTGGCCGAAAAGATGGGTTATGGCGCCGTTCAATAACGATTGGCCATCATCAGTTTTCGCTTCGCAGGATCCTGTAGCCATAGATTCCGTGGGACTTGATTTTCTGAATGCAGAGTGGGGCTTGGTGGCTAATGCGGACAATTATCTGCATGAGGCCGCCCGGGCCGACAATCCCCCTTCGGGCACATATTACAGGCCGGATGGGACCAGGCTTGCCAGCCTGGGTGTGCACGAACATTGGAACAATAAAACCTCAAAGCAGTATTCAAGAAACCTTGGCACGGGCAGCGGTATCGAACTCGTTTACATTCCGCCGAATGGCAATACACCGACTCCCACGGCTATCCCGACCCCGACCCCGCCATTGGGGGCAAATCTGGCCCTCGGAAAGACGACAGTGGTATCTTCAGCCGAGAATGCCAATTATGGAGGGGCCTTTGCGGTGGACGGTTCGGCCGTAACACGGTGGTCTTCCGCCTTTTCGGATCCACAATGGATTTATGTTGACCTGGGGGCGTCCTATAAGGTAAGTCGTGTCATTCTGAATTGGGAAGCGGCTTTTGCTACGGGCTACAGAATCGAAGTATCCGCTGACGCGGAGAACTGGACCCAGGTCTTCAGCATAGCAAACGGTGATGGCGGCATTGATGATCTTGCCGTGTCCGGAACCGGACGTTATGTGAGAATGTACGGAACTTCAAGGGCAACGGCCTACGGTTATTCCCTCTGGGAACTAACGGTTAACGGTACATCGGACGTTACACCAACTCCGACTGTTACCCCGACCGCTACTCCGACTCCGACGGGTACGAATTTTACCATACCCGGTTTGATTCAAGCAGAGGATTTTACCGCATTTTACGATACGACAGCGGGTAATCAAGGAACCGAATACCGGAATACGGATGTCGATATCGAGGTATGCTCGGAAGGCGGCTACGATGTTGGCTGGACCGCGGCGGGAGAATGGCTGCAATACCCGGTTTTTGTCACGGCTCAAGGC
>JARKQY010000055.1 GCA_029974635.1 Bacillota bacterium | reverse complement strand
GTAACAACGAATTGCAAGGTCCGCATCGGCTTATAATGAATCTGGGTTCCGGTCGACTCAAATCGTCCGCGTCAAGTCCTGTAAGACCCGCGGGATAGCGGAATTGAAGATGAATCCGGCATAGGGGCGCGGACGACTTCTGCAACTCCTAGACGTTGATCGCCATAACCGCTAATTTGGGCCAATCGCGGCATCGTACCGCGCTGTAAATAAGGAGGGCATAAAATGTCGGTAATCGATAAGTTAGCATGTTCTTTGGGTCGAAATGATGAAATACCAAATCAAGAATTAGCAAAAGAGCTTTGCCGGACAAAAGACAGTGATAGTATTAAGGAACTAATCCAATGTCTTTTTAATGGAAGTACTGCAATGAAGAACGATAGTATTAAAGTGCTGTATGAAATCGGGGAAGCTCAACCCGAGCTAATTGCATCCTATGTTGATGATTTTATCAAGTTATTAAGTAGTAAGAATAACAGGCTTGTTTGGGGCGGAATGACCGCTTTGTCAACCGTTGCAAATATAAATCCGGACAAGATTTATCAAAATATCGATTTGATATTTGATGTTATAAAAAAGGGTTCTGTAATAACTGTAGATAATGGAATCTCTGTCTTGGCAAAGATTGGTTCGGCTAAAAAAGAATATGCAACTAAAGCTTTACCATTTTTATTGAAACATCTTGAAACTTGTAGCCCACGAGAAGTTGCTCAACATTCGGAGCGTAGTATGGTCATTGCGAATTCGGAGAATAAAATAGAATTTCAAAGAATTTTGGAGAAGCGTCTGGACGATTTGACTCAATCTCAACAAGCAAGGGTTAAGAGAGTTCTTAAAAAAGTTAGCAATCTCTGAAATGTAGGTCGCCATCGTTATATGTAATTGCCTTTTATTTGGGCCAATAGCGGCTTTCATGACCGCTTTGTTTAATCAAAACCGATAGATTTAATAAGAAAAAATGAGATAGGGGGTAATCACAATGAAGAAAATCATAGTATTGTTGTTATCAAGCGTATTGATTTTCTGTTTTATTAGTCAATCATTAGGCTGTACAATTTTTAATGCAAACCAAAATGATTTGGTTCTGGTTGGTAATAATGAAGATTGGTATTACTCCAGTGATGCCAAAGTTTGGTTTGTCCCGCCTACAAAAAAGTATTACGGACGGGTTTGTTTTGGGTTTCCTTTGAAAGAAGCCGGTTGGTATTTGTCGTTCCTTGGAAACTTTGCTATGGGTGGAATGAACGAGCAAGGGCTGTTTGTGGATGCAGCTAGCTGTCCGAAAACAAAAGCACCTCATTTTCCAGGTAAACCATTATTAATATATGCCGAGGAAGAATTTTTAAAAAGATGCGCTACGGTTGACGATGCCATAAAAATGGCGGGAGAGTTTAATTTCCCTTTTAATTTATCCGGCATGCATCTACATTTTATGGTAGTTGATAAAAATGGCAATTCAGCGGTCATAGAATGGGTCAACAAAGAATTAAAAATAATTAAGAAAGAAAAGTCTTTTCAAGTGATAACTAATTTTTGGTATACCGCGCCCGAACTAGGCAATTATCCTTGTGTCAGATATAATAAAGCCTCGGAAATGCTGGAAAATAACAATAACATCTCCATTACTTTTTTTGCAAATATATTGGAGTCAGTATCGCAATACTGGAAAAACAAAAAAGGAAATGAGGTGGGGACCGTATATTCAAATGTTTATGACTTAAAAAATGGTAAAGTATATGTTTATTATAAGCGCGATTTTACCAAACCACTTTGTTTTAATTTACAAGATGAACTTAAAAAAGGAAGACATGTTTATCGATTGTGTGATCTGTTTTTGTAATAATTAAACTACAATAATGATACAAATGAAAAATATCTGTTAATGATTTACTTGAATTGACAAAATTTTATTTTTTCAATGTTAATAAAAGTACTAATGAATTTAAGAAGGAGTGATCTTAATGAAGATACTTGCAGTTTTTGGACATGTTTGTGTTATTGGTGGATGTTATTTAGTAGCATGGGGAATAAATTTACTTCCTGTAAGTAGCCCTACGCCGTTAGGAATACTTTCACGGCCTTTGTTTTGGGGCCTGTTTTCCATATTCGGAGGAATATGTGCAAATATGCATTCATCTTGTAAGTGTCTTCAAGGTCAAAGTACATATCAGTGTAAATCAAATTTTGTTGAAAACATTGATCAAAGAAACTTGAAATGATTGATAAATAAAAATAAAACTGTATTAAGATAGCCGACAAACCAACCCTCCATGGTTCGGTTAGCATGTAAGTGGGAAACTGCTGTCCAGGACTGGTACTTCAGCTAACAACATGTGCATTTTACGCCCTTCTTGGCTGCTGAGTTGGGAAGGGGACACCGGAGATCAGCTCCGTTCCTGCTTCGAGGCTCGGATAGTCAAAAAAGTTTATTTGAAAAAGCAGTCCATTCATGATGTATTTCAATGGAGTTTATTCATAGGGGGATAATCTTATGGGTGAGAACCAGTTAACAATTTATCCTTTGACATCGGAAAGGTGGTCTGATTTCGAAAGGCTTTTTGGAAAAGACGGTGCGCACGGTGGTTGCTGGTGCATGTGGTGGCGGGTACCGGAAGACCAATTTGAACGGCAATGTGGAGAAACAAACAAAAGTGCAATGCAGGAAATTGTCAATTCGGGGAAGGTAACTGGTATTATTGCATATATTGATGCCCAGCCTATTGGATGGTGCTCACTTGGCCCGAGAGAAGAATTTCCATCATTACATAGGTATTGGAACCTGGACGGCGACAACAAAAATACATGGTCGGTTGTTTGTTTCTTTATTGCAAAACCGTATCGTAGGCAGGGGGTTAAGACACAGCTACTTAAGTACGCTTTGGAATACGCTGTACACAATGGCGCAAAGGTAGTTGAAGGGTTTCCAATTGAAGCAAGGGAAGAGTTAACAAGCTATTCTGGATTTACCGGAATTGAATCTGTCTATAGAAAACTTGGATTCACCGAGGTTTACAGGGATAGTAAAGGACAACTCATAATGAAATATCTTTTGTAAGAAGTGCTTTGAAGCCTCCACCTTCGCATAATAAATTCCCAACACTAGAGGATGACAAGATTATTGGGAAGCAAGAAGCGATTTGAGAATTGATGAATTTACCAATTGGGCAGAAGTCAATATAAAGAAACATAAGGTTTTAACTTTGGCTCATCTTGAAAGAAAATAATGCGGGCTTGGGGTGGGTTTGCTAAAAAACTGCCGGTTCATGTCTGCCGGAAACCACATGCCTTTAGTGTATAGAAGGTGAAAAATCATATGAACTTAAACCAAAAGAAAATAACAGAATTTTATATTCTTGTTTTTTCATTATCGTTACCGTTTTGGATCCTAAGCTATTTCATTAATATCAATGGACTCCCTGACAATTTACCTGTTACTGATATTGGTGCAGCCTTTGTTCCAATGATTGCAGCATTAATATCTATATTTCGCGAAAAACGAATGGATGGTGTAAAGGAAATACTAAGTCGTATATTTGATTATAACAAAATAAAAGTTATCTGGTATACTCCAATCATTTTTCTGATGCCAATTTCATTTGTTATAACATATTTTCTCATGATTCTTGTTGGAATAAATTTTCCTATCGGATATACGATACCGATCCAATTAATATTCATCTTTATTGCATTCTTTATTGCAGCAATTGGGGAAGAACTTGGATACATGGGATATGCAATTGATAGAATACAAAAAGAAACAAGTCCATTGAAAGCAGGATTGATTATTGGCGCATTATGGGCTGTATGGCATTTACCATCAATGATAAAGCTTGGGCAATCTCCAAACCTTATCATTATCGGGCTAATTGCTACTATAGGATTCAGAATAATATATGTAGGGTTATATAATATGACAAATAAAAGTGTCTTTGGTATTATCCTGATTCATGCAATTGGTAATACCGGAAGAAGTATTTTCCCCGGAGGCCGAGGGTATTTTGAAAAGCTGGATGGGATTATTGGTTATTCAGTAATTGTATTAATAGCAATTATTGTAACCATTTTATGGCGTAAAGTAATGATAAAAAATGTGCGTTTTGAATCCTGATTACGAAAGCGAGTATCCAAAATGAAAGCCCGTGTGCATTTGCGCTGTGGCATCTGGCGCTGACGGGCACGGCGGGAAATGTCACGAAGTAAATTCGAAGAAGATCATTTTCAGATTATTTTACATTTCCTTCCACGTGAAGATGAAGCCCGGCTTGATGAACGGTCGTCTCCGAATCGCCTTGAAACAGGTTTTCCAGCGAGTGTTGCGATGGTCCCAATATGCTGACCCATAAACTCTCGATATATATTTTTTTTAATAAACCGCAATTCGGCGGAAGGCTGTCCAACACGTCATAATTATAAAAGGACATTGCTTTGCACCCGCCCACGCATACATATCTCACCGGGCATATAGCGCAACCGCAGGTTAGCGTATCAACCCCTACAAAATCGTACTTTTGACGTCCCAGTTCCAGGAGTGAGTGAAGCCTTGCCTGCATTACATTTCCCAGGTAAAATCGGGGATCCAGCAGGAGACGGCAGGGTGATACCGCCCCGTCGGAGTGAATAGAAAGCTGTCCGCAACCGATTCCACAATGGTTCCGACGGATACCGGGTGTAAGGGTAGTATGATCGAATTCTTTTCCCGTAGAGTAGCTTGAGCTACATAGCGAGGATTCAATCATCTCATCGGGCCGTAATTCGAGCCAACCGGCATTGGCGCGGGACCGGTCACCCGCCGTAAAGAAGAATGAAGTCCCAAAACCGATGTTATGCTGTTCGCAGAACTGTTTCATGCGCCAGGTACTTTGTTTGTTGATTTGGGTTATTGTTGAGGTGATCCCCACTTTGATCCCGGCGGCCATCATCCGGCGGACCGCCGTAACGGCTTTCTTCAGACTCCCCTTACCCCGGGTCCGGGCATTTTCCTCCGGCACTAAGCTGTCGATGCTGACCTGGACTTTGAACCGGGGAATTTTCGACAAGCGTTGAACCAGGGCTTCGGTGAGAAGAGTGCCGTTGGTGATTAGTCTTATCTCCAGATTGTTTCGAGATACCCCTTCTATAATTTCCATGATGTCGTTACGCAGTAATGGCTCGCCGCCCGAGATGGAAATGGCGGCATGGGGATTTATCGCGGCGATTTCGCCGGCCAGATCAATCCATACTTTGGCCGCGAGTTCCTGATTGGGTTCGTTGTTTTTCGATGGGGCGCTGTCGTTAAAACAGAATGGGCATTCCAAATTGCAGCGCCTGGTTACATAGAAATGAACGATGCCGCACGGATGAACCGGCTGGTTTTCGGCCGGGGTAAAGAATTTAATTTCGAAAAGCGAACGCGCCAGCCGGAGCAGTTCCCCGATGGCAAGTCCTTCACGACTGGGAAGCAGCAGTCCAAATATATCCCGCACCGAACGTTTGCCGTCACAGAGTTTTAAAAAATCAACGTGAAATTTGGAACCAATAAACCACCACGGGCCTACGGGATTAAGAATAAGGTAATCACCCTCACGTTCATCGGTAAAGAGTTCCGGGATCTCCGGAAGAACGGTCTGCTCCGATATATACTGTTCCTCATTGATAGCGGCGGAATTCATGTTTCACTGTCCTCTTTCCTTAGGCTGAGTATGCACTTTTCTCATCAGCATCTTCTTTTAAATATGCGGGTCCGAGCACGCTGACCCAAAGGGCGCTGATGTAGCTTTTTTTAAGCTGTTCGCAGTTTTTGGCCGGAGCATCCGTTGTTCCGTAATTATGGTAAGCGTTTGCCCTGCACCCTCCGGCGCAAAAGTATAAGACGGGACACTTTTTTGCGGCACAGTGAGACAAGCAACCGTTCTCACAGGAAGCATACCGCTGTTGACCTGCAGCAACCAACTGGCGCAGATCGGATGTTTTGATATTTCCCATATAAAATGCCGTTTCAGACAAATGCGTACAGGGAAACACGGAGCCGTCGGGACTAATATCAAGCTGGCCGTAACCCAGTCCGCACCCGTATCGGCGTTCTCCAGGTACCATGGGGTGTCCCATGGTCGTACCGGGGTCATAATACTCAAGCGCGTAGGTACAGGCGTCCAAGTATTCCTCCGGATTAAGTTCAAGCCAACCCGCATTTTTTTTCGATAATTCACCGGATAGCATAAAAATCGAGGAACGAAAATTATAATGATTTTGCTCGCAGTATTCTCGAAATTGCCGTACGGTTTTAATATTAAGCCGGGTTATGGTGGATGAGATTTCAAAATTGATACCGGCCGCTTTTAGCTGTTGAATCGCCACCAGGGCTTTATCCAAGCTTCTTTTGCCGCGAGTTCTTTCGTTTTCTTCCGGGATTATACTGTCAATGCTAACCTGAATACTTAATTTATCAATATTTGATATCCTGGAAACAATATCCTCGGTGAACAAAGTACCATTGGTCACCAGTTTGACTTCCAAATGATTTCGGGTTACGATTTCCTCAATGATTGTTACGGCATCGGGCCGAAGCAGCGGTTCGCCTCCGGAGACGATAATCTTGGCCCGGGGATTGATTTCGGCAATTTTACCGGCTAGTTCAATCCACGTTGTCGCGTCAAGTTCCTCCTCGCTTGTTTCGCACTTCACCGGAACACTGTCATAATAACAATAGGGGCAACGAAGATTGCAACGCTTGGTGATATTAAAAAAGACAACGCTTAACGGCCGAATTTCCAGTTTGCCGGTGGGGGTAAAAAAATCTGCTTTTCGGAGTGCATTTGCTGTTGCAATCATCCGCCCATCCGTTAATCCGACATAAGAAGCGGATAAAGATTCCCGGATATCCTTTAATGAGCGCTTGCCGTCACAAAGCCGGACAAAATCAACATGCAGCTTGGATCCCACAAACCACCATGGACCGAGCGGATTAAGCACCAGATACTCGCCGCGGCGCATATCGATGAAAATTTCCGGTACGCGCGGGAGAACCGTATCGCCGGTTATGGCTTGCTCTTGTTCCTTTACTATAAAATCGGATTTCATTGTTAGTTACCTCTATTTACAATAATATTTTGATATTATGGTATTTGAATGGTCTTAAAAAATGGTGGATTGGTTAAAATCGGAATCGTTTTAAGGATTCCGATTTTAACGCTCAACAAAAATCAGGGATCGACTTTTACTTGGCAACCGAGGATGCAGCCACAACCGCACCCATTGGCTTTTGTCAAGCCTTTGTTTAATTCTTCCGCCACTTTCTTGGGGATTTTGATTTCCACGACGTCGTTATTGGAATCGGCCATTTTATTACCTCCTTTCCCTGAAAAAATTTGGGGCCATTTGACTTTCAATCTTGCCAAATGATACACTTATATTACCATTGATGTATCAATATAAAACAAAATCAGTAATGAATAGCGGAAAACAGGGGTTGAATAACAAAAATACGGGGTTGAACGTACTTTGGAATATATCGTACTTATAACAAAATTCCAAAGCAACCGAAGAAGTAAAGAGTAGGAGAGAGAATTCCTTGACGATAAGTATAAAAAAATAGAAGGCTGATGATTATGAAAAATAAAGCATTAAAAGAGGCGTTCTTATATTTGGGAGTAACTTTGTTTTTTAGTTATTTTATTTTTTGGGGGCCTATAGCTTTCTTTAAAATCGAAACCGCCAATTTGGTAGCGGGGAAAATCGGGCCGTTATGGGCTTTTATTTTATTTATTTTAGGCGGTTTTGTACCATCGGGTGTTGGTATTGCTTTAACTGCAATATTTGAAGGAAAACCCGGGCTTAGAGATCTTTTTCATTCCTCAATTCAGATTAAGCTCGGGCTAAAGTGGTATCTGCTGATATTGTCAGTAGTTTTATTCTATGGCTCTTTGCTTATTCTGTTTTATACCATGTTAGGGGGCAAATTTTATTTTGCGCAGTTTTGGATTCAATTACCAACCATTATTCCCCTAATTATTTTAGGTCCGCTTTCAGAGGAATTTGGCTGGCGTGGCTTTGCATTAAAACGATTATTAAAAACCCAAAATGCTAATTTGGCCAGTCTAATAATAGGTTTAGGGTGGGCTTTTTGGCACTTACCGTTATTTTTTATGTTGGGTACTTCCCAACACGACTTTAACGTTCCAATTATCCCTTTCTTAATATCCGTTACAAGCAGCTCATTTATTTATACCTATATCTACTTAAGGACTAAAAAGAGTCTGTATTCAGCTATTTTCTTACATTGGGTATGGACTTATGTAATGCAAGTAATTAGTAGTAATGTAACCAGAACTTATTTATATAATTGGCTGGAATGGATTCCACCATTTTTAATAGGGTTGCTGTTTATTTTATTATTAAGAGTGGATAAGGACAGGAGGGAAAAACCATATGAATATGGATAAAATAATTGCAGTTTTATCAAAAGTTCCTGGGGTGTCGGCTATAGCATTAGGAGGTTCACAGAGCCGAAAAGAGGCAGACGCAAATTCAGATTATGACATTGGAATTTATTACAATAATAAAGATTTAAACCGAATTGCACTTGGAGATAGTTTAAAAAATTTGGACGACCAACATCGAGAGAACCTTTTGAATCCTCCCGGTGAATGGGGCCCTTGGATTAACGGAGGAAGTTGGCTTACTGTAGACGGAATTCCCGTGGATATACTGTTAAGAGAAATAAATCATGTCAAAGTTGTGTTGAAGGATTGCCTTTCGGGAAAAGTTACAATTGATTATCAATGCGGGCATCCATTTGGTTTTGTAAATACTATATATGCTGCTGAAACACATTACTGTAAGCCTTTATGGCAGGATGAACATATGGCGCTTGATAAACTGAAAGCTCTGCTCCATTCAAATGGTGAATATTCTCTTCAAATGAGAGAAGCTGTAATCAGAAAATTTTTATGGGAAGCATGGTTTTCGCTTGAGTGTGGTCGTAAGGCGGCATTCAAAGGTGATATCAACTACGCTATGGGTTCAGTGTTTCGGACGGTCTGTTCATGGATTGAGGTGTTGTACGCTTTGAATAACATTTATTTAATGAATGAAAAAGGGGCGCTATCAAGGGCTCACATGTTAACTCGTAAGCCGGTTGATATGGAAGTTCAGATTAAGACTGTATATAGACTATTTATGGATGGAAGTGCAGAGAAAGCCTATCAAATTCTAGATGACCTGCACAGAGAAATTGCTAGTTTATCCAGTGAAATACAACCTGTAATCACAGCAATACGGTAAAATGTTTCATCAAAAAGGTGGTAATATGGAAGGAGAAAGAAATGTCAGAAACGGTTTGGGACAATATTTATAAGGAATATCTAGCAGGCGGACCGGCTTGGGCAACCCTTACAGACGATATGCACATCGGTTTTTTAACTTTTATTGAAGAATCAACTTTTCCTGTCAAATTTGCTTTAGATATTGGCTGCGGGCAAGGGAAGTATTTAAAGTATCTCCAGGAGAAAGGATTTAAAACCACTGGTCTTGACTCGAGTGAATCGGCAATTAAAATGACTAACGATCTGCTTCATAATCAAGGAGAGTTTATTATTGCCGATATGTATAAATACCAATATCCTGTCAGCACTTACGATTTAATAATATCACATGCGACACTTCATCATGGGAAAAAGAAAAATGTGATTGCTCTTTTGGATCGGATTTATGATAGTTTAATGATAAATGGTAAAATCTTTATTTCATTACCAAATGATGATTGTAAGAAAAATTGGGCTATGATGGCGGAACACGAAACTCTTGATGACGGAACATGTATTCCTGTAACCGGTCCGGAAAAAGGATTACCCCATTCATTTTATTCCAGAGAAGAAATCGATGCTTTATTTTCCAGGTATTCTAATTTGGAAGTTTACATAGATGAACGTGGCCGATGGATTATTACCGGAGAAAAATCAAAAGGAACCTTTATGAAACCAATTCGGAACTCTGTAAAAGCGATAATAATAAATAACGGTAAAGTTCTATTGACAAAAAATAGAGATGATAAAGGCTTTTTCTATTTATTCCCCGGTGGAGGTCAAAATCCGGGAGAAGAACTAAAGAATACATTGGTACGAGAATGTATTGAAGAAGTAAATCAAGAAGTTGATATTGGTGAATTAGTATTTATACGCGAGTATATTGGGGAAAACCATGAATTTTCCAAATTCGATTATGATGTTCATCAGGTTGAATTTTATTTTAACTGCAAGCTAAAGTCAGAAGAAGTTAATCCAACTATTAATAACGGAAGTATTCCTGATGCCTATCAAGTAGGTGTGGAGTGGATTGAAATATCAAAGCTGGATACGATAAGACTGTATCCCAAAATACTGGCAAATAAATTGAAGGACAATATTTTAGGCCCGTGTTATCTGGGAGATGTGAATTAATAAGATATTCATAATGAGGAATAAAAATGAGTATTGAAGTTCGGTTAATAAAAAATACAGAGTTGGAAAAGCTTTTATTGCTATATTAATACTTGAACTCAGATGATCCTGAGCTTAAGATAGATCGCGAGTTAGAAAAACATTGGGAAGAACTATTATCAGACCCAAACCAATATTATTTGGTTGCAGAAGAAGATGAAATCTTAGTATCATCATGTGTTTTGATAATCATAAAGAATTTGACAAGGTCAGCTAGGTCTTATGCATTAATTGAAAATGTTGTTACTCATCAGAGTTATCGAAAAAAAGGATATGGAACAGCGGTATTGAAAAAGGCTATTGAAATTGCAAAAAAGAAAAACTGTTATAAAATAATGTTAATGACAGGTAGAAAAGAAGAGAGTACTTTACAGTTTTACGAACAAGCAGGTTTTCAGAGAGGAGAAAAAACGGCGTTTCAGATACGTTTATAAATTAGGGGACAGAATTGCATTCAAATTCCTCAACATGTATCACGTATAGAACCTAAATTTTTAATAATAAACCAAAAGGAAATAAAGTAAATGAAATACGAAATCCAATTATATCAAAGACCGGAAAAAGAGGTAATTCAACAAATTGTTAAAATAGCAAGGCTTTTGACAGAAAACTGGTTTACAGCTAATGTTCCGGGAGATATTGAAAAGGATTTGCTATTTCATGATGCATTCGGCCTATTGAATCAAGAAGGAAGATTGATCTCATTTCTCGTTTTTACCAGTTTGGATGGTTCAATCAATATTACATTAATGGGAACGCATCCTGATTTTATTGGTAAAGGATATGGATCAATTCTCATGAACCATTTTTTTGAATATGTAAGGAGCTTGGGCTTTCATAAGGTCGTTGTTTTTACGGTTCCGCCGGATACTAAACCATCTTATGAATCAACAGTGGAGTTCTATAAAAAGCACGGGTTTGAAATTAAAAAAAGATATAATGAACTTTGGGAAAGTGGAGCGATAGAATTGGCGAAAGTGCTGAGCTAAGTTTATATAGACCCATCAATAAGACGGTTTGACTGCGGCATGTGGCAAGCAGGCCCAGATTGGGTGCGTTGATTCAGGTAATGAAGCGGTAGTTATGAGGCTTAATGACCTGAATATCGGAATGTGCCATGCTTGCAATCACGGGTGTTGGATAAGTACATTAGACTTTTCACTAATTGCTATGACGCTAAATTTAGACACGTCAATAAAGGAGGAGCTTTGAGTGCATAAGAAAAGAATACTTCGTCTCCTCGCTGCTTTACTTATATGCTTTCCGGGATATAGCTCAACTCAAGCTCTGATTACGGAAAAGAATTGGGTTAATCATCCGAAGATCGTTGAAATACGCATCATATACAATGAGATCGAAGACGCGATCAAAGAAAAACGATTGACTAAAAAGACAAAAACCCATGAATATGAAGGACCCTATGTCAAGCCAACGCTTAAAGCCGTATTCTTTGATGAGGCCAATGCGGTAATGAAGTATATTGAAGAGAATGGTTCAGATGATTCAGCTTTAAGATTCAGTTATTATTACGACACCAAGAAAGCTTGCGGTTTGTTTTTATCGAAGGCAGAGCGGTGAACGGCACTGTAATAGAACATAGAATATATCTTGATGATACCGGAAAGAAAATCTGGGAAAATCAAACAACCACAAAAGATCCGGGGTATACATTCCCAAGAATGTGGCCGGAAGAAAAGCTGGTGTTTGATCCCTGGGAAGCATTCAATCAAGATTAGCCGATCATGAAAAAATGGGATACAAATAATTGCCGAAACAGATGTCCGCATTTTATACGAAAAGATCGTTAATGCTCAAGTAGAAGTAGTTAAAAAGCGAGGACAATTTTCTTGAGTTTGCCACCGGAAGGAATCGAAAAATATCATCCTTTACCTACGTGAATATGTAACAGAGCCCGTAGGCTTGAACATGTAGGGAGCACATCGATAGAAGGGTTAGCGGCAAAACCAATTGTGGAATCTCATGTTTTGTTTCGTAGATTATTTTGTTGGAGCTTAAAAGCAATGAAATGGGGTAAATCATGCCATCAACAGTGACAAAGTCTGATATTGTAAGAGGATTACGCAATTTAGGGGTTAAAGCCGGGATGGCAGTCGAAGTTCATTGTTCTTTACATAGTTTCGGGCATGTTGAGGATGGCGCAATAACGCTAATAGAGGCATTGAAGCAGGTGGTCGGGAATAATGGCGCGATTGTCATGCCTTCCTTTACGCTTTCGGCTAATCAGCCGCTGAATGAAATTGACACGAAGCTGGGATTGACCCTTAAAATCAAAATTTTGCAAACTGACGAAGAGCGAAGCGGTATGGGGATAGTATCCGACACATTCCGAAAATTGCCTGACACCGTTACAGGACAGGGCCTTTTTCGCGTATCTGCCTGGGGAAAGGATGCAGAGATACATTCTTTGGGGTTTCAGCACTTGATTGATATGGATGGTTGGGCACTGCTTTTGGGTGTTGATATATATAGATTATCCGCCATGCACTATGTTGAAGACAGTCTTCCTGATGAAATAAAGAAGATGTTTATGCCGCCGGAGGAAGCACGCAAACTATACCCTGAAAACCAGTGGTTTATAGAAGGGTGGAAACCACCTGTGAAACCTTGGTACACGATTCAGGACAAAGCATATGAAAAAGGTATGATTACGGATGGAATGATTGGAGACTGTAAATGTATGTTTTTCAAAGTAAAAGATGTAATTGGATTATACCGCCAAGCGTTACAGAGCGACCCTCTGGAATTGTATGGTTTGCGATAAGAGGGGGTATCATCAGCGGCGAACGGGTACTTTTTACCACCCAAGCCAAAACAAACTTTTACTAGGCCCATTAATTATAGTTTTTCAAGTAAGGCCAGACTTCTTTTAAAGGGCGTTTGGGTTTCCGGCAGACATAAACCGGCAGGTATTTCGCCAGCCGTGTACCCAAAGGATTGCCCATCAGGAAGTCGGCTGGGATCATCTCGTCAAAGGCCGTACGCGGAATATAGCTAGTGCCCAGAAAAATCACTATTTCAGGGTCTACGCCTCTCCGTTTGGGGTCCGGTCCCCAAAAATAATAGGAAAGATGTGTACTGATGGCGTTCGGCAAGCCGTATTCCTTTCCCAGCAGGTCAATGGCACCGGCTTGCCAATAAAATTCAGTCCAAATTACACAATGCTCCCGCTCCGCCTCCGATAAACGATGATAGACTTCGGCGACTTTCTCAACTAATTCCGGCCAGCCGAACCGGAGGGCAAAATGAAACGGCAGTTCAGTTAACTGGTAATTAGCGGGTCCCACAGTAAACTTCGAAGTGACTGCTACATATTTTTTCAAGGCGCCGCTGGGTAAAAGTGATAGGGAAAGCGGGGCCAGCAACGCACTGGAAATTAAGATCACACCAAGATAAACCCGAACGAGCCCCAGTGTAAGCCTGAAAGTTTCTTTCCCACGTATGTGTCCGGGGGAAAAAGTTACGCCAATGACGATTTTTTCCAGCCAAACTGCGCCGGCCGCCAGTAACGGAAAACACGCCGAAACCAGCAGCCGGGGATGTAATAATTGAAAACTGTAAAAGACCAGTAAAACCAGAAAGCTGAGTCCCAGGGGCTGATACTTTTTCCCTTCCGGGTGGAATAAAAGGTAGGCAAGTCCCAGCAACAAAACAGGGAACATGAGCGGATTCAAATCCAGAAGTAGGCCCAATAAAAATTGCAGCAGCCCCGGAGCAGTCCCAACCCCGATGCGGTTGACTGTGTAATCGCGCCAGTAAGTGATTAAAGGCCAGCCATGAACCCACTGCCAGCTGATATAAGGCGTACATAGCAAAATGGTAATTCCAGCCGCCAGCTACGGCCACTTGGTCAGAAAGCTTTTCCGCCTAAGGCTCGCAAGCCCAGGACTAGCCAGCAGGGCCAAAACCAGGGCGCCGGCGGTGGCGATCATCGTCAGTTTGGTCATTATCCCCAGACCGACCATGAGCCCGAGACCAATCCATCTTCGCGGCGTTTCTTCTTTGATAAGGCGGACGATCAGATAAAACAGGATTATCGAACCAAGTTGCTCAAAAGGATCATAGGTAAATACGGAATTAACCGCCAGCCAAGAGGGAGCAACCAAAACCAACAAAGCGGCGACGCTTTGAGCGAACCGGCCCCCGCCCATTTCCCGAGCCAGCAATCCCGCGAAAAAGACCATCACCGCTCCGGCAAGAGCGGGTAAAATACGAATGGCAAACAAGGAAGCGCCGAATAGTAATCGCCATGCGGCAGCAACATAAGCTAGCAGCGGCGGCACATCCACATAGCCGAAATCGAGATGTTGGCCCATGGCCAGCCAATAGAATTCGTCCACCAATTTAACAGTTGGATTATTCTCTCTTTCACTTGCAGTATCGCCTTTGATTTAGAGAGGGGATTGTAACCAGATCCTTATGTGCAATCGTTTCGCGGAAGAGGGTGAATTCCAGCACAAAGTAGAAATGCCCCTTGTTTGAAAGTATATTTTCGGGCTTCCTGAACAACCCAAAATGGATTACAAATGTTGGGTAAATCGGCGGATATATGGTATAATAGTGCAAAGAAAGCAATGGATTACCTCAAAAAACCTGCATCTGGGCTCCCGTGTATTGTAAATCAAAACAATTAATCTGAAAGATTTTATCCTACCATAACATTTGTCTATGACAGAAGAGGTGTAAATAATGAAAAAATTAAGCTTATTAATTGTACTGGTATTGGTCTTCAGCTCTTTAACTTTTGCCAAAGAAGCAAAATCGAAGTTTCCCAAAAGTTTTTCATGTGTAATCGAGGAAGAATATATTCAAGGCGATACTTCAAAAAATGCCACTTTTACTTATTATAAAATTAACAACAAACATCGATGGGATGCTTTTGGTATTGCCTATATTTTAGACGATAATAAAAAAATTTATTATAATCTAATGCTTTCAGTGGACGTTTATACTGAAATAGAACTGAATGGTTCGGCTTTAGATAGGCTAGACAGCCTTGGCGGTGGGTTCTTGTATCCTAAGAATTTTTCTCGTACTGAAGATACCGGAAAGACAGAGATTTTAGATGGATATGAATGCAAAATAATGAGAGTTATTTTCAATGAAGATGGTAATACTGCGAGATTCGTTTGGCAAGCGCCGCAATTAGGAAGTTTGGGAATGAAGTATGAAGTTACGAATGATAACGAGAAATATACACAAGTAGTCAATGATTTAGATCTTAGCTTTAGAGATTCAAGTGTATTTAAACTTCCCAGTAATAAGGCCAATTTAATAATATTTTAATTAAAAACCGAAATTAGTTCATAACATACAGAAAAGAAGGCGGCGGAGTGAAGAATCAAATCAAAGAGTTTATATTAAGCATTGGCGCGGATGTGTGCGGTGTCGCCGGTGTTGACCGTTTCGCCGAAGCACCTGCGGGATTCCATCCCAAAGATATCTTCCCCAGCTGCAAATCAGTCATTGCGTTCGGCGTCGTTCTTCCAAAAGGGTTGACAAAGATTGAACCGAGACTGATATACGGCCATTTCAACTACAGTGCCTGCCCGGAGGTTGATTGGGTCGCGTTCAGAGCGGCAAAAGAGATTGAAAGGTTATACGGCGGGTATGCTGTGCCGCTTCCCTCAGACGGTCCATATGAGTATTGGAACCCGGAGACATTGGAAGGCCGCGGCCTAATATCCATGAAACATGCTGCCATGCTTGCAGGACTCGGAACGCTCGGCAAGAGCACCTTGTTGTTAAATGCAAAGTATGGTAACTTGCTGACTTTGGGAATAGTTCTGACAGAGCTGGATCTTGCTTCCGACCCATTTGCCGAAAGTATTTGTATTAAAAGTTGCGACATTTGTATCAAAAGCTGCCCGTCGCATGCATTGGACGGAGAACACGTAAATCAGAAAAAATGTCGGCAGAATACATACGGAACCAATGCCAGAGGGTTTAATACGGTTAACTGTAATAAATGCAGGGTAGTCTGTCCAATGAAGTTCGGAAATGTATTTGATTGTCCACAAATCATATGATTTTGGACCTAGCCAAAGAAGGGACGAAAAATATGGAATCAAGCAAAAAGCTGCCATTGTTTATTATCACCGGTGCAAGCTGTGTCGGTAAATCCACAATGGCGGAAATTCTCTTTAAAAGAGAAACAGAGTATATTGTCATGGAAAGTGATTTACTTTGGGATGATATATACAACACTCCCGAAGACGACTATCGAAACTATCGGGAGCTTTGGTTAAGACTTTGTAGTATTATTTCACAAATAGAAAAGCCTGTTGTTTTATGCGGGTGTGCGGTGCCTAAACAACTTGAAGTTTGCTACGGAAGAAGCGGTTTTTCATCTATTTATTATTTAGCCATTGTATGTGATGATGAGGTTTTAGAAGAACGAATATGCCATGGCAGGGGTGTCACTGATGATAATTGGATAAAAAGCTCAATTGATTTTAACAGATGGCTCAAGGATAACGCCAATAAAACAACTCCAAACATCAAGTTGCTTAACAACTCAAGGCTAACGTTGGAGGAAACAGCAGAAATTGCAGATACCTGGATTCGTGAATGTATGAAAAGTGAAAAATTTTAACTAAACTTTAGCCGCCAAGTTTAAGGATCACCATGTAAAATATTTTTAGTTAACATAATATGTATTATACGACTCAAAAAATCCTCGAAAAGCCCCCATCCATATTGCTGTGTTTGATATTTGATTACTTTTTACTTTGACATGTGTGGGTTTTAACGTGGAAGCATTCCCTTTGGTAATACAAGATTTTATTGCTTATTTTTGAATTTTGGGATTAAATAAATATAAAATACGCTAAGATTTATTAGTTTCTTAGCGTATCGACAATTATTTTCCGCTTTATTGTTGGCTGAATATATTATTTATTTTATTATACTGCATGAATTTAACCATTCACAAACTATCGTAAATTTTTGGGATAGAATATCAGAGTTGCCGAACCATAAACAGCCTTTCTTTAAGGCCTTCACCGAACCGACGGAATAACATGATCAACAATGATTTGAATGGTGGCATCCTTTTTGTTTGACGGGAGATAGGCATCGCAGGTAATAACGGCAACCAAATCAAGTTCGGGAATCACGGTAATATATTGTCCCCCGTAGCCAACCGCCGAAAACATCGAAACCTGCTTATTATGGACTTTATCCCTTTTGTTTTCAAGCCACCAAAGATATCCGTATTTCCTTCCATCGCCGGGATCCGCATGTACCCTGGTGGATTCCTTGACCCATTCCTCCGGCACCACCTGTTTCTCCCCCCATTTACCGCCCTTTAGGTATAAATAACCGAACTTGGCCATGTCGCGGGGCGTCAAGAATAAAAGATGCCCGCCGCCATAGTTGCCCTTCGGATCAGTATCCCACCTGTAATTGGTAATCCCCAAATGACTGAAGAGATACTTGTCGGCAAACTTTTTGATACTCATTTTTGCCGATTTGGCAATTACGCCGCCCAGTAGGTGAGTCAGACCTGTGTTATAGGTGAATTTTTCTCCGGGATTGGAAGCGAGCGGTCTGTTGATGACATACTCAAACCAATCGTCGCTATGAAACCATGCATTGTAATTGTTGTCAACCGATTCCAGCCCGCCGGTCATGGTGAGCAGATTTTTAATCGTAATTTCTTTTTTCTTCGGCTCCGTGTTTTTAAAATATTCCGGATACACGTCGGATATCTTTTGATCAAGTCCTATAATAAATTTCTCTCTTAAGGCGATTCCCGTTAATGCGGACATTACGCTTTTGGTAACTGAAAAAACATGGGTGCAATCATTTTTGTTATTTCCCAAGTAATACTTTTCATAGACAAGGTAACCATGTCTCACAACTAAAAGACTTGTAACCGCCTTATAATCATTCTTGATGGCATTCTCCGATTTTGATAATGTTTTGAGATCGATCCCCTGCGTTTCCGGAGTCGAAATCTTCCAGTCACTTTTGTCATTCATTGAGAAACAATTAAGCGATACTGAAATTGCACTGATCGCGACAACTAATATCGTAACGGCGAGCTTTCGTAATTTTATCAACTCAATACCCTCCCTTTTGAAGTATTAAATCGGATAAAGACTCGAAATCAACAAACCCATATTCAGGAATCATATCAAGCCATTTCAAGCGACATCATCGTATTTTCCCGTTTTATGGTTGCAGAATGCCTTCGCCCTTTGCAATGGTATTTTCTAACACTTTATAAACAAGTTCAAACGATACAGTATCATCTTTAAAGCTAAAAATAGCTTTGATTTCATCCCATTCGAATAAATTCTGAAGGTTCATTTCAAAGGTAGTATTGTTTATCCAGCGGCCTTTAGCCGCCAGTTGATTCGTTCCCGGCAAAAGTCGCAAGGGCGGTAATTGGTCCATTTGGTTGACCCGGTAAATATCATCCAAACCGATACGAACTTCATATTTAGTATCATTAACCAACTCTTGAAAGATGCATTCATTGGGAGCATTCCCAAATTGGAAAGAAAATGAACTGGAATCATCAATTCGATATTGTTTACCGGAGATAGTATCACATATTTCGGGTAATTCAGATACAGGTTTGAATTCGGGCGCTTGACCGACTTCCGTGATGATTTTGTTCAATGCCGCTTCCGAGGCCGGATTCTTAGCTAATGGTTTATCGGACTTAATCGATGCCAGAATATAATTAGTGGTGAAAGAAAAAGGCAGCGGATAGTCCATGCCTCGAAGTCCACTGGTAAATACCACCACTAAATTGGATTCCGGGAAGACAATGATGTATTGCCCTCCCAAACCTCTAGCCGAATAGCCGGAAGTTGTCCACCATTGATACCCATAACCTGATCCCTGATCATAAGGAAACCCAATGTGCTTTCGGGTCGATTCTTGAACCCATTTTTCCGGAACAATTTGGTTAGCACCCCATTTCCCCTTTTTTAAAAACAAATAGCCGAACTTGGCCATATCGCGGGGCGTTAAATATAACCCGAGCCCGCCGTATGTAATACCTTTCCTGTCGGAAGTCCAATATATATCAGTAATCCCCATCGGACCCAATAGTTTTTCCTGACCATACTCCAAAATGCTTTTCCCGGTTGTTTTTTGGAGAGTAGCCGATAACAAATGTGAAGCACCGGTACAATAATAAAAACTTTCTCCGGGTTCCTGGATCATTTTATGATCAAGTATAAATTGTACCGGATCTTTACTGTTAATCATTTGAATCGTAGAATCATCTTCCGAGCCATAGTAACCTTCTTCAACCCAATCAAAACCGGCAGTCATTTTGAGAAGGTGTTCCAAGGTCAGGGCTTTCTTTCTTTTATCCAAATTGGCAATCTTTAAATCCAGGAAAAAGCTGAGTACCTTATCATTAATGGATTTAATATATCCTTCATTGATAGCAATCCCGACCAAAGCAGAAGTAACACTCTTGGTGCATGAGTTTATAGCATGTTTTACTCCCTTTTGGTATGGATAGAAATAAGCCTCGGTCACCAAATAACCGTTCCGAACAATCAACAGACTATGGATGTCTTTTTTCTGTTCTTGAATGTATTCAATCATCCCCCGAATATAACTTGAATCCATCCCTTGCTCCTCCGGGCTTGAGGTCCGCCATTCGGTTCCCGGCCAATATCCGTCCGCCGCCGAAGTTTTCTGGGCTGAATCCGCCCCGATAGTGGCCGCCGCCGGAATTGCCAGAAGGGCTAAACTGAAAAATGCCGACATCCAAACTCTTATGAATTTCCCTTTAAATAATTTCACCGTCATTTTAAATCCCTCCCCTTCGATTCTTCATCTTTTCCGCTTCATGCCATTAAATATACCCCGTTCCAAAGAAATCATATCAAGCCATTTCAAATGACTTTAAATTAATTTCATAATATCACCATATCACCCATTTCAAGCAACGTCATCTTACGATGGTACTGGAAAAGTACTGTTTTAATGCTCAAAAATTAAAGATATCGGTACCTTGGTACTGGCAGATAGAATTAATTTCCATACTCAAATTAGGAGCTTTGCGAGAGGAGAAACAGAAATGGTTTGGGAAGGAAGTAAAAAATGCATATCCTAACTATTGCAATTTATTTTTTATCGCATTCGATTTATTTATTTCACTAACAAACCGGGCGAAAATAAATCCATACAATATTCCCCAAAAAATATGAGTGTAAAAAGATTGAACTCCTGTTGCAGGGTTAATAAACTTTAATAATTCAGGGCTCCAAATTTTTGGAATTATACTTACATGCATAACCCATAATACCCCCCCTGCTATGATTCCTTTTTGAACTAAATTTTTATAATTGGTTCGTGCCAACACAAATGCCGTAACCGCACCAAGAAAAGTTCCCGCTATTAAATCGGCCATGATTCCATAAAAAAATGCCCAGCCAGTGTTGGAATGAGATAACACCAACTGAGATGAATAATAAGGAATCGGATATGACTTAAAAATCAGGCTTAATATATAATCGACAATTAAATATATAGCTGTTGTAAAAAATCCCAAAGTACCAGCCAACAAATAAATATCTTCTTTATGCAGTTTATAGATTTTAATATAAAATGAATTGGACATCTCTTACCTAATTTTTTTTGGAAAGTGAACTGTATAAGTTTTTACTGACGTCAATGTATTTATGCATCAAATTTTAATATCCTCCTGCTTTTCAATAATATGGCCCACGACGGCCTCAGTCCGGCCCAGCGGGTCATAATTGCGCAGGTTTCCAAAATCCAAACCAGTTATATTTTCAATCTTGGTAATTGGCACTTGATACGTTTTATACTGCCCGTATGCAAATTCCAGGTCGTGAATCAGATTTTTCTGTGTTTGTAAATAAGCGGTTGCCGACAGCATATCGTCTTCTTTCCCCATTACAGCCACTTTCCAATATTCGGCCGGAATCTGAAACTGGCCGCGATATACCACGTCGTCGCTACGGAAGACCGGTCCGGTAAATACCGATACTTTAAGCTGATGATTCCTGGAATTATTTAAAATATAGTCCTCCAACTCCTGCCAGGTTTTTTGGTTAAAATTCTTGTGCTGCGGAGCGCAATTGGTGAAATGAAACGTATCTTCATTGGCCTTGACCGCCAGTTCTCCCCATACCGGATCAAGCCGCCGCACCAGGTGGCCCCGGTCCAGATCATTGGTATCATAAAGCGCCGGACCGCATTGATACTTGCTATCGATGCGGGAATCAAAATACCATTTGTCTTTCGCGCGCTTAAGCGCAAGCAGTTTATTCCCGTCAATGTTAACTGCGGTATATAAAGCCAAACGGCGGGATTTACTCATAACGATTGAAAAATGGGTGTAATGCAAAACTTTCCCGCCGGTTTTAACCGGCAAAGCGTCCTTTTCCAGCGCGGCTGACAGTTTCGGAAGAGGTATTTCGCGGCTATCACTCAAGAAATTAGGGTCGTAGCCCGTTGCGTCTTCATACCATTCCGGATTTAACTCTTTTATCAGCATTTTTCTGGATTTCGGAGCAACATCCAATCCAGATCCTTTTGAAATGCTTTTTATCAGATTATCGATTAACTCTTTCTCGCCCGGAAGCAATTTCTGAACTGTGAGAAATTTAATAATACTGCTGATGCGAATTCCTTCATTGGCGATGAACTTTCGAACATCGTCCGGGTCCGGAACCCCGGCATGGTGGAGGGCAATTACGAGCCATTCATCGTTGAACACCGGAGAACCCGATGAACCTGGCTCCGTATCGGTGCTATAATGAATGAAGTCGTCGAATATGTCGGTAATTTTATTCTCCCTTATCGCCACCGCTTTCGGCGCCCCCGACGGATGCTGAATGATGGAGACATATTCACCCAACAGCGCTTTGCCGGTTTCCGCTAATAAAGGCAGATAACCAAATTCACTCAAAGTGATCCCGTCTATTGAACTTGCTTCCAGCGCCACCAGTGTAAAATCGAGTTTTATATCGGTAATAAACAGCCGTTCGGGTTCAAACCGGAAACTTTTAATTTGCCGCGGACGTGAATTAAGATCCGTTTCATAATTGAACTGGGCAAGACTGAAGCGGGCCGTATCCGCATCTTCCAAAACATGATGATTCGTCAGCAATAAAACTGGAGAAACTAGAAAGCCAGTACCGTGTCCAAGTACTCTTCCGATATGATCCCGCAACTCAATTCGGCACACTGATTTACCGGCTTTTAGGCCTGCCTCGAGATATGAAATGGGAAATAAGTCGCTTTTACCGATCAAACGCTCCAATGCCAAGCCGTCGCGGGGATTGATAAGTGCCTTGCGTAAAGCAACTCGCTTCGGAGTATCTACCTCCAAAGGAGTTTTGGTTTGCAACTCCGCAGCAATATGTTGGCGCCGGCTTCCTCTTTCCATATAACGCCGTAAGGCTTCTTGCTGCTGCGATATAAGATTTTCATTAATTTTTGAATACATACCATTCGGCAGGATCAACATGTCTCCTCCTTGAGTCTTAATAAAAATAAAACTATATCCTTCATCCTTCTATTCCATTAATGTATATTAAGTCCATCGCCGATTTCTGCTTAAAATTCCAACAAACCGTATAAAGATGTTTCCAGATGATATACCAATCATTCGCTTACATTTTCAAGTGTTTATTTTTGACAAAATAATCGGTATGGTTTATTCTATATTACGAAAAGAAACTTTTTCACATAACTTCAAGGAGACATGAATGATGTTTAAATCGGTTTGGAAAAGTATTTTGTTGACGCTGCTTATTATATTGTTACTTTCATTGGCCGCTTTTGCCGAGGAAAGTGCGGTTATTCATAATCCGCCGTTATCATTGAAACATTTGGATGCCCAAATTTTTAACAATTACATATCAACCCTGATTCGTGATCAAGAACCGGAAATGAAGAATGCTCTTGTGAAAGACGGGCCAATTTCCGATTTTAAATTACATGAGGCCGAGTTCAATATTGCGACGGGTCAAATGCACCTAAAATTTACCGTTTACTATAAAAAGATTGATATTCAGGGCGCGCTCAATTTTGAAATAAGGATCAGCAATGGTGAGTCTCCCCAAGTAGGCGCTTACTGTCTGGGTTTGGAAGGCGGCTTGCGTTCCAGTAAATTTCTAGCCGATGTAGCTTTAGCTGTCACCAAAAATATGATAAATAAGCGTTTAGTTGGCCGGCAATTCTGGTCTGACAACCAGCCGCATTCCGACTACCAAGTATTTAAAAATGAAAACCTCACTTCCATTGTAAATCAGGCTTTCATCAACAACCCGGCCGGTCTAGACCATTTTAGAGAAATTTCCGTTCCCATTAGCGGGGGAAGATTTCAGGCTGAATTTAAAAACATCAACTGCGATCTTTTCGATATCAATACCGGCAAGGCCATAATTGCCTTTGATTTTTCCGCATCATACCGACCGGATTTTGGATTTGAAATCAAACTGGATGATGCCGGTTCCATCTTATCGAAATTTGATTTCTTTATCGACGGCATCGATCACAGCTGGTGGGTGCAACTAAGCACCTTTAAAATAACAATTCGCGGTGTAACACCAGAGATCAACCTGATGGCGCAAAATATTATTGATCGGGAAATAAACGAACGCCGTATCTTAATTCCAATTGATCTGCCAAAGCCGGGAGAAAATTTCCAGGCTTTACAAAAATAAAGGGGTTGTAAGATTAAAAGGGAGCTTTAGAAGGCGAATTAAAAACCGGAAACCAAAACTAACTCTTGGTTTCCGGTTTTCACTTATCATAAATTCAGTTTCCTAACTGGCTGACAGGCTCAAATCTTTCGTATATTGTTCTTTAATTGTCAACCAGGTCATATAAGTACACATATAATCCAATTGGGCTTTCCGTGCATCGGGCGTATTCGGCAATTCCTTTGTTAAACGGGATCCGGGCTGCTTGGACCTTTTTTCAGTTCTCATATAAACTCCTCCTAGTTGTAATATTTTATCAAAAGATAGGTTAATATATATTGGATTAATTGCGGTCAACAATCAATTGTAATCTCTGTCCTTTCATCAAGGCGGAACTTTTTAGATTATTTCTCTGTTTAATCTCTTCGATAACCCGGCGGGGATCCGAGTTGGGGTCCAGCTTTCTGGCAATTGACCACAAAGTATCGCCACGATGAACGGTAATCGTAATCTGTTTTGGTTCGAAGGTTGCCTTGGCAATACTGGAAACATACGAGATCATGATCACCAATATCGCTAAGATGATACAAATATTCACGAAAAATTTGAAAAAAGCCCATTGATACTTAATACCTTTGTATTGAATAACCATAGCATTCACCCCAATCGGAAATTAAATATACCAAACAACTGTTCGTGTTCATGTTTATTGTAACACGAACAGTTGTTCTGGTCAAGCAAAAAACGAACAAATGTTTGAAAAAATATTTCAGTTATGTTATAATCGAAATAGCGAAAGCCGAACGTATATTCTTTCAATAAAGAACGGTTCAAAAAGGAGGTTGTTATGGAAGACTTAACGGAAAGGCAGCGTGAAATCTACGAGTATATTCGTAAAGAGGTTCAAAAAAAGGGATATCCGCCTTCCGTCCGGGAAATTGGCGAGGCTGTGGGTTTAAGTTCCAGTTCTTCTGTTCATGCCCAACTGGAAAAACTGGAACAACTGGGTTATTTGCGCAGAGATCCTACCAAACCCCGGGCAATCGAGATTATCGGCAGCAATTCCGACTGGGAGGATTATAAGTTTAAAGATTTGGTAAACGTGCCGGTTGTCGGAGTCGTAACCGCCGGTCATCCCATTCTGGCGGATCAGAATATTCAGGATTATTTCCCGCTTCCCAAAGATTTTACCAATTCATCCGATGTTTTTATGCTGCGGGTACGGGGCGACAGCATGATTAACGCCGGTATCCATGACGGGGATATGGTGGTTGTAAACCGGGATTCATCCGCCAAAAACGGGGATATTATCGTGGCGTTACTGGGTGAAGAAGCAACCGTCAAACGGTTTTATAAAGAACAGCAGCAAGTGAGACTTCAACCCGAAAACGAAAAGTATGAACCCATTTATGCGACGGATATCCAAATCATCGGCAGAGTTGTGGGCTTGGTCCGCAAGTTTCATTAACGTTAAAATCAGCGACACGCATCCACCGCGATTGGGTCGTACGTAAGCACAAAAAAGACAAGTCAAAACCAGTTAAACTCGTTTAACTGGTTTGATTACGTATATGAAATTTAAGTGTTATTCATTGGGAAAGGAGGATTTTACCTGTTGTTCAAAATTCAAATCCGCCGGTTACCGGCTGATGAAGTTAAATATGGTGTCAGTGCGCATACATATTGCTGTTTTGAGTTTGAGGTATCAAGTCAGATAATTGGGTCACATTGTTATCGGATTCACGCAAGGCCTTAAATTTATCGGCAGTAACTCCGATGATATTGAAGAAAAGTTCCAATGCTTGTAGATGTCCGCTGATGACAGGGTCATTATCTTCTTTTTTGAGAGATACCGGAATTTTATTATACTCATTAAACGCAAAAACACACGCTTCTGTAACTCCGGCCGTTTCCACCAAGTTGATTAATTTGGCGTAAATTTCACGGCGCGATTCTGCGTGTGTTTTGCGGTATTCTGATTGAGGGGTCGGGTCATTTAGCAGCAAATCCTGTTTGGCTATTCCTTTGAAGCCTTTTAGAGCCCGCAGGAGGTTATCCCGTTCTACTTGAACCATGGAGCACCACTCCTTTTATTTATTTATACTTCCTACATTATATGTATTCGTGTCGAAACGTAAAAATCCTCCATCAGTTAATTCCCTTTATTATTTATATTATCCAAAATTTTAGTCCTGATACCTATAAATAAATCTAAACTTTCAATCCGGAATTATCTTTTAGGAAACTCAAATCCGTCAAATCGGGGTTTAATGGAGTAATGGATATATAACCGGATTCAATAGCAGAAATATCGGAGTCAGTTGCTTGATCGAGAGTTACCGGCTGTCCGCTCATCCAATAATAACTTTCGCCCCGGGGATCAACCCGTTCTTCGAAGACATTTTGATAAAGTCTGATCCCCAGCCGGGTAAACTCAACTCGATGATGTAAGGCCGTTTCCTTGTCAGGAGCGTCGTTGTTAAGCGCACCGTTTGAAGGAGGAAAATTGATATTCAAAGTAGCCCGGCTGGCGAAGTTTTTGAGAAGGTGAAGTTTTTCCCGGATAAAACCGGCTCCGGCCGTAAAATCCGCTTTGCCGAAAACCGCTAATGAGGCCGCAATACTGGGAATTTGATGCAACGAACCCTCAATGGCCGCCGAAACCGTGCCCGAATATAGGACATCAGTCCCTAAATTGGGACCGCGGTTTATACCCGAGATAATCAACTCCGGCGGATTATCTTTCAATAAACGTTCAATGCCGATTTTAATACAATCAGCCGGAGTGCCATTGATCATCCAATGCGTTTGGGAATCAAGACTTATCGGAAACGCCCGTAAGGGTTGATGCATGGTTATTCCATGGCTGACAGCGCTACGCTCGTAATCGGGGGCAATAATGGTAACTTGGGCAATTGATTTTAAAAATGAGTATAAGGTTTGCAGACCTTCAGCATAAAAACCATCATCATTGGTTAATAATAGCCGCAGTTTTTCAGTCATTGACAATTACTACTCAAGGATTGGTATTGCCGCTCCTCAGTTCTCCCTACCTTTTGACCGCTGGAATACAATCTTTCCATAATGGTATTAGCAGTGTCGTTAATTATTATTTTGCTTTTTCTGATGAGCTCAAACAACGGTTCCAGGTTTTCCGGACCGCAAATAGTTTGTAAAGCCTCCATACAGGCATGACGGTGGTCTTTTTGTTCCACCAGCATGGCAATTAAGGGTTCTATGACACGTTCATCACCAAAATCACCCAGCGCCATGATGGCTGCCATTCGAACATCATGATTGGGATCATTCAGCGCTGAAATTAAAGGTAAAATGGTGGCAGGGCTTTTTAGTTTACGCAAAGCTTCCGCTGCTTCATAACGGACCCCGGAGTCTTCATCCTTAAGCGCGGAAATAAGCGCTTCCGTGAACCGCTGATCGTTGAGTTCACCCATGAGTTTTGATGCTCTACGCCGGATTTGCCGGTCCGGATCCTGAAGCGCCCGTGTTAGAGGGTGAATTAATTGGTCGGTTTGGAAATGTTTTAAAGTGATGGCTACATTAAAACATACATAATGATTTTCATCGGCTAAAGCTTTGATCAGAGGAATAACGGAACGGGTGTCATTAAGCTTTCCCAAGGCCTCTGCCGCCCAACCCCGGACATGTTCATCCTGATCATTCAAGGCGGCAATAAAAAAATCAATGGATTTATCCAGGCCAATCTTACTTAGGCCATAAATGGCACTTCTTCGTAGGGTTCGATCTCCTTCGCGAAATGCAATTCGCAAAACTTCAATTACTTCAAGACGTAAATCTTCAATTAACTGGTTGCGTTTATGATTTGTAAGATCGGAAGTATTAAGGGCCACTTCGATTTTATCCAAAAACTCGATTAAACTATCGATGCGATGCGGCAGTA
The DNA here is from genome assembly GCA_029974635.1 of Bacillota bacterium. Classification (GTDB taxonomy): domain Bacteria; phylum Bacillota; class UBA4882; order UBA8346; family UBA8346; genus JAEZJQ01. The sequence goes on along the minus strand of JARKQY010000055.1, from coordinate 145,600 downwards.
AGCCCACTCAAAACACACCCTCTCTCACCCCAATAATAAAAACTCAGCCTTTGGTTAATGCGCGCGATTTACAGAAAGGACATTGTTCCGCATCCCATGGCACGGGTTCATGACAGTGCAGGCATTCTCTTTTGGCATCCCGGCGGCAAAACGGACAAACAGTCAGTATTTCATGGATGGGTTTCCCGCACTTTGGGCATTTAAGAATGGCCCCTTTGGGCCGCAAAATAAAATAAAACACGATAATTGTCACTGCAAAAAGGATCGAAAACGGGACTGAGTTTGAAAACAAAATAATAACAGGCATCAATGTCCAGAGCATCCAGGAATAATCACGGGCCCTGGAATCACGGTATAAAAAGAACATCAAAGGCGCGATTAATATTAAGTTTACAACCAGTAGAATCCAATCGAAATTCATAAGTTAACTCCTTCCACTGATATGACATTTTACTCAAAGCCGGAAGTATGTTTGAGGAAATCAACCAAAATCAATGATTACCAAATCCTAGTAAAGCACTTAAATAAACGGCATTCAAAATGGTGGACACGCTCTACTTTAGTATACGTTCTTAAGTTATATGCTACGTTTAGTTAGAGAATGTTTTACTAGAAATCGGCGCGTAATCGACTCACTTGGCAAATTAATAATTTCAACTTCCGACTGCCTTTTCCTGCCCGATTTTTAAAAAAAGATTAAGCCGGATTTCGGAACCTGGTTCGTAAAATTTGCGGAAGAATCCGAAAAATCAAAACTCATTTGCGAAATCCAGGTTCAACTCCTGACAAACATTTATAATCCCAACTTTTATCTGGGTATAAGATAACCCGCCTTGTAAATAAGCGATAAATGGAGGGGCCAAGGGGGCATCCGCCGAAAATTCACTGGTAGCACCGGAGATGAACGTACCGCCCCCCATTATCACCTGATGATGATAACCCGGCATCGGGGCGGGTTCCGGGAAAACATCGGATTCAATTGGAGAAATCTTTTGAACTGCCCGGCAAAACTTAATGAGTCCGTCGGCGGATCCCAAATATATCTTTTGAATAATATCAGTACGTTTTTCCTCAGCCAGGGGAGCTACTTGATAACCGGCAAGGGAGAACAGTTTGGCGGTAAACACCGCTCCTTTCACCATTTCATGGACCCGGTGGGGCGCCTCGGCCAGCCCTTGAAAAAACAGACGCGGATTAAGCAGTGAAGGGCCGATGGCTCCTCCAATACCTGGTACATAAAGCCTTTCGGCGGCATGGCGCACCAATTCCCTTTTCCCGGCAATATAACCGCCGCAGGGAGCCAAACAGCCGCCGGGATTTTTGATCAGTGAACCGGCCATTAGATCCGCTCCCGCTTCGATTGGTTCCTTTGCTTCAACGAATTCGCCGTAACAATTGTCAACAAAAATAATGCATTCCGGTTTTACTTCCCTGACAACCGAAAATGCCGCTTCAAGCGCAGCAATGGGGAATGAATAATTCTCGGAGTAACCGCAAGAACGCTGAAATGCTACTATCTTAGTCCGTTTGGACAAAGATTCCCTGATTCCGGTCAGGTTTAATGAACCGTCAGCCGCTAAAGGAACGATTTTGACACTAAACCCGCCGGTGTTGCTATCCCCTTCCCTGACTCCGTTTCCTATTCCCAAAACATTTAATAATGTTTCGTAAGGAGCCCCCGAGGCAATTACCAGTTCATCCCGGGGAGTCAGATTTCCAAACAGGGCGCAGGCTATCGCATGGGTTCCGGAAACCATTTGCTGTCTTACCAAAGCGGCTTCAGCCTTAAAGATTCTCGCGAAAACACTCTCCAATGCTTCCCGTCCCAAATCATGATAACCGTATCCCGTGGTTGAGTGAAAATGATGTGTGCCAATCCGTTCAGCCTGAAAAGCTTCCAGGACCTTTACATGGTTAAAAAGCCCGGTTCTGGAAATCTCATTAAATAAGGGTTGTAACTCCATCTCCAGTTCATCGAGGCGGCTTAATAATTTATCAGAAATTTGCATTGAATTCGGCTCTTTCTCGTTTGGGAAAACTGCCCAGAATCTTTTTCCAGCCATCGGAAGCCCTGACCTGCAACTCAATGTTTTTCAACGCGGTTTCAACTTGCGGGCTGGATTTATGACCGATGAATTCAAAGATCAGGACATACTCCTGAGGTTTGATTTTATAAGGCCGGGATTGAATACAAGTCAAATCAATTCCGGCGTCCGCAAAATGTTTGGCCGTTAAATATAATTGACCAGGTTGGTTGACGCCATATCTAACCGCCAACAAGGTCCGATCTTCATCCGTCGGCGATCCGTCAGTCAGGGCGCATACCAGAAAACGGGTTTCATTGACGGAGTAGTCTTGAATATCACCTTCGAACACAAGCATTTGGTTTGCCTTGGCAGCCACCGGACTGCAAATTGCAGCGGATTTGCCTTCGGAATCCTTTAAAACAACTGCAGCAGCTTCCGCAGTGGATATTACTGAAATCAAAGCAGCCTTCGGAAATAATTCCGCCAGGTGATTCTGGCATTGATTGAGGGCGGTCGGATGCGAATAGATACGCTCGATATTTGCCCAGGAAGTCCGGGGGGATGCAACTAAAACATGCGAAACGGGCAAATGAACCTCATCGCATACTTTAACGAAATCCTGAAACTCAATGAGCGCGTCGAAGGTAGTACCGATTAACCCGTCGATCATATTTTCCGCCGGTATAACCGCATAATCGGCCTCCCGGTTTTGAACCGATCGCAAGGAAAGATTGGTGGTGGTAAATTCAAGTTGCAGCTTTTCCGGATTGACTCCAATTCGTTTGGCAAACAATAAAGCGGCTTGCTCGGAATAAGTTCCTTTGGGACCTAATGTGGAAATTTTCAATTGCTTACCTTCCTCAGAAATTCTTTTAAAACTCTTGGATGTATTCGCCTTGAAAAACTTCAACCGCCGGCCCCGTCATATACACGTGGTTGTCTGTCTTGTCCCATTCAACAAACAAATCTCCGCCCAGGAGCTTTACCGTTACCTTGGCATCGGTCAGATTATTTAAAACTGCAGCTACAACCGACGCGCAGGAACCGGTTCCACAGGCCAGAGTCTCGCCGCTGCCCCGTTCCCAAACCCTCATTTGGATTACATCCCGGGCAATTACTTTGATGAATTCCACATTAATTTTCCGGGGAAACAGCGGATGAGATTCAATCACCGGACCGTCTCTCAGTACCATATCATCCTGAATCTCCGGCACAAATATGACACAATGAGGATTGCCCATAGAAACGGCAGTATAGCGATACTCGTGCCCGTTAGCTTCCAAGGCTTCATTAATAACTCTGCGAACTGCACCGGTTACCGGAATTAAATCACTTTGTAACTGGGGTTCTCCCATGTCGACTCTTACCAAATCAACTGTTGCACCGGTGATTGTCAGATGCAATTCTTTGATACCAGCTTTGGTTTCGATTTGAATGTCCGGTTTTGTAACCATCCGGTGTTCGAAAAGATATTTACCGACACAACGAATGGCATTACCGCACATTTCAGCCTCACTACCATCGGCGTTAAACATTCGCATCCTGGCATCAGCTTTTTGAGAAGGCATAATCAATACAATTCCATCACCGCCGACTCCAAAATGACGGTCGCTCATTTTCCGCGCCAGTTGTTCAGGGTTTACGATGTTTTCGGCAAAACAGTCGATGTAGATATAATCGTTACCAAGGCCTTGCATTTTCGTAAATTTCATCGTCAGCACTATCCTTATAAATAGAATCCGGTTTAATTCAAAATAAAACCAAATACCTTTCATAATATAATACTTCATCATGATAACGGAATCAACATTTTAAACTACAAATTTGGCAAGTAACTTTTACATCAATTAATTTAACCACGACAAAGATTCAGGACCATATTTAAATGACAACATAAAATATTCCCTGGAAAACCATATCAAATTTTGCAGGGAATTTTTTAACCTTCTCAAGTTTGCATATTTGCATAATGGAACAAAGTTTGGTAAGCTTAATCCTCTTTTTTCTCGGCAGTAAACTCTGATAACGGTCTGGCGGGAATTATAGTCGAAATGGCGTGTTTGTAAACCATTTGTTGTTTGCCGTCGGCATCCAAAATAATGGTGAAATTGTCAAAACCTTTTACTAAACCACGAATCTGAAAACCATTTACTAAATAAACAGTTAATGCGATTCCTTCCTTGCGAACCTGGTTCAAAAAAGCATCCTGCAAATTGATAGCTGGTTTATTCATGTATTGGTTCCCCCTACAAATCTTTTTCAAATACTATTCGACATCCGGTGTAAACCACCTTCAAGATATTGCATGATTTCACCAAAAAATTCCCGCCGATCTCCGGAAGCATCTACCCATAAAGCAACTGGCTCCTTTCGAAACCAGGTTAACTGTCGTTTGGCATAGTTGCGGGTTTCTTGTTTCATAAGCGAGATGGCCGTTTCCAAGGAAGTTTTACCGGCCAAATACTGGATGAACTGCCGGTAACCTAAACTGTTCATTGATTTAAGGCCAGGCGAATATCCCCTGGCTAAAAGGGACTCCACCTCTTGTTGAAAACCTTCCCGGACCATTGCATCAACCCGTTGGTCGATCCGTTGGTATAATTCATTCCGTTCCCGGTTGATAAATATATAAAAAACTTGATACGGGCTGTGGGAATTCATTTGATTCTGTAATTCGGAGATGGGCTTACCTAAAGTATGATATACTTCCAATCCCCTGATAATCCGGCGTAAATCATTCGGGTGGATTCGCGAAGCGGCGCCGGAATCAACCCGCTCCAATTGTTGATGCAAGTATGTAGAACCTTTCTCCTCAGCCTGGGCTTGTAAACTGCGTCGCAGTTCCCAGTTGGGACCCACTGGATTTTCAATCAAAAATGATCGCAAACATGCCCGGATATATAGGCCGGTTCCCCCGGTCATTAACGGTAGTTTGCCTTTGGCGACGATTTCTGCAACCGCTTTATCAAAAAACATCTTATAGTCCGAGACTGAGAATTCAATATCCGGTTCGACCAAATCCAGGAGATGATGTTCAATGGTTTGGCGCTGTTCCAAACTAGGTTTTGCCGTGCCGATATCCATATATTTATAGATTTGCATTGAATCGGCGGAAAGGACCTCCGCATTTACTTCCCGGGCAATCCGGATAGCGCATTCGGTTTTTCCCACGGCGGTGGGACCGGCAATGACGATTAAAGGCAGTTGCTGCTGATTCATCTGCGCAAGAATTTTCTGGAAATCTCGTCGTAATTCATGCGAAAAACAGTTGGCCGGCCATGGGGACAAGTATAAGGATTATCGCAACGAAACAAATCTTTGACCAGGCTCTCCATTTCCAGATGATTTAATTTATCCCCGGCTTTAATGGCAGTTTTACAAGCCATGGTGATGGTAAAAGCCTCTTTAATCTCCGCCGGGTTTTTAAAGGTTTCAAAATTCATAAACTCCTCAACCAAATCCAGGATAATTTGTTGATAATCATAATTCACCAGATTTAACGGCACTCCCCGTAAAATAATGGTTTGTCCTCCGAATGTCTCGAGCTCAAACCCGATATCACTAAACAAGGTCAACCGGTCGGCAATAACTTTATACTGAGTATAGTTTAGATTAACCGTTTCCGGGAGCAATAATGCCTGGGTCCCTAAAAATTCTTTGGATTTATAAAAATAGCGTTCGTATAAAATCCGTTCATGGGCGGCATGCTGGTCAATCAGCAATAAACCTTTATCGTCATGGGCAATGATATACACGTCTTGCAGCGCTTTTGGAAAAACATAGAGATCCATGACGGTATCAAGCCGGACAAAGGTTTCCGGCCCTTGCACCACAGCTGTCGCCGCCATCTGCTGCACCGCCTCGGCAACTTGCCCGCCCTGCGAATTCACCGCACCGAAGTCGGAATAATGGATTGGCAAATTTTCGGCGGGTTGATTTTCCGGTATGATATTTTTCAACGTAAAATCTTCATCGGGAGCAATCCATTCAGATAATAAACAACCATCTTTTAAAAATTTTAAAACGGTATGATAAAAAATTTTAAAAAGCTCCGGTTCATTGGCGAAACGGACTTCCATTTTGGCAGGATGCACGTTAATATCCACCAAAGATGGATCTATCTCTAGAAATAAGATGATAAAGGGAAAACGGGCAATCGGCAGCAGGGTGTGATATGCTTTTTCAACCGCCACGCTTAAGGCCCGGCAATGAAAATAACGGCGGTTCAGAAAAAAAATCTCATTGTTGCGATTGGTTTTGGCAATGGAAGGCTTTCCGATATAACCGGAAATTTTAAGGGAACCTTCTTGATGATTCACCGGAATCATTTCCTTAGCGGTATCTTTGCCGAAAACAGCTATGATTGCTTCATGAAGATTTCCGCTGCCCGGCGTGAACAATACTTCATACTCATGATGATTCAGACGAAAACTGATCTCCGGATAACCCAAAGCCATACGGGAAACAATTTCACTGATATAACCGGTTTCAGTGGGAATTGTCTTCAAATATTTCAACCGGGCCGGAGTATTGAAGAATAAATCATGCACTTTGATGGTGGTTCCATTGGGGGCGCCACAGTCTTTCACTTTTTGGAGATACCCGCCTTTAACCTCAATTAAAGTACCGAATTCACTGGCAGCCGGTTTGGTAATCATTTCAAATTGCGATATGGCAGCGATGGAAGGCAAAGCTTCGCCACGGAATCCCAGAGTTTTCAAAGTATTTAAATCATCGGGATCCAAAATTTTACTGGTGGTATGCCGTTCAATGGCCAATACGGCATCTTCCCTCTCCATGCCGCAGCCGTCGTCTATAACCTGGATTAACTGCCGTCCCCCGTTTCGGATCTCAACCTCAATCCGAGTTGCCCCGGCATCAATGGAATTTTCAATCAGTTCTTTAACCACCGAAGCAGGCCGTTCAACAATTTCCCCCGCTGCGATTTTAGAGATGGTCCCATCATCCAAACGGTGAACTTTATTCATCATATTCAATCCTCCGCAAGTTTAAAACTTTATGAACCTTAGGAGCGTAATTTTTGTTGCCATTGGTAAAGCAGGTTCAATGCCTCAAGAGGAGTGGTGGACACCAAATCGATTCCTTTGATTTCATTAATAATTATATCGGTTTCGAATTGAAATAACGTTAATTGAACCTGGGGTTCCGGCGGTTTTTTTTGCAATTCATCAAATTCCACCACTTCGCCATGTTCCAAAGTCTTTAAAATATCCCTGGCCCGTTCGGTGATTTCCAGCGGCAGCCCGGCCAGACGGGCAACTTCGATTCCATAACTTTGTTCAGCTTTGCCGGGAGCGATTTTTCGCAAAAAAATGATCCCGTCGGCATCCCGTTGCACAGCGATATGATAATTTTTCACTCCCTCCAGGCGGCTTTCCAAATCGGTCAGTTCGTGATAATGAGTAGCCACCAAGGTCTTGCAGCTAATTCGCGCCTGATTATTCATAAACTCAACCACCGACCATGCGATGCTTAAGCCATCAAAGGTACTGGTGCCGCGGCCTATCTCGTCCAGGATCACCAGTGATTGTTTGCTGGCATGATTCAATATATAAGCGACCTCATTCATTTCCACCATAAAAGTGCTTTGGCCGGTAGCCAGATCATCCGAAGCGCCCACTCTTGTAAAAATTCGATCCACCAATGAAATATCCGCCGCTTTCGCCGGAACAAAACTGCCGATGTGAGCCATTAATACAATCAGGGCAACTTGCCGCATATAGGTGGATTTACCGGCCATATTCGGCCCGGTAATAATCTGGGTACGGTGATCATCTAGATCGAGGAGGGTATCGTTGGGAACAAAGCTGTAGTTTTGCAGCATTTGCTCCACTACCGGATGCCGGCCGTCCATGATCAATATCTTACCGTTGTCATTAAGCGCCGGACGGGTATAATGATTGCGTACCGCAGCCTCCGCCATAGCCACCAAGGAATCCAGCTCCGCTAAAATCAAGGCGTTGCTTTGCAAAGCATCGATTTTCGCCAGGACCTGATCCCGTATCTCCAAAAAAAGTTCATATTCCAACGCCACACTTTTCTCGCGGGCATTTAAGATCAAGTCTTCATATTCCTTTAAGGTTTGATTGATATACCGTTCGCCGTTGGCCAAAGTTTGTTTGCGGATATAATCAGCGGGCACCAACTCCAAATTTGCGTTAGTAACCTCGATATAATATCCGAACACCTGGTTGTAACCGACTTTTAAGGATTTTATCCCGGTCCTTTCCCGCTCTTTCTGTTCCAGTTCCGCTACCCATTGTTTCCCCTTGGAATTTGCGTTTAACAGGTTGGCCAGTTCTTGATGAAAAGAAGCCTTTATCATACCGCCTTCCCGAATGGAGGGCGGCGGATCCTCCCGCAAGCTAGCCGCAAATAATTCAACCAAATCGGCCAGCGGGTCCAATGACTTTTCCAAACTATGAAGTTTAGCGGACGTAAAGTCCGCCAACAGATTTTTGACAACTGGAACTTGTTCCAGGGTATTCTTTAAAGCCAGTAAATCACGGGCATTGGCAGTATTCCCGGCTAGCTTGGCGAGAATCCGCTGCAAATCGTAAGTCCTGGACAACGCCTCCCGCAATGCTTCCCGAATTTCCAAACTGAAGGCAAAATCGGCCACCGCCGCCTGCCGCGCGTTGATTGCTTCAATATTTCCCAGGGGCTGCTCTATCCAGGAACGTAACATCCGGCCTCCCATGGAAGTAACGGTCTGATCCAGGACCCATAATAGAGTTCCCGTGGTTTCACCGCTACGAATCGTTTTGGTAAGTTCCAGATTACGGCGGGTTGCCGGATCAAGACTGATAAAAGAACCGATTTCATATGTAGATATTTTGCGAATATGCTGCAGTGAATTTTTTTGAGTCTCGTATAGATACTGAAGCACTGCTCCGGCAGCGGAAACAGCCGCCGGCAAATCTTCACATCCAAAAGCGGTAAGATTCTGCAGTCCAAAATGTTCCGTTAAACTTCGATAAGCTTTTGGATGTTGAAAAACCTCCGGAGCGCCGGTTGTAATTAATGTATCGGCAACTTTGTAAATCCGGTTAATAGCTTCAATGTCCTTTTCCCGGATATACAGTTCCGCAGGCTTAATCCGGACAAGCTCCGCAGCCAAATGATGAATTTCATTTCCAAAAAATTGAATGGCTTTAAAATCGCCCGTGGACAGATCAACATATGCCAGTCCCCAATAGTTTTTCTCCAAAACGACCGCAGCCAGAAAGTTATTCACTTTATCTTTTAAGATAAAATCCTCGTATACGGTTCCGGGAGTGACAATCCGGATCACTGCTCTTTCTACAATCCCTTTAGCGGTTTTAGGATCCTCTACTTGCTCACAAATGGCCACCTTGTAACCCTTATTAATTAATTTAGCCAAATAACCGGAAGCTGAATGGTAAGGAATACCGCACATGGGAATGCGTTCGGTTCCCGAATCCCTTCCCGTCAATACAATTTCTAGTTCCCGGGCTGCTATCGTCGCGTCGTCAAAGAACATTTCATAAAAATCACCCAGCCGGAAAAACAGAATACATCCAGGGTATTTAGCTTTAATCTCCAAATATTGTTGAACCATCGGAGTGGTTTTAGCAGCCATAAATGCACCTCATTGCTTTAAATCGACCATTGGTCATGAATGATGCCTACCAAGTACCAGGTATTGTTTTCCGCTTCAAATACCAGTTTCAAATCGCGCCAGTAACCAAGCTCTTCTCCCCGGCTGTTTTTTTCAACGCATTGGTATTCCGCGATGACACCTTTCGGGTATACTTCAAAAACGTTTCCGGCGGTAAGGCTGCCTTGGATTCCGGTGTTGTAGTTGATTTTATCCGCCAGCAAGTAATCCCGATCATAGACATACATTTTATAATACTCTTCATTACTTAGTTTAATCTGTGTTCCGGTGCCTTCGTAGTAACCCCATATCCGCTTTGATTTATCATGCAAAAAGCCCGCCATCCGCTCTTTGGGAAAAACCAGATCGGTTTCCGGACTGATGGAGATGTATGGTGAAAAACGCAGCCCTTTCACCGGATGAACAAAAGCGGCCAGCGCTTTCATATCTTTCCGTTGCAATGCCGCAATTACATTTTGCTCCTTGCCGGCCAAAAGCGCTTGGTAAAATTGATCTTGAGGACTCATCCGCTGACTTTGCCCCGAAGAACTCTGGCGATTATTCTTTAATTTATTAATCTCGTTTTGAAGTTTGGTAATCCGGGCGATCAATTTTTTTTGTTCCGCTTTCGCCTCCGCCTTCTGCCACCAATATACCTGAAGTCCCACGATAATAGCCGTGGCGGCAATTACTCCAACCATCACTATCCAAATATACAACAATTTCTGATAATCTAAAGAACCTGTCTGATTTGATCGCAAAGTAAACCGCTCCCGCAAAAATTGTTAAAAGAAGACTACCATTTTGGCTTGTTGATTCATAACAGAAAATTCGACCTTTAACCGGTTTTCCCTGTAACTTCGAAAAAATAAAATCACTATCGCAGCCTAAATTAGGCAGATAACCTTGAAATGAATTATCCGGTAAACCTTGATGAAAAAAGCAACACCGGTTAAGTCCGGTGTTTTGTTAGTAAACGGATTCTTAATTTGAACCATAGTACGAACTACTGTTTTGGTTGCTTTTTGGGCAGGCGATGATGAATAAACTCCAAAATCACCGGGATTAGCGAGATTAATACAATGGCAATCATAATCAGGCTAAAACTCTGCTTAATATATTGTCCCAGAAAGAATCCTCCCACTAAAAAGATTGAAATCCATAGTAAATTCCCCAGAATGCTATAGATTAAAAACCGGTTGTATTTCATCCGCCCAATACCGGCGACAAAAGGAGCAAAGGTCCGGATAATGGGAAGGAAACGGGCAATGGTAACTGTCTTTCCGCCGTGTTTTTCATAAAAGCGATGCGCCCGGTCAAGATATTCCTTTTTAATAAAGCGTAATTTTTGTTTACTCAAGATTTCAACCCCGGTAAAATAACCAATCCAATAATTAGTGGAATCACCAATCATCGCGGCCAGCCACAGCGTGATTAACAACGTCTGCAGGTTCAAGCCGCCAACCCCGGCGGCGGCAAAAGCGCCTAAGGCGAACAATAATGAATCTCCCGGCAGGAAAGGAGTAATCACTAAGCCGGTCTCGCAAAAAATAACCAAAAACAGAATATAATAAGTTGCTGGACCAAAATATTGGATAAGCATATCCAAATGCTTATCCAGATGAATGATAAAATCAATGATAAAACTGATAGAATTCACGATATCTCCTTAGAAATAATTTTTGTTATATAGTTTCAGCATTTTTTCAAAATATCCTGCCATTTTACTCATTTTAGATCTGAATAACTAATCACTGTTGTTACCCTAATTCTTACCGTAAATCTTCACCAAAGCATTGACTGCCGCCGGATCGAACTCAATCCCTTTTTGGCTTTTAAGGTATTCAATAATCTCCGGAACCGGTTTGGCCTTCCGGTATAGTTTTTCAGCGGACATGGCATCAAAAACATCGGCCACCATAATTATCCGGGCCAATTCATTAATCTCGGCGCCGCTTATACCTTTAGGATATCCGGCGCCGTTATAGCGTTCATGATGCTGATAAGTGGCAAGCATTGCATTCTTCGGAACATCAATAAGCGGGCTAATAATATCATAACCGATTTTGGGATGGGTCCGGATAACTCCCATTTCTTCCGGTGTCAGCCCCCCTACTCTGCTTAATATATCCGGAGAAATCCTGGTCATGCCAATATCATGCAAAAACGCTCCGAAAGCTAGCTCAAGTAACTTAGCCGAATCAAGACCAAGCACGGTTCCCATTTTAATGGCTATAACACAGACATTGACGGAATGGCTGAATACATAATCATTAAGAATCCGTATATCGTTTACTTCCGGTAATGTATCTTTATGGTCGCCAATCTCGGCGATTAACGCGGTTAAAATTTTTTTACAAGGGGCCAAACTAACGTTTTGAGTTGTACGAAGATCAGAACTAAGTTTAGATAAGGTCTGTATCGCATCAGAACGGGTTGTATCGGAAACCGCATCCTCAACTGTGTTATCTTCTGGGATGGATGCGATATACACGGCGGGCAAGCGCAACTCTTTAAATTTGTTAATGGCCACACTGGAGATTTCGGTCTTTTTGCGGCATAAAATTCTGCCATCCGCCAAATAAATCGACCTTGCCAAAATCATTCCCGGATTCAAATGTTCAACATATATTTTTTCCATGTGCAGCCTCCGATGTTTGAAATGATTAGCGCTTACGATGGGACAATTCCAAAACCGGTCGAATTCATAAAATGCTAATAAGATTATTAAATCACAAAATAATGGCATCTCGGACGGTTAAACCCATAAAATTGGAAAAACAGGGACTTGATTCTAATATCAAAATCGACTATTAATAGAGATATAAACTTACCAATAAAATCATTGCATACCGGTTTATATTCAATATATCAATAAATTACGGATTGTTGAATATAAAAGGAAGGGGGAGATCACTTGTTAAAATCATGTGATAACTGCAGTTATACCGTAACCGCTTCAGCAATGCGGACCGGTATCGTTTATTATGACAACCAGGGCAATGCTATCCGACAGTGTCCGAAATGCGGCCAGGAATTGAAGCATAACCAGTTGAATACCAATCAAATGCACCGTGAATCTAAATCTATATAAATCGCTTACTGCCGCATCAAAAAATAGTTTATCTATAGTTTGCAATAAAAAACCATGATAATTGAATAAAGAAAAGATATACAATATATAGATTATTATTGTTTAATGACTGATGCTATATATGTATATCTTTTCTACTTTTTGGCGGCCTCTCCGACTTCCTCCGTTTGCACCCGGTTGTCTCAAAACCACGGTTTCCAGCCGGTGTTAGTTTTGTTTTGACATCAATTCTTTCTGGGCTGTTTGAGATTCAGATTAGTCTTTTTGTTTGTCTCATTAATGATATCAGCTTCACTAATCGCAGCCTCAATTAAATTCTCAAGCTTTTCGGCGTTAAAGGAAATTGAATTGGATGTGCTTTCCACAAAAGACAGATTCTCCTCGAATTTTTGATTGATGACTTTAAATTCGGACTCCGCCTTTTCGATGGTAAGTTTTAATTTGGCGGCAACCTCAGCTGTAGCTTGGGTATTCCCTTTCGCCTCGTAATATTCATTCAATAGTTTGTTATATTCTTTGGATTTAACCGGGAAGAACAAAAACTTCTTTTGTTTAGGCATGTCCAGTTCGGCTCCGGGGTTGGCGTTGATGCTGTTATAAAGCTCGCGGAATGAACCCAGCACTTTCTCGTACTCCCTGCCGATGAGCCGGATGGTATTAATGTTATCGGCCAGCATCCGCACGTCCGATGTCATGAGGGTTTGTCCGGATCTTACTTGGGCCAGGCTGTTTTTCAAACGGGATTGATATTCCTTTAAAACCTCATTGGCGTTTTGCTTCGGGATCAACTTTTCTAGGGTATTATTTTCGGCAATACCTTTCCACATGGTTACTTCTTGCGGGCTTAAGTTGAACTCATCCTTGGCCTCCGTCAACGATTTCTGCATTTCGGCATTGGAGGTGAATACCTTGTTTTTCCATTCCAAGAGGGCGACTTCTTTGGCATATTTCTCTTCAATTTCCTTGATTCTCTGCTTCTGCTCCGCTTTCATACGGGCCATCTTCTTTTCATTTACGGCTACTTTATGATCGCTGGCCAATTGGATGTAAAGAAACAAACCCGAATATAACAACAATATAATACCGAAGGATACGATATAACGTAAGGAAACAATATTCTCATTGTTTTTTTTGGCGAAATAATAGTTTACTGCACCCAGAATGATTCCGGTCAATACAGCGGCCATTGCGACATTTAAAATCGGATAATTGAACATCAATATTTCCTCCCGAATATCTTAATATCTTATCTAAAATAATACGGCATAAAATACCAATATCCTGCCACTAACTCCAAAATAGGCTGCTAATAGCTAATAAATCATACAGCTACTAAATGTGTGTTTTACACCATAGCAATTATAATAAATCTTCTCATACTGTAATTTTTCTTTGGGATGCGCTGATAATGCTTCATCAGGATAACCCAATGCAACAACTGCTTCAACCTTAAGACGGACGGGGATTTCAAGGATTTCCCGGAGATACTCTTCTGCTGTTTTGGCTTCATCGTGCATTCGTTCCCTGATTTGAATCCAGCAGCTGCCAAGACCGATGGCTTCACTGACAAGTTGGATATAGGCAGCGGCAATGGAAGCATCTTCTATCCATACATCGCAACGATCCGGATTTGCGCATACTACAATTGCCAACGGGGCATTTTGTAAAAACGCGGAACCGTGAAGTTTGGCTTTGGACGCCTTGACCAACAGATCCGGTTGATCAATTACAATAAACTCCCAGGGATTTAAACCGCGTGAAGAAGGCGCCCGCAGGGCCGCTTCCAGAAGTTGTCCGATTTTTGGCGATTCTACCGGCTTTCTTAAGTACTTTCGGATACTGCGCCGCTTTTGGATTAATGATAGTATCATCTAATTCCTCCTTAAAACATTGCTTACGTAATGAATATTCTGAATAATAATTCGGTTTGCGGGATTATTTTCCTTTGGCAAACAGTATGAAGAAACCATTAAATCTGAACTACAAATCGAATACTGTAATTTGTTTCCTTGACGCAGCTATTTTTTTCGAGTACAATCAAATTATAACGCAACCGCATGACTGGCGGATAATAAGTGTTGTTATCCGGGATGATGGACTCTACAACACTTAAGTGGGTAACCACGGGGAAATGCGGAAAGTATAAGCCGGCCGCCTGGGCAATCTATGAATGCCTGGGTGGCTTTTGTATTTTTTAAGTTAAGAAGTATCCGAATTCAACTGAAACCAAAATAAGGGGAGCATATTTAGGGAATCAATACTCAGGAGATATAAAGGAGGAGTTCTTCATGGATCCTTGGCGAGGTTTTAAAGGAGAAGTATGGCGTAACCGGATTGATGTAGCTGATTTCGTTCGTGACAATTATGAGCCTTATCACGGCGAAGCTTCGTTCCTCACCGGAGCTTCACCGCGAACCCGAGACTTATGGCACAAATGCCATAAGTTGTTGGAACAAGAGAAAGCCGCCGGCGGGGTTTTGGCCATCGACACCCGGCGGGTGGCCGGCATTACCGCCTGGTCCCCCGGGTATATCGACCCGGCCAATGAAGTTATCGTCGGATTGCAAACCGATGAACCTCTTAAACGAATGGTCAATCCCTGGGGGGGATGGCGAATGGTGGAAGCAGCCTGTAAAGCCCGTGGGGTCACTCCGGATAAAATCATGGCAAAAATCTTTTCCCGGTACCGGCGCACCCAAAACGAGGCCATATTCCGGATATATACTCCAGCAATGCGTCAAGCCCGAAAATTAGGCATCATCACCGGACTTCCCGATGCATACGGCCGGGGACGATTAATCGGTGACTACCGGCGGGTGGCGCTTTATGGTACGGCTTTTTTAATGGAGCAAAAAATCAGTGACTTGCAAGGAATGGATAATATCGATGATGCAACCATCCATCTGCGGGAGGATATTGCCGATCAAGTACGCGCTCTGGAACGAATGGCGGAATTAGGTAAGGCATATGAGTGTGATATTTCAAGGCCGGCAACCAACGCCCGGGAAGCGGTTCAATGGCTCTACATGGCTTACCTTTGCGCCATCAAAGAACAAAATGGCGCCGCCATGTCCCTCGGGCACAATAGCCCGTTTTTGGATATCTTTATTCAACGGGATTTACGGGAGGGAACCATTAACGAGGAGGACGCTCAGCAATTAATCGATCAATTAACCATCAAGCTGCGTCTGGTACGTCACCTGCGCACCCCGGAATACGATGAACTGTTCGCCGGCGATCCTACCTGGATTACGGAATCATTGGGCGGAATGGGGGAAGATGGCCGGACCCTGGTTACCAAAACGGATTATCGCTGGCTGCAGACATTGAACAATCTAGGACCAGCGCCCGAGCCTAATCTGACCATCTTATGGAGCCCCCGGTTGCCCAAACCGTTCCGGCAATACTGCGCTGATCTGGCAATTGCCACCTCCGCCCTGCAGTTTGAAAATGACGAATTGATGCGGCCGATTTACGGAGATGATTACGGTATCTCCTGTTGTGTTTCCGCTACCCGTATCGGCCGTGATATGCAATTTTTCGGCGCCAGGGTGAATCTGGCCAAAGCACTATTATTGGCCATCAATGGCGGCCGGGACGAATTAACCGGTGAACCGGTGCTGGATCTTCCTCCGGTGGAAGGGGAATATTTGGAATGGGATAAAATTTGGAGCAATTATGAGCGTGTCCTGACATGGCTGTCGGTTTTATATAGTCGTACTATGAACTGTATCCATTTCATGCATGATAAATATAATTATGAACGGGTGCAGATGGCTTTAATTGATTCGAATCCAAAACGGCATATGGCTTTCGGTGTTGCAGGCTTGTCGGTGGTGGCGGATTCCTTGAGCGCCATCCGGTACGGCCGGGTGAAGGCGGTTCGCGACTCCAACGGTTTAGTCACTGAATATCAGATCGAGGGTGAATATCCTTATTACGGAAACGACGATGACCGGGTGGATGGGTTGGCGGTGCGGGTGTTGCGCTACTTTTACGATTCATTGAACCGGCAGCCGATATACCGGAATGCGATACCCACTCTTTCCGTATTGACCATCACCTCCAATGTGGTATACGGTAAAAAAACAGGCCCGACTCCCGACGGCAGACCCGCCGGAAAACCTTTTGCTCCGGGTGCCAATCCAATGCACGGCCGGGAGCGGACCGGCGTTGTCGCGGCGATGCGCTCGGTTGCCAAGCTGCCGTATGATATTTGCCGGGATGGAATCTCCTATACCTTTTCCATTACCCCCCGGGCTTTGGGTACCGATTCCCCGGAACGCGTCCGTAACTTAACCGGTTTAATTAACGGTTACTTTGGCGCCTTGGGTCACCATATCAATGTCAATGCATACAGCCGGGAGACTCTGATTGAGGCTATGGAACGTCCCGAACTATACCCTAATTTGACGATTCGGGTATCCGGATATGCGGTTCATTTTTGCCGGTTAAGCCGGGAACAACAGTTGGAAGTGATTGAGCGGACTATTTATGAGCGGTTGTGATGATGCAATGGGACGAATTCAATCCATTCAAAGTTTCAGTACCTTTGACGGCCCGGGAACCCGTTGCGTGGTTTTTCTGCAAGGGTGTCCCGTGGGCTGCCTGTTTTGCCATAATCCTGATTCCTGGGATTTCAATGCCGGAGAGGAACTGGATGTTGAAACATTAATGCGACGACTGGAACGATACCGTCCCTTCCTGTCAACCCCCGGCCTGACGGTTAGCGGCGGTGAACCTTTGGCGCAACCTGAATTTGTTTTGGAATTGATTCACCGCGCCAAAACGGAGGGATGGCATGTGGCCCTGGATACTTCGGGTTGGGGCCCTCAAGCCAACTTTGAAAAAATAACTCAAGCGGCGGATATGGTTATATTCGCCATCAAACATCCGTTAGCTCCGGAACGGCTGGCGCCCCACTGTAACCTCCAAGATACTTTAGCCAACTGGCGTACCCTTGCCGCTTTAAAGACTCCGGTATGGCTGCGCTATGTCTTAATCCCCGGCTGGACCGATGACCCGGCGGCCTTAAAGGCATTGGACGAGATAGCCGGCGAACTGCCGAACCTGGAACGTTTGGAAGTTCTCCCTTTCAACAGTTTGGCGGCGGAAAAGTGGGTCAAATGCGGCAAAGAAAGTCCTATTTTTAGCGGCGGCAATATCAAGGTGACGGAGGAACAAATTATCAAGGCGGAACGGATGATTGGATGGCTTCCCCAAAGGGTGAAAGGTAAAAATATATCTTAAAACCATAAAATGAGAACTATCAAATAAATCGATTAAGTAATATGTCTTCAATATTTCTTCTACCGTCAATCACCGCCAATTGAAATTAAAGCGGAATAATCAACAGCCTTTACGGTAAGTCATATCCAATAGTTGATCAATGATCTTCATATTACGGACTGTTTCCTCCAGACTAAACAGCGGCGGTCGGTTTTCCAAAATCGCGGCGGAAAAATCCTCGATCTCCATCCGGTACCGATCGCTTTCTTTGACTGGAAGGCTCTCCCTCCCTCCGGCAGTGATTAGGGTTATGGTTCCGGCATTCCCCAAAAAAGTATCCGGCACTTCAAGCACTCCTTGGGTACCCACAATCTCCGAGTATACCCGGAAAAAGGCATTGAAACCGCAATTAATATTTGCGATTATACCGTTTTCATAAGTTAGAATTGCGGAAAAAGCACTATCAACACCTTTATGAAGCCGGTATTCGGCTTTCATAGCCACCGGGGCGCAACCGGTAACCATGCCGGTGAAATTAAGGGGGTAACAGCCCACATCATATAAAGATCCACCCCCTTGTGTCGGTTCCCAGCGGTAATCATCCTCATGATCCAGGAAGAAGCGGAACTGCGAATTTATATATTTAACTTCTCCAAGCACGCCGCTGTTCAATATGTCCTGAACTTTCCGGGTGCGATCGGTGTAACGGTACATGAATGCTTCCATCAATTTAACCTTGTTGGCATCACACTCCTTGATCATTTCCAGGGTATCTTCGGCATGTAGGGCAATGGGTTTTTCGCATAAAACATGTTTCCCCTTCCGGGCCGCTTTGATGGTCCACTCTTTATGCACTCCGTTGGGAAGCGGTATATAAACTGCCTGAACCTCCGGATCATCCAAGAGATCATCATAATTAAAATAAATCTTTTGACAATGAAACTTCCCTTGGAATCTTTTTAGTTTTTCGGGATCACGCGATGCAACGGCATAAAAATCCGAGTTCGAACCTTTGATTATGGCCGGAATTACCGAATTTTCAGCGATTTGGGCGCATCCCAGCACCCCCCATTTAATTTCCGGTATCATTTCTTTCGTCGCCCCCTTCTAGCTAAAAAATTCATTCTTGCTAAAAACCGTCGGAATCCGACGTATCCTGCAATCGGCAGCAGTAAACCCACTTTTGCAACGATAATGATGTTTTTAATTTCCGGGAAAACGTTTTATAATATTTCAATAAAGAAACTTGACAATTCACATCCGGCTGGAATAATATAAACTATAAACATTTTTAGTTTTTTGTTCATATTCACAACTGGAGTTGATTGCAAATGAGTTCCCAAATGGATCTGATCGCGGATTGCTTTGAAAAACATTTTGACCACTACGGCTTCAAAAAAACTTCAGTGGATGAAGTCGCCAAAGAATTACGTATCAGTAAAAAAACCATTTACCAATATTTCAACACGAAAGAGGAGATCTATTATTTTATTATCGGGAAAATAGCCCGCGGTTTTTGTACCGATATCGAAGGTAAACTGGCTGAGATTTCTACATATCGCGAAAAATTGCAGCTGCTGCTGCGGATGATATTCACGGAAACACGAAATTGGTTGAAAATCAAAGACAATATCGAATTTAAATCCGGGCATGAACTTGATTTATTGGCTTTTCAGAATGCATATACCGAATTAATCAGGAAGTTCATCATGGAAGGAAATGCAAGACAGGAGTTCACCGGGATCCCGGTTGATATTACAGCCCGTTTTATTAATGGTTTAATATCGGAAAGCATGAAAATACTTTACGCAAGTCCCAAGATTAATGTTGAAGATGATCTTGTTGCAGCTGCCGGGAAACTTCTGAGATAGAAATCACTAAACAATCCCCAATACAACCTGGGCGATATTTACGGCGTGGCCGTCAATCCGCAGCATGGATTCCACCAAATCCAGATGAATTGAACTTGTAGCAATGGTTTTTTGATTGCCGCCCTGCATTCGATCGAAATGACTGTAACGCAGTTCTTTTTCGAGCTTCAAAATCCGGGGGTGTTCTTTAATTATCCGTGTGGCCAGTGCCTGGTCCATGTTCTCAAAGGCTTTAAGGGCTAGCCGGAAATGCTCAAAGACGAGTTGATACATGTTTTCGAGCTCCTCCATTCCTTCCACGGAAAATTCAATATCCTCGGCGGTGATCTTCCTGATCTGCCGGGCCATATTGGTCATTACGTCCCCAACATGCTCCAAATCATTGGCAACATAGAGTACTTCAATATTTCGCTGCATGAGTTCATCGGAGATTCCGTCGGCACCGAGTTTGGTCAAAAAACGGCTGATTTTTTTATATAATTCGTCCACTGCGTATTCAACCTGATCAATATAGTCGATTATCTCATCATTCCGAAACCGCAATGCCGGCAAAGCCCTTGCCAGCATCTCATCACTAACAATCCTCCCCATCTCCAGGGTCTGCCGTTGGGCCTGGTCAACCGCTAATTCCGGAAACTTTATTAGGTTCTCATCCAGAAACACCGCTTCTCCGAGCCTGGCCCGTTGATCGGGTATCAAACGTTTCATCAGTACGGCCACCGGTTGGGTAAAGGGTAAAAATCCCACAGCCATCACCACTGAAAAAAACGTATGAACATTGGCGATTTCACGGGGAATATCGTTAGGAGCGGAAAGAATCATTAAGCGGGTCAGCGGCTGATAAAACGGCAAAAATATCAAACCAATGATCAGTTTAAAACCGAAGTTGGCAATGGCCGCCCGTTTGGCATCGCGTCCCTGAGTTCCGATACTGGAAAGCATGCCGGTAATTGTGCCTCCCAAATGGGCACCCAAAACAAACGCAATAACTGACTGGGGCCCAATCAGGTGATTTGTAGCCAGTGACATTAATAACGCTAAAAAAGCCGGGCTGGATTGAATGATTGCCGTGAGAATCAACGCCAGCAAGAATTCCAGCACCGGATAATCTTCAAGATTTATCAAAGTCTCCACAACCACCGGAATTTCCTTTACGGGAGCCATGGCGGATGTCATCACATGGAGGCCGTAAAATAGAAGGCCAAATCCTAATATGGTCTGGCCAAGACTGCGCTGCTTTGTTCTTTTTGAAAAAATATATAAAGCAGCGCCGCTAAAAAGCAAAATCAAAGCAAAACCGGTAACTTTAAAGGCAATGAGCTGAGCTGTCAATGAAGAGCCGATGGCTGATCCCAGAAACACTCCTAAAGCTTGAGATAAAGTCATTAGATTCGAACTGACGAATCCCACTACCAGCGCCGAAGTAGCACTGCTGCTTTGTAATCCGATAGTTACCAGTATACCGGCCAATAATCCCAACAGCGGGTTATTGGTTAAAAATCTTACCAATT
This sequence comes from Bacillota bacterium, assembly GCA_029974635.1. GTDB lineage: Bacteria > Bacillota > UBA4882 > UBA8346 > UBA8346 > JAEZJQ01. The sequence goes on along the minus strand of JARKQY010000055.1, from coordinate 124,226 downwards.
GTTTTAAGCGGTGAGCGGCTAACTTTTGCAAACCCTCGGAGCAAATCTGAACTCCATATATGAAAAGGCCTAACCCACCTGCCAACCCTAATATGGCTGTAATCGCTCCCATTTATCCAACCCACCTAGGAAATGTTCTAGTAGAAACAGCCACCCGTATTTTTTCTCCGCAGCCATGCTTACAGGGTGGATGACTGCTTATTTTTTTGTTTGAAGGGATGGCGCTCCCCGGTTTCTGTAAAAATCACCATCTCGGCAATATTTACAATATGATCCCCGATGCGCTCCAAATAACGGGTTGCAAGTAAAAGACTGCTGGCCTGATCGACATATTCCGGTCCCTGTTTCATGTACCCGTTCAGTTCTTCCATTAATGTTACGAAAAAATGGTCGATCTGATCATCATCATCATCCAATTGCCTGGCCAAAGCCGTATCTTTCGTTAAATACGCCTTCAGACTTTTATTCAGCATTTTCTGAACTTCTTCCGCCATCCGCGGAATATCAATCAAAGGTTTGAAATAAGGGTGATGATCTTCCAATCCGACAATCAATTCAGCAATATCGCAAGTGTAATCCCCGATTCGTTCCAGTTCCCTGGCAATTCTCATTGCGGCGGCCAGGAAACGCAAATCATGATCAATCGGCTGCTGTAAGGAGATTAACTCCAGGCACTCCATTTCCAAACTTTCTTCGACAGCGTCGATTTCATCATCACCGGCAATGATCTCACCGGCAAGAATGTGATCTTGATTCACGAAGGCAGTCATGGCTTTCGAAAGGCTTTTTTCAGCTAATTTCGACATCTCCGACAGTTTATTGCCGATTTCAATCAAGGATCGTTCATATGAATTAAGATGCCTAGCCATTATAATCCCCTTTAACCAATTAAAACGCCGAATATACTGAATAATTTTAGGCTTTTTTTATAATCATAAACCATTACGCTGCGTAAAGCAACTGTAACTAATTATTCCCAACACAATTGCCGGATTATTTCAACCGGCTGAACCAGATTAAAATATATTCTCACCATGCGGAATTATGAAATGAAAGACCTAATATTTCAAAGATTGATTTAAGGAAGGCAACTTGCAGGGTGGGTAATTATCGTGAAAACGCCGCCAGTATCAATGAAAATTCTTCTACCGCGGCAGATCCCGAACTTTTTAAAAATTTTAACAAAAATGGCCAGCTTCGAATAAACTAACAAACTAAGAGCCGGAAAATTTAAGGAGTTCCCATTAGAACACTTCTCCGTTGGATTCCAACTCCTTCATCTCTACCGGACAAGGGACGCAATGTTCCGGGCATTTATTCTTGCAGGTTTTACATATCCAGCCGTAATCACAGACTTCCCAATTCATAACGGTTATCTGACGGCACACGCAGCATATTTTTTCAGTAGGCATTTTAATCCGTCTGTTCTGCCAGCCATTCGAGCGCCTTTTCCCGGCTGTCAAAAGTAGGTATGCGCCGTCCGGAAACCTTCATGACAACCTCATAAGCCACTTTTTGCAGGCCAATAATCCCAATAATGGCCCCATATTTTACATAAGGTTTATCCTGAGTGGTAAGCTCCTTAAAAATATCCATTATCTCCGCGCTGAATTTTAACCCAACTACATTGGTTAAGGTAATAACGGAATTTAATGGTTGTGAACTAACCAGTTTTTTACCCTCTTCGGCAATTTGTTTGATAGTCTCCAGATCCTTATAGGAATAATCTTGAAAATCCATCTCTACAATCTGTTTTCCCTTGTATTCAATAACTTTTGCATATCCCATCTCATCTCAACCTCGCTTCATTTTTTTATTTAATAGTGATCATACTATTTTTTTGCCGGGTATTTCGCTATCAAATATCAAAAAGTTCATCAATTCTTTCCCCTTACTTATTATTATCGATAAATATAATTCGTTAGTTGATAGTTATTTTGAGAAATTCCAAATAAATACGTAAAGCAACGTTTTACTTTCGTGTATTTCGTGGTGAATACGGGTTACCCAGATGAAATAGCATCCTAGACGCCTACAAGGATATTTGCTAACAGCCTGTAAGTCGCCGGCTAACACCGCCGACCCCGAAGCTCCGGTTTGCGTATTGGCGGGACGTACAATTATGGTGCTGTCCGAGCCAAAACCGGAGAGGCTGAAACTGTTCCGGATCATAATACAGATAGTACTCCCCCCGCCGGAAACAGCCCAAATCCAAACCCGCCGACATTCAGCACGTTGACAAAAGCTTCATCGGTTTTTAAAATAATTAAGTTAATTCAGTCAATTACAATGACAAAAAACAGGGATGAAGTGAATCATCCCTGTTTTAAATGGTTTTGAAGAATTTCGGGTTTTTATATTATTATCTTATTTCTGCCCCAAATCCCCTTCTTTTTTTACAGCAGCCTGGGCTGCGGCCAACCGGGCGATGGGTACTCGGAACGGCGAACAGGAAACATAATTCAAACCGGTTTTATGGCAGAACTCCACGGATGACGGATCGCCGCCATGCTCGCCGCAGATACCCAGCTTGATATCAGGCCGGGTTTGTTTGCCCAGCTTGACTGAAAGCTCAACCAGTTTGCCGACGCCAATCTGATCCAAACGGGCAAACGGATCGGATTCATAGATCTTTTTATTATAGTATTCTTCCAGGAACTTACCGGCATCATCACGGCTGAAACCAAAGGTCATCTGGGTCAGGTCGTTAGTGCCGAAGGAGAAGAACTCGGCTTCCTTGGCGATCTCATCAGCGGTTAAGGCAGCCCTTGGAATTTCAATCATGGTGCCCACTTTATATTCCAATTTGACTCCGGCATTTTTGATAACTTCATCAGCGACTTTGACCACGATATCTTTCACGTATTTCAATTCCTTGACTTCGCCGACCAACGGGATCATGATCTCGGGTACCACATTCATACCCTTCTTATTAACGTTAATGGCAGCCTCAATAACGGCTCTGGTTTGCATCTCGGCGATCTCCGGATAAGTAACAGCCAAACGACAGCCGCGATGGCCCATCATCGGGTTAAACTCATGCAAATCAACGATAATGCCTTTGAGTTCCTCAAATTTGAGACCCATTTCCTTGGCCAATGCCTTGATATCTTCTTCTTCCTGCGGTAAAAACTCATGCAGCGGTGGATCCAGGAAACGGATGGTTACCGGATAACCCTTCATCTCGGTAAATAGGCCTTCAAAATCACTGCGTTGCATCGGCAGCAACTTATCAAGGGCTTTCCGGCGTTGTTCCTCAGTCCGGGCCACGATCATTTCCCGCATGGCCGGGATCCGGTCAGGCTCAAAGAACATATGCTCAGTACGGCAAAGACCGATACCTTCGGCGCCGAACTTAATGGCGGTGGCGGCATCATTGGGCGTATCGGCATTAGTTCTGACTTTGAGAGTGCGGATTTCATCGGCCCAGCCCATCAGGATGGCGAAATCGCCGGTCATTTCCGGTTCAACAGTGGGTAATTTTTCACCGTAAACATTACCGGTGGAGCCGTCCAGGGAGATCCAATCGCCCTCATTATAGCGTTTGCCATTCTTATCGGTGAAGAATTTTTCCTCTTCATTAATCTTAATCTCACCACAACCGGCGACACAACAAGTTCCCATACCCCGAGCCACAACAGCGGCGTGGGAGGTCATACCGCCCCGGCCGGTAAGAATCCCTTGGGAAACATGCATACCTTCGATATCTTCGGGAGAAGTTTCCAGCCTGACCAAAATTACTTTCGTCTCACCATTCTTATATGCGTTTACGGCATCTTCCGCTTCAAAGTAAACTTTACCCGTAGCGGCACCCGGCGATGCCGGTAAACCTTTCGCAACGGCCGCAGCCGATTTCAGGGTCTTCGGTTCAAAATTGGGGTGTAACAGCGCATCCAATTGTTTGGGGTCAACTTTCAGGATAGCTTCCGCTTTGGTGGCCATCCCCTCATTAACGAGGTCAACTGCTATTTTTAACGCGGCGGCGGCGGTGCGTTTTCCATTCCGGGTCTGGAGCATGAACAGTTTACCTTTTTCAATGGTAAACTCCATATCCTGCATATCGCGGTAATGCTTTTCCAGTGTTTCGGCAATCTTGATGAATTGGTTGTAGGCATCGGGATTAATCTCTTTCAGTTGATCAATGGATTGCGGAGTCCGGATACCGGCCACCACGTCTTCGCCCTGGGCGTTCATCAAAAACTCACCGTATAGCTTCTTCTCACCGATTGAGGGGTTCCGGGTGAAGGCTACGCCGGTGCCGGAGTCATTGCCCATATTACCATAAACCATCTCCTGAACGTTGACGGCAGTGCCCCAATCGCCCGGAATATCGTTCAACCGGCGGTATATTATAGCCCGCGAGTTATTCCAGGAACGAAATACGGCTTTTACGGCTTCCATTAATTGCGCTTTGGGTTCCTGGGGAAAATCAAAGCCTTTTTCCTTCTTGAAAAGCTCTTTATATCGTTTCACAACCTCTTTCAAGTTGTCAGCGGTCAGATCAGTATCAAATTTAGCGCCGTTTTCTTCTTTAACGGCATCCAAGATTTTTTCAAACTTGGGTTTATCCACTTCCATAACAACATCGCTGAACATTTGGATGAACCTGCGATAGCTGTCGTAAGCAAACCGGGGGTTATTGGTCAATTTGGCCAAGCCTTCAACCACCTGATCATTTAATCCTAGGTTCAAAATGGTATCCATCATTCCCGGCATGGAAGCCCGGGCGCCCGACCGGACCGAAACCAGGAACGGATTGTTGGGATCACCGAATTTCTTACCCACTTCCTGTTCGGTCTTGGACAACATGGCATAAATCTCTTCCTCAATCTCTATGGCGACCTTTTGACCATCATCATAATACCGGGTACAGGCCTCGGTAGTTACCGTAAAACCTCTCGGCACCGGAAGGCCCAGGCCGGTCATTTCAGCCAGGTTGGCCCCTTTTCCGCCAAGAAGATTTTTCATTGAGGCGTTACCTTCTTTGAAGGCATAAACAAACTTTGGCATCTCAATTCCTCCTATGTTTTTTATTTATCCAGAAATATGTATTTTGCTTGTGCTAAAACAATAAAATTCAACACACAACTAACACAAACCGCAAAACTTAACACACAATTAACATGAAACACAAACGCCATTATGATTCTCTATTCTATAGCCAGATCCTTCTTCGATAAATAAATTTTTACCATTGTAACTAGAATTTAACCATCGAAATAAATTTACAGTCGCTTCCTGCCGGCGATTGAACCTCGATTCGTAACGTCCTTTAACGTCCTTATTTAAGGACGTTATACATCATTCATCATATCACGGGCCTTCATTACATCCTGGTTCATTTGAGCAACAAGCGCAGCAGTATCCGTAAAACGGACTTCAGGCCGGATAAAACGTAAAAACTCAACCTGCGCCGGCTTTGCGTATAAGTCCAATTGGGCATTGAACAAAAACACTTCAACTAAAGGATCATATGTGCCAAAGGTAGGTTTAACTCCAACATTAGCAATGCCAAAATACGATTCCCCGTCACAAATGAATCGGACCAGGTAGACGCCGTAACGCGGCATGATATATCCGGGGGATCTCATCATATTTGCGGTGGGAAATCCTAGTTTGCGGCCGCGTTGTTCCCCTCTCACGATCTCGCCCTCAATGATGAATGGGTAGCCCAACATCCGGTTGGCGGCTTCGATCTGACCCGCAGTCAATAATTCCCGGATTTTAGAACTGGAGATAATGGTTTCTCCCTCGAATACCGGCGGGATCTGTTCGACTGCAACTCCGGACTCAATTCCCCAGCGCTGCAGCAATTGAAAATCACCCGCACCTTCAGCCCCAAATTTGAAATCATATCCCACCACGACTCCGGCAGATTGAAGGCCTTTTTTTAGAAAACGGTCTAAAAAATCAACCGGAACTAAGCCTGCAAAATCATGATCAAAGTTTAGTTCAAGCAGTGCGTCAATTCCCAGATCCGCCAAAATCCGGCGGCGAATCTCCGGAGTATTGATTATCAGCGGTTTAGAACCCCAAAAATAATCGGTATGACCGGTAAAAGTAAGTACGACTGCGATGACTTTTCCATTGGAAGTCATTTCACGAGTGCGTGACAATACTCTTTGAATGATAGCCCGATGCCCGCGGTGAATCCCGTCAAAATTACCGACAGTAACTACCGTTTGCGCATCAATGGACTTCAGATATGTTGTTGCGTGATGGACCGAATCCCATAATTGCATTTGAAAAACTACACCTTGTTATTTTGATTGATAAAACTATGAATACTTAAACACCTTGACTGGCTGCCAGAATAGATGCGTACCCGCATTTTCCAATTGAACCACCGCGATTACATTGGAGAATTGATCCACGATTCGGCCCAAAGCGCCCACTTTTAAATCACCCGGATACTTATCAAAAGAAAGTTTACCGCCGTTATTAATTTTGACTAAATCTTCATCCCGAACCCAAATGGGAAATAAATGGCTTAATGCCGTATTCATCGAGATCAAAAGCTCGGCAAATTGTCCCCGCTTATAGTAGTCCTCAATCCGGGCAAAGGTATGCGCATCCTCCAACTGAAAATCACCGGATTTCAAACGGATTAAACTCCCCATATGCGCTCCGCATCCCAGCAGGACCCCTAAATCATGAATTAAAGTCCGGACATACGTCCCTTTGGAACAAGTTATCGCACATTGGATCCGGGATTGATATTCATATCCGGCTTGAGGATTCAAAATATGCCAGTGATGCACTTTGATGATCCGGGAGTTCCGGTGGATTTCCAGTCCTTGGCGGGCCAGATCATATAGTTTTTGGCCGTTAACCTTCACCGCGGAAAACATCGGGGGAATTTGACCGATTTCGCCGGTTAATTGGCGGAGAGCTTTTTCAAGTTCACTGGCGGAAATGAAAAAATCTCTCTTCTCCGCGGTGACGGTTCCGGTTGCATCCTGAGTATCGGTAGCCCGCCCAAGAACGATTTCAGCCCGGTATACCTTCACGGATTCATTTAAAAAAGGCAAGGAACGAGTTGCCTGCCCCAATCCTACCACCAAGACGCCGGTTGCCTCCGGATCCAGGGTTCCGGTATGACCGATGGCCTTTTGACTTAATACCTGGCGTAATTTTACAACTACGTGATGCGAGGTTACGCCCCGCTCCTTATTTACAACCAGTATGCCATGCCACATGATTAATACCCGTAAAAATCTGTCACAAAATGAAGTACTTTATCGATTACTTCGGGTAACGAACCGTTAATGGTGCAACCCGCAGCCCGGGCGTGGCCGCCTCCGCCAAAATTAGAAGCCAGTTTACTGACATCAACCGCCGAAGTGGATCGCCAGCTTAACTTGATTTGGTTGGGACGCAACTCTTTAAACAAAATCCCTATTTCAACACCTTCGATGGAGCGGGCATAATTAACGTAGCTTTCGGTTTCCTCGTTCTCCACCGGATATTTAGCAAGCATTTGCTGATCCAAAACCGACCATGCGACCTTACCGTCAAGACCCAAACAAAGTGTATTTAATACCTCACCCAGAAGCCGAACGGAATTATAACTTTTTTGTTCATGGACCTGCTCAGCCACTTTTGCAGGCTCGATTTGAAAAGTTTTCACCAAATAAGAACAGGATTCCAAAGTTTCAGCCGAAGTATTGGCATAGCGAAAAAAGCCGGTATCGGTGGCGATGGCAGTATACAATGCCAATGCGACTTGGTGATTCACCGGCAATTGCAACTCCTTCAACAGCTGAAGAATGATTTCTCCCGTTGCCGCGGCATTCGAATCAATAATGTTCAAATGACCAAACCCGGCGTTGGTAATATGATGGTCAATATTGATGATAAATAGGTTGCGCCGGTTCCAGATATCGGCAGAAATAGCAACCCGTTCTCTTTCAGCACAATCGACACATATCAAAACCTCCGGGGGTTCGTCAAAACCTTGCGAGATTGCAACCGGCGAGTTATCTTCCAGAAAGCCATAAACACTGGGAACGTCATCGGTACAAACCAACCGCACATTTTTCCCCATCTTAAAAAGAACCGCACCCAATGCCAACAAAGACCCAATTCCATCTCCATCCGGATGAACATGGCAACTGATTAAAAACCCTTCTTTGGAAGCAATAATACGTTGAAACTCCTGGAATTGGGAGTTCAATCCAAATTCACTCTCCTTGATTTTTCTTAACTTCTTCCAATAACTGAAATATTCTGGATCCCCGTTCGATGGAGTTATCCGCAATTAAATGGACCTCAGGTGTATGCCGTAACCGGATCCGCTTTCCCAATTCGGTCCGGATAAATCCTTTAGCGCTTTCCAAACCTTCCATTGTCAAACGTTTGGCCTCATCATCACCCATAATGCTCACAAATATTTTTACATGACCATAATCGTTGGATAATTCAACATCGGTGACACTAACAAATCCAATACGCGGATCTTTTAGATCCCGCTGGAGTATCTGGCCGAACTCGGATTTGATAAGCTCCCGCAGCCGTTCTAAACGGTGTTCCGCCATGATGATCCCTCCTATCTCAAAAATTCGTCATTTCAGAGCCATCCGTTTGATTTCTTCCATGGAGAAAGCTTCAATAATATCGCCTTCCTTGATATCACCAAACTTTTCAAGACCAATACCGCATTCAAAGCCTTCCGCCACTTCCCGGGCATCATCTTTAAACCGTCTTAAGGATTCGATTTTGCCTTCGTGAATTACAATATTGTCCCGAATCAAGCGAATATCATTATTGCGCATTATTTTACCTTCGACTACAAAGCAGCCGGCAATGTTCCCCACTTTGGGCACTTTATAAACCAACCGGATTTCGGCCCGCCCATTGACCACTTCTTTATATTGAGGAGCCAGCATGCCTTCCATCGCCTTTTGTACATCCTCGATAATATTGTAAATAATACGGTAAAGACGGATATCCACGTTTTCCTTATCCGCAGTTCTCTTCGCAAGCGGATCCGGCCTTACATTAAAACCGATAATAATTGCATTTGAAGCGGACGCCAGCATGACATCGCCTTCGCCGATGCCTCCAACCCCGCCATGGATAACCTTGACCCTGACCTCATTGTTGGAGAGACGTTCCAATGATTGTCTGATGGCTTCCACTGAACCCTGAACATCAGCTTTGAGAACAATTTTTAGATCCTTGATCTCGCCTTCCTTAATCTTGGTAAAAAGATCATCCAGAGTGACCTTCTGGTTCCTCTTTAACTCGCTTTCCCGCTTGAACTGGGAACGTTTATCGGCAAGTTCCCGGGCCATACGATCTTCGGTAATCACATGCATGATATCACCGGCGCCGGGAAGTTCGTTAAAACCGATAACTTCTACCGGCGTTGACGGGCCCGCCTTTTTAACCCGTTTTCCCTTATCGTTAATCAAAGCCCTAACTCTTCCAACGGCGGTGCCGGCGATTATGGAATCCCCCAGCTCCAAGGTACCGTTTTGAACTAGAACCGTGGCCACCGGGCCGTGCCCTTTATCAAGCTGAGCTTCAATGATGGTACCTTTTGCGGCACGGTTCGGATTGGCTTTGAAATCTTTTACATCAGCTACTAACAGAATCATTTCCAGCAAGTTTTCAATCCCAATTCGCTTTTTGGCGGAGACCGGAACGAAAATGGTATCACCGCCCCACTCTTCGGATACCAGGCCGTACTCGGTCAAATCCTGTTTAATGCGATCCGGGTTGGCGCCCGGTTTATCCATTTTATTGATGGCCACAATAATTGCGACATTGGCGTCCTTGGCGTGATTAAGAGCTTCAATTGTCTGCGGCATTACTCCGTCATCGGCGGCTACCACCAACACGGCGATATCGGTAGCCTGTGCGCCACGGGCTCTCATGGCCGTAAAGGCTTCGTGACCGGGGGTATCCAAAAAAGTAATTTTCCGTTCATTGAGTTCAACCTGATAGGCGCCGATATGTTGGGTGATCCCGCCCGCTTCGGAGGCGATCACGTTAGCCTCCCGAATGGCATCCAATAATGAAGTTTTTCCATGATCGACATGCCCCATAATGGTGACAATCGGAGGGCGGTGAACCAATGATTTGGGATCATCTTCAACCTCTTCAACTTGTAACTTTTGTTCTTCGGTAGGAGCGGCAGTTGCTGTAATGGTATACTCATTAGCAATTAAAGTCATTGTATCCCGGTCAATCTCTTGATTGATAGTGGCCATTACACCTAAACCAATCAATTTTTTAATAACATCCGAAGCCGAAATCTCAATCAATTGCGAAAAATCTTTAACAGTCATTGATTCCGGCAACTGCACCGATTTAACACTGGTAACCGGTCCTTGCGGCCTTTGTTTATGCGACGGTGCCATTTTTTGAGATTGTTGCCTATTAAACCGGTTATCCGATCTGAAATTACCCCGGCCGTCTGATCTTGGCCCGCCCTGATTCGGACCTGTTTTCGGCCGTTGTTGATTTTGTGGAGGCCTGGCCGCCGGCGTATCTTTTCGAGATGCGGCTGGATTACCTACTCCCCTTCTGGAATCCGAAATATTATCGCTGCGCCGCTCGGGTTGATACCCTGGCCTGCCTTGGGACTGCCCTGGTCGCTGATTTTGTGGGCGGAAACCGGTGGATTTATTAGATGGTTGATTGGATACCGGGGTATGTTTCGGCCCGGTATAACCGGTTTGACCGGTTTGAACCGGCTGGGTGGAAGCGGGCTTCCGAACCGGCGCTCCCTGGTTTGCTCCCTGCCTGCCTCCAGCGCGGCCGTGCATATCCCGGGGCGGTAAATTAGGCCTTGGACGAACGACATCCCCCTGTCCGGGCCGGGTGGGCGGACGGTTAATTAGCTGTTCCGGCTTTTCAACCGGTTTCTCTTTTGCCGCATATTCACTTTCACTTCGCGGCGGCGGTATAATCGCTTCTTTTTTGGGCAATACTCTAGGAATATCTACCACCAGCTTCTGCTGTGGTTTCGCCGCCTGATTGGCCGGCGCTTGAACTCCCGGTTTGACCTGGGGTTTAACCGGTTCAGCCGGTGTTTCGCGCACGAATTGTGGGATCCGGGATTGCTTTTGAACCGCCGGGAATGCCTGTCGTGCTTGATCCACAAAATTATCTTCAATCGTACTCATATGGTTTCTTACATTCGCGCCAAGTTTGTTAAGGAAATTCATCAAATCCTTACTCTGTATCCCTAACTCTTTGCTTAATTCATGAACGCGTACTTTATTGATGGTGAATCACCCCAATCTTTAATATCTCTTAAGTTGTTTCATTCAAAGGTTTTTCATTTTCTTGCTCTCGTAAATCGTCAAGTAACCGACCAATGGTTCCGGCGAACTGTTTGGAAACCACCCCGATGACCCCCCGCTCCGGAATTCCAATCCATTGTCCAAGTTCCGAACGAGTACTGAAATTATAAAACGCAATCCGGTGGAACTGGCACAGCGAGTTAAATTTTTTGACAGTGCGGGCTGCCAGATCGGTGGCGCATATCACTAAATATACGCGGTGTTTTTTTAACGCAACTTCGACAGCAGTGGAACCGGTAACCAATTGACCGGCTTTCGCTGCAAAACCTAACATCGTTTGTATCTTACTCATGAAATAACCGTTTCAAATCCTCACGCAAATTGGTTTTGGCCTCTTCGGTCAACTTGATTTCCAGTGCCGAATCCAATAATGAACCTTTAAAGGTCTGCTCCAAACAATTGATGTTCGGGCAGGTATATGCGCCGCGTCCGGATTTCTTTCCGGTAGGGTCAATAATAACTTCGCCATTGGGAGTCCGGACGATTCTGATCAGTTCTTTTTTGGGTTTCACGGTTTTACACCCCAAACAGGTCCGAAGTGGCACTTTTTTCGTCTTCATACTTTTTCCTTTTTGGCCCCCCTCTTTGACCCTTTGCCAGAGGTGTCCTTAATTTTGGGTTTACTTAATTCCTTACCGAGTAATTGCCCAATGGTAAATCCTTGGGAATTATCCCCGTCGCCATTATCTTCAGCAGATGTTGATTCTGCACCGCCATCTTCAGATTCGGCGCTCTGTTTGGCTGATTTCCGTTCATCCAAAACGTCGGCAAAAAAGTAGCCGTCTTCAGTAGAAACCGGTTCATCATCCAGTTCGATCCGGGCAAGGATTTTGGATGGGCCCTTGGATTTCTTAACCTTTTTCTTGGGAACGATCTCTTCTTCATCCTCTTCCACTACGGTTTCCGGCGGCAACTCTTCCAACCATTCCTCGGTTGTTTCTTCGGTGACTTCCTGATAAGCCCGTTCCAGTTCAGATAAGGCCTCGGTTTCGTACAGCGGCTCATAATCCTCCGGCTGCTCATTGGAAACTGGAGTTTTGGAGTCAAGATCCCTAAATCCGATCTCGTCTCTTACGAGTCGATCGATGTCTTCCGATTGTTGGGCAGCTTGTGATTCACTCTTAATATCAATTTTCCAGGTGGTAAGTTTGGCTGCCAGACGGGCATTTTGCCCTTCTTTCCCGATGGCCAGCGAAAGCTGAAAATCCGGGACGATAACAATGGCCGTCTTCTTGGAAGGTAGAATCTTAACCTCACTGACCTTGGCCGGGCTTAAGGCATTGATGATAAACTCAATGGGGTCCAAACTCCAGGGAATAACATCGATTTTTTCCCCCTTTAACTCCCGGACAATCATTTGCACCCGTATCCCCCGGGAACCCACACAAGCTCCTACCGGATCAATTTGCGGATCACGGCTGTAAACGGCTATTTTTGAGCGATACCCGGGTTCACGGGCGACTGATTTAATCTCAACTAAGCCATCCTGAATCTCCGGCACTTCCAACTCGAAAAGCCGTTTCAACAAACCGGTCCGAGTCCTCGAGAGCAATACCTGGGGCCCTTTGGTGGTCTTTTTGACTTCAACCACGAAGGTCTTTACTCTCATGCCTTGCTCATAATGTTCATTGGGCATTTGCTCGTTTGCCGGCAATATTCCTTCAATTCTGCCTAAATCGATGTAAATATTTCGCTGCTCAAACCGTTGGATGATTCCGGTAATCAAATCCCCGACCCGGTTGATAAATTCATCATAAATTATGCCGCGCTCCGCTTCCCGGATTCGTTGCACTACAACCTGTTTAGCGGTCTGAGCGGCAATTCTTCCAAATTCCTTTGGATAGATCTCGAATTCAACCAAATCGCCCAATTCATATATGGGATTAATTTTTTGCGCATCGCTTAGGGCAATTTCGTTTTTATCATCTTCCACCTCTTCAACCACTGTTTTGTGAGTATAGACATGAAAAGCTCCAGTATCAGGCGCAATCCGCACCTCAATGCTCTGAGCAACTTTTTGATCCCGTTTATAGGCTGAAGCCAATGCGGTTTCAATTGCATCCAGCAATATCTCTTTGCTGATACCCTTTTCTCTTTCGACTTGCTCCAGAGCATCCATAAACTCATGATTCATTTCCCTTTTTTGCCTCCTTTGCCACTTTGACTCGGATTTATTGATTCCTGCACCAGCCGCGCCTTCGCGATGGTTTGTCGTGGAATTTCCACAATACGGTTATCACTATTGAGTATTACCTGAATGGACTGATCCGTTTCATTCTTTTTAATCCCCAGGAGTTGGCCGTGAAAAATCTTTTGCCCGTTAAGCGGCTGAAAAAGCTTAATTTCAGCCCGGCTTCCGCTAAACCTTTCAAAATCCCGGTCTTTTTTCAACGGCCGCTCGGCGCCGGGAGAGGAAATCTCTAATAAATAATGACCGGGAATTGGGTCTTCCTGGTCGAGTAATTTCTCCAAAGCCTCGCTAAACCGTTGACATTCGTTAATCCCAACCCCGGTTTCGCAATCGATGGAACATCGTAAAATCCAGTCCGGTCCTTCTTTACGATATTCCACATCTATCAACTCGTAGCCCAAGTCTTCGGCCAACGGCGTCCCCAAGTTGGCAACGAGGGCTTCAATTCGTCCCTGGGACAAAATTTACAACCTCCTGATGAGTTCTACAAACGGAAGGAGTGGGTTTCCCCACTCCTTAACGAATCATTCTTTAAATAAGTTTACCACAATTACATTGATTTGGCAAGGTTTTTCTTGGATGCCGATGAACTAATACTCCGACGGCTGAATATATCAGCCATTATCTATTTCATTCTTCCTTCCTGGGCCAACTTTTCGGGGATGGCAAATTGGGATAAGACCCGCATGTTTGCTTGCAATTCCTTTACTTCGCCTAAATTAATCAAAGTTTGCAAATATGCCTTGGCTGTATCGGGATCACTCTTGTGGAGTTCATGCGCCTTTCGCAGTAATGGTAAGGACTTGGCATAATGATTTTTTTTCCAGTAATAGAGTCCAACTTCCTTTAATAACGGGAAACCGGGATCAAAATGTAAGCCGTAATGCCATAAAAATATCATGACCTTTTTAAACTTAAGATCCCCGAAGATTCTGCCCAACAGGTACCAATAATACCAACGTCTTCGGGCTTTAATGAACAGTTTGCACGCATTAACCGCTACTAACCAACGGTTTCCGCTATTCCAGATTCGGTCCAACTGCCGGATTTTTAATTCCAATTTAACCTCGGAATCATTTAACTGGTTAAGCAGTTGCAGTGTCTGACGCCGGGTGCTGTTGTCGGGAGCTAATTGGAGTAATTGCAGCAGCGCTTCTTGAGCTTCATTGTATCGCCCCAGTTTGATTAAGGTTAATCCTAAATTTTGAAAGGCTTGATAGTGATTTGGATTTAGTTCTATGGCCCGGCTTAAAAGACTCGCGGCTTCTTCAAAACGGTTCCTGCGAAAACAAAATGAACCGAAGTTATAATAAGTACCCCACCAACTATTGTTCAATTTCAGAGCCTGCTGGTAATAATCCTCAGCTTTTTCCGGATTGTCATCTTCTTCAGCCAGCAATGCCAAGTTATTCAAGATGTTTACCCGGGTAGGATCGGTTTTAAGCGCCTTTAACCAAGCCTTTTCGGCCTTTATCCGATCTTCCTGGGCCGCGTAAATAGCCCCCATCAGATCAAGAGCGGTAGCCTCCTTAGGATCGTATGCTAAAATCGATTTTAAGGCCGAAATTGCCTCCGGCATTCGTTCCGAATTATGATAAAGCAAGGCTAAGCGCAACCATCCTTCGGTAAATTCCGGTTCGGATTTGATCAATTCCAGTAATAGTTGTTCCGCTTTCTCCTTATTGCCCATTTGAAAGTATACTTCGGCCAATACCATTGGAATCCGCGGGTGTTTGGTTGTGATTTGATGTAACCGCTCCAAAATACTGATTGAACTGTCATAATTAACGGTAATATTGTTTTGCATTAAGAATAACAATAAGATATCAGCCGCTTCTATAAATTCAGGATCGTAGGCGACAGCCTTCAGCAGGTTTTCCAATCCTTCATTCCGGGTACGGTCGTTTTTGGCCTGGGAGATTGTCTCCAATCCTTTTCGAAAGGCAAGGAAGGCCTCGAGGGATTTGGTATACATGCGTCGATTGCTATCAAAGATTTCCAGGTCAGCATGTAAATACTCTAGCAATGCGTGTAAGTGATTTTCCCACTCCTCCAAAAATTTATCCTCCGGAACTTGAAATGAATCCTGATAAATCAATTGCTCAAGTTTGGGATCAAATAAAACCAGGGACATTTTCAATTCCTGGGTTCCGTTCAGCTTGCCTGAAAACCAAAGATCTTGCCCCTCCCAGTTTGATTTCGGAGCCTGCTGCCGTAAATGCTCTTCCAACTGTTCAAAAGAGAGATCAATA
Source organism: Bacillota bacterium (assembly GCA_029974635.1). GTDB lineage: Bacteria > Bacillota > UBA4882 > UBA8346 > UBA8346 > JAEZJQ01. The sequence continues at coordinate 108,468 of JARKQY010000055.1, read as the reverse complement.
TTAACCTGAGCCTGAATTTCGGCAGCATTAAAACGCAGGGCGGAAAGATCAGACAACCCTCTTGCTAGTAAAGGCAAATAGATCGGTTCCTTATCGGCCAAAAATGGAATAACCTGAATCAAGGGCGACCTCCAAAAGTATTATCCATAAAAAGTTCGCTTTTTAGCAAACTTTTGGGGATAATTTAAAATTGTAGCTGCGCTACAATGAGTTGTAATTACGACACAACGTTAACACAATAAGTATGGATAGTCAATAGTTTCTAACCCTCAAAATTCACGTTTTTTGGAAAAAAATTGCATAATCAATTTAAAACCCTTGTTGGTTCCGATATGTTCGGGTTAGGAAAGAGAGGATAAAAGAAGGAAAAACAGTTAATAGATATTAGTTATTTAGTTGCCAGTTATCGAGCTATCAATATTAAAACTAGATAACTATTTCTATATATTTATCGGCTTTCTTTTTTAAAACAAGAGTATTAAATTAAATTACAAACCCAGCCGAAATTGGTCTTCAGAAGTGGATACGATCTTTAAAGGAACGGAAAACCACTGGTTGGTTTTGAGCAGATAGGTCCTGCCGATAATCTCCTGCCGCAGCAAATTGGAGACCAAATCATAAGCATTTTTTCCGACTCGTTCCTGGTATTGACTGGTGTCATAATTATTGAGGGTATTGATAATTCCCTCTTCAATGATCCGGTTAAACTCGTCCTTAATGGAAACCAGCATATCTTCCGGCAACTTAACCTGACTTTTCCCGAATCCAATGGTCAAATCGCTTAGTCCAACCATATGTTTGTTGATCTCAGCGGGAAGTTCATGCTTAAACCCTTCTAATAAAATAGGGATATCGTTTTTGGCCTCGTTTTGCACTTTAACCTGAACCATTCGGGCTAATTGATCAGGATTTACACCAACCTTCAGCCCTTGAACCCGGATGATGACCAATATAAGCAGCGAGGTAAAAAAGCAGCCCAAAAACACCCCGCAAAAAACTCCACTCCAATAGTGATTTTTATCGAATCGTTTGTTCGTCGTTTTGGCCATGGCAGCCCCTCCTCCAATTCTCCCCGATGTGATTTTCCACATTTACTTATTGTACCGCGGGGATCATAATTGGCTTGTTCAAAAGAGTAGTTTACTTTTCATAGTATGCCAAATTATGGAGGGAATATGAATGAATTTTTTAAATAATTATTAATACGCTTCCTCGATAAAATATTTCGCGTTAGTAATATCGAAAAAACGATCCTTATTCACGATTTTGACCGGGATTTTTTCGCCGCGGCGATGTTTTTCAATGACATCGAAAACCTTGGGGCCGAATCGCGGATCGCATTCAACAGTAGCTCCCAATTCTCCGGCAATGATGGCCTTTAAAGCGTCTTGTTCACCGTCAATGGATACCAGTACCACATCTTTCCCCGGGATCATACCGGCGGCTTTCAAGGCCTGGATAGCTCCAATGGCCATTTCATCATTGTGAGCGAATACCGCCGTAATTTCCCGGCCTTTGGTTTGAATAATGCTTTCCATGGCTTTTTGGCCGGTAAAGCGGGCGAAATCTCCATTTTGAGAGGCAATAATTTTCATTCCGGGAAATGAACGAATCCGGTTCCGAAAACCGGCGGAACGATCGCGGGCTACGGAAGACCCTTCCGTACCAGTCAATTCAACGATCCTAGCCGAGTATCCGGTGGCTTTGGCCAGCCACGAAGCTGCGGTCTCGCCTTCCCATACAAAATCGGAGGCGATCAAAGTAATATAATCTTCCCCAGGTTTACCAGCGGCATCCCGATCAATCAAAATAACCGGGATTTTTGCTTTTTTGGCAATTTGCAGGGCCGGTGCCAGTCCTTGATATTCCCTGGGCGCTAAAATGAGATAATGAATATTTTGATTGACTAAGAATTGAACATCGAGAATTTGCTTGGAAACCTGGCCTTTGGCGTCGGTATACTTTAACTCGTAGCCTCTTTTTTGGGCTTCCGCCTTAATGCTGTTGGTTTCAGCAATGCGCCACGGGTTATTATATTCCATCTGGGAAAAACCAACCACGATTTTCGATTTTCCACCCCAGGCCAGCGGAAGTAAAAGTGTCAGGATAATCAGCAACCCGCTCAATCCGAATAAAATGGCGTATTTTGATTTTGCGGCCAAAAACATCACCCAGTTCTTATTATAATATAATTTATCGCAAAAATGAAACCAGCAAATTTTTTTACAATCCAAAAAAGAAGCTGTCTAAAAAGCACTTTGAATCCGGCATGATATACAATATATAGCATCCATAGACAACTCCAAAACTATATATTGTATATCATCATCGTCAAAATACCTTTTGGGACAGCCCCTTTTCCGGGAGGAAGGTGATGGATATAAACATATTCATCCTTATATATTAACTGTCTCCGTCGGCTTGGATATCCGGGAAGCCTGGGAGATAAACCTTTGTAGCAGGATGAAGATTAAGAGCAATAACCCAATGGCAATCTTGGTCCACCAGGAGCTTAACGTCCCGTCAAAGGTAATAAAAGTCTGGATGATAGCCTGAATCAATACTCCCACCAAAGTGCCGGCAACGTATCCGACTCCGCCGGTCAATAATGTTCCGCCGATGACTACTGAAGCAATGGCTTCCATTTCCATTCCGAGACCGGATAATCCATAACCGGCGGATGTATACATTGTGAAGACAACTCCAGCCAAGGCCGATAAAAAACCGCTTAAGGCATAAACGGCAATCCTGGTGCGTCCCACTGGAAGGCCCATTAATAGAGCGGATTGGGAACTGCCGCCCAGTGCGTATACATTGCGTCCGAATTTGGTAAAATGCGCAATATAAATTGCGGCTATGAATACTAACAAAAAGATAAACACAATTGCCGGTATTTTAATTCTCCCCGGCAATTCAACGGCCAGGCGTACAAAGCTTTTAAAAACCGGATTATAAATCGGGATCGACTCCAGACTGATTAAATTGGCCAAGCCCCGGCAAAAAAACATTCCAGTAAGAGTGACAATGAAGGGAGCTGATTTAAAATAATGAATCAAGCAGCCCATGACATATCCGATAAGGGAGCCGCAGCCCAAGGAGATAACAATAGCCATTAAAGGGTGAAGACCCTGCTTTTCGATGAGGAATGCAGTAAGCACTCCGGTAAAAGCAACCATTGAGCCCACCGAGAGGTCGATGCCGCCGGAAAGAATAACAAAAGTCATACCGATGGCCGCAATTCCCAAATAAGCATTATCGATAAAGAAATTGACAAATACTCTGAATGTCATAAAGCCGGGATAACGAATACCGACTCCGCAATAAAGCAACAGGGCAACAAGAAATGTAGCAATCACCGGGATGTATTTGCGGTCGATCTTGATTTTCATGGGGTTCGCCTCCTGAACTTGGCGCGGATGCTGTTACGGAACGTCTCGGATTGCGCCAGAAAAACCGCCACAACTACTAAAGCTTTCACCACCCGGGTGACTTCCACCGGTACGCCCCGGGTCAAGATGGTGGTGGTAAGGCTCTGAATGATTAATGCTCCGATGAGAGATCCGGTCAGGGAGAATTTACCCCCATCCAAAGAGTTGCCGCCGATAACCACGGCCAGAATGGCGTCCAATTCCAATCCATCACCGGCATTATTGGAATCAGCACCCTTAATATTCGCAGCGGCGATTAGCCCGGCTACTCCGGCGCAGAATCCTGAAAAAATATACACTACCTGTTTGATGGAACGGACGCTGATTCCGGAAAACCGGCTGGCAGTCGGATTGCAGCCTACTGATTCAATAAATAGGCCCAGGGCCGTTTTGCGGGTAAGTGTCTGGGTAACTCCGAAGACCAATGCAATAATGGTGATCGTAAATGGTATTCCAAATAAAAATCCGTTACCGATATATTCGAAAGCTTTGTTTTCAAAAGTTACAATCTGGCCGTCGGTAATCAATTGGGCAATGCCTCTTCCGGCCACCATCAGAATCAATGAGGCAATAATGGGTTGAACCCCAATGGCGGACACCAAAAAACCGTTCCAGGCACCCAATATCATTGAAATTAACAAGGGAACCGTAACCACAACCAATAACGGGGCGCCGGTTTTCGCAATTAAAGACGCCGCTATAGCCCCGGATATGGCAATCACCGAGCCCACCGAAATATCAATTCCTGCAGTAGCGATGACCAATGTCATTCCGATTGAAATTAAGATGACCGGAGCGGCGCGATTGAGTATATCAATTAAACTGCCATAAAGATGGCTATCCTTGATCTCGATATGAAAAAAATTTGGCGTAAAAAACAAATTGAACAACAAAATAGCCGCCAGGCCCATCAACGGCCAGATTAGAGTCACAAAACCATGATTATTGATGGTATGATTAGTTTTATTTATTGACATTTTCATTATCCTTCTGCAATGGTATGCATGATCACCTGTTCGTCAATTTGGTCTGCGGTTAATTCCGTTATTTTGCGCCGGTCCCTTAAAACTACGACCCGGTGGGCACAGCGCGTCACTTCATTTAGTTCGGAGGAGATAAACAGGATTGACATTCCTTCGTTGCTCAAGGAAAGGATCAGTTTTTGAATCTCCGCTTTAGCGCCGATATCGATCCCGCGAGTCGGCTCATCCAATATCAAAAAACGAGGGTTGGATGCCAGCCAACGGGCAACTATTGCCTTTTGCTGATTACCACCGCTCAGGTTCTTAACTTTTTGATCCGCGTTGGGAGTGGCAATATTTAAGGTACGAATATAAGTAGCGGCGATCTCTTCCTGAGTTTTACGGGAAATGGTATGCAGCCATCCTTTTTTGGCCTGCAGCGCCAGGATAATATTTTCCTTGACTGAAAGCTCCTCAATGATTCCCGATGTCTTCCGATCTTCCGGGCAAAAACCGAACCCGAAAGCAATTGCCTTGCGTGGTGAAAAAAAGGCAACCTGCCGGTTATCAAGGAATATTCGCCCGTGGTCTGCTTTGTCAATGCCAAATAACAAACGGGCGATTTCAGTACGTCCTGAGCCAAGCAAGCCTGCTAAACCCAATACTTCTCCTATGTGCAGGCTCAAATCAAAGGGTACGACGGCGCCTTTTTTACTCAAACGCTCGACCTTCATGAATTGTTTTTTGTCAATTTCGGCGCTACTTTCCCGTTTATCATCCTGGGCATTAAAGGCTTCGAACTCCCGGCCGATCATTTTCTTAATCAATTCGATCCTTGGCAAGGCGCCGGTTTCAAATTCTCCAACCAGTTGGCCGTTGCGAAGCACGGTTATCCGATCGCTGATCTCATAGACTTGATCTAAGAAATGGGTTACAAAAATGATTCCCAGGCCGTCTTTTTTTAACTTGCGGACCACTTTAAACAACTGGGCTACTTCGTTGCTGTCAAGGCTCGAGGTGGGTTCATCCAGAATCAAAATTTTAGCGGATATATCCAAAGCCCGGGCAATGGCCACCATTTGTTGAACGGCAATGGAATATGACGATAATTGCTGCTTCACATCCAAGTTAAGATTGAGACGTTGCAAGGCTGCCTCCGCCCCCGTTTTCATCTTTTGCCATTGGATAGCGCCAAATCGCAACGGTTGCCGGCCCAAAAAAATATTTTCCGCCACCGACAAAGTGGGAACTAAATTTACTTCTTGATATACCGTGCTGATACCCATCTCTTGGGCATGATTGGGGGAGTGAGGACGGATCTCCTTGCCTTCTAAAAAAATTTGCCCCTGGTCGCGTTCATAGACGCCGGTCAATAGTTTAATCAAGGTTGACTTTCCAGCCCCGTTTTCACCCATCAACGCATGGACTTCACCCTGATACAGGTTGAAGTCCACTCCGGCAAGAGCTTTCACTCCCGGAAAGCTCTTGCTGATTCCTCTTACGGAAAGAATTGGAGTGGTTTCAGACATGATGAACCTCTTTTTAAACTGAAATTGGATTAATATTTACGGGTCGGCAACACTTTGGCGGCTGTTTCCATAGAGAAGACTCCGTCTTTTTGGACAACCCATTTGGGATAAGTTTTACCGTTGATGGCACCGATAAGGGTATCAAAACCAATAGGCCCCAGTAGCGGGTTGCATTCCACGGTGCAGTTGAGTTTTCCGGCGACCATGGCTTCAAAGGCGGCTTTGACTCCGTCGATGGAGATGATGATGATGTCCTTGCCAGGTTTCTTACCAGCTTCTTCAATAGCCTGGATGGCGCCAAGGGCCATATCATCATTGTGAGCATATACGGCGTTGATGGTTTTGTCGGCTTTCAAGAAGGCTTCCATAACCTGTTTGCCTTCAGCGCGGGTAAAGTTTCCGGTTTGGGATTTGACGATCTTCATGCCTTTGAACTTGGCAATGGCTTGTTCAAAACCCTTCTTGCGTTCGATAGCGGCGGAAGCGCCGGGGGTACCTTGCAACTCGGCGATGTTGGCCTTGCTCTTCATTTTCTTGGCCAGCCATTCACCGGCGGCTTTGCCTTCCCAAATGAAGTCGGAGGTGATTTTGCATACATAAAGCGAATCGTCCTTCACGTTGATACCACGGTCTAACAATACTACGGGAATCTTGGCATCCTTGGCCTCTTGCAGTACTTCCTCCCAGCCAGATTCAACCACCGGAGCCAGCAGGATTCCGTCAACCTTTTGGGCGATGAACGAACGAAGCGCCTTGATCTGGTTCTCCTGTTTTTGTTGCGCATCCGCGAATTTCAGTTCAATACCGCGTTCAGCGGCGGTTGATTTAACCGATTCGGTTTCAGCAGTACGCCAGCCGCTCTCAGCGCCAATCTGGGAGAACCCGATGACGTATTTCTTGGGAGCCCCAACTACATTAACCGCTAAAATCAGGCATAAAGAAACGATGAGCAATACAAAAAGCATGCTGTTGTTGCGTTTCATTTTTTTCCCCCTTCAAATGTTTTGAGATATAGAAATGACTTGATAACTGGAAACCACAAAATTATCGAACTTAAATCACCTCCTAAAAATAAAATGCAAACCGTCAATCATTGCTTCTACACTATTAGATCGTATCTGTTAACTACCTGAAAATGAATCAAATATTTTTCAAAGATCTTCAACAATTTTTTGAACCGGATGTGCAGAATTTTATGGTACAAACAATGAAATCACGTTCTAAATATACGGATTTTTGGGAACCGTCCTGCAAATTGCTATATCGTAAGGTTTTTTCGACAGGCTTAACTGGATTAGGGGATTAAAAAAATTTTTATCGGTATTTTTATCCTGCAAATTTTATCATCCTATAAATCCTGATCAAATTTAGCTTGACTATAACGTTACGTCATAGATTATCATAAAAAATGGAGGTGATGAGATTGCATTACAAGGTAAAAGAAGTTGCCGATATGGCCGGAGTCAGTGTACGCACCCTGCATCATTATGATCAAATCGGGCTGCTGAAACCGGAGTCTGTAAGCCCGGCCGGATACAGGCTTTATACCGAAAAGGACCTGGAACGGTTACAGCAGATCCTGTTCTTTAAGGAACTTGGATTTGGTCTCCAAGAGGCCAAAAATATCCTCGATAATCCCGGATTTGACCGCAAACAGGCATTGACGGCCCACCGCGAGCTCTTGATAAAGAAGAAGGCGCGGCTTGAAAAGATCATCGCTTCCGTGGACGAAACCATTAAGTCAATAAAAGGAGGTATTCAAATGAATAACCAGGAAATGTTCAAGGTCTTTGATATGTCGGAGATCGAAAAACATCAAGCAAAATACGCCGCGGAAACCAGGCAAAAATATGGCGATACCGACGCCTACAAAGAAAGTATGCAAAAGGCGGCAAAGTACACCAAGGATGATTGGTCCCGAATCATGTCCAAATCAAACGAAATTTATCAAAGAATTGCAGATTCTATGGAAAAGGGCCCATCCGACCCCGAGGTGCAGGAAGCCGTTGCCCAATGGCGGCAGCACATTACCGATAATTTTTATAACTGTACTCTGGAGATATTCCGGGGCCTAGGGGATTTGTATGTGGATGACGATCGTTTCACCGCCAATATCGATAAAGTCAAACCGGGACTGGCCAAGTTTCTCCGGGAAGCAATGCACATTTACTGTGATAATTTGCAAAAGTAGCCAAAGAGGACTCCGTGGCTCAGTTGGCGGAGTCCTTTTCAATAGATTGTTTTGGATGGTATTTTTGGTATTTTTGATATGTCAGCCCAAAAAAGCATTATTTCATAAATAAAAAGTTCTATTGGAGAGAATAATTTACTGTGTAGTTCAGTTTTATCCAGGGAGAGCAAAATATGCGAGACACCTATACGATTGGCGTCATTGCCGGACTGATATCATCAGCTATTCTATCCTTATTTGTCGGGTTTGCCCGGTTACTTGGTCTAAAATTCATCACCGTTTCGGAGACGGCTGCCAGTATTATTCTCAACAACCACCTGACTGATACGCCCATTGGTTTTCTGGTAGGTTATGTAGCCCATTTTACGTTAGGGGCTATTTTTGGCATTATAGTCGCGTATTCATTGCGGCTAACCGGAAAGGATTTCTACCTGCTGAAAGGAATCGGGATCGGGGCTATGGCCTGGCTGGTTTCCATCGGTTTTTTTATGCGGTTGTTACATATTCAATTACAGGGAAGAAACAGTCCACTTTCCAATTTAATGGCGATCCTTGAGTTTATTATTATGGGTACTGTCACTGCCATAGTTGTCAAAAAGTATGGAATCTTTAAAACCGGATCCGGATGATGAGATTTGTTTTTCTTCTAAAGAAATCTTTCTTTAAATCACTGAGTTTTTGCCCTTCTTATAACCATTTTTATATTTTTATAATAGAATTGATGAGCATTCTCACGTATGGCATTTGAATATAATCGAATCTGATAGATGTTAAAGTGTAAAGCCCATTTCTCCGCTACAGCTAAAAGAATGGTTCCGATTCCTTGGCCTCTCATACCCTTACGAGTTACCAAAGCGACAATCTCCACATATGGGTCGGGCATCAAGGTATACCTTACCTGAAGATGGACTAAACCCACAACCTGTGAATCCGTTCTCCGCTACAAATATTTGGTGCTGCTCCAAGTCATCAGTAATAATCTTCAAGCAATCTTTCATGGCAACCCTGGATGAAGGATAATCCAATTACTCTCCTTGTGCGGCGTTTGATTAAAAATCTTTCTTCACCATTATCGTATTTCCCCAACTTTTCCATTAATGAAAGAATTTCTTCAAAATTGCCGAATATAATAAAAATCATTATCTACATCAATTTTGTGAAAATAAGATGACTCCAAATGGATTTTCTAGAACATCTTAAATTTTAAGAGGCTGGTATGAAGCATATCGATATCATAATTCATGTATTGACATTATTATCCGGCATCATGACGGCTTTGTTAGGTTTTTTGCTGTACTTAAAATATAAAATTAAAACCATCCGGCATTATGCTTTATTCATTCTTACCACAACTTTTACAGTGGGGTTTACCACAGTATACAGCTATTTATCCGGCGGCTTTCTTGCGGGCCAATATACCCTGCATTCCGTATGGCAAACCATTCCCTTCCTGCTTTTCGAGATATTTCTGTTGTTGATAAATTATTCTTTTTCCCGCTTTGCGCTTGGAATTCTTAACAAACCATTTGCCCTTATCAACCAAATCTTCTTCGCGATTCCCTGTTTTGTTGTATTGCTTTCAGCGTTAACATTTGCTTATTACAACTTCGGCAAGGATGAAATCATGATTCCACCGGCTTTAAATTCCTGCTTTGGAGTCATCCTTGGCTTCCTTTTTCTCGCCTTTATTCTTTACAGCCTGCAAATTGCCTTCAATCTAAAAAAAATCGGAAATCCGGATTTGAAAAAAGCTTTAAAAATTCTGGCGTTGTTATTTATTATCGATATGCCGCTTCAAGCCCTGATTGTCAATTTTAACCGGCAGCCGCAAATTATCATGCTGACCCGCAATTTATTCTACTTTTCCGTAAATGTCATCAGTATTGTTTTTGCCGCCAAGTATTTCTTCATTAAAACGCCTTCCATCATGGAACGGATCGAAATCAGCGAAGTTTTTGTCCGGAAATTCGGTATCACCGACCGCGAAACGGAGATCATCGCACTGTTACTAAGCGGACTTTCCATCAAAGAAATCAGCGCCAAACTGGACCGATCTTTTAAAACCGTCAATAACCATATTTATAACATCTACCAAAAAACCGGCGCCGGTAATAAATTGGAATTGCTGAATTTGATTAAGGAAAATCAGATATAGAATGTATATATAACATGGAATTAAAAAAGATCGTCCCCGACCGCCACACAATTTGTGTAACCCTGAAAACTCAGCGGCGGCAACTCATAGGATAAAATCCCTATTGGTTTTTAACAGCATTTAATTTACCCTAAAATCAGAATCGGGTTTTTACATAATCCGGCAAGTCCGCGGTTACAAGTAATTTTGAAAGTTACTTGCCGGATTCATGCTAAAATAAAAAGGAGAAAAACATGAAAATTGGTATTATCATCTACTCCAACACCGGAAACACCAACTCCGTCGCCCTGAAACTACAGGAAAAACTCACCGCGGGAGGACATTCGGTTAGCTTGGAACAGTTAAAAATCACCGGCGAATGGCGGCCGGGAAGTCCGGGATTGAATAACATCCGACTTGAAACAATACCTGACACCGCACAATATGACGCGCTCATATTCGGCGCACCGGTACAGGGCTTTTCCCTATCACCGGTAATGACCTATTATCTACAGCAAATCTCAGCCCTCCGGAATAAACAGATCGCCTGTCTGGTCACACAGGCATTCCCTTATCCATGGATGGGCGGAAACCAATCCATGGGCCAAATGAAAAGGTTGTGTGAATCAAAAGACGCAACTGTATGCGGAACAGGTATTGTCAACTGGATGAATAAAAAGCGGGAACAGCAAATCAGTAATTTAGTTGAAGAATTTTACAAATTATTCTAGAAGGAGCATTTTACAATGAACATCGAAGTATATTATTTTTCCGGAACCGGCAATTCTCTTCATGCGGCCAAGGAACTACAAAAACGAATCCCGGAAATAAAGCTGATACCGATTGTGAGTCTTTTAAACCGGGATATAATCGAAACCCATGGAGAAATAGTGGGCCTGGTGTTTCCGATTCATATCGCCACAGTTCCGGTTCCGGTGCGAAAATTTCTTGAAAAACTTGATAGCAAATCCGCCGAATATACTTTTGGATTAGCCACCAGGCTAGGTACCTTTTGTGTGGCAAATATTTATATCCAAAGAATGTTGCAAAAACAAGGTAAAAATTTGGATTCGTTTCTTATGCTGAATATGGCCAACAACTCTCCAACCGGTATTAAGCCGGGACCCGGAGATCAAGGCTGGATCAATCAAATCACCCCGGAAAAAGTCATGGAGTTGGAGTCGGTTGTCCAAAACAAGCTGGATTTTATTTCAAAAATAATTCGTAATAAAGAAAAATATCCGCCAAAGAACGTCGCTAATCTTTTAAGTATTTTTTTGGAACGCCTTATTTCATCGCTATCCAAAGATATAAAAGCTAAGCTTAATTTTTATACCGATACAACGTGTACCGGTTGTGGGATTTGCGTACAGGTTTGCCCGTCCCGAAAGATAAAAATGGCCGGCGGCAAACCGGTATGGCAGGAAGAACTGAAATGTTATTATTGTTACGCTTGTTTTAATTATTGCCCCGGCCAATCCGTTTTATTAAAAAAATATACTGCGAAAAACGGACGGTATTCTCACCCGGAGATAACGGAAGATGATATTGCGGGTCAAAAATAAACATGCCATACACCTTTCAATTCACTTATTTCCGGTATAAACGTACTTTCATTAAGGACAATTCGGTACCCCTCAAACGAAAGGATGGCAATCAATGAGTATCCAAATTTACTACTTTTCGGGAACCGGCAACTCGTTATTTATTGCCAGGCAGCTTCAAAAAAGAATCCCCGGCTCCACCATCATCCCCATGGTTGGCCTGTTACGGGAAAAAGTAATTCGAACCCAGGGAAATACAATAGGTTTTGTGTTTCCGGTACACGCGTTAACGATTCCCATTGCCGTAAAAAAGTTTATCGCGAAACTTGATATCAAATCGGCGGAATACGTCTTTGCCATCGCAACCCGTTATGGCTCAATATTTCGAGGTTTTGAAAAAATCGATTATTTGCTGCGGAAAAAGCAAAAACAGTTGGACTCCCATTTTATCCTGAATATGTGGAATAACGAGTCGCGGCATGAAAATTACCAGGTTCCCTCTGAAAGCGATATCGCCTCTTTGGAAAAAGTTGTGCTTGGGGCAAATTGGATATCATTCAGGAGACCATCAACGGGAAACTGGCCAGCCGTGAAAAAGACCTGGATTATACCATCCGGTGCCATTCAAACCCGCTTATCGGTTACATCCTGGAAAAAACGGTCCTTTTCTGTATGGCAGTGGTGGAGCATACCGGAGGGGTTAATTACTTTTACACCGATACCAAGTGCAATGATTGCGGAATATGCGCCAAAGTCTGCCTATCCCAAAAAATCAAACTGGTGGAGCACAAGCCGGTTTGGCAAAAAAGTGTGCTGTGTTATATGTGTTTCGCCTGTCTGAACTATTGTCCCCAAGCGGCGGTCCAGATCAGCGACATTCCGGGAGTCAAATCTTTCACCGCGGAAAATGGCCGGTATCCTCATCCCTACGCGACAGTAAAGGATATTTCACGACAAAAAGAAATGTGAAGTGTTTTTGCCAGCAGCGCCAAGTTCTTTAATAACTTAAGAACAAATACTTATAAAAACCGAAAAATTCCCTTATCAGCGCATATGCGTCCCGGATCTCGAATCGTTTCGCGTGCGCCGCAGCGATCGTTTCTACTCCAGCCTTCGAAAAGGCCAGTTTCGTTCTGGATATATGATAATATTGGGAAATTACCAGGGCGGATTGGTAATTCATTTCCGTCATGATTTTTCGGGAGTTTTTAGCGGTATCATAGGTGTTCTTTGCGCTTCTATCCGAAATGATGAACTTCTCAGCTATCCCCTGCTTGATTAAATAGCGTTTCATCACATCGGCTTCATAAAAGCCTTCCTTTCCCAATCCGCCACTGACGATAATATGTTTAAAATATCCTGCTCTATAAAGCTCAACCCCTCTATCCAGCCTGCTTTTCAGTCTTAACGAAGGCTCACCGTTAAACTCAACTTTATTGCCCAAAACCACCCCCACATCGGCAGGTTTGAGTTCGTCAGTCAAGCCGTCGATTGTTATTATGGCAGTGTGAAGTAAAAACCAGCTTAAAAAGATGATGCATAGATACGTAAAATACTTGCGCATAAGATTAAGACCTCACTTTACATAATTAGCAGTCCATTGACAATGAACCAAACATTTCAAACAAGTTTCACAGCGATACACGTCAACCAACATATCGCGATTGCAGTCCCTGGACCAATCATTCCCCAATATTGCATTTGTGGGACAAATCTGTTTGCAGATATCGCATTCTCCGCATCTTGAATTGATTAATGATGGCATTTCTACATCCAGTGGAGCATCTGTCAGAACTGTACACATACAAAAGGCACAGCCGTAGTCCTGGGTAACGAGCAGATCATTTTTCCCTATCCATCCTAAACCTGCAAGCAAAGCTATTGTCTTGTGGGGCAAAACGGACGACTTAGTTTTTGTGTCGAAATAGCCGTTTTGCCAGATGTTTTCTTCGGATTGGGCAAAAACCTTATATCCACGCATTTGAAGACATCCGGCGGTCCATTCTGCCAATTCATCAGCTTTATGTTCTTTTTCGCCAAACTCATTTGAATCTGTTCCGCTTGTTTCACACAAATTGAGTATATATTCTTTTGACAATAGAATTCCAATGAGTATCGCCTTGCTGAACCCACTGGTTACTTTTTCAGGAAGGCTGGATAGGTCCGCGAACCGAATTATATCTGCGCCCATGCTTTTTAATTCTAGTTCCAATGCATGTTGCTTTTCTTTTGACCATTCCATATTTATTTCATCCATAATATTTACCTTTCTCTTCCAAACATGAAAAATCCATTTAGCTATTGCCGGGTTCCGTCCACTGCGGGATAACTCCTAATGTTATCAGGTTGAGCTGTAAATATTCGTAATCATCTATAGTTTACCATCTCCGTGTCGTGTCTTAGAGACACGCCGCAACGGACAGTTCGACAATAAAAGATTTTTCTTACAATTTACCCATGATGGCTGATGACCATGAGATAAATCCGCGCGGCTAAACTAAATTGTAAACCCGGTTATATTGCCTTATATCCTTATTTCAACAATGATGTTTGTTCCATGTGCTTTCTTTTTTCCTTTCTTCGCGACGTGAAGGCATTACATTTCCTCAATCTTATCAATCCCTAAAAGCTCCAAACATTTCCCAGAAACATTTCGAAAAGCGGCAACCAAAGCCAACCTTTGACCGGCAATTTCACTCCGAAGCACAGGGCATTCGTGGTAGAATTCATTAAAAATCTGGCATAATTCAAGGGTATAATTGGCAAGTGTTGATGGCGTTAGCCGTTCACTTGATAACTTCACAATATCCGGAAATTGATAGATCTTCTTTAGAAGTCGCGCCTCATGTTCATTAGCACTCCATTGTTCAATACTTATTGATATGTCCGCTTTACGAAGAATCGAAGAAGCTCTGGCATAACTATATAAAACATACGGACCGGTATCACCTTCGAAACGAATCGCTTCCTTCGGATTAAAAACCATATTCTTTCCTGTTTCCGTCTTTAGCAACTGATATTTTATTGCGGCCAAAGCTATTTTTAGAGCGCGTTCTTTTACCTCTTCTTCGGTAAGCTGATAACGTCTGCGGATTTCTTCCTCGGCTAATAAACTGGTGTCAATAATGAGGTCGTCGGCATCCACAACAGTACCTTCTCTGGATTTCATCTTTCCTTCCGGCAGTTCAACCATTCCGTAGGATAAATGATGGATGCCGCCGCTTACTTTTGTATCCAGGATTTCAAGGATCTCCTTTAGTACTTTAAAGTGATATTCTTGTTCATTGCCTACAACATAAATGGATCGGTCGTATGAAAAATCTTTCGCTTTTAAATGAGCCAAATAGATATCCTGCACGATATAGACAGAAGTGCCATTAGAACGAAGCAGCACTTTTTCGTCCAAACCTTTATTCGTTAAATCTACAACTATCGCCCCGTCCGGGAGCTTCTTAAATAGCCCTTGTTCCAAACCTTTAAGGATTACTTCCCTGCCGTGCTTATAAATATTGCTTTCATAGTATTCGCGGTCAAAAGAGGTTCCAAATAATCGAAATGTGTCATGAAAGCCTGCAAACGCCCATTCGTTCATCTTCTTCCAAAGAGTCACTGTTTCTGTATCGCCTGATTCCCATTTTTGAAGTAATTCTTGAGCCCGCTTTTCATACGAATCGTCTTCTTTCGCTTTCTGGGCAAAGAGTACATAAAAATCTCCCACAAAATGATCCGGCTTAATATTTTTTTCCTCTGGGTTAATACCGCCGCCAAAATCTCGATAAGCCAACATGGACTTGCAGATATGAACCCCACGATCATTATAAACACAGGTTTTATATACTTTATTTCCCAGGTAGGCTAAAAGCCGGGAGATGCTTTCCCCAATGGTCATGTTTCGTAAATGTCCTAAATGCAATGGTTTATTTGTATTTGGAGAGCAGTATTCTACAACAGTGGTTTCTTTAAAATTCCCTGCCCCAAAATGTGAATCTAGGGCCAGGTGTAAAACTTTTGATGAAAGCCATTTCCTATCGATAAAAATGTTAAGATATCCGGAAACGGCTTGAACTTTTTCAATTAGGGACTCGTTTAATATTGATTTTGCAATATCTTCAGCAATATTAGCCGGGCTTTTACGGAGCTTCTTTGCCAATGCAAAGCAAGGCAAAGCGTAATCGCCAAGCTTTTCATCCGGTGGAATCTCAATTAACTTCGCAATTTCATTTTCTGTGACCTCTGATTCTAGCTGTTTAGCCAAAAGCTTGGTTAATTCTTCTTTCATTTAACTTTTTTCTCTCCTTCTTTACCTGAAGCTGTCTAAATCTTCCTTACTCAAGAATCGCCTTTTTTCGGTTTCCGTTTTATTAAAAGCAATTTTATAATATCTTCAACAGTTGTTTCTTGTTCAACTCTTATCCATAACCATTCGCCATCATGTAATTGGGGAGTGTTCATAATGGCGTCTTGCCTACATAGCGGAACCAACTGTTACATCGTTTTTGGATTAATCATATCCAATATTTTTTCTACTCGATATGTACAATCAAAAACTCTGGACTCTTTGTTTCTCCATGAATCCGATAATGGAAAATAAACAAAATCCCTCACACTGCCGCCCATATCCCATGTTCCATTGTCATTTTTATTGTTGTTAATCCATTCCGCAACAAACTGCAATTTGTTTTTATTTTGTTTATAAGTAGTCATCATCTCTATAGACGCCAGAAAACGACTCGCAGCTTTTGATTCAAATTCTTCGGGGAGATGGTACAATGACCTATTATACCCCAAGTAATATATACCGTTTTCATGCTTCATAATGTAGTCAAATACAAGGTCTTCCACTTCCCGGCTAAATCTATCCGCTGTGAGGGATACCTGATAAAAAGAAACAAAATCAACTAATCTGCCGCCTTGTGCTTTTTGTAAAAACACCTGCTGATATGCAGACAGATAATCATCATGAGAATATTCGCCGCTTTTAAATGCAACTGAAATAATCGACGCCCAAAGCTCAGCAATGCGGTTTGCTTCAACAACATCGTTGGTAAATCTCCGTATCCACGTTGCAAGCATTAACCGGGTAAATATATCCCAATCATGCGTTTTTTCGCGTCTATCCGGCATTTGTCTTTTACCGGAAAGGCAATCATGCATATATTCCACGGCTTTTTCGATGCATTCATCATGAATTGTATACCCCAAAATTTGCAGCCGCCGCAGCGCTTGTTCGGTAGTAATCGGATTTTTGTTTGGTTCTGATAATGTGTGAAAGTATCCCCATAGACCGTTTTCTTGCTGCAACTCAATAATTTCCTTTGCCCACCTTGTTCCTTTGTACATTGTTTTCATCTTTTCTTTGACTTCTTTGGATTTCCAAGCTCCTAATATATCTTTATGATATTTAAGGATCGTATTTCATCAAGAATCGGGTTCCATTCGGCGACTGTCATGTCGATGGAAAACAATAGCTCAATCTTTGATTTTCTCGATATACGGAAATGATCTATGAAGCTTTAAATCCCGCTTAACGGATCCAGCGCCCGCTGAAAAAACTCTTGCTGTAATTGGGCAGTCACCGTATCTTGTTTGATGGTTTTGATCAACTTGGCCAGGTGGGCCGCACCCAGGTCAAGCAGTTTCGCTCCTTTTTCGGGGGTCGCCCGGATGGGGTCGCCTGCAAAGTGGTAAGGATAATCGGCATACCACCAGATAGCGGTATAGATACCCTGTTCCCACAGATGAGCTAGTCGCTTTTGGGGAACTCCCTCCGTTAATTTCACCCGATCCAGTTTCACTAGATCCGGCCGGACTTTTAGCATCATGGAAGTTTCAATCTCGCCACCATGCTCATCGGTTTTGGTTTCAATGATCTTTTCCAACTCTTCCGGGTTGCGCCACGGAATATCCAAAAAATAAAGGACATAATCCTTGGGAAGGTCCAGATTCATCTGGGTAAAAAATGGGATGAGGAAAGTATTCCCGCCGTGCCCGTTTACTAATATTATCTTTTTAAACCCATTGCGGGCGATTTCATGGCAGACGGTTCTTAAAGTGTTCAGCAAGAATTGGGCATCAAAGGATAAGGTGCCGGGGACGTGTTGGGCTTCGCAAATTTGACCGAAATAAAAAGGCGGAAAGATGACTACATCCTCTAAAGATGAGGCGGCGACTGCCAACGCCCGAATATTGATTAAATCAGTACCTAATGGCAGGTGATCTCCGTGTTTCTCCATGATTCCCATGGGGATCATGCAAGTTTCCGCGGTCTTCGCGACGGCTTCTTTAAACTCCGCCGCAGTCAGTTCTTCCCAAAGCATTCAGAATCCCTCCTACTATAATATTTTCAAAATTTACTCTTTTAAAGAGGTCTCTCCCGTGCCAGAAACTCCGGCCGCCTAAAAATCGATTAATTTTCTGACCGTGACCCGCTAGTAGTATTTCTGATATACTGCATTTCAATCAATTGGTATGTATACTTTTTTTCGGACTTTGTCGTGTTTTTTCGTAATTAAAATCTTTTCTATTTTCCCAAATACACTTGCAGCCATGCGTTCCCTAGCCAGGTTTCAGCAATGCTTATCGAATTCTGATTTATTTTTCCAAAATGAAAACCCTGACCGAGATCGATACACCACCGATAATGAGCTTCCCCGGGATATTGCTGTCCCAAGGCGATTGCATAAGTTCCCGGCGGCAGGCCTGGATAAGTTAACGGGGCTCTGACTACTGTAAAGTCATTGCCAATAAAAGACGATGGAACGGAAGCCCGGGCCAGAGGTTCACCGGCCGGCACGTTATGTTGTGTTGCATAGAGTTCAACTATCAAATCACTTTGATAAGTAACTGTCCATTTACAGACTTTCACCTTCACCATTTGCAAATTGGCGTAAGAACCCACAGTAAACGTCTGCCATCTTTTCACTTCATCCCTGGGAATTCCAAATACATAACCATTGACTCCGCCATGGGAGATATCAATTACTTCCGGCGGTTTTACCGGTTTACCACCTGCCGTCGCCGGAACCCTGGCGGTATATACCTGAAGCCAGCCGTTACCCAAATGGGATTCATTGCTGGCGCCGGATTCTTCGTTTATTTTGCCATATGCCAGGTTTTTATTGGCGTTTCCGGTACACCAGATATAATGAGCCGGACTCGGAGATTGCTGCCCCAAAACAACGGCATACTTGGCTCCGGCCACCAACCCGTTATAATTTAACGGAGCGCTTAAGATCTTTGCTTCCTGGGCGACATATTCAGCCGGAATGACGGCAGATGCCAGCGGATAACCGACCGGATGATCATTTTGGGTGGCATAAAGCTCGACCACCACATCACTTTGATCCGTTCCGTTCCATTTTGAGATCCGGACTTCAACTTGGGTAAGATAAGGATAAAAATTGGCTGTAAAGAGTTGCCATCTCCTTACCTCATCTGTGGGAACCCCAAATGCATATCCGCCTTTTTCCCGGTGCGAAATATCAATAATCGCTATATTTTCGGGGATTGGCGTCGGCGTTGAGGTTGGGGTTGGGGTTGGATCTGAGGTTGGTTTGCTGTCCGGAGTTGAGGTTGCCAATGGCGATGAACTCTCCATGGAAGTTGCGCCAATCGCCGGAGTTGGAGTAGGTGATATAGTTTTTCTGATACCTAAGGCCGATGTCGCAATTCTTTCCTGGTTCAAAGCAACTGTTTCGCTTGCAGGTAATGATTCTCCCAATCTCCGATTCATGTTTTCCGTCTCAGCCGGTGTTTCAGATGTTTGGGAAACTGGGGCGGACTCCGGGGCAAAGGATGCATTTATGGTGGGCGTGGCTTTGGCTGGAATAATCGCCCCGGCCGGGGCAGAAGAAGTCTGTTCTTCTATCACGGGCTGTAAAGTAGCGGCACTATCCGGCGGGAAGACTGCAACCGGATGAACTGATTTCCCGTAACCAACGTTAATTATTTTGGCAACAATTATCGGTAAAGCGATGATTACAACAATTGCGCCGCAAATAACCGCCATTTGCCGATAAAAACTCATGGGCCTCCCCTATTAGTTACTGGTTTGTTATGAATTAGTTATTAAAGCTTCCGCTACTTCCTTGCCAAGCTTGATGCTGAAATTCATTCCCCGGTCATTGGGATAGATCTGGGAAGTGTTGGCCACATATAAACCCTGCACGGGAGTTTTATAGGCCGGTTTTATCTCCGAGTAACGCATGGGCCAAATGGGCTGGGCGTATCGATCCCGGAATACAAAATAGCGTTCAACCATCTTGGCGTCAAATTGGGGATAAACTTTCTGCAATTCACCGTAATATTTATTGATGACGGCGGCGTCGTCCATGGCTAAAAGCTCATGATTAGGGCTCAAATACTTTGTTAAATAAACAACGACCTTCCCGTTGTATTCACTGGCGGGGATAAAGTTAGTATGCTCGATGACTCCGGCAAAGGGAATCTCAGTATCGCTGATATTCAGCCAATAAATATCACCCAGCGGTTCTTCCAGAACCA
Organism: Bacillota bacterium; assembly: GCA_029974635.1. Taxonomy (GTDB): domain Bacteria; phylum Bacillota; class UBA4882; order UBA8346; family UBA8346; genus JAEZJQ01. Next base: position 88,178 of record JARKQY010000055.1, on the reverse strand, counting down.
GAACCGCAACCAGAGTACAGTCATAATTCACCTTGCGGAGCGGTTCCAGATAGTTTTCAGGAGCCGTTTTGCAGAGATCCACCAAAACCGGGAGCGCCGGAGTGCAGATAACAGCATCGTAGGCCTTCCGTTCACCGTTTACGATTACACCGGTGCAATACTCCTTTTCGATGATAATTTCCTGAACATTGGAATTACAGTGGATCTTTCCGCCCCTGGCCAGGATTTTATCAGATATTCCCTGGTAAAGAAGACGAAAGCTCCCTTTCATATATCCCAGGACTTCATCTTTGCCGCCACTCCCCCGGGAGCGAAAACGCTGCACGATTCGTTCCCAGATCCAGACCGCAGGAATTTTATTATAATTATCGCCGAATTTCCCGATCAACATTGGTTTCCATATTTTTTCCCAGCCTTGTTTTCCAACGACCTTGACGATAAACTTCTCCGTGGTGATTGTTTCAAGCTTGCCGACATTTTTATACCAGGATATAAAAATGGACGACAGCCCGAAACGGATCCGGTCCAGGAAAGGCAGGGGTTTGAAATTAAGAAGATCAAACGGAGTCGTAAAAGGGTATCTAATACCACCGCTGAAATATCCGGTTTTGGTCTTTTTCCAGATTACCTGTCCGGTTAATCCCAGCTCCCTGATGAGATCCATGCAATATCCATCATGGGTGAATATATGATGATAGTATTTCTCCAAATAAGTATTTTCAAATGGAAAAGTACCGGCCAGCCCCCCAATATCCGTATCTTTTTCATAAATATCAATCTCCAGGCCGGAATTCTTCTGCAAAAAATACGCGGCTGACAAGCCGGCGATCCCGGCGCCGATGATGGCAATTTTCACGCTACACACTCTCCTTCAAAAAACGGATAGTCCTGGCCAGACCTTCTTCCAATATTACTTCAGGCCGCCAACTGGTATTGGAGATAATCTTGGTATTGTCGCAGGCGTAACGCATAATCTCGTTTTGACGATAAGGTATGGCGCCAAAGTTAATCTTGGATTTGGAATTGGTTTTTTCCCGCAGCAAAAGAATTACATCTTTCAGCCGGTATTCCACTCCGGAAGAAACATTGATCTCCTCACCCGCCATTTTACCGGAACAGCTCAATTCCACCAAAGCGGCAACCAGGTCCTGAATATAAATATAGTCTCTGGTTTGTTCCCCTGGGGTCATATCAAAATCTTCATCGCTAAGAAGCTTTTGGATGGCCTGGATGATAAAAAAGCGGTTGTTTTGTCCCGGGCCGTATACCAACGACGGCCGCACCGTGATGACCGGTATATTGTACAAGTTGTAAAACATTCTGCACAGCATGGAGACGGCGGCTTTGGTTCCGGAGTAGATGGAAACCGGGCTTGGAATCAATTGCTCATGGAAGGGTTGACTGTTGTTTCCATATTCTTCGCCGGTGCCCATATTGATAAAACAGTTAAGTCCGGTTTGAGTGGTACAAACCGCCGCAAGCAGATTGACAGTTCCCGTCAAGTTGGTTTGAAGCATTGCAGGAAGGTCCTTTAGGTCACGGCTTGGCTTGATATCCGCGGCCAGGTGAAAAATTATCCGGGGCCTAACTTCAGCAATTATCCGGTTCATCTCTGCCGGATCTTCAATATTGGCGCACAAAAATTGATACCCCGGATTCCCGGATTCGCCGGGGGCTGCCCGATCTATACCGTATACCCTGGCGACGTGGAGTTCACTCACCAAATAACGGGCCAAATGCCTGCCCACAAAACCGTTTACCCCGGTAATCAGAATTGTATTATCCCGATATTCCGCCATATTGTTGCCTTCGTATAAAATATTTTAATCCAATAAATCCCGTCCAAAAAACTTTTGAATTTTAATGAGCCTAAAACAAGGTTACTGGACAAGATTACGGGATTAAAGGGATTTTCTATCTTTTTATTTCGTAATCTTGCTTAACTTATCCGTTGGTGTGATCAGCTTTTCCTCTACGAGCAGTTGAATTCACATCGCCCAAGCATTGTTTTTATGCCTGGCTTCGGCAATATAGCTATTCAACTGCTTAACACAGAGATTATAAACATTCCCTCTAGAGTAGCCGCCATACCATTCAACGATATATTCAAGGCACTTGTCCATTGACAACGTGGGTTTCCATTTCAGGTAATAAAATGCCTTGCTGCAGTCCAAATTTAGAAGAGTCGCTTCATGAGGCTGATTGGGATCGGATTTGTCAACCCAACTCCCTTTTCCGAATGTCTGGAGGAGCTTCTCAACCATTTCAGCCACCGTGACCAGGGAGTCATTATCCGGCCCGAAATTCCAGGCGCCGGAATACCGTTTGGGGTCTTGAGCCAACAAGGCTGCCAGCAATAAATAACCGCTCAACGGTTCCAGTACATGTTGCCAGGGCCTGATCGCCTTTGGGCTGCGGACCGTTATAGGTTGTTCATTTTCAATAGCCCTGATGCAATCTGGAATAATCCGGTCTTTAGCCCAGTCGCCCCCGCCGATGACATTGCCGGCCCGGACGGAAGCAACGGCCTTTCCATGATTGCCGCCTATATCCGGTTGAAAAAAAGACCGGATATAGGCGGCAATCACCAGCTCCGCGCAGCCCTTGGAGGCGCTGTACGGATCATGGCCTCCCATTGGGTCATTCTCGCGATACCCCCAGATCCATTCCTTGTTTTCATAACATTTATCACTGGTAATACAAATACATGCCTTCGTAAATTGGGAATCACGGACACATTCCAAAACATTGACGGTCCCCATAATATTTTGCTCAAATGTTTCCCGGGGGAGATCGTATGACAGCCGCACCAAAGGCTGTGCCGCCAGATGAAAGACCACTTCCGGGCGGTAAGTCTCAAAGACGGACTGCAGCTTATTCAAGTCTCGGATATCCCCGCGAATATCAACCAGCCTTTCCTTAAGGCCGGTTAGCACAAAGTTGTCCTTCACGGTGTAGGGCTCAAGGGCATAACCGATTACCTTGGCTCCCAGTTCATTGAGCCAGATGGAAAGCCACGAGCCTTTAAAACCGGTGTGCCCGGTAACTAAAACCCGTTTATCCCTGTAATAACCTCGAAAAAGGTGCTCCATCGGTTACCATTTCCTCCAGGGACAAGTGGTTTCCGCCCAAAGCTTTTCCAAATACTCCATATCCCGTAACGTATCCATAGGCTGCCAGAAGTCATCGTGCTTGTACATCATCAGTTGGCCGTCTCTGGCAAGGTTCTCAAGGGGAGTCCGTTCAAAGATACAATTTTCATCCTCAGAGACGTATTTAAACAGCTCCTTGTTGAAGACAAAAAAGCCCCCGTTAATTCTGCCCTCAGATGTTTGAGGCTTTTCATTAAACTTGACGACCTGGTTCCCTTTCAGCAAAAGTTCGCCAAACCTTGACGGGGGATGGACACCGGTTATGGTGCCGATTTTTCCGTGGGATTTATGAAACTCCACCAATTTATTGATATTTACATCACTGAGACCGTCACCGTAAGTAAGCATAAAAATTTCACTGCCGTTGATGTACTTCTCGATTTGTTTGATCCGGGACCCGGTCATGGACTCTTCACCGGTATCCGCCAGCGTAATCTGCCAATTGTCTTCCGTATGAATGTTATGCAAAAAGACATTGTTCTTCCGCCCTAAATCAATGGTGATATCACTATGTTTGATTTCATAATTGAAAAAATACTCCTTGATTTTATGCCCCTTGTAACCTAAACAAGCGATGAATTTATTATATCCGTAAAAAGAATACCATTTCATGATATGCCACAAAATCGGACGTCCACCGATCTCTACCATGGGCTTGGGGATGGTATCGGTCATTTCTTTGATCCGGGTACCTTTCCCGCCGCACAAGATTACAACTTGAATATCGTTAATCATTATTCACTCTCCCGGATTTGGCATTTGTAATATCAGAAGATACTGCCGACATATCGGTGTCCTGGTTGATGACCTCGCGGACGATATAGCGTGGCCTGCCTTTGACCTCGTTGAATATTCTGGAGATATACTCCCCCATGATAGCGAGAGCCAATAGCTGGATTGCGCTTAAAAATAAAATAAGAATTACGATGGTAGAAAATCCGTAAGGCGTTTGCGGATAGGTAAAATGTAAATAGACATAATAAATGATTCCAATCAATGAGACCAATGTTAAAAAGCCAGCAACTTTCGAGATGAATTCCAGCGGTTTATAAGAAAAATTATAGATCCCCATCTTGGCCCATTTGATGTTGGCCAGCAACGAAATACTGGTTTTGCCCCTGGCTCTGTCTTCACGGGTATATTCGACCCCGATCTGCTTAAATCCAATCCAGGAACGTATTCCCCGGAAAAAGATCTCATTTTCCTTTAATTTTTTGATTTCTTCCACCGCTTTGCGATCAATAAGCCCGAAATCCCCGGCGTCCAGCGGCATTTCAATATAAGATAAGGCCCGGTACACCCTGTAAAAAAGCTTGTAACCGATCCGGCGGATCAGAGAGCCTTTTCGTTTTTTACGAACCCCGTAAACTACTTCATAACCCTCTTCCCACTTCTTGATAAATTCGGGTATCAGTTCGGGCGGATCCTGAATATCGCCGTCAATTAAAACAACCGCGTCTCCCTTTGCATAATATAACCCCGCCATGGTACTTGGCTGGGAGCTCCCGAAATTACGCGACATAAGTACTCCGTGGACGTTTTTATCCTGTTCGGAAAGGCGCCGTATTTCCTGAACCGTATCATCAATGCTGCAGTTGTCCACGTAAATAATTTCATACCGGTAGTCCATGTTTCGGAATGTATTGGTAATTCTCTCATACATGGGGAAAATATTCAATTGTTCGTTATATACAGGAACTACGATGGATATTAAGCCTTTAGACATCTCCGACCCCCCGCGCCAAATTGTTGTATTGCGCGCTTCCCTAATGTAATTATGTAAAATTTACTAAAAGAACGCAATACTAGTAATTAATTACTTAAGTAGAGCATTTCTCCGCCCTTCCTAAATGTAGTTAGTTACGTGACGCTCTACTCGAACATAACTGAACTGAATACGAATGTATTATATTAGCTATATAGTAACACGTTTAGGTGATATTTTCAATTCTGTAACATGAATTATTCTTGATTAAAACCTGATACAATGAGGTTTTGATGCAACAATTTCATAACAAAAATACGGCTTTAACTTATTGATCGATAACATTAAAAGCTGTCTCCTCAATAACTGGGGAGACAGCTTTTAATGTCTAGCCATCAAAATTCTCATTTTTCGAAAAAGAAATTGCGGAACCTATTTAAAAACTCTTATTGGTTCCAGCTTGCTTTGAATAAGGTTTATTGAACATTATCCGGTTTTGAATGGACTTCCCGTTCCCGGAACAAAAAACTTATGCAGTAGATACCGGCGATACCAACCAAGGAGTATACGATCCGGCTAAGAGGCTCCGTTTGTCCTCCAAAGATATTAGCCACCAGATCGTATCTGAATAAGCCGACCAAAAGCCAGTTAAGCGCTCCAATAATGACAAGTACCAATGCAAATCTATCCAAGCTTTCAACTCCATTCTCTGGTTTTTTATTATTGTGCCAAGAAAATGAAAATTTCTTAGATATTTTCGAGGATCAAATGGATGATATTGTCATTATTGGTTTGCAGAACCTATTTTACTGTTACCTTAAAAGTCTTTTTCTCCGTAATCCCCAAATTTTCATCCAGGACAGTTACAACAATACTATAAATGCCGGCTTTTTTATAAGTATACGATTGAACCGAGCCCTCGGCTCTCGTTCCATCCCCGAAATCCCAACTATACTTCAATATTGGATTGGCAGTTCCTTCTTTGGAAGCCGCAACCTCACAATTGACCGTCAACGGGGCTTTTCCTGATGCCGGCTTCACCGAACCCGTTATCCGAATCTTTGGCATCCGGACTTCAATTTCCGTCGTCAATCTATCGGTCACATTAGGATGAAACCTATCCTTCACCGTTGTGGTCACTGTATAGGTACCCTCTTGTTTGAAGGTGTGAACCGGATTTTGATCCACACTGGTCTCCCCGTCTCCGAAATCCCATAGAAATTGGGCTTCACTGGGCGAACCGGTAATGCTGACCTGAGCGGCAAAATTAACCGTAAACGGAGCCAATCCTTCAGTGGCATTGGGAGTTACCGCCAATTTCAGTTGCGGCGGGCTTACCGTAACCGGTAGAGTGGCATCCACCAAATTTCCGGAATGCAAACCATCGTTTACAATAAGACGAACCTGATATTCTCCGGGAATTTTAAATACATGACTTGGTTTTTCAAGATTGCTGACCTCGCCGTCGCCAAATTCCCAACGGTATAGCAATTGCGCCGGACTGCCGGAGACTGTTACGCCCGGGTCAAAATTAACTGTTAATGGAATAATTCCATTGGAAATTGTGGTCGCTGGTTTTAAAGTAATTTGCGGCGGAAGTACTTTTACCAGGATGATCTCTTCGGGAATTAATACATCAGGATGCAATTTATCGGTGGTTTTTAACAGTACCCGGTAATCCCCAGGTTCGGTAAATGTATAGTTAAAGGTAGTTCCTTTGGTCTCTTTCCCCATTACTTCCCAGACATATTCCAATTGAGCCGGACCACCGCTGATTTTCGGATTTACCTTGCCGGTTACTTTCAATGGAACAGGTCCAATGGCCGGCGATAAAGTCGGACCGGGCAATACTGTCTCCGGGCTGACCTCAACCAATATAGTCCGTTCAATCTTGTATTCACTGACAGTTGCAGTTACTCTTACCAAATAACGGCCGGGTTTCAGGTAGTTGTTATGCGCCTCCGGACCGGAAATCTCGACCCCGTTGCCAAAATTCCAGATATAAGTGGCCTTTTGACCGTAGTTTATCACTGCGTTGGCAGTCCCGGTTACCGCCAATTCAGCCGGGCCTTTTAGCGGCTCAACCTTGGAACTTAACACCACCAACGGTGGCACGTCGAACTCAAAGCTATATTTGGGGGAGATTACTCCCGAAGCGGTCTTCCCTATCCCTTCCACCATAATTATGGAATTTCCGCCTTTAGAAAACTGATGGGTCACTTCCTTACCGGTTGCGGAATCAGTTCCACCCCAGGACCATTTCCAATCGGTGATCCCCGCCGGTCCGGAAAACGCAAAATCCACCTCATAGGGCTTGTCCCCCAGGGCGTATTTGATCTGAGCTTCCGCAAAACTCAATTTGGCTTGAACCGTAGCTCCGGTTTTGAGTAAAAATCCCGGATATTCTCCGGCATCAACCGTAACTTTATACTGTTTGCCTTTAGGTATGGTCAAATTTCCGGAACCGGTCACCAACTTACGTTCAACCCGTTTATCGGAGTTAGCTTCTTGAATTGTGAAACTGGCGGGATTTTTATCACCGGAGGAGAGTTTTTTGGAAATATTGACTTCCCAGGTCAAAGTAGCAGCAAAATCCAGCGGATCTTGCGGTATGATAAACTCCCGTTTCTGCCCGGCCTTATCCACGGTAACCTGTACTTCCCGAAGAATGACAATGGTTTTTGGATCCCCGCTAAACCCAAAAACCGAACCCATGCTGGAATAAACCGTTAGCAGCACGCCCAAACAGATCAAGCTCAACAATATGTAATATCTCCGCATTATGTAATACTCCCCCTTTTTAAATCATCCGGCATTTAATAAAAAATACGATAGTGATTGTTTCGGTTAAAGAACCCAAATTCCTTTTCAAGAACAATCATTCCAGTAACTCACTGCTAATCATTGTTCTTAAACGTAACATTCGATTCATTGTTCCCTCATTATTGACCCGAAAATTCCGTTTGTTATCCATTAGCTGCCTGCATTTCCTCCAATGCGCGGGCTAACTGATCCGGACAGGAAGTGCTTTTATCTTCACAAGGTATTCCCCGCAATTGTTCAATAACCTCCGCCACGGGCCTGCCCTCAACCAACCGGCTGATGGCTTGTAAGTTACCTGCGCAACCCTTTTCAAACCGGACCCGAGTCAAAATGCCTTTATCGACAGTAAAACGAATTTTGGTAGAGCAGACGCCTTTAGTTTTGTAGACAGACTCCTGCATAGTAAACCTCCTGGTAGGTTCGTGCCTCAGTAATATCTTCTAAGTATATCCCCAGTTTCCTGCTTTACAAAACAAATTCAGCGCGGAAACTTTTGAAGTACTATTACAAGATACATTTGAATTTAAGCGGGTGCGTAATATAGTCCTGTAAATCCCGTCTAAAAATTGCCCAACAATTATTGCTGACAAATTGAACTAAAAAAAGGCCGTCTCTCCGACGGCCTTTTTTTAGTTCAATTTTAAATGCCCCGTTTCACATAATGAGTGTGCAACAACTCATGCGACCTATGTCCCAGAGGTTTTTCCAGAAAATCATCGTATAGCTTGGTGATAAAAGGATTCTGATGTGATTTGCGAAGCTCCTTACCTTCATCCTCTTTATAAATGGCTTCCAGCCGCAGTTTTCGCACCATATTATTGGTGGGACGGGGTTGCCCGCCGCCGCTGATACAACCGCCGGGGCAGCCCATGACTTCGATAAAGTGGTATGGTGAATTATCGCCCGCCACCTCTGTCATCAGTTTTTTAGCTCCGGCCAACCCGCTGGTTACAGCGATTTTTACAGTTACTCCATCCAAAAATCTATATTCGGGCAGGGGGTTCTCAATCTTGAGTTCGGCGGTTTTGATTTGACTCAAACCTACAATGGGGGTTACGTGTAATTTATCAAAAGGCAATTCCCTACCGGTAACCACTTCATAGACAGTCCGCAAAGCGGCTTCCATTACGCCGCCGGTTGCAGCGAAGATATCCGCGGCGCCGGTGGATAGCCCCAAGGGATCATCAAATTTCCCACCCGCCAGCTCTTTAAATTCAATGCCGGCGTCCTTGATCATCCGGGCCAACTCCCGGGTGGTCAACACGGCATCCACATTGGGATACCCGTCATTCACCATTTCCGGTCTAGTAATCTCAAACTTCTTGGCAGTACAAGGCATTACCGAAACCACAAAAATATCCTTGGGATCAACCCCGATTTTTTTGGCGTAATATGATTTAACCAGCGCTCCCAGCATCATATGCGGTGATTTGCAGGTTGATAAATGCTCAAGCTCTTCCGGGAAAGTATGTTCCACATATTTAATCCAACCCGGGCTGCAACTGGTGATCATCGGCAAGGTAGCGGTTTTATCACCGGTCAAAGCATTGATGAGCCGTTGTAACAGTTCATGGCCTTCCTCAATGATGGTTAAATCGGCGGCGAAATTGGTGTCAAAAACATCGTGAAATCCCATATCCCGAAGGGCGGTCACCATCTTGCCGGTAACCAGGGTCCCGGGGTTATAGCCGAATTCCTCGCCCAACGCAGCCCGGATGGCAGGAGCGGTTTGAATGACTACCCGTTTGTTTTTATCAAACAAGGCATTCCAGACAGTTTGAATGGAGTCCTTTTCCTGTAACGCGCCAACCGGACAAACAGTAGTACATTGCCCACAAAATGCACAATTTACCGAGTTTAACGGCAGTTCCTCCGCCGGACCGATTTGCGTCTTAAACCCGCGCTTCTGGGCATTCAAGACGCCGACTCCTTGAACCTGGTTGCATATGGTTACGCAGCGGCGGCACAGGATACATTTTGAAGTGTCCCTGACAATGGAAGGCGATGATTCATCCACTGAAATCTTCGATTTCTCGCCTTCAAACCGGAACTCGTTAATTTGAATGAGTTCACCTAATTTCTGAAATTCACAGTTTTGATTCCGGGCGCAGCTCAGGCAGTCCCGGGGATGATCGGAGAGCATTAATTCATATAAAACTTTCCGGGCTTTTTTTACCTTGGAGGTATTGGTGTGAACCTTCATCCCTTCCCTGACCTGCACCATACATGAAGCCTGTAATGATCTGGCCCCTTCCACTTCTACCACGCAAATCCGGCAGGAACCGATTTGATGGACTCCTTCCAGATAGCAAAAATGGGGAATCAGAATGTTATTCTGTTTAGCGGCTTCAAAAATGGTGATTCCCTCGCGAACGGAGACCGGTTTATTGTTTATCGTCAGATTAACCATAATCAACCCCTCCTGTCACAGCGCAAACAACGCATGGATTCAGCGATAGCGTTTAATTTGTGGAATCCGATGGCCACTTCTTCGAATGAATTTATGCGGGTCTCCGGCTGGAGATATTTCATGGGGAACCGTTCGTGTTCCAGAATTTCTTTTTCATCGGTCGGTTTTGGGATCTCAATATCCTCGCCGGTGTTTAAGGTTCCTTTCCCGCCCAGATATTGATCAATGGCAATTGCGGCTTTTTTTCCATCAGCTATGGCGGTAATGGCTACATCTGATCCCCTGGCCACATCTCCTCCGGCAAAAACACCTTTCATTTTCGTCATTAACGTATCCTGATCGGTGATAAAAGTGCCCCAATCCGTAACTTCAACCTCGTCCTTATTGATGAACGGCAGATCCGAATACTGGCTGACCGCCGGAATCACCATCTCCGCTTTTACGGAAAACTCCGACCCCTTGATTGATTTGGGCTTACGCCGGCCACTGGAATCAAATTCGCCCAATTCCATCCGGATGCATTCCACCGTTTGAACCTGATTGTCACCGCAAATCCGGACCGGAGCTACCAACGGAATGATTTTAACTCCCTCTTCAACGGCATCCTTGATCTCCTGCTCATCAGCAGGCATGTCTTCTTCCACCCGCCGATACAAAATCGTCACTTCTTTGGCTCCCAGCCGTAATGCAACCCGGGCAGCATCGATTGCCGTGTTGCCGCCGCCGATGACCGCTACGGATTCTCCAACCTTTACTTCCTTCCCCAGATTCACATCGCGTAAAAATTCCAGACCATGATAGACTCCGGATAGATCCTCTCCGGAAATATTGATTTTACGGGAAAATTGAGTTCCAGTGGCAACATAAACGGCTTCATAATCGGACCGTATCTTATCAAAGGAAATATCCTTGCCCACTTCCGTGTTGAGATGAATCCGTACTCCCACTTGCTCGATTAATTTGACCTCCTGTTGTAAAACATCTTTGGGCAGCCGGTATTCGGGAATTCCGAAGGCCAATACCCCTCCAGCCACGGGTTGCGCTTCATACACATCCACGTCATATCCCAGCCTGGCTAAATAATAGGCGCAAGTTAATCCGGAAGGACCGGCTCCGATCACCGCCACTTTCTTTCCTTTTTTGGGGAAAACCAAATCATAATAAGGCTCTTCATTTTTTAATACATAATCCGCCACATAACGCTTTAAACTGGCGATGGATATCGGTTCATCCAGTTGTGCCCGGCGGCACTTACTTTCACAAGGATGGGTACAGACCCGTCCGCAAATGGCGGGAAACGGATTTTCCTTTCGGACCAGGTTGTAGGCTTCACGCAGTTTGCCGGCGGCAATCAAGGCAATATAACCCGGCACGTTAACCCCCGCCGGACAAGCATTTTGGCAGGGAGAAATGAAAAGATCCGAACAAACTCCTGCCCGGCAATATTTATATTTTATATGTTCCTCATATTCCTCTCTAAAATAATGAATCATATTCAGAACCGGGTTGGGAGCGGTTTGGCCCAAACCACAAATTGCAGTCTCCTTAATCATTTCACCCAATTCAATCAATAGTTCAATATCGCCTTCCCGGCCTTCCCCCCGGGTGATCCGCTCCAAAATTTCAAGCATCCGTTTGGTTCCCAGGCGGCAAGGGACACATTTACCGCAAGACTCATCCTGGATGAACTCCATGAAGAAACGGGCCATATCAACCATACAGGTATCTTCATCCATGGTGATGAGCCCGCCCGAACCCATAATTGCACCCAGCTTCACCAATGAATCATAATCAATGGGAGTATTTAAATAGTCCTTGGTAATGCAACCACCGGAAGGCCCACCGGTTTGAGCCGCCTTAAAGCCTTTTTTACGGGGAATCCCGCCGCCGATATCAAAAATAATCTGTCCCAATGTAACGCCCATCGGCACTTCAACAATACCTGTGTTGCAAATATCACCGGCCAGCGCAAATACTTTGGTCCCTTTGCTGCCCTCGGTGCCGTAACCGGAGAACCACTGGCTGCCCTTTAGGATGATTGGCGGAACATTGGCGAAGGTTTCCACATTATTGATAATGGTCGGCTTGCCAAACAACCCCGCCTGAAAGGGAAACGGCGGCTTTTGTCGCGGCTCTCCCCTTTGGCCTTCGATGGAGGCCATTAACGCAGTCTCTTCACCGCAGACAAAGGCGCCGGCGCCGATGCGGATCTCAATATCAAAGGTAAAATTGGTCCCCAGGATGTTTTTCCCCAACAATCCGGCTTCCCTGGCATTACGAATGGCCAGGTCAAGCCGTTCAACCGCCAGAGGATACTCGGCTCTTACATAAACATAACCTTTATGCGCCCCGATGGCATATCCGCCAATCATCATTCCTTCAATAATAGAATGGGGGTCCCCCTCCAAAATGCTGCGATCCATAAAAGCCCCGGGATCGCCTTCATCAGCGTTGCAAACTATATATTTTTCATCACCGGCGGCCTTTAAACCGCTTTCCCATTTGATCCCGGTTGAAAATCCGGCGCCACCGCGGCCTCTCAAGCCGGAATGCTTTACCTCCTCAACTACATTGGCGGGGGACATATCTTTTATCGCTTTCGCCAATGCTTTATACCCGTCCCTGGTGATATATTCCTCAAGAGAGGCATAATTGATACGGCCGCAATTTCGCAATACGATTTTTTGTTGTTCGGTGAAATACTTGATATCTTTCAAATAAGGAATATTCCTGCCGGAGGCTTTATCATAATAAGTCTTGTCGAATTTAACCTTTTTGGTAATCAGATGCGAATAGACAATGGCTGGAATATCACTGGGTTTAAGCTTGGTGTAAAATACTTCATCGGGTAAAACCACCATCACCGGACCCAAGTCGCAAGTCCCGATGCAACCGGTCTCGGTAACCATAACCTGGTCGTGTAAATTTAAGGATTCCAGAGCTTTTAACAAAGCTTCCTTTACTGCTTGACAGTTGGATGAGATGCAACCAGCGCCGGAGCATATTAAAATCCGATACTCGTACTTCTTCTGATTGTCTTCAAACTGTTTGCTTACTTTGGCCAGATCATCCGCAGTTTTAATCCGAGGAATACTCATGATTTCTTCACCTCATGTTTCGTTATTCCGCAAACTGTCAAGAAATAACTAAATAGATATCTTCAGCATATGATACTGACTTTACGGATTACATCTTCTGTATTCTGAATTCTTGGTAAGTAATTAATCAATAATACTTCTCGATAATAGTTTGTAACTTATCAGGATTTACTTGCTTATAAACTTGATCATTTATGGTAATGGCCGGGGCTAAACCACAGGCTCCGATACACCTCATGACCTCCAGGGTAAACTTGCCGTCACCGGTTGTTTCGCCCACCCCGATACTTAAAATCTCTTGCAAGCGGTCGATGATTTTTTTGCCGCCGCGGACATAACAAGCAGTTCCCAGACAAACCCGGATGGTGTTTTCGCCCCGGGGCTTGGTGGCGAAAAAAGAATAGAAAGTTGTAACACCATAGATTTCCGATAAAGGTTTATCTAACTTTTGGGCAATAAATTGTTGCAATTCAAGGGGCAAATAACCGAAAATTCCTTGCGCCATGTGCAAAATCTGAATCAAGCTGCCTTCACGGCCTTTGTATTCTTCAATGACCCGGCTAATCCGTTGGTACTTTTGTTCTTCGGTTTCCTGGCGGCATTCACAAGCGCCTTTTTGATTTGCCATCATATATTCCCCCATATCTTGTACAATATAAGCCGCTGAAGATTATTATGCAATTAATCCCAATTGTACTTGCCGAATCGAGGTGAAAGATCTCCGTTCATAATTGAACAATACGATTAGTATGCGATATACCCCTTTTTTATTCTTCCAGGCAGCATTGATTGTTACAGATTTCACAAAGCAAAATATAAAAAAATACACTCAATTTGTTACTTATTTTTTACCTAAATTTAATAATGTAATTATAACCCGTATTGCATAAAAATGTCAACGCTTATCAAGGGCGCGGTTCCCTAGGAGTCCGTGCGGGTAATAGGCTTTCGAAGTACATTTAGTACTAGCAACATTACCCAATACAAATATTGTGGTTCTATGCCATAAAAGTATTACGCACACAAACTCTAGAAGAAGTATAATAAACCCTATACTTAACAAAACTGTAGACTACTTTTAGGGATTTACGTCTTTTCACAAAATGAAAGAATGGCGGAATTTTCCAATATGAGGTGGGATATGGTTTTTCCAAGCCGGGGATGTATCAGGGTGGAATCCAATTCGGCCAATGGCATCAAAACAAAAGAACGTTCAGTAATTTTGGGATGGGGAATGGTTAATTGATCGCATTCAAAAACCCAGTTTCTATAGAATAGCAGATCCAAATCGATTAACCGCGGGCCATATCGAAAATTAGGAACTCGTCCCATTTCAAGCTCGATCTTTTTTAAAGTTTGCAATAATCTTAAGGGATTCATCCCGTCATCCAACGGAAAGGATATTACTTGATTCAAGAACCAAGGCTGATCCCTAATTTCAACGGGTTCGCTCCGGTAAACGGAAGAAACGGCCGGCGCCGTTTGAAAATAACTGCGGAGAAGCTCAATGGCACGAGCTAAATTAAAACGACTATCACCTAAATTGCTGCCTAACCCGATGAAAACCCGATTAGCACTGAAAATAGTCATTTCTCATCCTTATATCGTAAAGAATCCCACATTCTGATTGCCCTGGAAACCGCTTGAACATCGTGAACCCTTACAATATTTGCACCTTTCATAACTCCCCAAATACAGGCAGCGATAGTTCCTTCCATTCGTTCCGAAACCGGGAGATCCAAAGTTAGTCCGATGAATGATTTCCGGGATACGCCCAACAAGACGGGCCTTCCCAAATTCCCGAGCTGCTCCAAATGACGCATTGCCGTCATATTGTCCTGGTAGGTTTTGCCGAAGCCGATACCGGGATCCAGGATGATTTGGCTGGCTTTAACGCCATAACGCGCTCCAATGGCGGTGGAATCCCTCAAAAAATCAACCATTTCAGTCATCATAGCTTGATAAACCGGTTCGGTTTTATTATGCATTACCACAATTGGAACTCCGGCCTCCGCTACAACCCGGGCCATACGATACTCGGGATCATCCGGTGATTGGAGCCCCCAGATATCATTGATGATTGATGCGCCTAATTCCAAGGCCTTTTGAGCGATTTCCGGCTTGTATGTATCAACGGAAATAGGGACCTTTACCGCAGTTGACAATTCTTTCACAGCCGGCAGCAAACGTTTGGCCTCTTCGGTTTCGGAAACTTTTACGGCACCAGGACGGCTTGACTCCGCTCCGACATCTAAAAAATCGGCCCCGTCCTTTACCATTTCCTCGGCCTGCAGCAGCGCCTGATCAATATAATTAGTGCTACCCGCTGAATACAAACCATCTTTTGAAAAAGAATCCGGAGTCAAATTAATGATTCCCATGACAAAAGTACGGGAACTCAAATCATAAATACGTCCCTGGATCTCTATGGACTGGGATAAGCTTTCTCCGGAAAAAGCAGTCATTAATTCCTCCGAAACGGTTTAAAATATTTACCATTATACCATATTATAGCGTAGCTACAATTCAAAATCCTATAATTCTATAAATTCTGATCATGTTTTAATCCCATAAGTCTCACCTAATGATAGGTTTGCGATTAAATAGGCCTAAAACAAGGTTGGCTGGAGATAGGATTAACTGGATTAAGGGGATTTTCATAAAAGCAAATGCATTATAATAAAAATGTTTTAATCCCGTAAATCCCGTCTAACAATAACTCTTTTTTGGGTTCCTACTTCGCCGCCGATAGATTAATGAATGAATCAATCGCCCAAAAATAACTTCCGCAGCCGGTATAGCGCTTCTTTTTCCAAACGGCAGATCTGCACCTGGGAAACCCCGAAGTTGGCCGCGATTTCACTTTGGGTCTTTTCCTGGAAAAAACGCAGTTCAATCAGGGTCTTTAGCCTTTCGGGAAGCTTGGCGATGACCTCTTTTAAGGCAAAGTGTTCCAGCCATTTGGAATGGGCCGTATCCTCCCCTACCAGTTGCTCACGGCTAATGACATCCCCGTCCTCCTCATGAACGATTTCTTGCAAGGAATTTAACGGCCGGGTCGCTTCCAATGCCGTGGCAATGTCTTCTCGCGAATACCCGGTGGCCGTCTCCAATTCCGAAAGTGTCGGTTCCTTACCATGGGTATTGGCAAGCTGAATTCGAATCTGCTCCACTTTTATGGCAATCTCCTTTAAACTGCGACTAATCTTCATGGGACCGTCATCCCGGAGATTTTGCTTGATTTCACCGATAATTACCGGTACCGCGTAAGTGGAGAATTTTACCCCATATTCGGGATTAAACTTTTCAATGGCCTTCATCAATCCCATACAGCCGATTTGAAACAGATCATCCAATTCGCCGCGGTTGACAAACCTTTGGGCAACGCTCATGACCAGCCGCAAATTATGCTGAATGATTATATTCTTGGCGTCCAAGTCACCCTCACGATATCTGGCGATCAATAGCCGAAATTCGGAATCAGTCAGTAAACCGTTGTTGGGTAAGCTGATCTCGCTTTTAACTGCTTCGGGAGAACCCTGCATCGGCGAGCCCCCGTTCCGGATGCTTTTTCATTACCACTGTAGTTCCTTGAAGCGGAATCGATTGGATTTGTAAATGGTTCATGAAAGATTCCATGAAGACCAGACCCAATCCCATCCGTTCCGGATCAGTTGAAAAAGTAGCCTGTTTTGCTTGCTCAATATCAATAATACCTTTCCCAAAATCCTTGACTTGAATGCTTAAAATGTCGGCATGGATGGACAATTCCAGTTGAATGACGCCGGCTTTATCGGGATAGGCATGTATTACGCAATTGGATACCGCTTCGGAGACCGCAACCCGGATCTCCTCAATCTCGGCCAAGGTGAACTCCAAATGGGCCGCGAAAGCAGCTACCACGGCCCGGGCCAGCCCAACGTTCTCCGGTAGACTGGGAAACTCCAATTTTAAATAGTTATTGGCCATATCGGCTACCTCCAAGAATTTTCTAACGCGCCATGACGGTCATCATAGATTTCAATAACTTTCAACAAACCGGATAACTGAAGTACCCGTTTGATTTGGTCGGATACATGAATTGCCGAAATCTTACCCCCCAACTGGTTCAGACGGCGAAACCGCCCTAAGATTACTCCCAGCCCGGAACTGTCGATAAACTCAACTTTTTTGAGGTCCAATATCAAATGCTTGATGGCGTCATAATGATTTAACTTCCCATCAACCACCTCACGAAAGGTTGGTGAAGTAACCAGGTCCAGTTCGCCTTCAACGGTTACAATTAAATTTGCGCCTACCCTCTCTGTTTGAATTAACACGCTTGATCCTCCTTTAAAGAATTATGAAAATAGTTTTCCGTATTGATATCTTCCAGAGTTTTTCAGAACTTTCAAAACCTTTGGAAGGATTCGCCATTGTAATTCAAGATCCTGCCAAGAAAAATAACATAAAAACCCATATTATCAAGGTTTTTTGCGATTTTTATCAGATCCTTTTGGAACAGCCCCAGAAGTAAAAAACCGGAGGACTCAAACACCTCCGGTTTTCTTTTGCGCTATACTCTTTTCTTTTTTTATCCTACTGTGTTTCCCAGCACATTTTGAATGGTTTGCCACCAAATCTGGAAAAATGAAGCGCGTTCCACTTTTTGGGCGGCAATCAAATTAGCCTGGCCGCATTTTTTCCCGTCTGCGGTTATGTAAACCACTCCGATTTTTTGACCGGGACTCACCGGGGCTTTGATAAAAGATCCAATTTTGATGGTTTTTTGAATTGTTCCTTGATAATCCCGCTTTAATATAGCGGTCAACTCTCCGGAAACCACCGCCCTGACATCAGATTGTTTGCCTCGAAAGACTCTGACGGTTCCGACTTGCTCCCCGCCTTTAAAGATGACATGCGCTTTATACTTCGAAAAACCATAGTTAAATAATTTGGAGATATCCTGGGAACGAATTTTGGAATTCGGCGCTTTCATAACGATTGCAATCATGCGAACTCCGTCCCGCTTGGCGGTAGCTACCAGGCAAAACCCGGCCTGATTGGTAAAACCAGTTTTCAATCCGTCGCATCCTGAATAAAACCGGACCAGATTATTGGTATTCCGTAAAAAGGACTTGCCGCCCCGCAGGCTGTCAATCCAAACTCCGGTCCATTTTAATACCTGGGGATGCTTTACAACTTCTCTGGCCAATATGGCCATATCTGCAGCACTGGTCACATTACCCTCCCCGCCGCTGGATGGTTCGAGACCCGTTGTGTTTACATAATTTGTATTTTTCAAACCCAATTCACGGGCGCGTTTGTTCATCAGAGCGACAAATTCGTCTTCCGAACCGGCAATGTGCTCGGCCAAAGCATAGGAAGCATCATTTGCCGAGACAATACAGACCGCTTTCAACAATTCGGCAACCGTCATCTCTTCCCCGGGCTCCAGCCAGATTTGAGAACCTCCCATTTTACAAGCCTCGGGAGAGGCGGAAATTGTATCGGTCAGTTTTATTTCACCTTTTTCAAGGGCCTCCAGAGTTAACAGCATGACCATCAGCTTTGTAACGCTGGCTGGCGGCAATTTCCGGTCCGAATTTTGCTGGAACAAAATCTCTCCCGAATTAGGCTCCAATAAAACAGCGGCATAGGAGTCAATTTTCAAAACAGGAGCATTGGCAAACACGGCTTCCGAACGAATAAACAAGGCAAACAATATTACCAGAACCAAACCAATTTTATGGTATACTCTCACGAATAACCCTCCCAAATTTCCGGGCCGATAGGTCGCCTGATGAACCATGTGGCGCCTGTGCCCCAAAAGACGTTATATAGATCTTGCGCAAATTGGAAGGGTTATATTCTTTTTATGCCGAGTATATGAGATTGTCAAATGAATGAAAATCAGGTAAAAACCAGTTATTCGTTATTTATTATTGGTTATTAGCCATCCACCCCTAATTATCATAGATAATTTTAAAATTGAAGCTTCGCTTTAATTAGGGCACTGGGTGGCTATTCTACTAAGAATATTTTCCAGATAGATTATACACTCACAGTTAATTGCTCTAAAAATCTTACCGTTTTAGCGGCGGAACGATAGCGCCGTAACTGGAGAATCATTTCATCACGACTGATTAATATTTGATCGATTAAGCGGGTATTTTGGGAAAGCAAGTCAGCCAATTTACTTTGAGACCAAAACGTTGCGGCGGTCTCCAAATCATTGGTGAGAATAAACCAACGGCTGTCAATCAAACTATCCCCGGTTTGAAACTGTTTAAACTGGCCCCACTCCCGTTTTCGGCCCCGGTTATAAATCTCCATGACGACCGGAGAAGCCATTTGGAGGCGAATCTCCATTCCAGACTGGGACTTTAAGGAATCCACCGAACCTTCAACGAACCGGATAACGATTTTACGGCTATTATAAACTGTATCTATCTGCGAATAAACGCTGGAAAATGTTAAACCGGACCGCTGCGGTTCGCAATGAAGCAATGCGCCAAGCTTTTTCAATTGATAATGATGAAACAATTTAACCGGCCATTGGGTGCTGAATATTGATATTAATAAAAAAGCGGTTGCAAAAAGTAACAGATAGTACATAGGTTCCTCCTGGAATGGATCGTTGTCGTATAAATGAATTATTATCCGGCGTTTGCAATCTCCCGCACGGTTTCAAACAAAATCCGCGTTCCTTGTTCTAAGTTATGCAAAGAAATTCGTTCATCAATCCCGTGCATTCTCTGTAATTCGCTTTCATCGATGATGATGGGTATAAAACCATAAGCAGTGATCCCTAATTTCCGGAAAAATCTGGAATCAGTGCCGCCCGGTGACAAATAGGGAACCAATATAGCCTTATCGTCTTCCAATTGAACCGCCTTTTTCATAATCCGGTACAACTCGGTTTCGATGGGGGATACGGTAGGTTCAGCCTGGCTGATGATCTCCATTTCAATGGCCGGGTTATTGATAATATCCGTCAGCTTTTTAAGAAATCCAGCCGGGGTTTCTCCGGGCAGCAGCCGGCAATCCAAAGTCAATTCGCAAACTTCCGGAAGCACATTCACTTTGTGACCGGCTTTGATAATGGTTGGAGAAACCGTATTGTAAAGCATGGCTTGTACAGATCGTTCATCACTAAAATAACGTTTTGCGAATATCTGCAAGCTCAGATCCCTTGCTTTAGCGCCGGTGGATAAATTGTAGCCTTTGGCCATGGCGATTTCACTTAAAAAAATGCGGGTTGTTTCGGTAAGTGTAAGCGGCATCTTATGACGCTTGATTCGGCTCAATGCATTCATGATTGTAATAATGGAATTATCGTTTGAAGGCATGGAGGCATGTCCCGGCGTACCTTTCACGGATAGTTTTAACCATAAAACCCCCTTCTCGCCGTTCTGACAAGAGTATACGGGAATCCCATCCCGAATGAACCCTTCTCCTCCTTCGTTGATTACAAATTCTGCCTCTCTAAGTCCGGGAATTGATTGCTTGATTAGCCAATCCATACCCATAGTGCCGCCGGCCTCTTCATCCGCAGCTGCTACCAGCAATAAATCACGTTTTGGCAGGAAACCACTGCGCTTTAAGATTACTAAGGCCAGCATCTCCATGGCCAGCATACCCTTCATATCCAGCGCACCCCGACCCCATATGTACTTATCATCAATATTATTACCAAAAGGTTCTTTACTCCAGTGTTCGGCATTGGCGCCGACCACATCAAGATGCGCCAACAAAATTAGCGGCTTAAGTTCTCCCGACCCCGGAATACGAGCTACCAAGTTGCCTCTCGCCGGGGCAGCTTCATAAATTTCGGCCTGAATATTTTCTTTTTCAAGAAAATCCTTGATATATTTTGCGGCCCGCGTCTCATTTCCCGGTGGATTGGAGGTATTTATCCGGATTAAATCCGTCAATACCTGAACAACTTCTTCTCTAATCTGCCGCCAATTAGGTATCATAGACTTCATCCCTTTCTTTTCATTCATTCCAGCCCGTTGACTTCACGTTCCAAAATCTCCAGAAAATTTTTCATGGTTTCATTGCGTTGCTCCGCAATTCGGCGCGCAGTCTCGGTATAGAGTTTATCCTTTACAAATCGAAGTTTTATATGCCATTCCCTTTGAATGGAATCCTCTCCGGGAAGATTGCTGTTAAAATCGGTTTTTTCCCATTCTTCCCGGTCTACATATACGGTGCCGCCCCGTTCTCCCAGCCAAAGATAAGCCCGGGCCACTCCTACGGCCCCCAAAGAATCGAGTTTGTCGGCGTCAAAGAGACACTTTCCTTCAATAGTTGATGGATATTTCTCGTCCCGAAAACGGTGCGTTGCGATACATTCGCAAATTGAAGCAATTTTATCTGCAGCAAGGCCCAGATCAGTTAGTATTATTTGGGCACGGGCGGCACTGGCAGTTGCATGACATATTTTACCCTGGCTTTCAGCCTCCTCATCCCTTGCCAGATCATGAAACAGAGCCGCCAAGCCAAGTATCTCCAAATCAGCGCCTTCCTCTTCTCCAATCCGTAGCGCCATGGTAAAGACCCGTTCAATGTGGGAAAAATCATGTGAAGGCCCGGTCTGATACAATTCCCGGGCCATTTCGAAATAATGGGAAAACGGTTGTGGAACCTTCATCAAATCACCTTGTACATATATTGACCAAAATTAATTCTCTAAACATAAACTTTTCCCTTCTACATAAATCGAAATAAGTTGTGGTTTTGGGTCTATCGTTCAGCGTTCCGAGTTCCGAGTTCAAAACTTCGGGTTCCATACTAATCGATGAACGATGAACACGAAACGCGGAACCCGGAACGAGGCATCCTCGAATCACAGAAGATATTTACCTGCGTTCCCTTGGAGCAGGAATTATAATGCCGCCGTTTCCCATAAAAACACTGGGAACGTCTCCGACAATGACAGCTTCAGTCAGCGGGATGTCGGTATTCACCTTGATTTCTTCGCTGACTAACGGTACAACCATTTTGACGGTGGTTTTTATGGTGACAAAAATCCGGTGCCGCACCTGATTAATCCCTGCGGATTCAAACTTATCGATGATGGAACTTTCAACAAATCCCAACGGAAAGACTTTAACCCGCAGGTTTGGTCCGAAACCCGCCATAATCTTTGATCCCAGAATCTGTCCCATCGGAATCCGGATATTTTCCACAGCAAGTTTTTCCATTTTTTTTTGAACCGCCAAGACCGCTTCCGCACTAATCCGGTTGATCTCTCCGGTGTCGGGTTGGATCATAGCGATTTTGCCGTCGGTAGTAAATATAATCTTAATAAGGTTTTGGTATTGAATATTGGGAGCGATATCCGAACGGATTGCCTGGTTAATGGATTGGACCGCCATCTGCTTCGCCTTTACTGTGGACAGATTAATTAAGGTAGGCCGGATTCTGAAATCTACAATATAAAATATAATGACTACCGCAAAACAAAAAATACCCAGGGTGATCAAGGATGACATCAACCGTCTTTTATATGGGGGAACTTGTAAATTAATCATTCGTTTTTTCAGATTAAACCGCATTATCATCGCCTCAAATTATAAATATGAAAGACCGAGTCAAGATATTATGATTTATGGGTTCTATATGCTTTTTCAATGAATTGTAACAAATTAATTAAAGGAATTAGCCTGGGAATGTAAAATACCATATAAAAGAAAAACACTCATGATAAACACCGGATGAATTAAGTAGCGCTTTTCGATTTGATATATAATTTTGGAAGCGCTATAATAATAAACCGGGATGGGATGAAAAGCTGATCGGGGAGGATACCATGTCCTTTTTCAAAGATAATCCGTTGATACAATCGCTCCGTGCCATGAAGCTGAATAAAATCATTATTCTGGTAACTTTGGTCATGGGAGTTTTATTTGGTTTCATTCTGGTTATAACGATAACCACCAATAATAATTTATTAAACCTACCCCCGCCCAAAGCGGCAACCATTATCTATGACGGAAATAATAAGGAATATAGCCGTTTGTTTGTGGAAAACAGGCTGGAAATTCCTTTGCAGACAATACCCGAATTAATGAAAAAAGCCATTATCAATGTGGAGGATAACCGTTTCTATGAGCATTCCGGCATTGATTTCAGGGCGATTCTCAGGGCTTTTTGGGTGGACCTCCGGGGCGGCGGTTACATCGAAGGCGGCAGCACTATCACCCAACAATTAGCCCGCAATGTCTTGCTAACCCATAAAAAAGCCCTCACCCGTAAAATTCAGGAAGTATTTCTGGCCATCAGTATTGAACGCAATTATACCAAAGATGAAATCCTGGAACGTTATTTGAATCAGATTTGTTTCGGACATGGTACTTATGGAGTTGAAGCAGCCGCCCGCCTGTTTTTCGGCATAAACGCCCCTGAACTCAAACTTCATCAGGTTGCATTGCTGGCAGGGTTACCCAAAAATCCAACCGGTTATTCCCCGTATTTAAACCCCGCTGCCGCCAAAAAACGCCGGGCTTTAATCCTTGACCAAATGGTAAAGTACGGTTCCATTACTCAAGAACAGGCTGATACGGCCAATCAAATGCCGCTGGATACCATTCCGTTATCCATGGTGAAACGGCGGGCCCCTTATTTCACTGATTATATTATTCAACGTTTACGCGGAATCGTCGAAGAAGATGCCTTACGAACAGGTGGATATTCAATTTATACCACCATTGATCCCAAAATACAGCAAGCAGCGGAAGATGCCATTGCCGGGTTTAAAGGTGGCAAACCCAATGCTAACAATATCCTGCAACCCCAGCTTTGTTTGGTGTCCCTCGACCCCCGGACCGGCTATATTAAGGCCATGGTAGGCGGACGTGATTACGGTAACACACAGCTTAATCGCGCCATTTCCAACCGGCAGCCGGGCTCAACCATAAAGCCGTTTGTATATACCACCGCTATCGACAGCCGGGAATTTACACCAAGCAGCATTTTAATTGATGAAGAAGTCGTGTTCAATACGCCCCAAGGCGAATACAAACCTGTAAACTACGATAATATTTTCCGGGGCGAAATCCCCTTACGTCAGGCATTGGAGAACTCCGTAAATATCATCGCCATAAAACTGGTTGACAGTCTAGGCGCCAGCCGGGTCATCAAATACGCCCGTCAAATGGGATTAAAGAACCTGGTATTGTCCAGCAAGGATTCCCATAACGATCTAAATTATTCTTCACTGGCCCTTGGCGGGTTGACTAAGGGTGTAACCCCCCTTGAAATGGCGGCTGCTTATACACCCCTTGCAGCTCAAGGAATTTATGCCGAGCCAATCGCCGTCTTGGAAGTTAAAGATGCCGATGGCAATACCATCTATTCCGATCATTCCCACAAACAAGTGGCAATTCCCGAGGCAACCGCATATTTGGTTACGGATATGCTGAAAGGAGTCCTTATTCGCGGTACCGGCCGGGCTGGAATGATTGATCGTCCCGCAGCCGGTAAAACGGGTACCACCAGCAACAATACCAATGCTTGGTTTGTAGGCTATACTCCCGATTTATTGGCCAGCGTCTGGATTGGAAATGACGCTCAAAACACCGCCATCAAAGTTGATGACCGATTCATCGGCAGCGGTACTGCGGCGGCTATCTGGGGGAATTTTATGACCAAAGCCTTAACAGGAGTACCTGCTTCCGATTTTATCATTCCTTCGGGTATTGTTTCCGGAATAGAAATTTGTACTATTAGTGGGGAACTGGCTACCCCTAACTGCTCGGAAATTGCATATGAAACATACCTGGCCGGCACGGAACCCACCGTCACTTGCCATATTCATGGCGAAGGCGCAGTTGCTCCCACTCCTTTAAATTTTAATACTTATTATAACCCAAATAGTACGGCAACCCCAAGTCCGCCAGTAGTCCCAACCTTTCCCCCAGAGCAAACCGTTCAACCAACCCAAGCCGTTAAAATAAGTCCACCCACTCAGCAACCAACTCAGCCCAAAAAGAAAATGGTAGTGGTTAAAATTTGTAGTGCCAGCGGCTTGGTAGCAACAGATAATTGTCCTCCGGATCAGGTAACCATTGAAATATTTGCCGCAGGCGAGGAACCTACCGCTCCGTGCAATGTGCATATTACACCGCCATAAAGCAAAAAGCCGCGGGATTAAAAAACTGCGGCTTTTTGCTTTAATATTCTTGACGCTGCGCCTTTGCCATCAAGGTGACGGCATCTCTGCGCGAGATTGATTATAACCCTGAAATCGCGACTAATTCCCCTTTAACTCCACAATGGAAGCCCCCAACCCGCCCTCATTCTGTTCAGCGATGGTCACTGATTTTACCAGTGGGATATCTTTAAGGTATCCCTGTATCGCATGTCGCAATGCTCCCGTTCCCTTGCCGTGGACGATCCGGAAACGGCGCAGCCCTGCCAAAACAGCCTGATCCAGGTATTTTTCCACTTGATATAAAGCTTCGTCCACTGTTAAACCCAGCACATTGATTTCGGCGGAGATATTTTTGGCGGCTTCCAGGCCGGTTTCACCGCTTTTCCGGGCCCGGGTTTTTATATGAATTTTCTCCTCCGGAATAAGCTCCAAATCCGCAAGGGGCAGATTGGCCTTGATAATACCAAGTTGAATCTGGGCTGTATCCCCATTTATCTCCAATATCACGCCGGTTTGGTTCAACGAAAGGGCGCGCACCCGGCTCCCGGTTTTTAACATGGAAGGATCAGTCCGGCTTTCCGCTACAGGTTCTTCCACCTCAGCGTTAATCTTGGCCAAATCATTAGTTATCTTCACTCTTGCTTCATTGACAATCTTAGGAAGTTGTTCAGCCGGGGCCTCCCGTAATTGACGCAATAGATTTTCGCTCTCCCGGCGGGCTTCCAGTAAAATCTCCCGGGATTCGACCCGGGCCTGACGCAATATTTCCGCTTTTTCGCGTTTTAGTTTCGCCAGTTCCGTTTCGTATTCCGCCCTATAACGTTCGCCTTTCAAGCGGTCCTCTTCGGTAGCGCGCCGGTTTTCCCGGGCTTTGCGGTGATCGTTCTCGATTTGATGCAACATATCTTCTACTTTCATTGCTTCAGCGGATATATAACCCCGCGCGTCATTTATGACGGTATCCGGCAGACCGAGTTTGCCTGCGATTTCGAAAGCTTGACTGCTGCCAGGCAGACCTACCAGGAGATGATAAGTAGGACGTAAGGTCTCAATATCAAATTCCACCGAAGCGTTTTTCACACCCTGGGTTTTGTAAGCGAAGGCTTTTAATTCACTATAGTGAGTAGTGGCTACGGTTCGTACTCCCAAATTGTGAAGATGGGTTAAAATACTCATAGCCAGGGCGGCTCCTTCGGCAGGATCCGTTCCCGCGCCCAATTCATCGAGTAATACCAAAAATTGAGGACCGGAAACCGTCTTGATAATTTTTACAATCTGAGACAGATGTGAGGAAAAAGTTGATAAACTTTGCTCAATACTTTGTTCATCTCCGATATCACAGAAGATTTCCGTGAATTGGCCCACCGAGGAACCCGGTTCAGCCGGAATATGCAAACCGGATTGGGCCATTACGGTTAATAAACCGATGGTCTTTAATGAAACTGTTTTTCCTCCGGTATTGGGACCGGTAATTACCAAGGTATCAAACTCCCGGCCCAAAGTTACAGTAATCGGTACCACTTTTCCGGTTAACAACGGGTGTCTGGCGTTGTATAATTGGATCATTCCCGATTGGTTCAGTTCCGGCTCCGCACCTCTTAACTGCATGCTATACTTACCCTTGGAGAAAGCCAGATCCAAACGCCCTAATATCATTATGCTAGTGAGAAACTCAGCGCTAATCTCTTTAATCCGGCTTGATAAAAGCCGCAAAATCCGGTTAATTTCTTCTTGCTCTTCAGATTCAACAATTTTCAGCTGATTATTCAGCTCAACTACTGCCAGGGGTTCTATAAACAGGGTAGCCCCGCTGGCGGACTGATCATGGACGATTCCCGGAAACATTGACCGGTACTCTTGCTTAACCGGAATACAGTATCGCTCATGACGCACGGTAACTATAAGATCTTGCAAATATTTAGAGTTTTCGCTGGAGCGAATGATAGCATCCGTCTTATCCTTAATCCGGTTTTGAAGCACCTTCATTTGAGAACGTAAATTATGCAAGACCGGACTGGCACTGTCCAACACTTCGCCTTCGGGACTGATACAGCGATCCAGTTCCCGTTCCACACCGGCAAAACTTCCCAGACACCCACCCCAATCTGCCAGTATCGAATTTTTTCTGGACCGTTCCAGAGTTTCGCGCTTTGAAACCAGGAATTCCCTCATTAACCGCGAGGCTCTTAAGGTTGAGCTGATTTCTAACAGTTCATGGGAGCTTAATATTCCTTCCAGGGATGCTTTTTTGACTGCATTACGCACATCAAAAATCCCCCCTAGAGGGACTCCATCGCTTTCCGCCAGAATCATAACCGTTTCGGTGGTAATCTGTTGGGACTCTCGAATTTGATTGAAGTCATTCAAGGGTTTGATATCCGCTATGAGTTCCTTGCCCAAACTGGTAGCAGCCAAGCTGGTTATCTGGGCAATAATTTTTGGAAATTCTAAAATCCGTAAGGTTCTTTCGTTCAAAAACAAGCCTTCTCTCTCTTTACAGATTCATATTCATTGCTGATATTTAACGAAAATTACTAAAGATTATGAATGTTAATCTGTCCACCGCGGGATAAATCCACAGAGCTAGGAAATCCCGCTTTGGTATTCGGGAACGCAAACCCTCCCCTGCCGCGCACTCGCGTAGTTACAGGGGAGGGACCACGAACGTGTTAATAAATAGAAGAAAACAGCACAGCTTTTATTATGAATTATCTATGAATTATCTATGATAATTTCACTAATTAAAGCGTCAGCTTTAATTAAGGGTGGATGCCCCCTCGGAAATCGGAGCTAAAGCCTGCCTCCAAACGTCATCCATGGATTCCACCAGTTCAATATCGAGCTTACGGGTAATATTGGCCGGAATCTCTTCAAGATCCTTCTGGTTTTCCCGGGGTGCGATTACTTTTTTGATACCGCCCCGATAAGCCGCCAGGACTTTCTCTTTTAAACCTCCGATAGGCAATACACGGCCCCGTAGGGTAATTTCTCCCGTCATCGCCACATCTTTACGCACCGGCCGGTTGGTTAAAGCGGAAACAATGGCGGTGGCAATGGTAATACCGGCTGAGGGCCCGTCTTTAGGAATAGCGCCTTCAGGAACATGGACATGCAAATCATAATGCTCGGTAAAATCCTCATTAATTCCCAGTTCGCTGGCGCGTGAGCGGATATAACTATAGGCCGCCTGTGCTGACTCCCGCATCACTTCACCTAATTTCCCGGTCAGGATCAATTGTCCTTTACCTTTTACCAACGTGACTTCAATGGTAAGAATATCACCGCCAACCTCAGTCCATGCTAGGCCGGTGGCTAACCCGATCTGATCCTGCTCTTCAGCAACATTATAATGATATTTCTCCGTTCCCAAAAACTTATGCAAAGTGGTCTTCGTGACCCGGATGGGTTTTTTGGAAGTTTGAACGATTTCACGGGCCGCTTTCCGGCATACTCCGGCGAGCTGGCGTTCCAAACTCCGGACCCCGGACTCCCGGGTATAACCATTAATTACTTGCCGTAACACCAGGTCCGGAATGATTAATTCATCCATGGTCATACCGTGGTCTTTGGTCTGTTTCGGCAATAAATGCCGTTTAGCGATCTCCAACTTCTCCTCTTCCGTATACCCGGAAATATTGATAACCTCCATCCGATCCAGCAGCGGTCTCGGTATTCCCTGGTAAGTATTGGCGGTGGTGATGAAAAGTACTTTGGATAGATCAAACGTAACTTCCAGATAATGATCGCCAAAGGCACAGTTTTGCTCGGGATCAAGCACCTCGAGTAAAGCCGAGGCCGGGTCGCCCCTGAAATCTGCGCTCATCTTATCGATCTCATCCAAGAGTATCACTGGATTTTTGGTGGCGGCCTGTTTCATAATCTGGATGATTTTACCCGGCATAGCGCCCACATAGGTGCGACGGTGACCTCTGATCTCAGCTTCATCACGGACGCCTCCCAGTGAAAAACGGACGAATTTACGGTTGATTGCCCGGGCAACCGATTTGGCCAGGGATGTTTTCCCGACTCCCGGCGGTCCAATTAAACATAAAATGGGACCTTTTAGTTGCTTCGTCAACTGGCATACCGCCAAATACTCCAAAATCCGTTCCTTGACTTTTTCCAGGCCATAATGGTCCTCGTTTAAGATTTGCTCTGCGGTTGTGACATCTAGCCTATCTTCGGTCAGCTTACTCCAGGGCAAAACCAGAATCCAATCAATATAATTCCGGACAACGACCGCTTCCGCGGACATCGGCGGCATTTTGGCCAGGCGATCAATTTCTTTTAATGCTTTCTCTTCAACTTCTTCCGGCAAATTCAATTGTGCCAGTTTATTGCGTAATTCCTCGACCTCAGCGGTCCGATCATCCTGATCACCCAATTCTTTTTGAATTGCTTTCATCTGTTCCCGCAAATAGTATTCTTTTTGTGTTTTTTCCATTTGCTTGCGAACCCGCAGATGAATTTTGCGCTCCATTTCCAGGATATCGATCTCCTTAACCAGGAAGGAACAGAGTTTCTCCAACCTTTCCCGGGGATGAACCGCTTCCAGGATTTCTTGTTTTTCTTCCAACTTCAAATTCAGGTTGGAAGTGATAATATCGGCCATGCGCCCTGGGTCTTCCAGGTTATTTACGGAAGTCATGACTTCGGGCGGGATCTTCTTACTCAATTTGATATACTGCTCAAACTGATATAAGGTTGATCGCATCAAAGCTTCGGTTTCAACATTTTTCTCCGAACACTCGGCAATTACATCAAACTTTACGCGATAATGAGGTTCGGTTTGTTGATAACAATTAATATTTACCCGGCAGCGGCCCTCAACCAACACCCGGATAGTGCCGTCGGGAAGTTTTAATAGCTGCTTAATCTCAGCCATGGTACCAACCTCATAAATATCCCCCGGTTCAGGATAGGGTTCATATACTTTGGCTTGACGTTGCGAAGATAAAATGATTAAACGGTCATAAAGCATGGCTTCTTCCAAGGCGCTAATGGACTTGTCCCTGGCCACTTCGAAAGGAGAAACCATGTACGGAAAAATAATCAAACCGCGTAAAGGGAGTAATGGAAGAGTTTCTCGCATTACATCGGTTTTTAACTCACCGGAATTTGACATTAGGCGTGCACCTCCACTTTGAGTCTATTCTCGATCCGTAAACCCAATCCTTTCTGTAACTTTTGGAGATAAACCCAAAGTAATCCGTTAATTCATCCAATTGAATTCTTTTCATGCATTAAATCCAACTCCGCTTGCAATTGTTCCCAGGTTTCATAGCGATTAACTAATTGGGCTTCGATTTCTGCTAATTCCTGGCTTAATTCGATACTTCTTTTATAATCGGCATGAACCACCGGGTCGTTTAATACTTCCGTCAATTCTTTTTTTCTGATTTCAAAT
Organism: Bacillota bacterium; assembly: GCA_029974635.1. GTDB lineage: Bacteria > Bacillota > UBA4882 > UBA8346 > UBA8346 > JAEZJQ01. Next base: position 57,441 of record JARKQY010000055.1, on the reverse strand, counting down.
TGATGGATTTCAGTCTCCATTTCGGACATTGAACGCTGTTTGCGTTTTATTTCGCGCTGCTTTTCCTTGCTTTGCAGCCGTTGCATCTGGGATTCGCTGGGTTGCTTGGCAGCTTGCTCTTGGAGCGCTCCCGGCAATTGTTGCCGCCAGTTCAGATAATGCTGGTATGAAGGAAATGACAATAATTGACTGTTTTCAAGAAGCAAATAACGGCTTCCGATTTGATTTAAAAAGTACCGGTCATGGGATACGACCAAAACTGTTCCGTTAAAATTCCGTAGCGCCTCTTCAACCACTTCAATGGATTCCAAGTCCAAATGATTAGTAGGTTCATCCAAAATCAAAAAATTCGTCTTCGACAGCATTAATTTCAAAAGCCCCAAGCGGCGGCGTTCTCCGCCGCTTAAATCCGTTACGGATTTAAATACATCATCACCGCGAAATCGAAAACGCCCCAACAGCGTACGTGTTTCCGTATTGTCCAAGCCGGAGATTTCCTGTACCTGACTGAATGGTGTCCCCTTCAAATCTATTGTAGCATCAAGTTGGCTAAAATAACCGGTTTTGACCTCATACCCTAAATTGATTACGCCATCATCAGAACTCTCCAAACCCAGAATCAATTTTAGCAACGTAGTTTTACCGGCGCCATTGGGGCCAATCAAGCCAATTTTTTCACCGGACTCGATTTTGAAATGAATATCATGAAATAATGTCTTGAAAGCGAAACGCTTGGAAAGGCCTTTAACCTCAAGCACCTGCCGGGAACTGGGTTGGTGACGGGAAAACTCTATTTTAATATTTTCTTCATCATGAACCGGCCTTGAAATTCGTTCCATTTTTTCCAATCGTTTTTCGATGCTATGAGCTTTGCGTTTGGCGGTCGAATCCGCTTCCCGTACAAACTTGGCTAACCGGTTAATCTCCCTTTGCTGCTCCTGATATGCTTTTACAGCAGATTGGTGAACCGCGTTTCGCTGTGAACGATACTCGGAATAATTGCCGCGATAACGGGTTATATTACAAAACTCCAGTTCAAAAATTCCATTCACAACCCGATCCAGAAAAAACCGATCATGAGAAATAATTAAAGCAGCGCCTTTATAGTCCTTTAAATAATCTTCCAACCACTCAATTGCCGCCAAATCCAAATAATTGGTCGGCTCGTCCAAAAAAAGAATATCGTTGGCAGCGAGCAAAATACGGGCTAACGCCAAACGGGTTCTCTCGCCGCCGCTGAGTACAGCGGTGGAATCCTGCCAGCGCTCCTTGGGAAAACCCAAACCTCTTAAAACCCCTTGAATTCTGCCCTCGATTTGATAGCCTCCGGCCACTTCAAACCGTTCGCTCAATTGGTGAAACTGCTCAACCAATAAGTCAAGCTCATCTGGTTCCAGGCCCGAAATATTCATCCGTTCCTGCAGCCCAAGCAAATCTCTTTGCAGAGCATCCAATTCTCCGAATAAATTCCGCAATTCCTGATAAACGCTGTTCTCTGAATTGAATTGGGGATCTTGAGCCAAATAACCAATCCGGGTATTTTGAGCCCAATGAATTGCGCCCTGGTCGTATTCTTCGATTCCGGTTAAGACCTTGAACAAAGTAGTTTTTCCGCACCCGTTCCGACCTATCAAACCCCATTTTTCCCCGGGCTGGATCGAAAAAGTAGCCCCGCGAATAATGGGGACTGCACCGTAAAACTTGTCTAAATCGTGAACTTGAAGTAATGACATTGTGATCTTTCCTTATTTTACAAGGCCCATCCGGTTAACCGGCCAATAACGCCACCAGGCATGTCCTTCCACATTTTTAAGCGGTACAGGTCCCCAGGAATGACTGTCAAAACTGTTATTCCGGTTATCACCAAGCACAAATAATTGATCATCAGGGACAATAAATGGGCCAAATTCATAATCGGGAGCCCGATCAGCCGTAATAAAGGGTTCTTCGAGGGGACGACCGTCAATATAGACGACTCCCCTACTGATGCGAAGGGTCTCACCGGGAAGAGCAATAACCCGTTTTACAAACGCCAGATCGGAACCGGCGGCTGGCGGGGGTTTTAAAACAATAATATCAAAACGCTTAGGTTTATTATACCAATACGCGGTTTTATTCAACAAAAAACGGTCGTGCTCCGCGATTGTCGGCACCATAGATGCAGTGGGAACTTCGCGGGACTGCAAGAAAAAGCTGCTGATAACTACATAGAGAATTACCGCCGGGACAACCACTTCCACAATATCCCGTAAAAAACGCCCTACGGTATACTTTTGTTTATCCGGACCGGATTGTTCTTTGGACATGAAGTTCACTCCCAGGAAACTTATTTCCAATCATTAATGAATTAAGCTTTATCCGTATTAAGATAATAAACGTAATTTGAATCATAAAATTTCAATAGGACCATTATAACATATTGTGACGGGCAATGACCAGGATTTGATCAGGATTTACAGAATTATAAGATTAACAGGATTAAACTTATCTCTCTACAGAACTACTTCTACGAGTATCACTCGGTCAAAACCGATATAAAATCTTTTTGGGCTTATTTTTTAGCCGATATCTAATAATCAATAACTATTCTTCACCGCGGATCATTTCTCCCGATAGTACCGCCCTCCATCAGTTTGGATAAAGTAACCAGCCGGTATCCTTTGGCCCGTAATCCTTTAATTATTCCGGGCAGCGCCAAGTGAGTTTGTTTACTGGAATCACTGGCGTGGCAAAGGATAATTGCGCCCGGAAACACCTTTTCCAAAATCCGTTTGGTCATATAATCGGGGCCAGGGTTTTTCCAATCCAATGAATCCACAGCCCAAATCACGGTTTCGAAGCCCAACTCTCTGGCGGTGTCGATAACAACATCATCATAATCACCGTTGGGCGGACGAAAAAACGGAGCTACCTTATCCACTACCGAAAGCAAAACTTGGTGGGATTTTTTAATATTCTCCCTTACCGTTTCTTTGGGATACCGGCTTAAATTGATATGCTTATGGCCGTGACTGCCAATTTCGTGATTATTCCCGTAAATTGCTTTGATCTGCTCCGGATGGGTTAAAGCCCAAGGCCCGGAGATGAAAAAGGTCGCCGGAACTTGATTTTCCAGTAAAACCTGTAGAACAAGGGGTAACGTTTTTTCTCCCCAACTGATGTCAAAGGTTAGGCAAACCTCGGGAGCATTCTTTTGGATATAAAATATCGGCATTTCTTTCGCAACGAAAGTTCCAGCCGGAAAGGTTTCATTACTATATTTCCCCAAATAATACCCGGCGCCGAAGATTAAGGCTATGCATAATGCAAATACTACGGGCTTTTTAAAATACGAAAAATCGGAAAATATGATTTTCATTATCAACCATTCCCCCTCCACTTAATGTATTCACTGCCGTTCAGAGAAAGAACAGCCGGGGGATGGTTAAACCGGGAACCGGCAAGTACAATTCTTGAATTTACTGGCCGGAAACTTACACATACAACTTATGGAATTGTAAAGGGACAGTTCTCCTAATTCTGCGCGCCCTAAATATTGCTATCTGTTAGCACACAGCCTTGCATTCACTGCCCCTTAATTTTTTTTACTTTTTGGCAACGGAATCCTTTAAAGCTTTACCAGCCTTAAAGACTGGAACTTTTCTGGCGGCAATTTTAATTTCAGCGCCGGTTTGGGGGTTACGTCCTTTGCGAGCTTCTCTTTTACGGACTTCAAAACTACCGAATCCTACAAGCTGAACCTTGTCTCCTTTCGACAAAGCCTGGGTCATGGCGCTAATAACCGCATCTATGGCTTTACCAGAGTCTTTTTTGGTTAAACCGCTTTTTTCAGCTACTTTATCGATTAGTTCGGTTTTGGTCATCTAGGTTCACCTCCTTTTAAAAAATAAACTGATTTTCCTTATGGTTATTCTCCAAATATGACTGGCACTGATATAATCTAGATTCTTCCCTTATTTCCCGCTTTTCAAACCAAAAACAGCCACATTTTTGACCAAGATTCTCAGGATTAACGAGATTTCAGGATTAAAATCATAAGAGCAGACCACGATTCACGGGATTTACTGGATTAAAACACAGCCCGGGACTAACTGAAAACCTCCCGTATTTAACAGGAGGTTTTGCAAACCAAGGGTAGATTTTGGGGAGCGGACTGGATTAGAGAATAATACAAATTAAGCCCCCGCTGCCTTCATTTATAATTTTGGTCAGGGTTTCCTGCAGTTTTTCCTGAGCGTTTTCCGGCATCCGGGTAAGTTTGGACTGGATTCCTTCTTTCAATAAGTCATGCATGGACTTGCCGAAGAAGTCGGTCTCCCAAATCCGGGAAGGATCTTTTTCAAACTCCTCCGTAAGATACCGGACGAATTCCTCGCCCTGTTTTTCCGTGCCAACAATCGGAGAAATCTCCGTCATGATATCGACCTTGATCAAGTGGATTGAAGGCGCGCTGGCTTTCAGCTTCACCCCAAAACGGCTGCCGTGCCTTATTAACTCGGGCTCCGCAAGCGTTAATTCGGTAAGTATCGGCTGAACTATGCCATAACCGCTTTCCTTAACCTTTTGCAAAGCATCGGCAAGTTTATCATATTCGCGTTTGGCCACTGACAGTTCTTTCATCATTTTCAGCAAATGATGATCCCCGGAAACAGTAAACCCTGATAGTTCCTCCAATACTTTATAAAACAACTCCCGATCCGAATGAATTTCAACCGCTGCAGAGCCCTGCCCGAGATCGATCTGGTTTACCGTTACATTACGGACATCGCCAACTTGTTTTAACGATTCAACCAGCGCATCGATATCCCGTACTTTATTGACATCAGTTACAGCCGAGTAAACGGCACCTTCAAACCGGGAACGCAACCAATGGTTAGTTTCCAATTCTTCAATCCATCTTGGGAAATCCACCTGAATCTCCCGAACTGGGAACATATAGAGTAATTCCGAAAGAATATTTTCAATTTGGCGCGTATTTAAATGCAAACAATCCACGGGAAGCACCGGTACCCGGTATTTTGCGCTGAGTTCCCTGGCCAGCGCAAAAGTTTCGTCACGATCGGGATAGATGGTGTTCAAAATCACGATAAACGGTTTGCCCAAGCTAGTCAGCTCATTGATTACCCTTTCTTCAGATTGGACATAAGCCGCCCGCGGCAGGTCGGTAATTGTTCCATCCGTAACAACCACCAATCCCACTGTGGAGTGGTCATTAATGACTTTTTGGGTCCCCATTTCAGCAGCTTCCACAAAACTGACCGGGGTATCCTGCCAAGGCGTAATCACCAATCTGGGTCCACTCTCATCTTCAAAACCTTGAGCACCCTCAACTGCATATCCCACACAATCGACCAATCGTACTTTAAAAAAGATATTCTCTCCGATTTTTACTTCTACTGCTTCGCTGGGAACGAATTTCGGCTCGGTGGTCATGATCGTTCGACCGCTCCCGCTTTGGGGCAATTCATCTTGAGCCCGTTGATGGTCATAGTAATTTACAATATTGGGTATTACCGTTTGTTCCATAAATTTCTTTATAAATGTTGACTTCCCTGTACGCACCGGACCAACTACTCCGATATAAATATCTCCACCGGTACGTTCGGCGATATCTTCATAGATATCAAACCTCTCCATTTTTTATCCCCCCTTTTCGCTAATTTACAAATGGTATGAAAATATCACCGTGCCCTTAGTAGGGCTTATTCATGGGCTTGTAATATTTTCATGGCGGACCGTCGCTCTGGGATTATTCATCCCCCCTTTATATCCAAAACTCCTGATAATGTTTGCATTTTTATATGAATTCTTTAATATTTTAATCGCTATGGATTATTATGGTATTTACAGCCCCATTCCCAATATATCCCGCCTATCAATCTTACCAATAATATATATTGGAAACTCCATGCCAATATTACTATGGATTTGAGGAAAATATCGTAAGTTTCTTAAGGCGGTTCCTAAAAATACTACACTTATTAAACCGCATGAAATAAAGCGGCTGGATTTTAGGCTTCATTTTTCTAGATCTTTTTGATAATCAATGGTACTTAGTATATTAAGAATTACTAACTTTTAATAACTATGAACACATCGGAATCCAAACCAAAAAACAAAGGAGGGTTAGTCTACATGATGAAGAGAGTTCCTATATTAATACTTTGGTATAATTGTCCTCCTTGCCGGCCGTATCAGTTACTATGGAGACAGCATCAGCCTCCTCTGCATGCTGCTCATCTCCGGAAACTGGTGGGTGCCAAAATAATATCTATATGGTCTCTCTATGGTCTCTTTTTGTCTCCCCGAAATTAATTGCTGTAAGAATCATTCACAAATAAAGCTTAAAAAAGGGAAATGTGAGATTATTTAAAAAAATCATAATTAAAAACGATTTCATCGTATTGATATTTACGAATTGTTAATGTAATATTTGAATCAATGGGTACCACATTATTTAGCTTTGTATCCATGTTGGATCCGAGAAAACTCAAGGTCCAATCCAAAAAACGCTAAAAACAAGGAGGGTAAAATGTAAGATGAAGAAAGTTCTCATATCAGTAGTTGGCATAATTTTGATCCTTGCCTGTTTTACCGTTGTTTCGGCCGTTTCGGCATGGGCGCCTAACACGCCATATCAAGTAACGGATCAGGTGAGCTACAATGGCAAAACTTATCAGTGTCTTCAAAGTCACACTTCGCTGACCGGCTGGGAGCCTCCGAATGTTCCGGCCTTATGGCAGGAAATCGCTACTCCTTCAGCTACCGGTACATCAACCCCTACCCCTACCCGATCCGTAACACCCACTCCTACACAGCCTGTGACACCGACTCCCACTCGAACCGTGACATCAACTCCAACGCCTATTATTTCCGGCGGTAATTTGGCGCTAAACAAACCGGTAACCGCATCCTCCACCGAAGAGGCCTCTTACCCAGCAAGCGCCGCAGTTGACGCTAATACCGGAACCCGTTGGTCTTCGGCGTTTTCCGACCCCCAATGGATTTATGTGGATTTAGGCGCTTCGTACTCGATTAACCAGGTCAGGCTTAATTGGGAAGCCGCTTATGCGCGGTCTTACCAGATCCAGGTATCCAATAACGCCTCTAATTGGACCAATGTTTGGTCAACCAGCAGCGGCGCGGGCGGGAGCATAACCATTAACTTTACAACGTCCAGCGCCAGATATGTAAGAATCTACGGTACTGTACGCGCGACTTCTTATGGATACTCATTATGGGAGTTTGAAGTATACGGCGCCGATTCAACTACCCCGACTCCGACCCGAACGGCTACGGCTACGCCAACCCCGACTAGGGCAGCTACTGCGACACCGACTCCGACCCGGACGGCAACACCTATCCCTGGAGGTAATTTGGCATTAAATAAAACGGCAACTTCCTCCTCCGTTGAGAATGCTTCTTATCCGGCCAGTGCTGCAGTTGATGGTAATACTGGAACCCGTTGGGCTTCCGCCTATTCGGATCCGCAATGGATTTCCGTGGATCTCGGAGCAATGTATTCGGTAAGCCAAGTAAAGCTTAACTGGGAAGCTGCGTATGCGGCGGCATATCAGATCCAGACATCGATTGATGCATCGAATTGGAGCACGGTATGGTCAACCACAACAGGCACGGCTGGTGTAATAACGATTAACTTTACAGCAGTCAATGCCAGGTACGTAAGGGTATACAGCACCATTCGCGGTACTGCCTGGGGTTATTCGTTATGGGAGTTTGAAATATATAGCGCTAGTTCGGGAACGCCCACACCGACCCGGACGGTAACAGTGACTCCGACACCTACCGCTACATCAACGCCCACACCGACGACTCCTCCAATTAGCGGTATACATAAACCGTTTCCCCAAAGTTTAGATTTTGCCGGGTGCATTAAACCGAATAACGTAACCCAAACTGATATGAACAATATAATTAAGTCTTATTATGATTATTGGAAGAATCAATATGTAAGAGCCTCCAACGGAACTACTCCCGGCGGCGGCTACTATGTGGAAATGAAAGGAACCGGCGGGGATGGCAATGAAAAGACCACTTCCGAAGCCCACGGCTACGGTATGATCATTTTTGCCCTGATGGCCGGTTATGACAACCAGGCGAAGCAGTATTTTGATGGTATGTATAATATGTATAACAAACACCGGAGCACCGGAAACAGCCATTTAATGTCCTGGGTGATCCACAATACCGAGTTGACTCAGTATGATCAAGGCAGCGCTACCGATGGGGATATGGACATCGCCTATGCCCTGCTGCTGGCCCATTACCAATGGGGTTCAAACGGAACTGTAAATTACTTGGAAGAGGCCAGACGCATCATCACCAACGGTTTAAAAGTGAGCGACATGAGTACCTCCACCTACCGGACCCTGCTTGGGGACTGGAGCACCAACCAATATAATACCCGGGCTTCCGATTGGATGACCGCCCATTTTCGCTGCTACAATGCCGCAACTAACGACAGTTTCTGGCTCAATGCCGCCAATACGACGTATAATCTAATTACGCAGATTACTAGCAATTACGCTCCAAACACCGGACTGATGCCGGATTTCATCGTCGGGAATCCACCACAGCCTGCGCCGCCCTATTTTCTCGAGGCTGATACTGATGATGACTATTCCTGGAACTCCTGCCGTTTCCCATGGCGAATTGCCATGGATTATGCCCACTTCGGGACAGTCGGCGCAAAGAATGCTTGTACAAAAATGTTGACCTGGTTAAAAAATAGGACCGGCAGTAATCCGTCGAATATTGTAGCCGGTTATAAACTGGACGGTACCCCATTAGTTTCTTACAGTAGTTCCGCTTTTACCGCGCCGTTCATGGCGGCTAGCATTATAGACGTTTCCAATCAGAGCTATCTTAATCAAGGCTGGAGCATTATGCGGAATTGGAAATCCGGTTACTATGGAGACAGCATTAACCTGCTTTGCATGCTATTCATCTCCGGCAACTGGTGGGCGCCAAGGTAAGAGCCTAAAAACGAATCAGGATTTACAGGATTTAGAATTTACAGAATAAAATTCAGAAGAGCAGATGTGGGGACAGAATTACGCTCAAATTCCTCAACAATTGTTCGGAACAGAGCCAATAAAAAAGCAGGCCATGTGGAATTCGTTCAAAAACGAGATCTACATGATCTGCTTTTTTAATCAAAAATCAATTATTCCCAAACGTACGTGCCGGTTATCGTCTCTTCCATCTCGTGAATGGGACTTCTTTCCATTAAATGACCCACTCCCTCCTTGGGAGATAGTCCGTCAAATAAAATATGATACGTAATCGAAGTAATCGGCAACTCCACCTTCAATTGTTGGGCAAGCTTATAAGCAGCTTCGGCGGTGGTAACACCTTCGATGATCATCCGGGTGGAACCGGTAATTTCCGCCAGGGTTTTCCCTTTGCCCAATTCCCTCCCGGCCCATGAATTGCGGCTGTGAACGCTGGAAGCGGTCACAAATAGATCGCCCGTACCCGATAAACCGGAAAAAGTAGGAGTTTGCGCTCCAAGCGCCGTTCCCAACCGGGCGATTTCCACCAAACCACGGGTTATCAAGGCTGCTTTGGTATTGTCGCCAAATCCCAAACCGTCGGAAATGCCGGCGGCCAATGCAATTACATTTTTCAGCGCGCCTCCGAGTTGCACCCCGATGCGGTCAGGATTGGTATAAACTCTGAATAACGGGGTGACTAACAAATCTTGCACTTTTTCAGCATAATATAAAGCCGGTGTTGCAACCACAGTTACCGATGGAATATTGCGGGCCACCTCCTCCGCGTGATTTGGACCCGATAAAGATACAATTGCATTCGGGTTAATCTGGGGGATTTCCTCCGTTATAACTGCAGACATGGTTTTATAACTATCAACTTCCAAACCTTTGGTTACACTTATAATTACGGTTTGTTCACCAACAAAAGACGCCATCTTCCGTACCACATGACGCAGCCACTTACTGGGAACCGCCGTAATTATATAGTTCTTTTGGGAGACGACCTCGGCGATGGATGTACTTGCATGGATCGACTCCGGTAACCTTATTCCCGGCAAAAAAACTTGGTTGGTGTGTTGATTGTTAATCTCGCTTGCTACTTCCTCTTCCATTGCCCATAAGGCCACTGGAAAACCTTTTTCAGCGCAAAGTTTCGCTAAAGCCGTACCCCATCCTCCAGCACCAATAACACCAATCATGAATTCGGCCCCTTTTTCTTTTGATAAAGTATCCGATGTTCCTCGCCTTTGATGAGACGGGAGATATTGGATCGATGTTGGTAAATCATCATGATTGCAACTATAACTGCAAAAATTATCTTATAAATATAGTTTTCATTTTGATAAAACCCGTAAACCATAAATGGATAACAAAAAACAGTAATCAGCGAAGCTAACGACACATAGCCAAAACAAACAAAAACCAATGCCCAGACCGGTATAAGTATGTATAAAGTAGCCGGAGTCATGGCAATGGCAACGCCAAGAGTGACCGCAACTCCTTTACCTCCCTTGAATTTGGCAAAAACAGGCCAATTATGACCGATAATCGCCAAAACTCCCGTCAATATATTGATATCAAAACCGTTAACCTTTCCGATAATATTTCCGAGTATTACAGCGATAACCCCCTTTAAGGTATCGCCTACCAATACAATAATTCCCGGCGTATACCCCATAGTCCGGTAAACATTTGTAGCTCCAACATTACCGCTGCCTTGCCCCCGCAGATTTACCTTTTTGATCCGGGCGATTACATCGCCTGTCGTAATCGAACCAATTAAATAGCTGACAACCGATACTACAATAATTTTTAATATTAATACCAACACTGATTTCACTCCTGTTGCCGCGCCCAAAACGCGCTTTTTAGTTTATTAGGATTCCGTGCGAGTAACACTTTTTACCGCATAGAACCAGAATATTTTTGGCGTTAGATCATGTTACTATATACTAAAATATGCTTCGAAAACCTATTGCCCATACAGACTCCTAGTCCGTTTTTGTTTTTACCCTTGTTTCGAATTTCAGTGGGGTTCCTATGAAATCAAACTCCTCCCGCAATCGATTCTCTAAATATCTTCGGTAAGAAAAATGAAAACCATCGGGATCACTTACCGTAAAAAGAAATGTAGGAGGTTTAACCGCCGTTTGCGTGGTATAGTATATTTTGAAAAGACGCCCTTTATTGGAGGGAGGATGATGCATAGCTATGGCGTCACCAATCACCTGATTTAATTTATTGGTTGAAATTCGCAGCAAATAATTTGCCATTACTTGATTTATCAGCGGTAATAATTTTGGCAAATGGTGCCCCGTTTTAGCGGAAATAAACAGTACCGGCGCATATTCCAAAAAGTCGAACTGCCGCCCTATTTCCTTGCGGAATTGTTCCGCTGTTTTTTCGGATTCATCCAGCAAGTCCCATTTATTTACCACAATAATACACGCTTTACCGGTGTTTTTGATGATTCCGCCGATTTTCAAATCTTGATCTGAAATTTCACCCGATGCATCTATCACCAGGAGCACTACATCCGACCGCTCCACCGCCTTTAAAGCCCGTAAAACGCTATAATACTCCACCGAGGTATCCACTTTGGACTTGCGCCGTATGCCGGCAGTATCCACCAATAAATAATGTTTGTCGCCGATTGTGAATGGCGTATCAATGGAATCCCGGGTTGTTCCCGGTATATCGGTAACAATCAGGCGTTCTTTACCCAATATGGCATTTACCAGGGATGATTTACCGGCGTTGGGCCGCCCTACAACCGTTACCCTGATTGCGTCCGGATCGGTCTCCTCCGGTTCCTGCGGACTAAATGCCAAAGCGGCATCTAAAAGGTCACCGATATTTTTACCGTGTTCACCGGATATTTGAATGGGTTCCCCAAATCCGAGACTGTAGACTTCAGGATTAATCTGGATATTAAAGTGTTCGATCTTATTAACCGCAAGTACTACCGGCTTATTTGCCTTACGTAACAAAGTAGTCACTTGGTCATCAAAGGCCGTAAGCGGTTGCCTGCCGTCTACCACCATAATGATGATATCCGCTTCGGCAACGGCAACCTCCACCTGTTTGCGAATCTGCAGTTGAATCGGGTCACGCTCATCCGTTATTCCGCCGGTATCAATCAATAAAAATTCATGGTTCAACCAATGACAATTGGCATAAATCCGATCACGGGTTACTCCCGGCGTATCTTCGACAATAGCCAATCTTTGCCCGACGATCCGGTTAAAAAGAGTGGATTTGCCAACGTTAGGCCTTCCTACTATTGCAATTACGGTTCTTGCCAAAACGGAACACACATCCTTATGTAAAATAATTTATTATCCAATTGACCCACTGCGCCGCGTCTGCCGGAACCACCTCTATCCGTTTGGGGCGGCAGGCCGTTTTTAGCTCCGCCACGGAAACACCATCCAAAAATAAATCCTGATCCCGCTTTAAAGTGATTTGAGGAATCAGATAAACTGCGCCGGAATTCGCCTGGTGCGTATCAATGGCTGCGATAATATCGGCGCCCACCAGTAACCCTGTAACCGTTACTGAAGATCCGAAAAAACCATTGGTCACTTGCAAAACTTCTATTTCCATTTCCGGACAGTACCTTTTAACATTATCCAAGACTTCCCGCCAAAGTCGTGCAGTGGCTTTGCCGGTTACAACAACCATTTTTTGCCGAATTTTTTGTAATTTGAGTAGATTCTCCCCAAAGGCAACCTTGAATTGAGTTAAAAAACGGCGAATTAACCCGACTCCATTATCAAGCTGATAATAATCCTCATATTCCACATCATCCGGAAAATCTTGACCCGCCGCTATATACCATTCGTCTGCAGCAAATACAAACCGGGTCCCGAATTTTTCTAAAAAATGATCTTGAAAACACTCAATTATATCGATAACCGGGATGGACTCTTCTTTGGTAAACGGTTTTAGCGGGAATAAGTTCCGGCGATTTTTGGTAAGACCCACCGGTACCACCGCCAAGCTGGCAACTGCCGGCCAAATTGCGGCGAGCTCCGTAATGGTGGCTTCCAATACGGAACCGTCGTTTAGACCGGGACAGATTACAGCCTGGGTATGAAGCGTGATTCCGGCATTACCCAACCTCCGTAATTGATCAACAATGCTCACGGCGTCTTTGGAACCCAATATTTTTTGACGTATATCCGGTTGGGTGGCGTGCACTGAAATATATAACGGACTCAACCGCCATTTTTCAATTCGCCGCCAATCTTGCTCTGTTAAATTCGTCAAGGTAATGTAGCTTCCCTGCAGAAACGACAGCCGGTAATCATCATCACGCACGTATAAAGACGGCCGCTGCTTGGCCGGCAATTGATGCACAAAGCAAAATATACAATGGTTCGAACAAGTCTTCAGGCCGTCAAATATATCATCTTCAAAAGTCAATCCAAAAGGTTCCTCCGGATCCTTTTCGAATTCAATTTGGTGAAGCTCACCCGACTTTTTAATGACTTCCAGTTTGATTTCAGATTCAGCGCTTAACATTAAATAATCGATGAGGTCGCGAATTTCGGTATCATTGATTTTGCGGAGAATATCCCCTGGTTCCAAATCTAGTTCCGCTCCAATACTGCCGGGATCGACCTCCATTATTTTCCCGCCTGTTAATCTGCCCATCCTTGCCTCTCATGATCTCAAAATAACATTTTCAACCCCGAAAGTTGGTTAATTCTCTTTTTCATCCTTAACTCCTGCTATTGGCAGGATATTATTTCGGAGAATATCGCCGCAATCGGAATAAAACGTTTTACCAAAGTGATAGCGCTTTTCGATTATTATTTGAGGAGCGCTATCACTCGTAAAACGTTTTCGGAGAATATCACCGCAATCAGAATAAACGTTTTACCAAAGTGATAGCGCTTTTCGATTATTATTTGAGGAGCGCTATCACTCGAACTCTTTTAATTCGGCGCCATTTGTTTCCATGATGAACCGCAATTTCGGCAAAAACCGGGGGTCAAACTCAATAAAAGTTATGATTTTTTTCGCGGCTATTTCAGCACCGATGATCTGAAGCGCTGTCTCAGTTAATTTCTGACGCCATGCACTTTGAACATCATTTGGATCCGGCGAATTATGTCCAACTTTAACAACTCCGATCCCTAATAATTGTTCTTCTTTTAATCCCGGCCAAAAATGATCTATCCGGGATTCCGAATCACGGCTTCCCAAATTTTGATCAGCAAAGTCTTCCGCTGCCGTTTCAAACAAAGTCTGGGATTCCCTGGTCCGAATATGAAAGCGATCACCGATGATTACTGTCAATTCGGCCTGGTTCATACTCTCCTTTTTGATTTGTCCCAGTGCGCTCTTGGCATCGTCAATATTGTGAAACACTCCTAAGATTCTTTGTTTCATCCGCTGCATCCCTCCGAATCCGGTTTTATTTAAATCAAAGCATCCGATTGTCCCCATCCATGGGATTCAAACCTCGGTTTTAACCGATTATAGTTGAGCTAGCCTTATTTGTCGGGTAAAATTGATTTTATTATTCTTTACCGAAAGACAAAGATTTAACACGTTATCGAAAGGTAGAACTCGCCCTTCGCTCCTCCATAGGAGGCTATGGAAGTAACAAGACTCTTAGAGCGGAAGCTTCTCAAAGGAGCCACTTAGAAAGGCTGGCAATATTGAATAAACCCAACCTAAAAACTTCCTGAATATTAAGACATTTGCTGGTAATTCTATTAACAGGCCGGGGCTTTAAAGGGGGTGAATTCATGGATTGGTTGAGGACAATTATTCGTTTCGTCGTGGCAGCTTTAATATTGATGTTTATCGGAGCGATTGTTCCTGGGTTTAAATCACTAAATTTTGGAAGCGCGTTACTGGCAGCACTCGTAATCGCCGGGATTAGTTATTTAATCGAGTTGATCCTTGGTCGCCGGTTATCTCCTTATGCTCATGGAGTGGTTGGATTCCTGGTATCCGCAGTGGTAATTTATATTACCCAATTTATTGTGCCGGGAATGTCCGTTTCAATCATTGGGGCTTTGCTGGCATCCTTGGTAATCGGTTTAATTGATTTGTTTATTCCCACTAAAGTGAAATAACACTGCACAAAAATGTTCTTGGAAATATGGTTAACGCGTAAGCATAGAGTACGAAAACAAAAGATATACTTAAAATTGTGCCAAAAAGAAACTACCAATTTGCTCGCTCCGGCATCAAATTGGTAGTTCTATTTTTGACCAGGATTTTCTGGATAAGATTCGCAAAATTTACAGGCCGATCTGTAACTAATACTGTTTTTCAGACTAAAACAGCGCCAACTGGTCACTTTCGGACATTCCTTCGAGACAGCCATGTTTTTGCAATACTTCAATGACTGCTGAACTTATTCGTGCACGGCTTTTTAAATCTTCAATGGAAATAAACTCCCCTTCTTCCCGCGCCGCCGCCAAATATCTGGCGGCATTTTCACCCAGTCCCTGGAGGGAAGCCAAAGGCGGTAAAAGACCATCCGGGGTGATTAAAAACCGCTGCGGATCAGATTTATAGATATCAACCCGCAAAAACCGGATACCGCGCAATATTGCCTCCAAAACCATGTCCAAAATGGTCTCCAGGTTTTTTTCCTTTTGGGTGGCTTCGTTGCCCTTCATGCGAATCTGTTGCAGGGTGTTTTTAACGGCCTTTTCTCCACCAATAACGATCTCAGCATCAAATTCATCCGCCCGGACGGTAAAATAACTGGCATAAAAGGCTTCCGGGTGATGGACTTTGAAATAGGCAATCCTGAAGGCCATCATCACATAAGCGACGGCATGCGCCTTGGGGAACATATATTTGATTTTCTGGCAGGATTCGATATACCAGTCGGGAATCTGGTGTTCTTTCATGATTTTAACTTCTTCCTCATCCAAACCTCTTCCTTTTCGTACCTTTTCCATAATTTTGAAGGAGATTTTAGGAGGAAGACCCCTAAAAATCAAATAATTCATAATATCATCCCGGGTTGAAATGACTTCCGCCAAGGTTGCCGTCTTGCTCTTAATGAGTTCCTGAGCATTCCCCAGCCAGACGTTGGTCCCGTGGGAAAGCCCGGAAATGTAGATTAATTCCGCGAATGTGGTGGGTCTGGTATCTTCCAGCATTTGACGGACAAATCCGGTTCCAAATTCGGGGATTCCCAAAGTTCCCAGGTCAAATCCCAAAGACTGGGCGGTTATTCCCAGGGGTTCCACGGCTGAAAAGATTTTCATCGTTTGGGGATCATCCAAAGCCACATGACGGGGATCTATTCCCGTTAAGTCATGAAGCATCCGGATCATGGTCGGATCATCGTGACCCAAGATATCCAGTTTGACCAACCGGCCTTCCAGAGCGCCATGGTAATCGAAATGAGTAGTAATCCATTCCGCTTTCTTGTCATTGGCGGGATATTGGATGGGAGTAAAATCATAAATCTCCCGATCCTTTGGAACTACATACATCCCGCCGGGATGCTGTCCGGTGGAACGCCGCACCCCGGTGCAGCCTTTTACCAGCCGGTTAATCTCCGCCTGGCGCAGCTTAATTCCCTTATCCTCCATATAACCTTTTACGAATCCGAAAGCCATTTTCTCGGCTAATCCCGTAATGGTTCCGGCCCGGAACACATGCCCTTTGCCAAACAGTTCCTCGGTATAACGATGGACCACCGATTGATATTCACCGGAAAAATTAAGGTCGATATCAGGTTCTTTATCTCCTTCAAAGCCCATAAATGTGGCAAAAGTGATATTTTGCCCTTCTTTAACCAAGGGTTGTCCACAATGGGGACAATCTTTGGAAGGTAAATCATAACCCGAGCCGATATTTCCAGCCTCCGGAAATTCACTGAAACGGCATTTAGGGCAATAATAATGGACCGGCAAGGGATTTACCTCGGTTATCCCGCACATGGTAGCCACAAATGAAGAACCTACCGAACCGCGGGAACCTACCAAATACCCGTCATCCAGGGATTTTTTTACCAATTTTTGAGCCGTCAGGTATAATACCGCGTAACCATGACCGATAATGCTTTTGAGCTCCCATTCCAACCGTTCTTCGACAATTTTGGGGAGAAGTTCACCATACAACTCCATAGCCCGCTGGTAAGCCATTTGCCGGATTTCTTCCTCGGCTCCGGGGATTTGCGGCGGGCAGAACTCACTGGGAATCGGTTTCACAGCTTCGATCTGATCCGCTAAGGTCCGGGGATTTTTGACGACTAACTGTGCGGCGATTTCAGGTTCGAAATAAGAAAACTCTCCAAGCATCTCCTCCGTGGTCCGAAAATATATGGGCGCTTGAGTATCGGCTCCTTCATATCCCTGTCCCAATTGTAAAATTCGCCGAAAAACCTCCTCATGGGGATGTAAAAAATGAACATCGCCGGTGGCTATCACCGGTTTCCCTAACTGAACTCCTAAATCGTAAATCCGGCGGTTGATCTCCGCCAGTTCCGCCTCGGATTTTACCCGGCCACTGTCCATTAAAAACCGGTTATTTCCCAAGGGCATGACTTCCAAATAATCATAAAAATTAGCGATCTCAATCAGTTTTTCCGCCGGTGCCCCATCTAAAACCGCCTGGTACAACTCTCCGGATTCGCAGGCTGAACCAATCAAAAGCCCTTCACGGGACTTACTAAGTAACGACCTTGGAATCCGGGGATGACGATGATAATAATGGATATGCGAATCGGAGATCAGACGATATAGATTCTTGATACCCGCTTGGGTTTTTACCAGAATAACCAGATGGTGGGTACGGAGATGCTCCACACCGCTTTCGGCAACCAGTGAATTAATCTCCATCAACCGTTGGAAATTACGTTCAGAAATCTTATCCAAAGCTTTCAACAAAATGCCGGTGGTGCAACGGGCATCATCTACCGCCCGGTGATGATTCTGAAGTTCAATTCCCAGTTCCTTAGCCACTGCATTCAACCGGTAACTTTTAAAATTCGGCCACACTGCCCGGGCTAATCCTAAGGTATCCAAACAAACCGGCACCAATTTTTCATCAAAAAACAACTGAAATTTAGCCTTAAGAAAACCCACGTCAAATTCGGCGTTGTGAGCTACCAGAACGCCATCGGCGGCGAATTCGGCGAACTTTTTCAAAACTTCCTTAGGTTCCGGGGCATCTTTAACCATAGCGGAGGAGATGCCGGTGAGTTTCTCGATCTCCGGACTAATCTCTTTTCCGGGACGAATCAGGCTTTTGAACTCCTCAATTATCTCTCCGTTTTTAATTTTAAAAGCGCCGATTTCCAATAAATCTTCTTTCCAGGGATTAAAACCGGTGGTTTCCAAATCAAAGACCACGAATTCGGAATCGTCGATCCGTTCCTCGGCAGCGCCGGTGACAATTGGAACTCCGTCATTCACCAAATACCCTTCCATGCCGTAAATCAGTTTTAAACCCGCCTTTTGAGCGGCGGCATAAGCCTCCGGAAACCCTTGAGCCACACCATGGTCGGTAATGGCCAACGCCGGGTGCCCCCACTTAGCCGCCTGTTTAATTGCAGCCACGATATCAACGGTGGCATCCATAGCGCTCATTTTGGTATGTAAATGCAGCTCCACCCTTTTTTCCGGAGCTTGATCCTCCCGGACAAATAACGGGGGAATACTGCCAATATCGGAGACCATTAAAGATAATTCTTTTGAATAGTTATCAAACTGTATATCCCCTTTTAACTTAACCCAAAGACCTTCCTTCAAATGCTCGTCCAAATTGGCTTCGCCCCGGGGAAATATCTTAAAACCGATAGAGTCTTTAAAATCCGTAATGTCCCCTAGATAAAACTTTCTATTGTTCTTGGAGATCCGGGATTCCAAACGGAAAATCTGGCCGGCGACTATGACTTGTTCCTGTTCGGTATCCAATTGTTTGATGGAAACCGGTTCCCCATTGATTTTCTTACCGTAAACTACGTCTGACGTCCGGGATGAATCTCCTGACTTACCTTTTTTGGCAACCGGTGAGGGTGAAGTCTGAACCGGTATTTCAAAGCTAAGAGACCGGTTGATCTCCTCCGCAATCACCGTTTCATCAAAGTCTCCCACCGCAAAGCTTATCGTAAGTGTCTCGAAAACAAAGTCGTGAATAATCTCTTGCAGTTCCTGATAGCGGCATTTCAAATATTCTACCCCGGCTTGATTACGGACCAGAATTTCCAACAGCCGTTCATCCCGGAGTTGATACTTGGCGTCTTTTAGCCACCCGTTGATTCCCGGAAACTTATTGCCGGCTGCGGTAACAATATTATCCCAATTCCGACGCAACCGTTCCGATATCGACACTGTGCTTTGATATTGGACCACTTTCAAGCCGACTTTGGATAAACCCGGTGTTAAGCTGGTCAAAGCCGTTTCCAATTCGGAAATCTGCCGGGGGTTCAGTTCATTTTTAACCAATAAAGTAATTTCCCAGGTAGCCGCCTTGGTATTCACCAATATCTCCTGAATCCGGGCTTCCTCTAACAGAACAGCCGCCGGAAAGGAAAAGGGGATCTCCTCAATCCCCTTGAAAACCCTTAAAGAACGGTTATCTGGTTTAATTACATACTGTTCGGACATTGATATCACCTTTTAAATGATTTTAAAGTATATGAAAGACTTGGCTTATTGTTCACATTTTTCAATATATTCCCGAGTCTTAGCCACAATTTGATCCAGCGGCCAGCGTTCTTCGTTCCCCGTGGCCCGGAATTTGACTTCCGCCTCTCCCTGGGCGAGCCCTTTGGGTCCCACGGTAATCCGGATGGGAATACCCATCAGATCGGCGTCTTTGAATTTAACACCCGGTCTTTCATCCCGGTCATCCAGTAAAACTTCAATATTTTGTCTTGAGAGATTTTCATATATTTCCTTGGCAACAGGCAACTGCTCCGGGCTTACGGTAATCAAGTGAACCTGAAACGGCGCAATAGCAATGGGCCATTTGATTCCATTGCCGTCGTAATTTTGTTCAATAGCCGCCGCCATGGTCCGGCTGACGCCGACTCCGTAGCATCCCATAACCATGAGCCGGCTTTGTCCTTTTTCATCCAAAAAGTTGGCTGATAACGCTTTGCTGTATTTGGTCCCCAACTTAAATATCTGCCCGACTTCAATCCCCCGGAGATCGTGTAAATGCCCTGAACAGCGCGGACATTGCTCACCGGAAGCGGCCATCCGCAAATCATAATAATCAACTCCCACAAAATCACGGACAGGTTCCACTTGCAGGTAATGATAATCCTCTTGATTGGCTCCCACTACTACCTGATGTAAATTTGCAACCCGGTTATCACCGAGTATTTTAATTTGGCCGTCTAATCCGATGGGCCCCACATAGCCCACTGGCAAACCCAAGACCTCGTGGATCTCTTCGGGGGAAACCAGATATAATTTTTTACTGTTGGTGACATTCCCGAGTTTAATCTCGTTGACCTGGTCATTACCCTGGATTAAAACGGCGATATAACCGGAGCCAGTGCCGTAAAACAGGGTCTTTACCGTTTGTTCCGCTTGAATATTTAAAAAACGGCATACTTCGTCGATGGTTTTATGCCCGGGGGTTGCAACCAACTCCTTCTCCTTGACGGCTCCGTTAAAGTCGGAAACCTGTACTTGAGATACGGCTTTTTCAGCATTAGCCGCGTAGTCGCATTGGTCGCAATAGAGTATCACCGCCTCACCCGCCTCGGCCAGCACCATAAATTCCTGGCTCGCATTGCCTCCAATGGCTCCGGAATCCGCTTCAACGGGCCGGAACTTTAAACCGCAACGTTTGAAAATATTGTTATAGGCACGATACATTGCCTGATAGCTATCTTCCAAACCGGCTTCATCCACATCAAAGGAGTATAAATCCTTCATGATGAACTCCCGGCCGCGCATCAGCCCGAACCGGGGACGGATTTCATCCCGGTATTTGTTTTGGATCTGATACAGCCTCAACGGTAAATCCCGATAAGAACGCACTTCATTCTTTACAGTGGTGGTAATGATTTCTTCATGGGTCGGTCCCAAGCAAAACTGGCGATGGTGCCTGTCCTCCAACCGGAACATCTCATCTCCGTATACATCCCAGCGGCCGCTTTCCTTCCAAAGCTCAGCCGGCTGGACAATGGGCAGGGCCAGTTCTTGTCCGCCTTCCCGATCCATCTCCTCCCGGACAATCTGCATAATCTTCCGTAAAACCCGCCAGGCTAACGGCAAATAGGTGTACATCCCGGCCGCCGACTTCCGGATCATCCCGGCCCGCAACATCAACTGATGGCTGACAATCTCCGCTTCCGCCGGCGTTTCCCGTAAGGTTGGCGCAAATAATTTCGATTGCAACATCATGATACCCCCGCTGTTAAATTCTCTGTGCTCTCCGTGACCTTTCGTGACCCCTGAAATCACATTTTACCACAGAGTACGCAGAGTAAATTCAATATTGAGAAAAGAAACGCTGGTTTTATTTCTCTGTGTTTTCCGTGTCCTCTGTGGTAAATAAGTATTTTTCATCCTTTTGTTTGCTCAAACGAATGCATTATTTTTTGCAACTCAGCCTGCAATACCTCAATTATCTTCGCCTCCGGAACTTTTCCAAGAATTTCCCCTTTCCGGAAGATAAGCCCTTCCCCTTTGCCGCCGGCTACCCCCAAGTCCGCCTCCCTGGCTTCTCCGGGACCGTTCACCGCGCAGCCCATAACCGCAATTTTTAACGGTGCTTCAATTCCGGCGGCGAGGCTTTCCACTTGGCTCGCCAAAGATTCCAGGTCAATCTGGCAGCGGCCGCAGGTGGGGCAGGATACAACCGTTGCCCCGAACTTCCGTAAACCCAGGGTTTGCAAAAGCTCACGGCCCACTGAAACCTCCCGGACCGGATCGCCCGTTAATGAAACCCGCAGAGTATCCCCGATGCCTTCCCAAAGTAAGATCCCCAATCCGGCAGCCGAACGGACCGATCCTTTAAACCAGGTTCCGGCCTCGGTAATTCCGATATGAAACGGATAATCACATTTGGTGGCCAGGTCTTGATAGGCTTCAATGGTTGCCAATACTGATGAAGCTTTTAGTGAAACAATAATCCGGCCAAAATCCTCAGCTTCCAGTAATTGTATGTGACGAATGGCACTCTCCACCATCGCGGCCGGGACCGGTCCATGGTATTTTTTCAATAAATCGGCTTCCAGTGATCCGGCGTTAACTCCTATCCGGATTGGAATCCCGCGCTCCCCAGCTTTGGCAGCCAGCAGCCTTACCCTGTCCACACCGCCAATGTTCCCGGGATTGATACGCAATTTACTGATACCCGCTTCAATTGCCGTTAATGCCAGACGGTAGTCAAAGTGAATATCCGCCACCAAAGGTACAGCCGAATTCTGCACCAAAAATTCCAGATTCGCAGCAGCTTCCCGGTCAGGTACAGCCAAACGGATGATCTCGCACCCGCAATCTATTAGTTTATGAATCTGTTCCAAAGTGGCATGTTGATCCCGGGTATCGGTATTGGTCATGGACTGCACGGCAATGGCATTCCCCCCACCGATAGCGACGGAACCGACTTGAATTGTTCTGGTCATACGACGTGATTTCATAATAAATCTACCTGGTTTTCCAAGGAAAGATTTTAACCACGAAACACACGAGAAAACATGAAAAAGACCGCTGCTGATGTTTGCTTCCATGTATTTCGTGACTTTCGTGATGAATTAATTTATTATACCATTCCGAAAAATGACCGGAAAGAGTTTTTCACCGCCGGATAGTCCCTATTTTTTCAATCTCAGTGAGATTACTTTTCTGGGCTTGTGAATATGCTCAATTTTGGATCCGCTTCGGACTGCAAAACACTGATCACAGAGCCCCCGGTTTTTTCGTACCTGAGCGGCGGCTTCCTTGCCGCAATTACGGCAGAAGTCACCGCAAGCCGCGGCGCATTTCCGACAGATGCCTGTTTTAGCAACAAATTCGGGATCCGGTTGGCCACAGGCGATACAAGTACATTGCCTGCAATAACCGCGGTGTTCTTTTACCTCTTCCGGAGATACCTTGCCACAACTCCGGCAGCTATAAACACCGTCTCTTTTGTCGGATAATTCATTCATACACAACTCACACAGGTTCAATGACTTATAAATGCGCACCTGTTGAACCGTATTGCCGCACCGAGCGCAGAAACGCCGGGACTGGCGTTCTGAACCCCTGCCCTCTCGGTTGGGATCCGCCCAAATTCTTTTTGATTTGCGCCCTGGCATCATTAGCCTCCAAAAAACCGCCGAATTGTAGTTAAGATATCACCATAAGTTACTACAATGAATAAAAACGCTATCAACATTAAACCGACAAATTGGGCCACCGCTTTTTGCTCGGCGTTAAACTCCCGCCGGATCAGTCTTTCCAACAGCAAGATCGTAATCCAGCCTCCGTCCAAAAGCGGCAGCGGTAATGGCAACATATTGAATATGAATAATGAAAGGGAGATGAAGACTGCAAACATTAAAGTATGATATATGGGCAACCGGGTATACTGTTCCATTGCCGCCACCATACCGATAGGTCCCATACCGCCGCCTTTAATCTCGCCGCGAATCATCATTCCCACTCCCATAACCATGCTTTTAGTAAAGAACCAGGGGTACGTTACTGCATATTTCGCGGCTTCCAATACCGATACTGTTTTATACTCCGTTGTTACTCCTATAATTCCCAGCATATATTTTTTTTCAACGGGGTTATACATTGGAGTAATTTTTTTGACGATGGTTTTTCCCTGGCGTTCAATTTGAAACACCGATTCTTCAGCGCCGGACTCCTTGATCAGCCGGGAAATATCCATCCACTCCTTGACTGGCTGGCCGTTGATGGCTGTAATCCTATCGCCGGGCTGCAAGCCGGCTTCAAAAGCGGGGGTTCCGGGAGTGGCTTGTTCAATAATGGGCATGTTAGTCCCACTACTGGGGACACCCACAAAAGCCGCAATTACAAACATTAACACCACTGCTAAAAGCAGGTTGAAAACAGGTCCTGCCCCAATAACCACAACCTTTTTCCATAACGACAAGCCGGCAAAGGAATGTTCGGGGTCCGGATCTTTTTCACCCGAGCCTTCCAAGGCAATGTCCATGCCGGCTATTTTACAGAACCCGCCCAATAAAATCCAGCGGAAGGAATACTGGACGCCTTTCCAATTAAATTTGCCGATAAGGGGTCCAAATCCTACCGAAAACTCATGAACCTTCACCCCAAATGCCCGGGCCGCCGCGAAATGTCCGTACTCATGAACAACCACCAATACGCTCAATAAAAGCAACAATTGCCAAATCGCATTAAAATCAAACTGCATGGGAAGCCCTCCCTTGTTAATTTGCCACTATAGAATTGCCCATAAATGTAATACTATTCAGGCAAACTTATTAATAAATCCCTATAATATGAATCTTTGCGCTTGTCGGCGCGCCCAGGCGTCCACCGCTAAAATCTCTTCCAAATCAGGGTCGGACTGAAACCTCTCCTTTTGATGATCTCCGATGACTCCCGAAACAATGCGTTCAATGCCCGTAAACCGTATTTTACCATCAAGAAAAGCCGCCACCGCCACTTCATTGGCGGCATTCAAAGCCGCGGGAAGGCTGCCGCCCCTTCGGCCCACCTCATACGCCAGATCAATCGCCGGAAACAACTCCGGATTCACCGGCTCAAAATGCAACTGAATTCTATCTAAAAAATCCAGCGCTGGAAATGAACTTTTAAGCCGGTCCGGAAATGTCAGGGCATATTGAATGGGCAGTCTCATATCGCAGAGCCCCAGATGGGCAATGCAGGAACCGTCCACCATTTGAATCATGGAATGAACGATGCTTTCGGGATGAATAACCACTTTAATCTCATCGAAGGGCATTCCGAACAACCAATGGGCTTCGATGATTTCCAATCCCTTGTTAAACATGGTGGCGGAATCAATGGTAATTTTTCCGCCCATCCGCCAATTGGGGTGATTAAGGGCTTGTTCCACGGTTACGGATTCCAAATCGGAAGGACGGTAACTACGGAATGGTCCTCCCGAAGCGGTTAACCATAACTTGGAAACCCCATCGGGAGTTCTTCCTTCCAGGCATTGAAAAATGGCGCTGTGTTCACTGTCCACCGGAAGTATCCGTACCCCAATTTTACGGGCAGCCTCGGTAATTATCGATCCGGCCGCCACTAATGTTTCTTTATTGGCCAGAGCAACGATTTTCCCAGCCATGATTGCCGCCAGAGTCGGTTTTATGCCAACGGCTCCTACCACTGCGGTTAACACCTGATCGATTTCGGCAAGGGTGGCAACCTCAGTAAATCCCTCAACTCCAGCCAGGATCTTTACCTCAGGCAACTGAGCGGCAAATGAATCAAGCCGCTGTTTTAATTCAAGAAATCGGTCCTGCCGGCCTATGACCAGGTATTGGGGTTTAAATTCAAGCGCTTGTTTAACCAATAACTCCACATTGGAACCCGCAGCCAAAGCGATTATTTTAAACCGTTCCGGGAATTCCCGGATGACCTCCAGAGTTTGTCGGCCGATGGAACCGGTGGAACCTAAAACCGCAAGCTTCTTAATCAATGTTGGCCTCACTTTAAAGAACTTAATCTAGGGTCAACCCTCATTCTATCTTGTGCTGCTTTTAGACGGCAACCGAATACCAGTATAGTATTCGCGGAAGCCCCGCCTTCCAAGGAGGTGTGTAGGACGGGTTGGCAATCTTAAACTCGATTTAAAAAGATTTTATGGCAAACCGGATAGCCAAAGCGCGATAAAGTGCTCGTAAAGTTATAATCAATATTGGACCGAACAATATGCCGCCAAATCCGAATATTTTGATTCCCATATAAATCAGCGCAATGGTAATTAGTGGATGTAAATCAATACTATTACCAATCAGTTTCAATTCACAGATCTGCCGGATACCCAAAATAAGAATAAAACCAATGATAATAACGATTCCCTGATAATGATCGCCCATTATAAATTGAATTGAAGCAAACGGGATAAACACCAACCCCGGGCCGATGACCGGGATTAAATCCAGCATACCGGCTAGCAGGCCATAAGCAACGGCGCCTGGAAACCGTAAAAACCCAAAAAACAACACCGTTAAACCCGTTGTGATAAAACACAATAAAAATTCCGCGCGCAAAAAATTGCTGATTTTAGAAATGATCTCGTCTTTAATTTGGACTGTTTCCACTCGCCAGTTTTGCGGCAGGCAGCGATAAAAAATCCGGCTGAACAATTCTTTATCACGGCTAAAAAAGTAAGCCGTCACTCCTCCTAATACAATGGCCAGAATGATCTCCGGCAACCGCGGTAAAAGACCCAACACCCAGCCAATAAATGATATAATCATCCGGTTTATGGAACCGGTATTCAATGAAAAATAATGAACGTTAATTTGCATACCCTGGCTCAATTGTTCAATGAATCCGGAACTGATCTCCGCCAGCCGATCTACTAATAAAGCCGCTTTCGGCAATAAACGCTGCGCTTCCCGGAATGAGGAGAACAATGTTGCGCAAGTAATGCCCAAAATCACCATTACAAAAGTGAATAATACCATACCCACGGCAGGTCCCCGCGCAATCCTCAATTTCAGCTCGATTCTTTTTACAACAGGTTCAATGAGACAAGCCAAAATTAAACCTAATAAAAACGGGGCGACTAAGGGGAAGAGGAATTTAAGCCCCAAAATCAACCCAGTACCAAACAATAATAACACTGCCAATAGCTTAAGTTCGCGTGACACCTGCCATCCCTCGCCAATCCTTAGACTTGGCATTCATATCGCAGTATGGCCACATTTAAAATCAGTCAGATAGATTAGGTGAAAATTTCCAAACAATGTATTCCCAAATACACTACAGGGGCTGCAAACAACACACTGTCTAAACGATCCAAGATACCGCCGTGACCGGGTAAAAAGGTACCGGAATCTTTTACCCCCGCGTTTCTTTTAATAATAGACTCGACCAAATCCCCGAACTGACCGGCAATCACTGCAAATAAACTGATAATCAGCAAAGGAACCATGGGTTTTTTAAAAAGCAGCGCTAAAACGAAAGCGCCCACCAAGCCTCCCGCAATTCCGCCGATATATCCCTCAATACTTTTTTTGGGACTAATCCGGGGAAATAATTTATGTTTCCCCAACAAAACACCAACAAAATATGCCGCAGAATCATTAGCCCAAGTTACTCCCAATGCAAACAAGACATAAAAAAGCCCATCGGGTAAAAATCTTAACAATAAGATATATGCAAACATAAACCCAATATAGACCGCGCCAAAGAGATTTACAGCGGCATTAATCAAGCCCTGTTCAGGGTCGCCTCTTAGCAGTTCGAGGGTTAGGGTCACAAAAAACACTAATACCAATATGAACATAAAAAAACTATCAGTTGCAATCACGGAAGCGCCGGAATTCAACGAGTTTGGAATCTGCTCCCCATATTTCCAGAATACAAACGCTAATAACACCAAAGAAAAAAAGAGAATTACTCCCGTTTGCGGCCTTAAATTTTGTTTTTTCAGCAGTGAGACATACTCTAATATCGCAAAAATACTCAATAAACCGATTACAACAGTATATAAAATTCCTCCGGCGTTGATTACCAATAATGCAAAAGCTGCCGCCAACAAACCCCAGAATATTCTTGTAGCCATTATTCCCCCTTGACCTTGCCAAAACGCCTTTTACGCTGGCTATAATCACGGAAAGCCTTATATAACTCATCATTTTTAAAATCCGGCCACATTAATTCCGAAAAATAAAACTCCGTATAAGCCATTTGCCAAATGAGAAAATTGCTGATTCGCAGCTCGCCACCCGGCTTAATCAACAGATCCGGATCGGGTTGTCCCGCTGTAAACAAATGTTTGCTAATTTGTTCTTCGGTTATTTGTTGCGGCTGCAGTTCTCCCTGCAAAGCCTTCTCCGCAATTCTCCTTGCCGCTGTCACCAATTCGGAACGGCCTCCGTAATTAATCGCAATATTTAAGACTAGAGTTTGATTATTTTTCGTCAACCTTTCACTTTCGGTCATTAATTGTTGTAAAGACGGACTTACTTCTTCTCTTAACCCGATAAATCGAATCCTAATTCCATTCTCATGTAATTTGGCAATCTCTTTCTTTAACGCTTCTTCAAACAACTTCATCAAATACTCAACTTCTTCGGTCGGACGCCGCCAGTTTTCGGTTGAAAAAGCAAACAAGGTCAAATATTTTACCCCATTGGCGGCACAAAATTCAACGGCATCCCGGACCCGATCCAAACCGGCCCGATGTCCGGCCGAACGTGGTAAACCACGATGTTGCGCCCAGCGTCCATTTCCGTCCATGATAATTGCAACATGTTGCGGTATCCTCTGCAACGCCGGTTTGCTTTGATCACCGGCGGCCTTAGTGCGAATCCATTCGAATATACCCATCGGTAAAATGAATAACCCCATTATCTTAAATATGACGCATGATTCCTTGCACGGTACTTCATTTTCTGTTTAACCGTAGAACGTTCCACGTTCTACTAAAATGGCGCAAGCCATATTAGACTTCCATTATCTCTTTCTCTTTGACATCCAACAGTTTATCGATCTCCAGAATATATTTGTCTGTAAGTTTTTGGATATCATCCAAGCCCTTTTTAGTTTCATCTTCCGAAGTCTTACCTTCTTTTTCCAGGGCTTTCAACTTATCATTGGCATCCCGGCGCAAATTGCGAATAACGATTTTTTTTTCTTCAGCCTCTTTTTTTACCACTTTAACCAATTCTTTCCGTCGTTCTTCGGTTAACTGGGGAATTGGGAGGCGGATCACGGTGCCGTCATTCACAGGATTCAAGCCCAAATCGGCTTTTAATATCGCTTTTTCCACGGCCCCCAGTACGGTTTTATCCCAGGGCTGAATCAAAATCGTCCGGGCATCAGGCGTGGATATGTTTGCAAGTTGCTGTAGCGGAGTCGGAGTCCCATAATATTCTACGGTCACCCGATCCAAAATTCCAGGATTGGCTCTACCGGTCCGGATCCCTTGAAATTCATGTTTGGCGGCTTCTATTGTCCCTTTCATATGACCTTCGGTTTCCTTCAAAACGTCCTTAATCATTAATCATCCCCCCTGACAAATGTACCGACTTTCTCGCCCAAAACAACCCGCTTGATATTACCGACTTGATTCAGGTTAAATACTACTATCGGAATATGATTTTCCATACATAAGGAGGTTGCCGTGGAGTCCATGACCCGTAACCTTTGATTCAAGACTTCCATATAGTTTAAATCCTCGAAACGGATGGCACCCGGATCTGTCTTCGGGTCGGCGCTGTAAACTCCATCGACTTTTTTGGCCATCAAAATGATCTCCGCTTCGATTTCCGCAGCCCGTAAAGCGGCGGTGGTATCTGTCGAAAAATACGGATTTCCGGTGCCGGCTCCAAAAATAACCACCCGGCCTTTTTCCAAATGACGCACGGCACGCCGTTTAATATATGGTTCAGCGATTTGACGCATTTCAATGGCTGTCTGGACCCGGGTATCAATTCCCAGTTTTTCAAAGGAATCCTGCAAAGCCAAAGTATTAATTACTGTCGCCAGCATTCCCATATAATCCGAGGTCGGTCGGTCAAGCCCGGAATGACTCCCGCTAGCACCGCGCCAAAAATTTCCACCACCCACCACAACGGCGACTTGAACCCCCATATCAACAATTTCTTTCGTCTGTTGCGCAATTAAACTTACAACCTCACGATCAATCCCGAATCCTTTTTCACCAGCTAAGGCTTCACCACTCAGTTTGAGTACAATACGTTTATATTTTGGGCCACTCATGAACTTATTACCTCCGGATTGCCGTAATATATTTTCGTGAATTTCGTATTCAATTCCTGCTTGACGATAAATTTATCCAGTTATTTTAACCGAATTTAAACATCTAAACACCACCCGAAAAAATGAAAAAAGAACACTTTCGTGTTCTTTAAAATTTTATTCTTTTATTTGAGACATGACTTCACTGGCAAAGTCGTCTTTTCTTTTTTCGAGACCTTCCCCCTTCTCAAAACGGGCAAATCTAAGAATAGTGATATTTTCACCCAATTTGGAATTCAATTCCTGGATCAACTTGGTTATGGTTTTATCGGTGTCTTTAATAAACAGTTGTTCGGTTAAACATATTTCTTTATAAAATTTGTCAATACGGCCAAGCGTGATTTTTTCGGCAATGGCCTCAGGCTTACCTTCGTTTACCGCTTGGGCTTTATAAATAGCCTTTTCCCGCTCTAAAACATCGGCTGGAACCTCATCCCGCTTGATGTATTCGGGTTTTGCCGCTGCCACTTGCATACATAAGTCTTTGACCACATTTAAAAACTCGGAATTGTTCAAGGTATCTGCCTTAATCACCGAGCATTCCAACAGAACACCGATTTTCCCGCCCATATGGATATAGGATTCCACTATTCCGGTTCCCGTTACTTCGAAACGCACAAACCGCCGTAC
Source organism: Bacillota bacterium (assembly GCA_029974635.1). Classification (GTDB taxonomy): domain Bacteria; phylum Bacillota; class UBA4882; order UBA8346; family UBA8346; genus JAEZJQ01. The sequence goes on along the minus strand of JARKQY010000055.1, from coordinate 26,897 downwards.
CGTCATATTTTCGCCAATGGTTGAAACCAGACTGGTAACGGTTTCTGAAACGGTTTGACCGCTGTCCAGCTTGGTCTGACCCAAAGAATTGAGATCCGCCGGGGACTTGGCTGATACCACTTCGGCAACATCCTGTATAAACTGGATGAATACCGGATTTTTAGCCACAAAATCGGTTTCACAATTAACCTCGACCAAACTCCCGATATTCTTTTTCGGGGCCACATAGGCCGAAATCAAGCCTTCGGCTGCAATTCGCCCGGCTTTTTTGGCCGCTGCGGCGAGACCCTTTTCCCGTAAATATTCAATTGCTTTATCCAAATCGCCATTAGTTTCCGCTAATGCTTTTTTACAATCCATCATTCCAGCGCCGGTTCTTTCCCGTAGTTCTTTAACGCTGGCGGCGGAGATTTCCCCCATAGTAATTCCTCCTTACATTATCGATTTAATTCCATATTTCAAACCGGCATAAAAAAGGGTGGCTTAGGTTTAACCTACCACCCCCCGCGCCCTGGCGCATTTACACCTCTTCGAGATTCATTTCGACTTGGGGTTCCACCCCGGAATCTCCCGTTTCCTCGGTGGTTACTGAACTGGTGGTTTCGTTTAGTTGTTCACCCTGTTTTGCTTCGATTACGGCATCTGCAATCTTGCCGGCCAATAATTTAACGGCCCGGATGGCGTCGTCATTTCCCGGGATCACATAATCAATTTCATCGGGATCACAGTTAGTATCGACAATACCGATTATGGGAATTTCGAGCCTTCTTGCTTCAGCCACCGCGATTCTCTCTTTGCGCGGATCAACGATAAAGACGGCTCCGGGGAGTTTGTGCATATTGCGAATACCGCCCAGGAACTTTTCCAAGCGCAACCGTTCCTTTTGAAGATCCAGCACTTCCTTCTTAGGCAGCGCGTCAAAAGAACCATCCTGTTCCATCTGTTCGATTTTACGTAATCTGTCAATGCGGGAACGAATGGTTTTAAAGTTGGTCAAAGTACCGCCAAGCCAGCGTTGCGAAACGAAAAACATACTGCAGCGTTCGGCTTCCTCTTTAATAGCATCCTGGGCCTGTTTTTTAGTACCGACAAATAAGAGGGTTTCGCCGTTTTCAATTACCGAACGGGCAAAATTATAGGCCTCCTCCACCTTCTTCACCGTTTTTTGAAGGTCGATGATATAAATACCATTCCGTTCGGTGAAGATATAGGGACGCATCTTCGGGTTCCATCGTCTTGTCTGGTGACCAAAATGTACGCCGGCTTCCAACAATTGTTTCATGGAAATCACAGCCACATTCGTCACCTCCTTTCAATTGGTTTTTTGCCGCCGCCGGCCTCAATTTTTGCCGGACCTTTGCTTCAAAGGACCCCCGGTCAAAATCAGCCAGCGTGTGTAGTAAAGTACACCGCTAACTAGTATAACACAGCCTGAAAGAATTGAAAAGAATTTTTTGTCATTTTTTCAAGCCGCTTAATAATCCATTTTTGGTCTCAAAGCCATTTATTGATAATAAATCCCAATCCCTACAAAAATCCTTTCACTATAGTTATCATAACCCAGGTGAAGTGTAATGGGGGATAAAATCTTAATATAAGCGTTTCCTTCCGCTACCAGTTTCTGATTGGCTATGTAATACTTGGGTCCGAGAATAATGATAATTGATGAATCATAACTTTGATATATAAAGCCGGCGCCAAATAAAAGATCAAGCTTGCCGTTGGCGGAATTAACCCCCAGTTCTCCGTACAACCCGCCCCCGTTTTCAAAGGATACGATTTTATTTCCCAATGCCAGATCAAAATAATTGTTATCTTCGGAACTGGCGGCGCTGATCTTGGTAAACATTTCATCCTGCCGGAAATATCCTATTTTTGAATATTCACCGTTAATGTCTTCACTGACCCATATGTAATTGTCGCCTCCAAAAGCCGCCTGACAGCTGATTGAACCAAGTAAAACGAATACTATGGCCGCTATGACCGTTAGTCCTGATTTCATTGAAATCTCCTTTCAAAAATCATATGGTCTGGTACACTATAAATTACTGATTACCGCCGCATCATCACGCCCAATAGAAATCATTGCCAGTAATCTTATATCTTATCGTCGCATCCAGGAAATTTCTTTAGTGGATTTTACGAGATAAACAGTCACCTTCATCAACTCAGGTGATGAATTATCTACCTTTTTTTCCGGTAATACTTATTATATCCAACTTTAATATTGCTACTTTTCTATAGATTTCTTTATTTTTAAGTGCTTTTTCTTTTACCATCTCCGGCTTATCTTCTAAATGATGTAGCATTATATCCAGGCCATATTCCTTCTCTTCCAATTGCTCAACAATACGTATCTCACCATGAATAACAATTGTTCGATAAGCATGTCCACATTCGTTTAAAATATATCCTTGATCATCAATAATTGATACGCAGGCTTTTGGATTTTTTTTAATAAATTCCATTTTTAAACCAATCGCGCTGGTATGAAAGTATAAGACATTTTTCCCTTTATCATAACCATAACTTAATGTAACAATATAAGGCTCGTTTTCAAAACACAAAGCGATTACTGCAAACTTTCCTTGGGTTAAAATTTCACTTATTTCTTTTTGATCTGTAATTTCTCTGTCTTGCCTTCGCATATGATACTTTTGCATTGAAGCTCCTGTTTATAGATTTATTTTATGTGCGCTACGCCAGTGCGGTTTCATCTAATAATAAGATTTTCAATCCGTGCCTTATCAAATAATGGACTACCAAAATTACAGTCCGTTTTGTGTATCAAAAAGATGAGACTGCCTACAAACTCAACTTCCCAGACAGTCTCATCGCTAAAAACCTGTTTTCTTTATCGCTACCTTATACCGAGGTGCCTTGCACATTCACCGTCATTATTCCTCGTCTTCGGTCATATGCTTCTTGGCTTCGGCAATGATTGCTTCGGCCTGATGGGCCGGCACTTCTTCATAATGATCAAAAGCCACTGTAAAATCCGCCCGGCCTTGGGTCATAGAACGCAAGTCAATGGCGTATTTGCTTAATTCCGACTGCGGAGCCAGGGCGCGCACGATTTGATACTTGCCGTCGGGCTCCATACCCAGGATTTTGCCCCGTTTTTTATTCAAATCACCGATGATATCCCCCATGAATTCCTCGGGAACCCGGACCTCCACATTTAAAACCGGTTCCAGTAAAATGGGGCTGGCATCATGGAACCCTTTTTTGAATGCCAAGTGAGCGGCAATTTTAAAGGCCATTTCCGATGAGTCCACCGGATGATAAGAACCATCATAAAGGGTGACCCGGACATCCACCACGGGATAACCGGCGAGCACCCCGCGTTCCATTACCTCATGCAATCCCTTCTCAACCGCAGGTATATAGTTGCGGGGAACAGCGCCGCCAAAGATTTTATCAACAAACTCAAAACCGGTCCCGCTAGGAAGCGGACCAAGCTCCAGCCAGACATGTCCGAACTGGCCGCGTCCGCCACTTTGCTTTTTGTGCTTCCCTTCGGCCTTCACAGTGCCCTTGATGGTTTCTTTATAAGCAATTTTGGGAGTTTTAAGATTTACCTCCACCCCAAACTTTTTGTGAAGCTTGCTGGTAATGACTTCGATATGCAAATCACCCATGCCTGAAGCAACGATTTCATGGGTCACCGTGTCTTTTGTAACCGCAAATGTCGGATCTTCTTCGGTTAAACGGGCCAACCCGTTTCCAATCTTATCTTCATCACCTTTGGCCTTGGGTTCAACGGCCAGAGATAATTTGGGTTTAGGAAATTCAATGGGTTTGTATACAATGGGCTTATCTTTCTCACTTAGGGTATGACCGGTGAAAGTTTCCTGAAGTTTAGCCACTGCGCCCAAATCTCCGGCCCCGAGTTCGGTGACGGGTTCCTGGGTCTTCCCTTTCATGATGAACAACTGGCCAATCCGTTCATTTACTCCTTTACTGGCGTTGTAAATCTGGGAGTCGGACTTCAGAACCCCCGAGAGTACCCGGAACAGAGTTAGTTTACCGACAAAGGGGTCGGCCATGGTCTTAAAGACAAGAGCCGAAAAAGGTTCGCTTTCGGAAGGCTTCCGCTTTTCTTCCGCATTGGTGGCCGGGTTAACCCCTGTCGCCTCGCCCCGGTCAACCGGTGAAGGAAGAAATTCCACCATAACATCCAATAAATTGCTGATACCGGTCACCTTCAAAGAGGAGGCCGCCAACACCGGGACCAGTTTACCGCTGATTGTTTCTTTACGGGTTCCGGCCAATAATTCTTCATTGGTTAATTCCTGACCGTCCAAATACTTCGACAACAATTCATCATCAGTTTCGGCCACGGATTCTGCCAACATATTCCGGTATTCCGTCGCTTTTGCCGCTATGTCGGCCGGAACCGGTTTTTCAACCATTTTGCCGCCCTCGGATACATATGCTTTATTTTTCAGAATATCGACGACACCTTGAAATTTATCGGCGGATCCGATGGGAATTTGTACCGGGATAACATTGGTGCCGAATTTATCCCGCAACGCTTTTAAGACATTATCAAAATTGGCGTTTTCACGGTCCATTTTATTAATTAGAACTAACCGGGCCAGGTTTTTTTCTTCCGCATAGCCCCAAGCTTTTTCGGTGCCGACTTCCACTCCGGAAACCGCGCAAACCACGATACAGGCCGCGTCCGCAGCCCGGCTGGCCCCTTTAACCTCTCCCACGAAATCAAAAAATCCGGGTGTATCAAGCAGATTAATCTTGTGATCTTTGTATTCCAACGGAGCTATTGAGGTCCCAATCGTTATTTTCCGTTTAATCTCTTCAGGATCGTAATCCATGGTTGATGTTCCATCATCAACTTTTCCTAAACGGTCCACTGACTTTACCGAAAAAAGAATCGCTTCAGCTAAACTGGTCTTACCGCAACCTCCATGCCCCAAAAAAAGAACATTGCGAATTTGTCCTGCTTGGTATTTTTTCAACTGGTACCCCCCTTGATTCTTTATCCAAAAAGTACGTATCGTAACGCAGTTACAATCCGCAATTATCCCGAAGTTTACGAAAAGGCAAACTCTTAAGGATAATTACCTAATGTTAACTTACGTTCACCATTCGATTACTATTCTATTAAACTATAATTTTTCCTGCCGCTTGAAAAATTTTTATTCAATGTTTTAAACCGCGATTTGACGGATACAATTTCTTTTTCGCGATAATTCTTGAAAAAATCGCTGAATTCAGGATAAATTATAGGTATTAAAAAGCGAGAAACTGTCATAATATATAGTAGGCTGATGCGTGGCCGGATGGTCGACGAAAAACTCTTGAGGCTTACCAAAGCTATTTTTGCCTCCGTTATGAGTCAGGTGGATACGCGCACGATTCTCCGCTTAGCTGGTAAAACGTCAATTTATTTACTTGACGCTCTACCAGTCCTCGCCGGCGAGGCAAGCGTTTTGCGCGTAGCAGTATGAGTAATACTGTATAAAGCATGCAAGCCGCAGTTTAACCGGCCGGCCAAGTTCAAGCCGAGGGGCTGTCCCCAGAAAAGACAGCCTCTCTTTCTTTAATCCGATATCAGCCCGCTTAAACCCTCAAGAACCTCTAATTTTTCCCTCTCATTCGCAAATGGAATCCCCCGGATTAAATCGTTCCGCTCCGAATCCGGCAGTATACCGGCGTTTATGTTAATAATCTCTTGAACCGGTCCGGGTTGAAGCGGAGTTCCCCTTAAAACAGCTACATTTTCACCTTGGATCCCCAAAAACCGGTTCCGGCGGCATGAATTACACCAGTCGTTCTTTTTTACCCGGTAAATGATGAGATGCTCATTGGTCCGAACTTCAAAATTTGGATTTTTGCCATGATTGGCGCCGGCCTCTTTGAAGAAATCCGCGGTTTTTGAGTCATCCCGGATTATTTGCGCATGGCCGCAAAACAGATGCGTGGTGTGAGTCTTTGCCTGCCACCTGCCCGGCGGCAAAACGGATGGTGTGATAAATTGTTTTACAGACTGAATAATTTCAGGACTTTTCATCAAAATAAACCCCAATACAACAACAGAAAGGGTTAAGCCAATGATTCGGAATATTAGCCGGCTAGATTTACGGAACTTTCGTGACTTCATGTTATCACACCTTTTTTACGGTAGCATAACCAAAACCGTTAAAAATATGAATCAAATTCACGGCATTAGCCAAACCAAATTACGTATCCGGTAAAAAAACAGAAAATAGTAGGAAAGAAGCCTTTTTTTCCATTTCTTATCGCAGTTTATTTTTTATTTCATAATATATAACCGGAGGTGATATTTAGTGAGCGCATGTTCGGTACTTCGGGATATTCAAAATTTATTGCAGATAGTTTCCGATTTCTTGGGGAATCCCAGCGCATTCACCCCCACAGTGGCGGCTAATCTAGTAACTCAAATCGAATTGGTGCGAGGAGCAGTTCGACAGCTTCCGATCAATCTTGTTCTTAAAAATGATATCCTGGCAAGACTTAACGAAGCTCAATTTATCTTACAACAAGGCGGAGCTTTAGGATATGACACCTTGACTCAATTATTGGCGATTATACAAATCATACAGATTTCGGGGCTTAAAGTACAAAACTTACGTTTGCCATGTCCCCAGGGAATTACAATTGTACATCCCTCCAATACTTTCAGCACTCTGTGTAATCAATGTAACTAACAAACAGCGAAAACCCGGCTTAAGCCGGGTTATTAATTTAACCACAATTCCAATTCAAATTTTTTTGTTTTCGAAAATAAAGGGAATCCTTTACGTTATACCGAAGAAGTAATGGATTTTTTCAGGAGGTCATTCCCATGTCTGCCACGAAACACGTATCCGGCGCGGATAAAGGCAAATTATTACTCTTTGCATTGAGCACCTGCATTTGGTGTAAAAAAACCAAAAAACTGTTGGAAGCCCTTGGGGTGGATTATTATTATATTGATGTGGATCTCGTGCCCCATGATGAACGCGACGAAGTCGTCGCTGAATTAAAGTCATGGAACCCCCAATCATCCTTTCCGACCCTGGTCATCAACAACCAAAAAACCATTATCGGCTTCAACGAGCCGCAAATAAGGACGGAATTGGAAAAATGAACAGTGAAGCCGATGAAAAGACCGGGATTCAGCCGGATGAAGCGGATCTATTATATCAAAGATTAAATCGGGAAGCGGAAGCTACCGGTTACCATCTAAATCCGGATCAGGAGTTTACTCTAGAACTGGTACGGAGCTTATTAATCAATCAGCAGCGGTTTGGTTACCCGGCCTGCCCTTGCCGGCTGGCCTCGGGAAAAAAGGACGACGATCTGGATATTGTCTGTCCTTGTGATTATCGAGACCAAGATCTTAATGATTATTCCACTTGTTATTGTTCATTGTACGTATCGGACCAGGTATTGAAGGGCCAAAAGATTGCCGGTTCCATACCGGAAAGGCGCCCTGTAAGGAAGGAACCGAAAATGCAGGAATCTCAAGCCGGCCAAAATAACCTATCAAGTCTGCCATTGCCGGTATGGCGCTGCAAAGTCTGCGGTTATCTATGCGCCCGGGAGAATCCGCCCGGGGTTTGCCCCATCTGTCAAGCCCAGCAAGAGCGCTTTGAAAAATTTATATAGCATTCAAGATGACTTCTTTACCACACAGTACATGTTCTCTGCGACCTCTGTGTTGAAATAGTATTTTTTATCCTTTCAATTACCCAACAAGGCTAAAATTTATTTTACTTCCAATTCACCATAGAGTCTTGACTATGGACCCGGTTAAGCCTAAAGAAGCCGCCAGATTTCCGGTCCCTGGTTCCATGATAAGGCAAAGGGGTAGTAACCGTCCTTCTTGGCTTGCGCCGTAAAAGTAACCATAACCAGCAGGACCAATCCCAGTAGTGACTTCCGGAACATCGGCATCAACCTCACTTGATTCGATTATTAAGCCTAAAATATATTTAGAACAGTCGTAAATACAGACTGAGTTTAATATTCAAATATCTTGCGTTGATATTGTCGAACCGGTTGCGGGGAAACGAATATTTTTCAAGGAGGAAAATTTCCTTTGAATCCGAGGGTTCAATTTTCTTAAATAACCCAAGCGCACCGGGGTGTGTTTCTCAATGGCACGCACATAATTTTTACTATAAAATTTGCAATTCCGGGCAACCGCTTCAAAAATCATTTGGTGGGAATTTTGCAGTGTTAGATCTTTTAGGGTTTGACCGGATGGGTTTGAATTGAAGCAGGTTGCGGAATCTAAAATACCATGGATGAACTGCAATAACCGGTTGGTCAGCCCATCCAGCGGCCACGCGGGAATCGTTTGCGAGAAAATCGTCAGATGTCCGTTCTGATAATCCCGGGCAACATCTTCAAGATCGTCAATGAATTGCAAAAACACTCCTAAACCGAAGATAGTTTCAGCCGCCTCCGGCTCCAAAGCTCCCGCAACCAAATAACCGTCGGCCAATACTGATGAGCCGCCCTTTTCAATGCTAATCCCCAGAATATCCGTTTCATAAGGTGATGTATGCCGGTTTTGTTGCCCGAGACTTTTTTCCTGCGCATTTTGGATTGCCAGCATGCTTTGAAAAACTCCGGGATTATCCCGCTGGGGATATTGGGCCCTTATCTTAGCAACCAGTTGGAATATTTGCAATTCGCGTGAATTTTCCGGCGCAACGGATTTACCCGTCAGATATTCCCGCAAACGCCCATTAAAGCACCGCTTGCTTTCTAAAGACAGCTCTACATTATCTAAAATATTATCCGTATAAGGGTATAGCATACTATAAGCAAAAATAGCGTCCGTCATCTTTACCGGCAATCCCAATAATAGTTGGATGCTATTCATTATCCATACATTACGAATTGCTTGAAATATATCCCCGGAAGTGACTTGGGGATCGAACTCCCTGGCTGCCTTTATGAAATCTTTGGCTACCGGATAAAAATCATCCAACAAACTAAGGTTTCCGTCCTGCCTGATTGAAATCTTACCATAATAAAGTCTTTTAAGGCTTAATTTGAATTTTTCCTGTAATTCAAGGAGTTCAGTCTCCGTTGCAGGCAATTTTTTCATATCCCGGAATGACTCCCGGATAAATTGATCCAATTCCCGTTCTTTTGCCTTTTGACAAATAAGCCGTTCCCGGGAATTACGGTATATATCGAGCATTTCCGGGAAACCGGCGGCGGTATTCCACCACATTGTTTGGTAATGGGAAGTGAATTGACTAACCAGATTGTTAACACTCAACATCAATGAAGCCAGCTCCCTGCCGGATACTTGTAACTCAATAGCTTAAATAATAAACTTTCCCTTCTCGTAGAACAATTCACCATCGGCATACATTTTTCCGTCTTTTCGCATATCGCAGAGCATATCCCAATGAATTGCGGAACGGTTCTTGCCTCCGGCTTCCGGCATGGAATCTCCGATGGCCATATGGACCGTGCCGCCAATCTTTTCGTCAAAGAGCATATTACGGGTAAATCTCTGAATGTTATAATTGGTTCCGATGGCGAATTCTCCAAAATACTTGGCCCCATTGTCGGTTTCCAGCAGGACTTTCAAAAGGTCCTCACCCTTCTTGGCGGAAGCGGTAATTACCTTACCGTCTTTTACTTCCAGGTAGATGCCTTCAATGGTCTTTCCCATATAAATCCCCGGGAACGTAAAACTGACATAACCATTAACCTTATTTTCCACCGGTGAGGTAAAGATTTCGCCGTCGGGGAAATTTTTTTTACCGCAACTGTTAATCCATTTCCGGCCTTCCACCCGGACGGTCAAATCGGTGTGTTCAGAGACCAGATGAATCTCTTTCTTGGCTTCCAAATACTCAACCCATTTCTGCTGCCGTTCATATATTTTTTCCCATGCCGCCACCGGGTTTTTCAGATCCAATAAACCGGCTCCGTAAACAAAATCCTGATATTCGGAAAGGCTCATCTCGGCTTCCTGGGCATCGGCATGAGTCGGAAACTGGGTTCCGCACCAACGCAAACTACCATCTCCCATTCGTTCGGAATAAATTTTGCGCCAGCTGCTGCTGCCTTTTGTGGCCAGTTGAAGCTTCCTGGGTTCAATATTGGAATTTGCTTTGGTATTGCGGGTCCCCCAAGCAGTTAACCAGACATCGGCCTTTTTAATAATGGATTTTTGAATCAGGCGTTCGTGGGAAAGCAAATCTTCGGTCCCGTACTTTAATAATTTTTCTTTCACCAGCAGCAAGTCCACCAAAGTTTCCACATGGGCGCCAGCTTTGATTGCCTCTTCGGCTACAGCCTCAATCCATTCAATTGCCGCTTCTTCGGCCTGAATCAATACTACTTCACCGGGTTTAACACTAACCGAATAGTTTACCAAAACCTCGGCCAACTTTTTTAAATGTTCATCCGACATGGGTAATCCTCCTTTTTTTAAAAACCAGTCTCACTTAAAGCATGTTCAAGTTACATGTTCCGATTGTTTTTCGGATGCAGGCATCATTGGATTTATTTCAATTATATAATAATCGGCATTTTTTTGCATTTGGAATACTCCTTTTCGTTTAGTTGTGTTCAACAGGCATGGGAGTTTAATCCATAATAAAAGTTTTTAGTACTGCAACGAAAGATGTCAAAGCCATATAATTATTCCAAATTCTGGAATATAAATTGGCAGGAAAGACCCGGCTGGATGTCGAAAATTATTGGGTAATTACTATGAACAAAATCGAACCGGGGGTCATTGCCATGGATTTTCTTAATTTGGTGAAAATGCGACAGAGTGTACGGGATTATTCCGAACAGCCCGTTGAACGCGCAAAGATTGAAAAGTGTGCTGAGCATTTTTGTTTACAGGCAGCGGAGAAGGTTTGGGATCATGCATTTTGGGTTGGTTTAATGAAAAAAGTATCAAACGGCTCTTACAAATACCTAATTCCAAACGAATCGATCTGATTAGTCAGTTAGGGATATTCAAATTCAAGCCAAATTCGGCCCAAAAACCGGAGGGAACTTAACCAAATCATGAATTATAACAAATATTAAGGCGCATTTATCAATTCCTTTTCAATTTGTAAAGATCTGTGCTAAAATTGAAACTAAGCCGATATTACATACGTTAATACATAGCGGTAATTATTTCCGCAGAATCAAAAGATTTGTGATAAAACTCACTTTCATGAGAGGTATCGCTCTTCTTGTAAAAGAATGCTATGAAACAAGATTTCTGAAATATTTTCAGCAAGAATAGTTTTTCATAGCTTTTTTCATTAATATCCGTTTGTCTGACTGGATTCCATCCCACTAAACTCATATTTTAGGAGGTCTTTTTACATGCCGGAAGGTCTTGCAGCGATTAACGAAGCCATCAAATCAAAAAGCGAATTCATTGCCAAACTCCGAACCCAAATTGGAACCGTCGTTGTCGGTCAGGAAAAGTTAATCAACGGTTTATTACTCGGTCTCCTGGCCAATGGCCACGTGTTGTTGGAAGGAGTGCCGGGGCTAGCCAAAACCTTGGCTGTTAAAAGCTTGGCTGCATCAGTAAAAGCTGATTTCCAACGGATTCAGTTTACGCCGGACTTGTTGCCCGCAGATTTAATCGGAACACTCATCTATAATCCTCAATCCGGAAACTTCACCACCAAGAAGGGACCCATATTCGCCCAAATCGTTCTGGCCGATGAAATCAACCGGGCTCCCGCCAAAGTGCAGAGCGCTTTACTGGAGGCCATGGAGGAAAAACAGGTAACCATCGGTGAAAATACTTACCCATTGCCACAACCATTCATGGTATTGGCTACCCAAAATCCCATCGAACAACAAGGAACATATCCATTGCCGGAAGCCCAACTGGACCGGTTCATGCTCAAATTGAAGATCAGTTATCCCACCAAGGAAGAAGAAATGCAAATCATGGAGCGTATGGCCCAAACCTCCCGTTCCCTGGACATCACTCCAGTGGTTACGCCGCAGGAAATCCTGGAAGTCCGGCGAGTGGTGGACCAGATATATATGGATGCCAAGGTGAAGGATTACATTGTCAATCTCATCGTCGCCACCCGCGAACCTTCCAAATACAACCTGGATATTGCCGAATATATCGAGTTTGGAGCTTCTCCCCGCGCTACCATCAGCCTGGCCATTGCGTCCAAAGCTTACGCTTTCATTCAAGGCCGAGGTTACGTGGTTCCCAATGATATCAAGATGATTGGCCCCGATATTTTACGACACCGGATTATTTTGAACTACGAAGCTGAGGCCAGTGAAATCACCGTGGATGATCTGATTAAGAAAGTTTTTGATGAAGTCGAGGTTCCCTAAACGGATCAAACGAAATCATACAACTATTATTTACTGGATAACGGGATTATTGATATTAAGCTTAGCTTAATGAAGCATTATAATCGTCTTTTTCAGATTTTAATCCTGTAAATCCCGTTCATTCCGTCTAAAAAATACTCTTTGGCTAACTTGATCCAAATATATTTTTGTTGTAGTAATTGAAAGAGAGGCTGTTACCGTGCTGCCGAAGGAAATTTTGAAAAAAGTGAAACGGATTCAACTGAAAGTCGCCCGCTTAAGCAACGATGTGGTATCCGGCCATTACGTAAGCGCTTTTAAAGGCGTCGGAATAGAGTTTAATGAAGTCCGTCAGTATATACCCGGGGACGATATCCGTTCCATCGACTGGAATGTTACTGCCCGGACCGGTGATCCGTTTATCAAACGGTTTGTGGAAGAGCGGGAACTAACTGTGATTCTGATGGTGGATTTAAGCGCTTCACAGCGTTTCGGTACGGTGAACACTCTAAAAAGCGATCTGGCAGCTGAAATTTCCGCACTCCTCGCCTTCCTGGCTATTAAGAATAGTGATAAGGTGGGCTTGTTAATATTCAGCGATACCTGCGAACTGTACCTGCCGCCCCAAAAAGGACGCAACCATGTTTTGCGGGTGGTGCGGGAAATATTGGCCTACCAGCCCACCGGAGTTGGAACCGATATTTCCGAGGCTTTGAACTTTATCAACAAGGCTGTCAAACACCGCAGCATCGTTTTTTTAATCTCCGATTTCCTGACGGGCGGTTTTGAAAAGCCACTAAAAAGCATCGTGAAGCATCACGACCTGATTGCGATCAATATCACTGATCCCAAGGAGTTTGATCTTCCGGATATCGGCCTCGTTGATCTCCTGGATTCTGAATCGAAAACCCGGGTTATAGTGGATACATCATCCTTTACAGTCCGGGAAACAATCAAACGTAATGCATTGCAACGTTTTAATGAGACCGCAATGCTTTTTAAACGCAACAAAATTGACCTTGTGGAAGTATCAACCGATAAATCATATCTGGAACCGCTGCAAAAAATGTTTTTAAAACGGCAGAAGAGGTTTCATTAATTGAGGGAGTATTCATGTCGGAATCAAATGCGTTTGTCAAAAAACAACCCAAATGGAACGTTCTGATTCTTACAATTGGCTTGGTACTGATCGTTATAGCCGCCGGTGTGCTGATCTGGGCGGTGATAAACTATTTATTTCCCAAACCTTTAACCTTAAAACCGGATGAACAAATAAAAGGCAGTATCTCGCTGGATTCCCCCGGACCTTTTTATATCGGAGATCTAATACCCATTACACTTACAGTGGAATCAAAGACCGGAGTTACGTATCCAGCACCAGATCTTGCCGAAATCAATTCCCGGGTCTTTCAAATCAAAGACCGGTCCAAACCGGTATACGAACGCCGCCGGGACGGCCAGGTTTTTAAACTGCGTTTCCTGGTCACCTCATGGGAAATCGGCACTTTTGATATACCTTCATTTAAGGTGAATTATCAGTATAATTCGAAAGATGCGGGATATTTTACCGTTACCGGACGCAAGATTAAGATTAGTTCCCTTTTACCGGCAAATAGAACCGAAGAACAATTATTAAAGCTGGATATTAAAGGCCCAAAAGGACCAGTGGGGCTGCCGCCCCGCTATCAGCTCCTATGGTGGTATTTGGCCGGTATTCTGCTCCTGGTTTTCGTGTGGTTCTTGATCAGAACACTCCGCAGAATGGCAGCTCAAAAAGAACCGGAGTTTGGAACGGGAACCACCCCGCTTGAACCGGCCCACATCATTGCGTTACGCCATCTGGAGGCCATCCGGAATAACAATTATCTGGCGCGCGGCGATTTTAAAACCTATTACAGCGAACTTAGCGAATGCCTCCGGGAATATATGGAGAACCGTTTCCAAATCCGAGCGCTGGAGATGACCACCGAGGAATTTTTAACCTATTTAAGCACCAGCCATCGTTTACAATTGGAATTTGAAATGATTATCAAGGATTTTATGAACTCCTCCGATTTAGTGAAATTCGCCAAGCATCTGCCGGTATTGGAGGAGGCGGAACGGGCTTTGAACCTTATCCAGCAATTGATTGAATCTACCAAAGATGTTCCAGGTACGGAAAGTGAGCCGCAAACCGGATTTGATCAAACGAAACAAACCGAAAACCTTGAGGAGCAGGTATCATGATCAGCTTCAAAGATCCGCTTTTCTTAATACTATTAGTTATTCCTCCCGTAATATGGTACTTCATCAAACGGCGCCGTTTACCGGGAACCATTGTTTATTCCGATACTTCACTGGTAAAAAGCGGGGGATCAACCTGGAAAGTCCAGGGGCTGGAAGCTTTGCCGATAGTGATGACCATTGCCTTGATATTGGCCATCATCGGCTTGGCGCGGCCTCAAATCGGCTTAAAAGGTTCCCTGATCCGCCGGGAAGGTGTCGATATCGTGATGGTGCTGGATGTTTCCACCAGCATGCTGGCGGAGGATTTTAAAATCAAAGGGACTCAGACCAACCGGCTGGAAGTCGTCAAATCAGTAACCAGGGATTTTATCGAACGGCGTCCCAACGACCGTATCGGAATCGTGGTGTTTTCCGGCCGGCCGTATATTTTATCTCCCATTACCTGGGATCATCACTGGTGTATTTCCCGTTTGGATGAAGTCAAGGCCGGGATGATTGAGGATGGAACCGCTATCGGTTCAGCTCTTGCAGCCGGCGTCAACCGGCTGCGGGAATCCACGGCCAAGAGCAAAGTAATTGTGTTATTAACCGATGGGGTGAACAATGCGGGTCAAATCGCCCCCGAAGCAGCCGCTGAAGCGGCCAGGGCCATGGGAGCCATCGTATATACGGTGGGGGCGGGTTCGAAAGGATTTGCTCCCTATCCGGCATTTGATCAATTCGGCCGGAAGGTCTATCAATCCATGAAAGTCGATCTGGATGAGGCATTGCTGAAAAAGATCGCCGCCACTGCCAGAGGACGTTATTTCCGGGCCACCGATACTCAAAGCCTCACCAATATCTTCCAACAAATTGACCGGCTGGCGAAGACCATGATGGAAGCGCCCCGTTATCGCGAACATCTGGACCTGTATCCGTACTTTTTACTCGCCGCCCTGATCTTATTATTGGCGGAAACCATTTTCGCAAATACTGTGCTCAGGAGATTGCCATGAATTTAATTCATCCTTTATACGCACTTTTGATGCCTATCCCCTTATTTTTAATCATATTTTACCTGATGGTTCAGCGCCGGGCCAATCGCGATTTGGAATCCTTCGCCGCCAAATCCTTATTGCCGAAAGTGGTTGATTACTCCGGACAGAAATTGCGTTTTTGGCAAAGAATAATGCGCATCTCAGGTTTACTATTATTAATATTTGCATTATGCGGACCCGGATGGGGTTACCGCTGGCAGGAACTTAAAACACAGGGCTTGGAAATCATTTTTGCCATCGATACCTCAAAAAGCATGATGGCTACCGATATCAAACCAAACCGCTTAGACAGAACCAAGCTGGCGTTGACCGATTTTTTAAACCGAATTGAGGGTAACAAAATCGGACTCATCGCTTTTGCCGGCACCAGTTTCCTGGCCTGCCCGCTAACCTTGGATTATAGCGCGTTTCAAGGCGCTCTTGATTCGTTGGATGTGAATACCATTCCCCGGGGCGGAACCGCTATCGGACCCGCCATTTCCAATGCCAGAGAAGCGTTTTTGGCCGCAGGGTCCGGCAATAAAATTGTCATCCTCATCACCGACGGTGAGAATCATGAAGGCGAACCACTGGTCCAGGCCAAAGCAGCCGCTCAAGCCAACATCACCATTTACACCATCGGGATCGGCAGCCCGGAAGGAGAATTGATAATCACCCGGGATAAAAACGGCAATACTTCCTATCTCAAAGATAAGGATGGCAATGTAGTAAAATCCAGTTTGAATGAGAAAATATTGCGGGATATCGCCTCGGCCACCGGTGGTTCCTACATCCGGGCCGCGGGAGTCTCGCTTGGTTTAGATGAATTATACAACTCCCGGTTCGCTAGATACAATAAAAAAGAGATCAGTAGCAAGTGGCAGAAAAAATATATCGATCGCTATCAGATTCCGTTATTTTTAGCCGTGATCATGCTATTGGCCGAGTTTGCAATGGGTATTCAACGGCAATCCCTAGCGATCACCGGGGATCGCCTTCATAATTCCAATAAACGGCAAACTTTAAAAGCTTGAGGAGTGTTGGAACGTGACCAAAACCGCCAAAATTATTTGGTTTAGCATAGGATCCTTTCTGATATTGGCTTTGATGGTTTACCTGGTATGGGGGGGAACCATCCGCATGGCCTATGCCAATCACCAGTTTCATGATGGTAAGTACGGTCCGGCCCTGAAAATATATGAGGATATGGCGGTGGATGACCCCAAATCGCCCTATATTTCTCACAATCAGGCTCTTCCCCATTACCAGCAAGAAGATTACCAGAAAGCTATCGAAGGGCTAAAAAAAGCGGATGAACTATTAACCCCGGTAAAGCTGAATCCACAGGCCAAAAACCGTTTCAGCAACCATTGTCAATATCATTTGGGCAATTCCTTCTTTAAATTGGCCTCCAAGGCCGAGGACGATAAAACTCACGGCATGTACGGGAACGCTTTGGAAAGCTACCGCAAGGCCATCGAAGCCGATCCTAATGATCGGGCGGCCAAGTACAACTATGAATTGGCCCGAATCCGGTTAAAGAGCGAGCCGCAACAGCAAAAACCGGAACCGCAAAATGACGCCGAGAATTTGTTGAACCAGGCGAAACAGGATGAACAATTCAAAATCCAGGTTCCCATCACCGACACCCCGGTGGATAAGGATTGGTAACTACTATGGCGTTCTCTAAATAAATACTAATGAAATTATCCAAGATGAACGCCATACTACTTCAAAGGAGACATTGATTCAAATGAAACGAAGGTTACGGCAATTTATTTTTATCATCATTTCAGGTTGCATATTATTGGGGTTGGGTGGGCTCCCCGGATGGGCGGCTGAGGCCAACATTCAGATCGAGGCCGAGCGGATTTCTGTTGGTGATATTGTTCAATTCCGGATTATCGTTGATTCTTTTTCCGGGAACCAACCGGAAGTCAATCAACTGGACGGTTTGAAAATCGATTACCTGGGCTCTTCAAGCAGCTTCCAGCTTATTAACGGCCAGCGATCTTCAACTCAAGTATTTACCTATGTCATTACCGCCGTCAAACCGGGTGCTTATACCATAGGTCCCTATGAAGTAACCAGCGGCGGGAAGCGAATATCCACCAATACCGTCAAACTGACGGTTGCCCGCGGCTCCGCCAGTACAAATGCGTCCGGCAACAGTCAAGGAGCCGCGCCCAATCCCGGCAAAACCGATTCCCAGTTGTTCTTTACTTTTAGCATTCCCAAAACCAAAATCTATTTGGGCGAGAAGATTCCGGTAAAATTCCGGATATATGTGGGCGATGTCCGCATCAACGGGCCTCTTAGATCCCTTGATTTCAATCAATCCGAGGTATTGCTGGATACCCCAGTCAAAAGCAGCGAGAGTGATGTGACTATCGACGGCCAGCTCTATCGGATGACTGAATTTACCGGAACTCTTTCCCCGGTTAAAACCGGCGCTTTCACCTTGGGCCCGGCAAAAATGGTTTGCGATGTAATGGTCCGCAAACGCGTCTCCAGTTTCTTTGATTTCGATGATGGTTATGTCCGACGAACCGTTCAGATTGATAGCAATAATTCCGCAAAACTCAATGTACTTCCATTGCCGAATACCGGCAGGCCCGCTGCCTTCTCGGGGGGAATCGGCCGTTTTCAGTTAAGCGCATCCGCCGGCCCTACCGAAGTGCTCCAGGGCGATCCGATTACGCTAAAAATGACTGTAACCGGCTCTGGGAACTGTAAGACAATTATGCCTCCCCGGTTGGCGACTGCCGACGGATTCAAGGTGTATGACGCCCAACGCAAAGAGAACTCCGGACCCGGCGTAAATCCCGAGAATGAGGCCACCTTTGAACAGGTTCTAATTCCGCTGGACCCTAAGCTTAAGCAGATCAGTCCGCTGGTCTTATCATATTTTGACCCGGATGCCGGCGTTTACCGGGAAGCAAGAACCGCCCCTATCCGGGTCACCGTGAAACCCAACCCGAATTTCAATACTGCCGCTACGTTATCCGGAGCAACGGCTTCCGAAGAAGATGAGCAGTTAGGACAGGATATCATCTATATTAAAGACCATCCGGGCCAAATGCAGTTCAACCCCAAACCGCTTTATGGAGAAACTTGGTTTTGGCTGTTACAGTTGATCCCCGTTATCGGACTGCTGGGAGCCTTCTGCTATCGTAAAAATCAGGAATTACTGCTGGCGGATACTCCCGAATCCCGCGCGCT
Organism: Bacillota bacterium; assembly: GCA_029974635.1. Taxonomy (GTDB): domain Bacteria; phylum Bacillota; class UBA4882; order UBA8346; family UBA8346; genus JAEZJQ01. The sequence continues at coordinate 8,130 of JARKQY010000055.1, read as the reverse complement.
ACGCGCCACCAATAAAGCCAGTCAGCGTCTGAAAACCGCCCGGGAGCTAAAAGAAGGCCGGCAGTTTACCGAACTGCTGGAAGAGCTGCACCTCACCATCCGGCAATATTTGGGCGAGAAATTCAACCTGCCGGCGGCGGGAATGACGGTGAAGGTCGTCGAAGTTTTGGAGACCAAAGGAATACCTGCGGCGATCCTGGAGCAGATCAAAGCTTATTTTGAACGATACGATTACTACTGTTTTACCGGAACCACGCTGAATCCGGATACAGCCCAGGAACTCTGGGATCAAGTTGAAGGTATCATCATCGGATTGGAAAATTGGAAAAAATCCAAGGTAAAGTCGAAGGCCGGTAAAACGCTTTCTACAAGGGGTGAAATTCATGGCAAAAATTAATTCACTGAATCCTTTCCAACAGATCTTTTGTTTATTCATAGCAGTTTCATTGTTGTTTGGTTTGGCCGCCATTACTTTGGGAGAAGAATCCTTAAACAGTAAGAATCTTCAAGCTCCTTTTTATGAGGCCAATGCTTACTACCAAAAAGGCCAGTATCAAAAAGCACTGGAGCTTTACTTGCAGATGGCTTCCAGCGGCAATATCAGTGGCAATCTTTATTACAATATCGGAAATTCCTACTTCAAACTTGGCCAAAAAGGGAAAGCGGTGTTATATTATGAGAAGGCTCAACAGTTGATTCCGGGTGATGCCGACTTGAGAGCCAACCTGGCTTATGTGAAGGAAAAAGCGGGTGAACAACAAGGATCCTGGCAATACCAACTATATCATTACCTTGCTTACCTGGCCACTGCCAATCAATTGCTGGTGATTGGCTCCGTCTTCTTCTTTCTATTGGGCGCCATCGTAATTTATATGGTGCTGTTCCCCAAGAAGATACGGAACGGTGAAGATAGGATTAAACCATTGTGGTTCAGCGGATTATCAGTTGTAGGGGTTTTATTGCTGCTCACTGTTTTTGTTGCCATGGTCACCATTATTGAACAAACCCAACCCCGGGCCGTCATGATCCAGGAAAGTGCCGATGTCCGTTTTGAGCCCAACTCCACCGCCACCCTTTACTATCAGCTCAAAGAAGGAGCTTCCGTGGATATTGTCGGAGAGAAGGACGACTGGTTATTGATCAAACGCCCCGACGGCAAACGCGGCTGGGTGGAACAAAAGTATCTGGAAAAAATTTGACCAGCCGCGCCGGCTATTATATAATATGTAAGATAGATTAATCAACTAAAGAAACGGTGAGGTATTATGAACAAAGCATGTAAAGAACGAATCCCGGGGCAGAGCATCCGTAATACCTGGCAAATCAACCCCCGTACCCGGGTCCATGACAATGACTGCCGGAAGAACAAAAAGAAACAACGCCAACTCAGCAAAAACGCCCTTAAAAAGGGCGATTTTTTTGTCCAACAACCGTTATTTACCTACCTAATCCTTTTTCTGAACCCGCTAATAGCCGCCGACAGAGTGATCACATACGATAAATCATGGCACCGCCAGCGACAAATATAGTACTCAAAATATTTTCAGCAACTTTTTCCAATAAGTCGGCTCCGTTGATGATGGCGTCTTCCAGAGGCATCGGCCGATTAACAATACTGAACAAAGCGGTAATTCCCTTCTCATATAATTTTTCGTGACCGTTTCCCAGGGATCCGGAGATACAAATTACCGGTTTCCCATACTTCTCAGCGATAGCAGCAATACCGAACGGCACCTTCCCGAACATTGTTTGATAATCGGTAGCTCCTTCCCCGGTAATGATAAATGCGGCGTTTTTTACCTTCTCTTCAAACTGCACTATCTTCGGAATGAGTTGTATCCCCGGTTCAACGGCGGCTTTCAAAAAAACCATCAGTCCCGCGCCCAGCCCTCCTGCGGCACCGGAGCCCGGTATATTCGCCACATTAATTCCTAACTCCGTTTGAATAATTTCCGCCAAATGACACAGATTTTCATCTAAAATTTTTACCATGGCAGGATCAGCCCCTTTTTGGGGTCCGTAAACAACTGAAGCGCCTTCACTGCCGCATAATACATTTTTTACATCACAAGCCACAGTAATGGGAATCCGGCTGAGTCTGGGGTCAAGTCCGGAAATGTCGATTCTGCGTATATCCGCCAGCGCTCCACCGCCAAAAGCAATTTCATGGTTATTCGGGCCAAGAAACTTGACCCCCAGGGCCTGCGCCATTCCAACCCCCCCGTCGTTGGTAGCGCTGCCGCCGATACCGATAATGATTTTGGAGCAACCGTGATCTAATGCCGCTTTGATTAACTGACCCGTTCCAAAAGTTGTCGTTTCAAAAGGGTTCTTCTCTTCCGGTTTTAATAAATTAATTCCTGAGGCGGCCGCCATTTCAATCACTCCGGTATTGTCAGGCAAGATGCCAAAAAAAGACTTAATTTCTCTCCCTAAAGGATCTAGGGCAGGTATATCAATAATGCGGCCTCCCGTTGCAGCTATAATTGCCGCAACGGTCCCTTCCCCTCCGTCAGCCATGGGAATTTTAATGATCTCAATCCGCTTATGAAACCTGGCTGCGGCTCTTTGAATTCCTGTTTCGATTGCGTTCGCGGCTTGTATCGCTGTCAAACTTCCTTTAAAGGAATCGGGTGCAATGATGATTCTCATCAGCTAGCTCCTCTACAAGGCAGATCGAATCTTAGCCCTCAATTTCTTCCGGCCGGACGATTAAGATGATAGCCATAATCATGAATACGATTGCGTCGGCTGCCGGACCCCAATACCGGCCGGTAATTCCCATTACAATACCCATGGCTAAAGCAGCAAAGAAGGTGCCGTTCAGGTTGCCGAGACCTCCGATAATGACCACCGCGAAACCCAGTTGGAGAAACGCGCTTCCCATATAAGGATGAACACTGGTAATCGGAGCGTATAAAACTCCCCCCAGGGCTGCCAGAACACTACCTAAAATAAAGATATAGGCAAAATATTTATTGACATTCAAACCCAAACTACTAACCGCCTCTCGATCCTCCAGCCCCGCAACAACGATTTTTCCGACCATGCTCTTTTTGAAGAACAAACCAAGCCCCACAAAAATCGCGATAGCTGTTACAATAATGACGATCCGGTATACCGGAATATCAACAGTAAATATATTCATAAACTTTCCAATGGGATCCTGCAAGGAAATCGGGGTCGTCCCCCAAATCCACTTGACTAAATCCACCCCAATCAGGGTAATGGCATAGGTGGCGATAATCGCATAATCGACTGATACTCCATAAAGTCTTCTGATCACATATCTTTCAATGATAAAGGCCAAAGGTACAACGAGTAAGACTGCTGATAACCCGCTCAGTAAAAAATTATTCCCGGTGAGCAGTAAAATCGCTGCCAGCAGATATGCCCCTATCGTATACATAAAGCCATGGGCGAAGTTAACAATACGCATCGTACCGAACGTTAATGACAAACCAATTGCGGTAATATACAAAATCCCGCCGATTGTCAGTCCATATAAGATATTCTGGATCATTTTTCCACCACCTGACCTTTTCCGGCTTTACCAAACTTATCGGCCAAAACTCCCCATAATCCTTTGGGAAATCGAAAAACCAAGATCAGCAAGATAATGCCTAAAAACATTTCCCAGCGGGTTATATAACTCGCCAGATAGTTGCTTATGGCCATATAGATCCCTCCGCCGATTAATACTCCGTATAAACTGCCCGGACCACCAATTAAAGCGGCGAAGACAACCTCCACGTTTCGCCCGGGGTCAATAAAACTCGGCGTCACGTATGAAAAATTGAACATCCACAATGCCCCCGCCAAGGCGGCGATCATGGTGGAGATGCAAAAGGTCAAACACTTAAAAAAGTAAGTATTATATCCTAAGAACCTAACTCTGTTTTCATTTTCTTTGATGCCTTTCAGCAAGACTCCGTAAGGAGAAGCAATCAGTTTTTTCATGACAAAGAAAACGAATATCAGACAAAATAGTGTAAAACCAAACATGATATTTGAATCCTGGAGATTAAAAAAACCAAGCGGGGCAGCTTGAGCGGCCAATCCATCCTCACCGCCGGTAATACCGGCGCAAGCGGAAACTACCAAAAAATACCCGACCTGGTTAAAGGCCATATTGATGAGGGCGAAGCACGCTCCGCGGGTACGGGAAACCACCGGTCCAAGTATCACACCAACTAAAAGTCCGGCAGTAATTGCGCATAATATAATAATCAGCGGATTGGTTGAGAGATATACAGAAGAAAGCGCCGCCGCGTATGATCCGATGCCCAAGTATAGCATATGCCCGAACGATAACCTGCCCATAAAACCATAAAGTAAATTAAATGAGAGGACAAAGATGGTGAAGATCATAAAATCGATCAATTTTAGTTTTCCAATTACAGGAAGAAACGCGATATATATCAAGGCTATGAGTAAAAAATCCAACCGACGTAGTCGTGCCATGTTTTTTTCCCCTTTAAACAATAATTTACTCCATTACGGCCTATAAACATGCTTCCAACTGGGATTGATCCTTCAATTGATCTTGAGTGAATTCATGGGTGATCTTACCTTCCTCCATGGTGTAAACCCGATGGGCCAGCCGGCAAACTACGGATAAGTTTTGTTCCACAATTAATAATGAGATTTTGCCCTGTAGCATCGCTAAAACTTTAAAAATATCCTCAATTGTGCCTGCGGCCAAACCTTCAGTAGGTTCGTCGATCAATATCAGGCTGGGATTTCCGATTAAAGCCCTCCCGATTAAAAGCAACTGCTTTTGTCCTCCGCTCAAACCTTTTGCTCGGATATTGATGAAATCCTTAAGTTTCGGATAGATTAAAAACATCTTGTCAAGCGCGTCGGATAGCTTCTCTTTGGCGCCGTAAGCGGCTATGGCGATGTTTTCCTTTACAGTCAGCTCACTAAAAACACGCTTATCTTGAAAAACATATCGGATTCCTTCGCTATAAGCTTGCTCAATGGAAAGAGCATTAATATTCTTGCCATTAAATAAAATCGAACCGTCCCTCGGCTTTAAAAACCCGGAAATAGTTTTCAAAAGTGTGGTTTTTCCAGCGCCGTTTCGGCCAACCAGAAATACCATTTCCCCTGTTCCGATACTTATGGAAATATTGTGTAAAACTTTAGCGGAACCGTAGGCGACATCTAGCTTTTCAACACTTAATAGCGCTTGATTCATCTTTTTCACCCCAATAAACTCTTCTAACCTCCCGGTCACTGACTGCATCCTGCGGTTTTCCTTCAAAAATCAGTCTGCCCTCGTGCATCACACTGAGTTTTTCCACCAGGTTAAGTAGTTTGGAGACTTTATGCTCAATAATGACAATACTGAGTCCCTCTTTAATTTTGTTTATCAAATGAACAATCTCGTCGATTTCAGTGTCACTGAGCCCGGCAAACGGTTCATCCAACAATAATACCTTCGGTTTGAGGGAAAGGGCCATGGCGATTTCGAGTTTCCGTTTATCTCCATAAGATAAGCCGGAAGTCTTAAGACCCTTTTTTTCCTGAATACCAACCGTTTCCATTGCGCCGATACAGTTTTCTTTAATAAAAGAGTTGGTACGATCTGCAAAGAAAAACTTGCTTTTGTTATGATAATAAGGCGTGAACCGGGTTATTGACAGGACAAGATTATCTAAGACAGTCAATGAATTAAACACAGAGACCAGTTGGAAGGTTCGGCCCAGCCCCATCACTACTCTTTGGTCGGGCGGGACCTTAGTGATATCTTGATCGAAAAAAACGACTTTTCCTTCCGTCGGGGTATATAAACCGGTCAAAAGATTAAAAAATGTGGATTTCCCGGCGCCATTCGGTCCAATGACTCCGGCGACCTGACCTTTTATTAATCGATAGTCAACTTCTGCCACCGCAGTCAATCCCTTAAATACTTTGGTTACTCCCCGGGCTTCTAAAATAATTTGGTCTGTCATTATAATTAACCTCTCTCGTATTCCAGATCAAGCGATAAGAAATCAGGGTGGGATTATAGATTAACCCCATAAACCCACCCTGATAAGTTTTAATATCCTAATTCTTTCAGATCCGGCAGATATTCTTCACCGGTATAGGCGTCAATAATCGTTACCAGATCCCACTCGTTTTTCCGTTCCACGCCTTTTCCGACCACTACAAACGCACTGTATTTGAAAGTGGCCTGATGATCCGCGCGCCAAACTCCCGGACCTTTCATCGAATCAAACCGGGGCTGTTTGCTAAGAGCTTTAGCGATATCGGCGGCCTTGGTTGATTTGGAAAGTTGGATGCCTCTAACTGCTTCTTTTACACCCAAATATGCCATTGCTGAATATGGATCGGGGGGGTAATTGTATTTTTTCATAAATTCGTTGGTGAAATTTTGCGATTTAGTGACGATCTGCTGATCTTTAAATCCGCTCATATCCCAATACCAGGACATCAACGAATATACGCCATCTAAAGCCTCCGGGGGAACACCCTTCCCAAAGATATTGGTCATCCAGTTAAACCAGACTTTGGTTTTACTCTTGAGCCCGGTTTCGTTAACCTGCTTTAAAACATTGATTGCATCGACCCCCCAATGGGCTAACATAACAATGTCAGGCTTTTTCGATTCGATCTCCAGCAAATAGGGTGTGTAATCACTGGTGCCAACAGGTGATTCCTTATAAAAAACCTCCGCGTTATACTTTTTAATCGCAGCCTGAGCGCCTTTCCACTGGTCCCAGCCGAAGGCATACGCCGGAGCGAAAAAGGCTATTTTCTTGATCTTCAGCACGTTGATTACATAAGCCGTACTCGCATAACCTGCCGCATATGCGCTGCCATGTACGGAAAAAGTGGTGGGAGCGATTTCATTCTTTTGAAACATTGACAACGCAACGACGTTTACCGGAAAATACGCCACCGGAGTCCGCTTCACTTCTTTATTTAATGCGCCGGAGATGGGGGCGAATGTTTGTCCGATAATTGCGTTAACCTTTTCATCATGGACGAGCTCACGAAACCGTCTGACTGCTACATCCGGTTTGTTTTCGTCGTCTTTGACCACATACTCTAGCGGTACTTTTTTATTTCCAAACTTAACCCCGCCGGCATTATTTATTTCGTCAATGGCCAATTTTGCCCCGTCAAGCTGAACGGGACCAATTGGGGAACCAGCGCCGGTCATACCGAACATCAATCCGATTTTGATCTTCTTGGGCGTATCCGCTAACACAAACGAGCATCCTAACAGAAGGATAAAGGTTGCAATCAATGCCATTTTTCCCGTTCTATTCATTGATAACCCTCCTCGAAGCGTATTTTGAAAAGCGGCTCAGATCAGCTCAAACTCGTCAAGAATTCATCAGTGGTCAGAACTCTTCCGATCTTCGGAAAAATAAATTTTTCCGCATAGTCTTGCTCGGTTTGAGTATCTGTGCCGGTGCAGTCCCCAATGACCATTACCCGATAGCCTTTATCGTAAGCTGACCGGGCGGTTGATTCAACACACCAATTGGTATGAAACCCGACTAAGGCCACATACTCAATTTCATTGGCCCGCAGCAAATAATCCAAAGCGGTGGAATGAAACGCATCCAGGGTTTTCTTACCTTCAATGATGATATCGGTCGGTTGCGGTTTTAATTCATCAATGATCTCCGGGCCAGGAGTACCCCTCAACCAGGCTCCGGTCCCCCAATCGGCCTTCATATCCATTTCGATTCCGCGTAAACCCTCGCAGCCCGGCCCGCCTTTTTTCAATTCGGGGAAACCGGGGGCAAAGGAATGAAATGGAACATAGAAAATTTTTACTTTACCCCGGGTGTTATTTAAAAGTTTCTGTAAATTGGCAATTACATTGCGCTTGGCCAATTGCTCCTTAATATATTGATACATGGTTCCGCCGGGTTTTAAGAAATCATTTTGGGGCTCAATTAAAACAATCGCTGTTTTATCCGCTGGAATTTTCTTAATTGCCATTCGAAACGCCTCCTAAATTTAATTTTTGTAACAACGTGGTTACTGTACTTAAAAAATTGTCAGTCTACATCGTTTGATGCCTCCTTTACAATTTCTCCAGGATTCAACCGAGTCGTTGAACTTTAAAAATCATTTTTGATTCTTTCAATATGCTTTCAC
>JARKQY010000022.1 GCA_029974635.1 Bacillota bacterium | reverse complement strand
AAACCAAAGAACGACTTAGTAATGCAATTGCCCTATATTCAGTGATTGCTTGGCGCTTAAGTTGGTTAACTTATCAAGCTCGTGTCACCCCGGATTTATCGTGCCAAATTATTTTAGAAACTCATGAATGGCAAGCGTTATATTGTGTTGTTAATCAAACCAAGACGCTACCTGATCAGCCCCCCACGCTTCATGAAGCCATTCTGCTCATCGCGAAACTGGGAGGATTTCTCGGACGTAAGCATGATGGTGAACCAGGTGTTAAAGTCTTATGGCGGGGGCTTCAAAAATTAAATGAAGGCCTTTTATTTGTAGAATATTTTCGATCAATTCCTTCTCCTTCCCTCGTTCTGGGTAATGTATAGTTTTTGAAATAGAGGGAGAGAACCTCTTGTCAGGTAAGCTTTTTTAGACATCAAAGGATTGTGGTTACTCTCTCTTTCGCAAAAGAGAGAGCGAGAGTGAGTTCACTAGAACTCAAACCGGACAATTTTGGTTCAATCTGCGATGAGTAAAAGTCTTGTTTTTGCTGGCATAATCCGCTACAATTTGGCCATTGCCGATTAATTTATACTTGTAACTGACCAGCCCCTCCAGACCCACCGGACCGCGGGCATGCAGCTTACCGGTGCTGATCCCGACTTCCGCTCCGAAGCCGTACCGGAACCCGTCGCTAAACCGGGTCGAACAGTTCCAAAATACATTACCGGAGTCCACTAGGTTCATAAACTGTTGGGCATGAGCCGGATTGGCCGTAATGATGCTGTCGGTATGGCCCGAACCGTAACGGTTAATGTGGCCAATGGCCTCAGTCAGGTTCTCCACCACTTTAACCGCAAGCTTGTAGTCCAGATATTCGGTTTGCCAGTCTTCTTCCGTAGCCGGAGCCGCGGCGATGATCTCCCGGGTTCTGGGGCAACCGTAGATTGCAACCTCTTTTTGATCCAAGGCCTCTTTCAACCGGGGCAGGAATCCGGCCGCAATTTGCTGATGGACCAATAAAGTCTCCGTTGCATTACAAACCGCGACATACTGAGTTTTGGAGTCGACTACAATCCGCACCGCCATCTCCAAATCAGCTTCGTCATCGACATAACAATGGCAAATACCGTCGGCATGGCCCATCACCGCAATCCGGGAATTATCCATGATATAACGGACAAACTCATTGGAACCGCGGGGGATGATTAAATCGATATATTGGTCGAGTTTTAACATCTCCATAACGTGGGACCGGGTTTCCAGGAGATGAATCCAGCCTTGCGGAATCCCCGCTTTAATGGTTGCCCGGTTGATCAAATCAGTCAAAATCCGGTTGGTGGCTGATGCTTCCGAGCCGCCTTTCAATAACACACTATTGCCGCTCTTCAGACAGAGCGTGGAGATTTGAACCAACGCGTCCGGGCGGGATTCAAAGATCATGCCGATGACACCAATCGGGCAGGTCACACGATATAATTCCAGGCCTTGATCTAGCTCGGCGGATAGTAACGTCTTGCCCACCGGGTCTTCCAGTTGGGTTAAGCTGCGGATTCCGGCCAGCACATCGGCGATCTTGGATTCGGCAAATTTCAGCCGTTTCAACAAAGGCGATGCCAAATTTTCCTGTTCGCTCCGTCGTAAGTCTTCTTGGTTTGCCTGGATAATCGCTTCCCGATTCTCTTCAAGGGACTTGGCAATTTGCTCCAGGGCCTGGTTTTTTAAGTCCGTATCACACGCAGTCAATTGCAGCGCCGCGGTTTTGGCCGACTTTGCCATCTCCTGAATATCCATCCGTCCTCGCCTCGCTATCGTTCTATCTTTTCATCATCATGATTTCATTCATTATATCAAAAAATACTTTACTTTGGAATCCGGCTTAACCGTTTCAACCATATTTCTTAATTCTGCGCCTTTGTCACCCTAGTGACGACATCTCTGCACGAGTATATGTTTTTAATGGCTTTACTGTGATCTTAGGATTTTCCGGCATTTTTTCATCGCAATCGACAAAAGTTTTTGCAAAAAACTTTATATTTGCGCGTAAAACATGTATAATATATGTTTGTTGTGAATCTTTCCGGGAGGTACTTATGTCGGTTACGTCTGATGCTTCATTAGGCAATGAAATTTTGAAACGGCGCACCTTTGCGATTATTTCCCATCCCGATGCCGGTAAAACCACTTTGACCGAAAAACTTCTGCTATACGGGGGCGCTATCCGGCTGGCCGGTTCGGTAAAGTCCCGTAAAGCTCAAAAACACGCCGTATCGGACTGGATGGAGATCGAGAAACAGCGGGGCATCTCGGTTACTTCCAGTGTGCTCCAATTTGATTACAATGGTTTCCGGGTTAATATTCTGGACACTCCCGGCCACCAGGATTTTAGTGAAGATACATACCGGACCCTTATGGCTGCCGACAGCGCGGTTATGTTGATTGACGTTGCCAAAGGCGTTGAGCCGCAGACCATCAAACTTTTCAAAGTTTGTAAGCAACGGGGCATCCCCATCTTTACCTTTGTTAATAAGCTGGATCGTCATGGCAAAACCCCTTTTGAATTAATGGAGGAGATTGAAAAAGTGCTTGGCATTCACTCCTATCCCATGAACTGGCCCATTGGAATCAGCGGTGAATACAAAGGCGTTTATAATCGCAATCTATCTCAAATCGAGCTTTTCAATACCGGCGGCACCCATGGCCAATGGGCTTTGCCATCCACCCTCGGCAACGTAAACGATCCTGCTTTCCGGGAGATTCTCGGGGAAGATATCCATCAATCTCTCTGCAATGACATTGATTTGCTGGATACAGCCGGAGAAGCCTTCGATATCAAAAAAGTAATAGCAGGCGAATTAACCCCGTTATTTTTTGGAAGCGCCATGACCAACTTCGGCGTACGGCCTTTTTTGGAAGAGTTTTTGCGGCTTTCTCCCGCTCCGTCTCCTCGTAAATCAAGTGCCGGGGAAATTCTTCCCGATAATAAAAGTTTTAGCGCCTTCGTTTTTAAAATTCAGGCCAATATGAACCCGGCTCACCGCGACCGGCTGGCTTTTATCCGTATTTGTTCCGGCAAGTTTGAACGAAATATGAATGTTTATCATCTGCAAAGCGGTAAAACCATAAAATTATCGCAACCGCAGCAGTTCATGGCCCAGGAACGCGAAATCATCGATGAAGCCTACCCCGGGGATATTGTGGGTTTGTTTGATCCCGGCATATTTGGAATCGGGGATACATTATGCTCCGAAGGGCGAAAAATCCGTTTTGAGGATTTTCCGGTGTTCCCACCGGAACAATTCGCCCGGGTACAGCCGAAAGACTCGATGAAACGGAAACAATTCGTCAAAGGGGTGACCGAACTCACCCAGGAAGGTGCAGTTCAATTATTCCGCCTGCCGGAAGGCGGCTATGATTCTTTCATCATCGGGGTGGTCGGGACTCTGCAGTTTGAAGTTTTTGAATACCGCTTAAAAAATGAATACGGCGTGGATATATCGCTGCAGCGCCTTCCTTACATCATGGCCCGCTGGCTATATGGCGAGAATATTACCGCTACATCGAAGATCGATCTTCAAGGAGACTTGTTGCTTCAAGACGGGGCTGAACGGCCGGTGGCATTATTCAGGAGCGAATGGGCGTTTCGCTATGTAACAGAAAAAAATCCCCGGATCCAATTTCTGGCGATGCCCGTACGCGGGGAATCGGCTGAAAAATAATGGAATTGCCTCAAAAAACTTGAAAATGGTAAAATCCATGATATACTTCTAAATAAATACGTCATTACTGGAGAAACAACATGATTCATTCTGCGAAAAGATACGGACTTTATCTTTTTTCCATTTTGGCGGTTATCCTCATATTTGCTGCCGCATTTCAAATTCGAGGGGCTGCAGGGACTAACGAAAAAAATATTCCCATACTTTGTTATCACCGGGTAATCCCCAATCCAACCAGCTCCTATGATCTGACTCCCGAACAGTTGGAAGCGCATTTTCAATACTTTCAATCGAACGGTTATACTCCGATTACGGCCAGTCAATTTTTGGAGTACCGGAAGAAGCCCGCTTTATTTCCCCAAAAACCTATTGTATTAACTTTCGATGACGGGTCAAAATCACACTATACCCAGGTATTGCCGTTGTTGAAAAAGTATGGTTTCAAAGCCACCTTTTATATATTCACTAATGCCATGAAGGGTTCGAAAGAACGTTGGCTTACTTGGGATGAAGTTCAAGAAATCTCCCAGGCCGGTATGGATATTGGTTCTCATACGGTAAGCCATCCGTACTTGACAGCCAGGGACAAAATGAATGATGAGCAATATCAGGCATGGCTTGAAAAAGAACTGGCACAGTCCAAAAAGATTTTGGAGGAAAAATTAAAAATTAGTGTCAATACATTAGCGTATCCCTTTGGTTTGTATGATAATGAAGTGGAAGCCGCTGCGATACGGGCCGGTTATAAGGGAATGCTTTCCATCAATATGGGTTTAAACCAGCCGCGTGAAAATCCCTTTCGTTTAAAGCGGCGGCTCATGGTCAACTCCATGGGTCCGAAAAGCTTAACGAATATATTGGCTGAAAAGGTCCTTGATCTGGAAATCCTTTCACCGGCGGATACCAATATTGTGAGAGCCAAACCCGTTATCCGTTTCCGGACGAATACTCCCGCCGTGAACGCAGTGAGATTGGAAATATCCAAATATCAGGCCACATTAAAACCGGATTCTCAGGGGATTTATAATTATGAAATTCCCGGGAAACTGCGGGCCGGATTTCAAACAATTATCATAAGGGGAAGCGATGCAGACAAAAACTCCCGCCTTAATTCCTGGAGCTTTTACTATAAGCCCGGTGAAACAACAGAATAAGAAGCTGGCAAAGCAAGTCAAGATCGGTATTGTTTTCATTGTGCTATTTTTTATCATCTCAAAACCTGCTCCGGCGGCGGAAAGGGCTAACCTTCTCACCATCAAAATTTTGACCCTAAACCTGCACAACGGGATAGATATGAACAATCAAAGTAATCTCACCCGTTTTGCCCAATTAATTGCTGCTGAACAACCGGATATTATTGCACTGCAGGAAGTTCAACGTAATCACTTGCATCATTTGCAGGTTTCCGGATACCGGTCAATTGCCGGCCCCAATGTTAATTGCGTTTTTTTCCGATTTGGCAATGCCCTATTTACCCGGCATAAAATTGTTTACCACCGTCATCATTACCTCCCCGGTCAAAAGGAACAACGGGGCGTGGATGAGGTAGCTATCGAGATCGATGGCCAATATCTCCGGGTGCTCAATACTCATATCGGACTGGGCCGGGACGAACAAAAACAGCAAATTGATGAAATCTCCCGCATCAGCCGTTATCTGCCCGGTCCGCTCATCATTACCGGGGATTTTAATCTGGAACCTTTTCATGAATTATTAACTGATTTTAATTTCAACGAGGTTAGTTCGGGCATCGCGTTTTATAAAACATATCCCGCCGTTCAGCCCCGATTTCATATCGATCAGATCTGGCATAACGATTATTTCCAATCGGTTGAAGCCCGCCCGGTCCTTTGGCAAGGTTCGGACCATTTACCGGTGGTTGCCGGATTGAAGCTGATGAACGCCGGATCATTCCCGGAACAGGTTGCCATACCGGATCCAACTTTACAGCATAACCCTTTATTGCCCGATGTAGAAGATTATCCTGCGAAAACCCGCCTGGCAATCGATCTTCGTAATACGTTTTGTTCTCTTAGCGGTTCCATTCAAGTGCCCATTAAAAAGCGCTTCTCGGTGAAAGCCAGATACAATGGCAGAGAATCGGAACTGGGCATCATCTATTCGAAAACGATTGACTTACGTGACTATTTTTCTTATAGCAGAATGCGGTCAAAAGCAGCGTGGGAGTTTAGCGCCGCAACCAACTTAAGCGGAGAATCCCGGCTGGAGTGGAGTCAATATTACCGTTGGGGCAATCAGTCGGGCAGCAAGATCGTCTTTGCATCCGGCGGACAACAGCCGAACTGGAGCTGGGAGCAGTATTATTTGCCGCTGGAACCCCTCCGGCTGATGATTGGAGTCAATGGCGATTCCGAGCTTACCATTGGCACAGCCATTGCTCCCGCTAAAAATCATACGATTGAACTGCAGTATATAACCGGCCGGACAGAGAATAGATATAGTTTGAACTGGAATTATAGCATATAGTAGCGCAGCTACAATTCAAAATTATCCCCAAAAGTTTGCTAAAAAAGCAAACTTTTGGGGATAATTATATAGTGATAGAGTTTCGGGTATCTATCTCCATTAGTAGTTTGGCAAGACCTTTGCTGCGATAACCGGGCAAGACACCTAATGAATGTGGCACATAATTATCCCGCCAATGACTTGCATTTTTCCATTTGGATAGATCACATCCAAATATTTGCTGCGTAAAATTGAAATAACTCCTCTTTAAATACTGTCTTGTCTGCAGCGTCCGCCAGCTAAAATAAATCCTATCCTGGCTGGGCAGACGTGGTGGTCCCTTAAATTTTGTAATTATTGCTTTTCCACTTGCAAATAATCACATCTCTTGAGTGAGTAAAACAACTCCCCATTATTCCAATCAAATTCTTTGGAAAGACCTTTTATTGTGTATTGATACCGCAAACCCAATTTCTCAATTACTTTTTTTGATGCAATGTTTTCAGGCTTCACTACAGCAACAATTTCTTCAAGATTCATTTTATTAAAACCAAAATCCAGCATTGCTTTTGAAGCTTCACCAGCATAACCGTTTCCCCAATAATCTCTTCCTATCAAGTAATAGATTTCTTTGAGTGCATGATCGAAACATAATCCTCCGATTCCACACCATCCGATATGTTTACCGGTTTCCTTTAAAATGATATTAAAAGAATACTTAAAATCTTTATCAAAATTGACATTATAACAGCCAATTAACCATGAAAATAGTTTTTTGTATTCATCGAAAGGCATAACATGCATGTCCAGATAATTGAATAGTTCTTCATTTTGCATTAATTGGAAGCATTCTTCTAAATCATTTTTTATATATGGCCTAATAATTAATCTTTTTGTTTCAATTCTCATATTTTTTATCAAATTTTTTACCTCAACAATTATAAATTATTGTTACTATATTCTATACCCGTTTCACTTTTCCGGAACGGAGACACCGGGTACACACATTTAATACTTTGGGCGTACCTTCTACTAAGACTTTAACCCGCTTGATATTTGGCTTAAAGACCCGTTTCGCCCTGCGGCTCACCTTGGAACGGGCGATACTTATTCTACGGCCATAAATCATTCCTTTACTACAAACTTCACATTTGGAACTCATTTGGTTCACATCCTTCATTGCTATTATTCATTGCGGATTCAGTTAATTGATTGAAAAAACATTGGCTGAGACCTCCTTTAGAAAAATAAAAAAGGCCGCAAATGAACAAAGATCATTTACAACCTTTTAATCCCAATCCTAGAAAGCATAGAAAAGTATAGTTCTAGAATAAAAATAAAAAACCGTACAGCTAAGTTGCACGGTGTTCTTAACATGAAATAATAAATAAGGTTGTTATGCCGTTGTTCTTAACAATTTGTTTCAACGGAAGCAAGGACAAATAACCCTCAATTGAAAGTAACCCATGGACTTCCTTGAAACATCAATATAAAATTAATTAGTTAAGAATAATTCTACCCAACGGTATACTCCTTAAGTAAATTTCAATTTTTATTATACAGAGAACTTTACTCTGAGTCAATATGAAATGTGACCTTTTGAAACTAACTACTCTACGTTTTTTGTATCAAGCTCCAAACGAATTTCAACAACTTTACCGGGTGAAATCCGGGCTCTCGCTGCGCGTTCTCCGGGGAAATCTGGTTCATCAACCCAGACTCGATAATCTCCGGGCGGCAGTTCCGCCAGGCCGAACCAGCCGCTGCCGTCAGTATAAACCATACGCGGGGCTCTATCATGGCCGGAAAAACCGGACCGCGGGGCGGTAATCTCTTCCACTCTCAGCTTTAGGCAGTCATAGAGTTTGCCGCTAAGATCAGTCACTGTGCCCATCAAGTAGCCTTTCTCCGGATGAGATTTCCAGGGCATCTCCGGAATAGCCGCCGGTGTTGGAAATACCGGTTGGGTGGCAATATATATTCGCAACGCCGGATCCAAATACCCGCTCTCCTTTGAAAGCAAATCAAAGAACCAGTTGTTGGTTTCCGGCGAATATACGTGGGGTTGCCGCGGAAGGCCTTTGGATAGCTTTGGTTCTTTCATGTCGCTTCTGTTATAGAGATTGGTTTCGCCATAAGAGTAAATGGCAACGCCAGCCGCATAATTGCCGCGAGCTGACGGTATCTGGGCCCGCCGGATCTGCTCCAGGGACTGTTCAAAATATTGCGCGAACACACCCGGACCGATGACTATCTGCCGCTGATATTGATGATCTTTTTGCCATTCAATCCACTGGTTGTAATGAAGCTGCTGATCAAGTTTCCATTCACTATAATAATTCATCGGCATTACCATATCAATGATTCCTTCCGCAAGCCAACTCCGCCAGTCTTGGCCAAGCTCAGCGTAATTCCGCATCTTTTCCCAGTCACCATCGGAAATAGGGCCTGCTCCCCAGGTAATAACGGCGGATGAGACTTTAAGTTGCGGCTTAACCGCAATCGCCTTTAAGTAAATTTTACGCACCAGACCGGCTGTCTGCTCACGCCGCCACTCCGCCCAGCGGGGATCGTCGGGAGCCGGGAGCCCGGTGGTTCCGTACTTGGCGTTAAAACGGGCGACGCTGGCCGGATTGTAGCCCCATCCCAAGCCGGCATAACGGGAATAATCCAAATGAATTCCGTCAACATCATAGTTATTGACTACATGTAAATATACTGCGACGGTATAGTCCAGCGCTTCCGGGTTGCCCGGATCGAGATAGTAGGAAGGAAGTAGCTCATCCCCCCACCGCTTTTGCTTTGTATTATAATTCCGGTAATAAGAAACCCAATTGGCATTGCCAACTGCTTGCGGCCCGTGAAGATTCCAAACATGGCGGGGATCTTTGGGAGGTGCCGGGCTGTTCCAGGCTACCAATGTATTGAGCCAGGCGTGTACTTCAATTTGCTTAGCATGGGCTTTGGCGATTAAATATTGTAAAGCGTCAAAATCCGGCTGCAGACAGGGATCCTCCGTTCGCGGTTCAATGGTGTTGTTATAATACGAGTCTCCCCGCCGCCGCACCTGAACAATTAAAGTATTGATATTGGCCCTTACGGAATCCTGAATCAGCTGGTCGATCTGAGCCGGGGTCTTAACACCGTCATGAAACGCATCCACCCAGAGAGCCCTTACTTCCGAGCGGTCTGCCGCGGCGGCGTGAATTGAAAAATGTTCCGCTTTCATCATGATGATGCAAAGCAGCACCAGGACAGTCATCATCAGACGGAACATACTTTTTTTGGCTATTATCAGATAAAATTTGTTCAATGTGTTTCCCCGGCTAATGTTATATAATCATCCCAAACAAGTTTGTATACAGAATAATTTTTGAATTATAGCTACGCTACAGTAGATATATGGGCGAATTATAATTTGTCTGTACTTGATTTATCGGTAAAACCATACAGTTAATGAAGTTAAAATGTCAGCCCCAGAGATGAATCTTATTGGAAACATTGGTGTAATAATCCAATATCTATCGTTATCTGCTGGATTATTATGCATCTTTGTTGACAAAAAAAATCGGAACTGTCTCATTTTCGAAACAGCTCCTGCAGCCAAAATAGATAACTAACCTTATGTATAAATCTTAATTGGTTGTCTTTTGCTCGGTTGCTTTAGAATCTATAGCTTTTTGCAATTTGGCTTCTTTAGCCGTGATCGAATCATTTCCCCTTAATGCACTAGTGGCTCCATAAGTGGTAATGTAACAGGTGGTGTGTTGCCCGGATGCAACCGAAATCAAGTCCGTCCTATATTCAGTACTGCCGCCTACGTAATAAAAATAAACATAACCCTGCCCCGGTACAACATATCTAGTTTTTGAAGAGCCATCTAACAAAGCGTTTACATCTTTGTGCAAAAGATCGTCATAAACTAATCCGTTGTAGAAATAATAACCGTTCCATTCAACCAGTGCCAAATCCCGACCGGTATCATTAACTATCGTTAACCTGGTAGGAGTATCACTGCAACCGCTTAAAATAATCATGCCGAGTAAAACAATCATCAGAACAAATAGTGACTTTTTCATAATGGTTCCCCCTTTATTTTTGCTCACTTACGTCTTCATTTTAGCGGGAGTTAATAAAATAAAAATAAAACATTGATAAAGAAATCTGAAAATGTATTAAATATTCCTCCATTACATCGGAGAAGCACCTTAATACCATATCTATTATATATGATAAAGAATTATGAATCAATCAATTTAGTTCTGATTTTTCAAGCCTCCTCGGCGGATATATTCATCATCTTCATCATCGGGCTGTAATAATACAGAAACAAAATGTTAATTTTTTGTGGAGATGAAAGGAAACCCGGCATAAAAATCGAAAAACCTTATAAGTAGTGTTATTCGGTTGGAAACTTATCCGACGTCATGACATCACGATACTTTAGTCTGTTAAGGAGGCAATAATGAAGCAAATTCGCTACATAATTCATGTTTTAACGGTTTTGGTATTATTCTTGACTTGGTCAGAAACATCCTATGCCTATCTTGATCCCGGAAGCGGCAGTTATTTCTTTCAGTTAGCGATCGCTTCCCTGCTGGGCGGCTTGTATATCATAAAAGTATTTTGGAATAAAATCAAATCATTTTTCAGCAATATTTTTGCCAAAGGAAAAAATGAATAATTTACACGATTATCAATTGATTCCAGGTTCCTTTAGAGATCCTGACGGGTTTTTGTATTGGGCGGATGGCGTCCTTTATCGGCAAATAAACGGCGGATATCAAGCAAATTATGATTATTTAATGAGTTCCGGGCTATATGAAAATCTGACAAAGGATGGACTGCTAATCCGGCATGAAGAAGTTGATATAGAGCCGGCAAGACCCGATACTTATTACCGGATAATCAAACCGGAACCGGTGCCATTCATATCATATCCGTATGAGTGGTGTTTCAGCCAACTAAAAGACGCGGCGCTGCTTTCTTTGAATATTCTAAAGCGGGCACTTGATTTTGGGATGGTTTTAAAGGACGGCAGTGTTTATAATATTCAGTTCTTCCGGGGTAAACCAATCTTTATCGATACCCTTTCATTTGAAAAATATCGCGAGGGAGAACCCTGGATCGCCTACAAACAATTTTGCCAACACTTTTTAGCGCCCCTGGCATTGATGAGTTATAATGATACCCGGTTAAACCAGCTGTTTCGGATCTATATCGACGGTTTTCCTCTGGATCTGGCAAGCAGTTTGCTTCCGGGCCGGACCCGCTTCACGTTTTCCTTGTTGTCACATATTCATCTGCATGCCGGGAGTCAAAAGCATTACGCCGCTCAAGCATCAAGTTTGCCTAATAATCGAAAAATGCCCCGGCTATCCTTGCTTGGTCTGGTCGATAATCTGGAATCCGCTGTCAATAATTTAAAATGGCGGCCTCCAAATACCGAGTGGGCTGATTATTATACGGATACTAATTACTCGCAGGAGGCATTCGAACATAAAAAACGGGCGGTTGCTCAATTCATCGACAGGATAAAACCAAAAAGCGTATGGGACTTTGGCGCGAATACGGGAGTATTTAGCCGGATTGCTTCTAACAGGGAAATTGATACGATTGCCTTCGATATCGATCCGGCGGCTGTTGAAACAAATTATTTAGATACGATTGCTAAAAAAGAAACGTCGCTGCTCCCGTTATTGCTTGATGTAACCAACCCAAGTCCTGGAATCGGATGGGAAAATAAGGAACGAATATCATTGCTGGAACGCGGTCCCGCCGATCTTGCACTGGCTTTGGCGTTAATTCATCATCTGGCAATTTCAAACAATGTGCCGGTGCCAAAAATCGCCGAATTTTTTTTCAAAATCTGTAAGGTTTTGATTATTGAATTTGTGCCCAAAACCGATTCTCAAGTTACAAGACTATTGGCAACCAGGAAAGATATTTTTGATAGCTATACGCAATCATCATTTGAAGCCGGGTTCGGGGAGTTTTTTGCAATTCAAAGCGCAGTAAAGATTACCGGCTCCGAACGGGTCTTATATTTGATGGAGAGGAAAAATCAGCAGCAATGAATAATCGTTTAATTATCCATCCTTTTTTACTTACGGCCTATCCGTTATTATTTCTTTTTTTACAAAACAGCGACCAATTGGTTGTAAAGGAAGTTTACGCGTCCTTGGCAATCAGCGTGGGCGGCGCGTTGCTATTGTTTTTATCATTGGGATTGGTTCTTAAAAATTTTGTAAAAGCGGGTATTATTACCACCATCTTTGCAGTTTTCTTCTTTTCATACGGGCACGCTTTTTCCGTGATAGAAGACTGGCTGCCCATCAAGTCGGCAATGGCCAAACATATTTTTTTGGAACTGGTCTGGATAGCGGCTTTGGTTTTCAGTATCATTAAGATAGCCAAAACCCAACGGGATTTAACAAAAACAACCGGATTTTTAAATATCATCGGGTTGGTTTTGGTTTTATTTACCTTAACCAGCATCATCACCTACGAGATTAAAAATAAGAATATCCGGCAAAATCGCGACTCTTCCGCAACGGTGGCGGAAATTTCCGAAAAACCCCGGGAGCCATCTATAAAATATCGGGACATTTATTATATCATACTCGATGGCTACGCACACAACAGCGTTTTGAGAGAGTTTTATAATTATGATAACAATGACTTTACTGATTTTTTAGTTGGCAATGGTTTCTATGTGGCCTCCGAAAGCTGCAGCAATTATGGGATGACTTATTTATCATTAATGTCCTCTTTGAATATGGAATATGTTAATTATTTGAGTGACAAACCGGGCGCTGCATCACGGGACCGAGTCATTCCAAATTCAATG
The DNA here is from genome assembly GCA_029974635.1 of Bacillota bacterium. Classification (GTDB taxonomy): domain Bacteria; phylum Bacillota; class UBA4882; order UBA8346; family UBA8346; genus JAEZJQ01. Next base: position 86,637 of record JARKQY010000022.1, on the reverse strand, counting down.
ATTCGCTCCAACCGGGTTTCACAATTTTTAAAATCACGAAATTATAAAATTGTCCATTTTGATTCGGGTTGGGGGCCCACAAGAAATAGCCGCTATGCGGACATTTTGATAAAACACGGCCTGGGAGATAGCTTTGCAGCAATATTGTCCCAGACAACCATGCTGAATCCTTTGCAAAAGAGTATTTTCGGTACCGGGGCCCGGGAAAGAATCGTAGGAAATTTTGATGATATGGCCAAAATCCCGGAAATACCGGGACCCAAATTCGTTTTTTCCCATGTCGTTGCGCCTCATCCGCCCTATTTATTCGACGCTGACGGCAACAAGGTTCCTCAATCAAAATTTAAGATGCACGGTATGGTATGGACGGAAAGGGACAAATATATCAATCAGTTAATCTTCATAAATAAACAAGTCAAGTATGTTGTTGCCCAATTGTTATCAAAATCGGAGCTTGAACCCATTATCATCATCCAGGCGGATCACGGTCCTGCTTCAACTTTTTACGAACCCGGCAGTGGCGGATGGAACCATCCTACCGCACGAAAGCTCCGTGAAAGAATGCGAATCCTGAATGCGTATTATTTTCCCGCCCAACTGCAGCAATTTTTGTATCCTTCCATATCCCCGGTGAATACCTTTCGACTGATCTTTCAACGGTATTTTAACGGGGATTACGAGATGCTTGAAGATCGAAGCTATTATTCGACCTATCAATTACCGTATCAGTTTACGGATGTAACGGAACAATTATCGGTTGATTGAGTTGTTTAGTTGAATGGTTCCTTGGCCTGCAATTGCGTACCAACATGCTATTTGACTTCGTTCTTTGGTTGATGATAACCCCGTTCACCGTAAGGCTTGAGTTTCTCAAGCCATTTTTCTTCAAGTATTTTTAACTCCTCTTGCTGGTTGAAATGACTTTCGGCTTTTTCTTTCAAAACCTCCAAAACCTCAAATATAAAAGCACTTTCTCCAAACCGGTTCCATTCCTCCTGCAGTTGTCGATTATAGTGTCCCCCCCTCCGCAGTTCAACGGTTCTACCATTCATGGTCTTCAAATTCGGGGTTCCAACTACAAGCACCTTACCGTTTTGAGTATTTTTTATCTGGTAAACTCCAGCTTCCGTTTTCATCTCCCGGTACTGCAGCTTCAATTCTTTTTTACGCTCCATCTTTTTTCCCTCCGTTGCATCTAAATCCCCATTCAACCAATACCTGCTGCCGTCATTTTTCCGGCTCATAAATCCATACTCGATCAAATACCGGCGCAAGGTATTATGATCATGATAAATCGGTTTCAGTATCTCATTTACCTCTTTCTCAGTGTAAATTTTTTTAGTTTTAAACCGCTTGGCAATTTCCCGCAAGACAACCAATTTGTTTTTTTCTTTCATGTCAAAGCTCTTTAACGGGCCATTTACCCCTTCGGGAAAGTACTTCCGCAAAATTTTGTCATTCTCAGCCTCGGTTATGTTATAACGCTCATCCGTCATCCGGGCGGTTTTGTGAAAGGTTATAAAGGCCGGCGCCTGTTTATCCTTTTCCTTTAAGAGTTCCATGATCGCTAAAAAGACCTTGGCCTGGCGTTCTTTTTCCTTCAAAACAAAACGGTGATTGCGGATAGTGGAGGCACTTCCGATTCCCATTTCCTTTTGAATCTCACCGTCGCTTTTCCCCTGAAAAAATAATTGGAGAAGGCGGTTCTGATGATCGGTAAGACCCGTAAGCCGTTTATCCAGATGAATTAAGTGTTCAAATACCGACTGGTGGAGTCCCCGGATATGAATCCGGATATACCGTTGGGCGTCATAAAGAACATCGTCAACCGGGTAAATGATCCCTTTTTCAATCTTCATTCCGCAGAGCAGGCATACATAATCGGTTTCGGTTTCGATAAAACCCTTTTTAACCTCTTCCTGAGAAGCATTCCAAAATAAATCCGCTAATTTCATTATCAAACACATCCTAAATATGATTGCCTTTTTATAGACATTTTATAATTATGTTTGTGATTTGTCAAGGATTGTTGGGAAGTAAAGATCAAAAAGAGGCTATCTACTGACAGCCCCCTTGATTATCTAAACTACAGAGAGTTCAAACCCACAGATGATCTGGTGGTAATTGAGTACCCGAATGCACAACAAAGAAACTATTAAAAGTAAATCCTCAGCCCGTAAGCAAGAAACAGCGAAAAAGAAGAATCAGTCGTATCAGGGATCTGGAGATAACCGAGTTCAAAAGCATTTTTCATATCATCGGGCATAGTTTGCGAGGTATATTCCACTCCGATTCCTGCGGAATAACCAATTAGCGACTCTTTGATGCTCATACTCCCCTGAGAAACTTGGAACTGGCCGGCCAGCCCATATAAGTAGATATTAAAACTATCGCTTCTGGCAAACCGGTACATTAATTTCAAGCCGCCGCAATACTTCGTGGCGAACACAAGATAATCTGCCGGAATTCCAAGCGTTAATTGCGCTGCCAAAGATTCATCGAAATTATATGTACCGCTAATAGCATATGTGTAAGGAATCGTTAATTCAAAACCCACTGCAAATTTTTTTACTTCACTATCCGGGTAAATTACGTCAAAGGCTGCCGCGGGGGAGGAATACAGAAATAATAATAAAACCAGTTGAATTCCAATAATTAATAGGATTTTTTTACGCATTTTGGAACCTCCTTTTTAATTAGTTAATAATTCTCTTTTTTTTGTTTTTTTCCTCTTGATTATTTGTAAATTGCAGGAAAATCATTTCTGCCCCAGAATTAAATATAAAATACATAAAAGGAGACCATTCGATGCGGAAAAAAATCTATTTATATTTATGCATTGGGATTTTTACCAGTTTGCTGGCAACAGTTTTTTTCGTTACTCTTGCTGCAGACTCGGAATCTTCAGCCGGCAAATACAAGTTGATCTTTAGCTCGACCCGAAATGAATTAACCGATATATATACCATTTTCAATGACGGCAGTGAATTAACTCAATTAACAAATACGGATGATAGTAAAAACGCTTATGTAGTGCCAAGATGGTCTCCTGACGGCAGCCGGATTTTGTTTTTAAAAAGAATCACAAAGTCGATCTTTAATATTGTTTATGAACTATGGCTGATGAATGCCGATGGGACTGAACCGCAACAATTATCGGGTTCTTTGGAGCGGATTGTTATGCCCTCCTGGTCGCCGGATGGCCAAAAGATTCTGTTTGTTGCCAAAAATGATAAATACAAAGCAATAATGCTCTACGACATTGCCAAGAATGAAATTCAAAACTTGGTGGATTCCGATATTCAAGATATTGAAAACCGGTTTATCTCATGGACGCGGGACGGCAACAGCGTTGTAGCGGCATTAAAAATCGACGGCAAGACCGATATTTATTACTTGGACGTAAATTCCAAAAACTTACGCAAAATAACGGAAAAAAGCGCGAATTATTATGAACCGACCTTATCCCCCGATGAAACTCTCATTGCCTTCGGCTATCGAAAATCATTTTTTGATCTATTTGGAAAAGGTTCGGGATTATATATGATGGATGCGACCGGTTCCGCCCCCAAACTGGTGCTCAAATTTGATCTGATTAAACATATTGCCTGGTCTCCGGACTCCGCCACCATTGCTTTTGTTCCGTATAAATCTGAAGCATATAAAGATGGTCAAGGAAACGTAAAATCTAATACCTATAATTATCTTTATGTTTATAATCCGGGCGAAAAGAAGCCTAAAAGACTGCTAAGTATGGGCAATTGGGAAAGTATGCCGTTTTGGTCCCCGGACGGAAAGAACTTAGCGATTACCATAACCGGCACATTGCAGGTATTTCAATCCGGTGTAAAAAAACCGCTGAAATTAAAAGTGCCTTATGCCACCGGAGATCCGTCCTGGTCTCCCGATTCTAGGCTGATTGCTTGTGTGGGTTATACCGGGGGATTGTTGTCAAAAAAGGCAAACATATATCTGGCATCCTTGGAAGATACGACAATTATAAAATTAACCGAAGATTCTGACTATGGCTTGCCCAGTTGGAATCCGCACCCAGCTTCAAATTAAAGTGCGAGCCGGCACAAACTTAAAAACCGGGGTGGGAATAGCCGCTCCGGTTTTTTAAGCCACTTGATTGAGCCTTTTTTCAGATTTCACACAATTACTTGGTTTTGGGGGCTTCCGGACGCATACTGTGGGCATAGCGTTCAAGACCGCGTATTATAGCGTTGGAACAGGCTGAACGGAAACTATCGGTTTTCAAATAAGCCTCTTCCTCAGGTACAATCATATACGCCGACTCGATGAGTACCGACGGCATTTGCGGAGACCTTGTCAAAGCGAAATTACTGTAATAAAACCCGTCATCCGGCAAATTGAATTCACTATTGTTTATAAAAGTTTCCCGATATGCCGTGTGAATTTCCTTGGCCAGCGGCAGACTCATGGGTGTAAAATAATAGACCCCAAAACCGCGTTTTATGAATGGATTCCCGCCGTACCCCAAAGAGTTATTATGAATGCTGAGCAAAATATCCGCTTTGTTTTGCCAGGCAATACGGGGCCTTTCTAACAAGGGGACTCCTTCACTGCCGTTTCGAGTCATGACTACTTTGGCGCCTCTCGCTGTTAGTTTTTCCTTAAGATTCAATGCCAAAGCCAAGTTGGCTTCCCGTTCAGCATAGCCGGTTGCCCCAATGGCTCCGCTATCAGGGGAATGACCGGGATCAACCGCGATAGTAAGTCCGGTTAGCGAAGAATTTCCGGGGATGAGCGCCGGGGGTTTTCGCAATTCCAGCACAAAGCTATTTCCCTCATAACGGGGGTCATATCCCCACCAACTGTTGGGAATTGTAAAAACCCGAATCCGGTATGTCTCCTCGTCATCTTGGAACCAGCTGATATGCTTTACGATACCGCTGGCCGCGTTCGTGACCCAATCAGTATTGGAATATGCCCCATAAAATAAAATATCGATATACTCTCCCCCGGCATCGGGCTCAACTTTAAAGGGAATTTTACGATCTACGGAGAGACGCACCTTAGTAGAAGCATCATCAGCGCTGATTGAAATATTTCCGGCGACTACCCGGGCCGGCAGAGTTCCTGGAGGCAGCAATTTAACCTGATTGGTGTTCACCCATGCCGCTTCGGTTTTTGTCAACCGGACCCGGTATTCATCCCCGTTTCTTCCTGTGATTTGCAGCAATGTTCCAATGGGTGGAAAGATCCAATATCCGGCCCGCTCACCGGTGCTTAAAGCAGGCCCGGCTCGAAGCACCGCATCCGCTGTGATGGTTTCAGCCATAACCGGAAGATCACCAGGAAACAATGAAATAATGCCGTCCGATTCTTTGGAAGTTTTCCGCTTTTTAACATTCTCAAGAATTAGCTTTATTTTGGATTTTTTTAAGCCGTCTTTTACACCAACCCGGTATACACCGCGATAAATACCGCCCGGGGAGCCTTCGGATTCAATCATCGGGAATTTTTTCCGTACACCGTTCAGCGTAAAATACGCGTTTCCTCCGGGGCTTCCTTTACAGACCACTTCCACGCAATCTCCCGGGAGCACTTCCTGATCCTGGCGCGGAGTCACATATTCAATGGTTAGCGGCGATGCCGGCGCCGGCTTCGCTGGTTCAGCCACAATAATGGTACGGGTCAAGTTATATACTGTATTGCCCAACTGAAACTCGGCATTTATCGGAAAAATACCGGGAGATAGCTGAACCATCGTTAAAAACCCCCCGCCCGGATGAACCGTTACGGGTATCCCGTTAATCGACAACTTTCCGCCGGCCGGAACCCACCCGCAAACAAAAGTAGACGCTATTGCGGGTAATTTTGCATTTTCGGACGGTACTACAATACGAATAGGATTCGCTGCAGCGGGTGTGGCAGACGAATAACCGGTCATCTCCCCGGGGGACGCGGCATCTGATGAATTAGTGAGGGATGAGGAGTTCGTTATTTGCAGATTGCCGGCATATGCGCAAAAAACACCGAGAATTGATAAGGATATCAGCCATACGATGATAACTTTTTTCATAGTTGTTACCTCTGTATAAAGTATGATAAACCTCATTCCCAAATACAATATACATTTATTCGTTATTGCAATGAAAAATATTTCTAGTTATAACAGCTATATCCTTCTCCTTTTTACAGGAAATTAGATGTTCCTCCCCTGTCATTGCATATTTGCCGGTACTATCACTCGCTGCACGCTATAAGGAGAATTATCGATGGGGAAAGAAACCGTTTCTACGGGATAATTCCCGGGGATCCCCAGCTCATCTAATGAAATATGCTTACCGCTATCGGCATAAACAAAAGCGCCGTTTGCAACATGAATCGCGGTTAATTCTTCAACATTATTGGGGAAAATCTTATCTTGAAAAACTACAGTTACTCGCGCATTCGGGAAAAAGTATTTCATATAATCAGCAAAATTGGTTTTTAAGGGATCATCGGTATAAAATACCATTTCCGGACTGCTTTTTTGATGGAAGTTCCGGTTCTTTGCCTGTTGTAACACATCAGCGATAATGAAACGCACCGGCTTGATAAAATTAAAGTATTTATAAACCTGGTATGTGGGCCGGGTGAAATTCCAAATAACGCTGGATAGAAGTATAATCAACACTCCTGCTAAATACAGCGGTTTTAGATTGAATTTTCGCTTCCGAATCCATTCGAGGGAAACCCAAAGAATCGCTATAATTAACGGCGGGATTATCATTAAAGCCCGGTTTAATGCAAACTCGGGGGTCGGCCGATCGTAACCGGTTAATACCAGGGCAAATCCAACCATTCCCAAGACCCATCCCGATATGGCAAAATGAAAAATTCCCAACCTACCGATTATCCCTAAAAACAAGTAAGCCAGCACCACCGGTAATAGAATTCCAATGAAAGCCACCGGTCTTCCCAGGAAAAAGACTTGAAGTCCCGTGTTTAAAATGGGCATCAGGTCGCTCAAGGTACGCAACTCCATTGTATGTGTGGCCCTGACCGGAAATGTGCTGATGCAAAAAACGATCATATAAAGAATCACACTGCTGAGACCAATTAAGGCATCGGTTTTGGCTATTTTCTGATCCGGCAAATATTTTCGTTGATTAAAAGCATAAGCAATCCACAATGACAATACAGCAGCCAGCATTATCCCCCAGGAACCAAGCATCGGGGTATAACCGGTGGCCAGCATTCCGCCAACCCACATCAGGTTTAACAGCCGATACCAGTTGATTCTATCGATAATCAACAAAAACCAACCGATGGCATGCATAATATAACTGATTGGGAGCATGGCTTGTTCAAAGGTCTTTAGAAACTCGAAGAGATACGGAAAAGTAAAGAAACTCAAAACAGCAAGGGCCGCAATCAAAGGATTGAGGTTCCATTTTTTTACTATCAAATTTCGCAAACCGGCGTAACATATCAAAAGACCGCTAAAAAATATCAATGCGTAACCCAGTTGCAGCGCCAATACGGTCCTGCCGCCCAATAGCGCCGGTAGAGCAAGCAACAGATAATGGCGGCTCGGATAACCCAGGGTTCCATTGGGGGTGTCAAATCCGGAACTGGTATAATTGAAGTCCGGTGCTTGAAAATCATCGAGGCCGGTGGGAACTTGGAGAACCGATTCATAATTAATATTGAGCAACTGGAGATTACCAACGCCAAAGAAGGTAACGAATGCAATGAAACCGATAACCGTCAAGGAGAGTATTCTGCGTTCCAGAATATCCTTGCCCAAGGCACGAATCACCACATACGCCAACCCCAAAAAATAACCAAAACCCATCAACAACCAAATACGGACGGCCACCCAGGAAAAGATTCCTTCTATTGCGTAAGCCAATAATTCAAGAATAACCAGCACAACCGTTACCCGGAACAAGTTATGCATGGTATGTTTCTTACAAGGCGCATCAATGGTTTCATCATATATCCGGTTTATGTTATGGAAAAAACGCATCAAACCGTGAAATGGATTACGATTGCTAGTTACAGTATTGGCTTGACCTGAAGGCATGTTAACTTCCCCCTTTAATCTTTACATAAACTCAAAAGTAATATTATTATACATTGCAATACTAGTTCTTTAAAGCTTGAATTCGGTTTAACAATGATGGGTGAGAATAATATATCTTCTCATACCAGGGGTGAATATTGATATTACCCAACTCAAGAAGAATAAATTTTTTAAAAACCGCTATCAGAGGTTCGGAGCTATGCAACAACCGCCTAGAATATATGTCGGCCTCATATTCGCATTTTTGTGAAAAACGGATAATCACCGGATGAATAAAAAAAGTAATGATTTCAAAAAAGAAGAGATATGCAATATAAAATTTGGCATAAATCACGTTAATACCAAAAGCTATAAATGACAGCTCACTAGAAAGCAGGTAACCAGCGAAAAGAATAAACAAAAATGCGCCACAGCATGAAATAGCAATCATTTTCCACAAGTGTTTTCCTTTGCCATGCCCGATTTCATGAGCCAGGATAGCGAGGATTTCATCCTCGGTATAGTTGTTTACCAGAGTGTCAAATAAAATAATTGTTTTATTTTTGCCTATCCCGCTGAATTCGGCGTTGACATGAGTTGATTTGCGGCTTTCATCGGCCATCAGGATTCGTTTGATATGTAAACCCGATTCTATCACAAGGGACTCAATTTTTTGCCGCAACGATTCATCGGTAACCGGCTTTAGTTGATAAAAGACCGGAATAACCAGCACGGGCAAAAAATAGGCAAAGGTCAAAATCAATACCAGAGCTATCAACCAACCATAGAGTATCTTCATCCAGGTAAAACTAAATTGATCTCCGGTAAACCATAGTACAAATATGACAATAATCCCGGAAATTACAGTATTCATAAGAAAATTTTTAATTGTATCCCACAACCAGGAAGCCTGGCTGTATTTGTTAAAACCAAAACTTTTCTCAATATGAAAATGAAAATAATAATTTAATGGTAAACCAATCAACCACGCAGTGCAACCCAACGCAAAAAAGAACAGCAATCCCTGAAAAATATATGAGAACGGAAGCCGTTGGAAAAATGCGGTATACGCCGGGAAAAATGGCGTAAATAGGAATAGAAACACCACAGTATTCTCAAAAAGGAAATGGATTATATCAAATTTAATTTTGGCCGCATTATATGAATCGATTTGCTGAAGTTTCCGGATATCCACTAAGTCACCCAATACGGCCGGCACCTTGCCGGTGTTTCTTTTGAGATACCGGAAATTTAGTATTTTAAATGCAAAATCAGTAACGATTCGTAACCCAAAAAGCAATAAAAATATTGTTTTGAAGTGTTCCATAACCCTCCCGTCAAACTCCTGTTAATATAATTTCGTATTACCGAATTGGGTTCTCACCCTCTGGCAATTCGGTATTATTTAGTCGATTCTGGTTCCATATTTTTCAACGAAGCGTTTTACGGTTTCAAAATCATGCGACAACTCCGCTCCCCCGGATTCAAATTCAGGGTGGCCTTCATAATTACACAGAATGGATTGCTCTTCATCATCCATATCAACGAAGGCGGTATCGCTGGATCCTTTAAATTTTTGGGCATCCGGATTGTTAAGGAACATCAAAAAGTTATAAGCAGGAATTTCATATAATTTGCGCATTAGTATCAAATCCTTATTTATAAAATTGATAATCGTTTTCCGAGGCAAAAAAGCGGCTTTTTTGCTTCGAAATCAGTTTCGACGCAATCTTCCCAATCTCCTTCAAAAATATCGGCAGAAATTGACATCGGTTTATTTCAATGATAAAATAAAAGTAGACAATTTATTACGATAAAGGCAAACCCTTCGAAAGATGGGGACGCAAAGCCACGGGTCTAAAGCCGAATATCTTATGCATTACAACGTTATTGGCGTTACTTAATTAAGATATTGGATATGACAGCCGGGTTGCCCAAGGTAGATTGTTTTTTGTTGTTTTGCACAAATTGCAAAGGACGGTGAATTATGGATGGCGGCAGAAATGGTAACCAGTTTTTTAGAAAGAGCATCAGAAAGTGATGAATTGAAAGGCAAGTTAAACCATGTGAAAGACTTGGAAGAACTGGTGGATATCGCCAAAGAAGCCGGCTATAATTTTACAATGTCGGAAATGCTTGAAGTCTTTAATCAAATGTCACGGTTTTCCGTATCTTAAACCTCACTCACGCAAGTTTCCCGGCACCAAATATGATTCATCCTTCATTCATAAAGTATACCTGGTTTTATACCGGGTATTTTTTTTAGGACTTATACTCTAAAATCCTTTACATTCTTGGAAAAACCTGAAAAAAACTTTATTCTCAAAAAATTGTCAATGTGATATAATTAAACAAGAATTCCTCTAGTTCATACAACAACCGAAGCGAAAAGGCAAATCCAATGAAAATTGGAGACGCAAAGTTCCGGGTCTAACGCTGATGTCCGTAAGGAAGTCTCATTTCCGCAGACATAGTTATGATGGCCGAACTGCCGAAAGCGCGTTGTTTTTTATTTGCCTTATTCAGAAGTTATGTGAAAAAGGTGCCTTTCAGTAAAACAAAAATTATTCACCTTAAGGAGGGAGAATCATGAATCATAAATAGAAGTACTACTACTCACTGCTAAAATTCAGCATATAAATTGCGGACCGATGAAAATGGAAATTAAAGGAGCTACAAAGTATGAAGGAGTTTTTTGGGGATTTTGATTTGGAACTCAAGATGCGCGATGTTTGTTACGATATTGACCAAGCGTCGATTGATGCGCACAAATGTTTAACCATTATATTGCCAGTAATGGAGAATGTTACCGGAGAAGCGGAACTCATCATTTGCGGAACCAGCCGTTTATTCGCCACAGCGAAAATTAAAATCACGGAAAGCCGAATTGAAAACGACAAGACGATTCTCCTCTGTCTTGCTCCACCACAAGACTTTCATTTTTTTCAACGTAATTTTTTGCGGTTAAACATCAACACTCCGGTCAGGTATATATATTTAAAAGCCGCATCACCGGATGCCTTAACCGCAGTTTCCGATTCTTCTCACGGGATGTTGATCAATATTAGTCCATGTGGCGCGTTACTATTAATTCCTAAGAGTCAAAAGGAATTTCTAAAAGAAAATCCGGATTCAACCACTCATCTAAAACTAAGCTTTACGTTCACGGATGAGCTTGGAAAAGCAACATCATTGGAGATTATCAGTAAAATTGTCAACTGTAAAAAGACCTGGAATATTCATTATATCGGTGTTTTATTTCAAGGCATTTCCGCTGAACAATATTGCATCCTGGAAAATCTCTATAAAGAACGGACTACAAATCTAAAAGCTATAAATCAAGATAAAGCGGACTATTTCTTTTCAAACAGCATAACATCTTATAAACAAGTCATCCATCCTTAATTATGGAAGATAACTTTTAAATAAGGCTTCGCTTTATTAAGACAGGGCAACGAAGTAAGAAAATGCGGGTGGCTATTTTTAAAATAGGAATTAGATTTTAATGCAGGATTGTAAATGGGGTAGTTTCAGTAAAATTACATACGAATACTACCCCTTTAAATAGGTCTAGGATCACTCACCCTCTTGTGTCGCACGTCAATGTTATTTAAGGTACCTAAAAACATTTTACTCGCACAGAGAATGCGTCACTATGGTGACTAAGACACCGCGTTAAAAGATATAATTACCTCTCTATCGCTGCTTCCGCTTCAGTGTCTGCTGCAGTTACAGGTTCCTCATCGAAACCAGTCTCCGGTTCGCTATCAACGGGTCCAAATTTTTCCAGTATCTTAGTTGCAAAATAATTATCCGGATCCGGTAGATCCGCTACAATCTTCTCGATAATTTCCCGGGTAATGGTTTTCTCTTTACGTATCGCTTTAGTTAGCAATACTGCGGTTACTACATCATCCTTATCCTTCCGGATGGCATCCTTTTGAATCCACCCGCTTTTAGCCTTTCGCTCACCCGTGACCAGCAGCCAATCGTCTTTTTCTTCCTGTACCGCAACAATGGACATTAAATCCAGCTTCTGCTCCGACTCTGCCAGTAAATCCGGGCGTCGATAAATTTTAACCGATGTTTCTTGAATTACACCCACATAAGCGCCGCGGACCAAACACCAGGCATTGACATACCCGGTAGCGCCATCGGAAAGCTTAACCTTGATATATTCGGTGTTAGGATCCTTGGGGTCCTTGACAGGGGTTCCCTCAAGTTTTACGGTTTCCCCCAGTGCCAGGGAGGAAAGCCATTTCCCATCTTTGGTTGCTTCGGCCCGAATGGCGGCGTTCGTTAAAATGGACACGCCCTGTTTGGAGTAATCATCCTTGCGTTCAAAACATCCTGCCAATCCAAATGACCCCATGAGTAAAACAGCCACTAACCATAATCGCAAATACTTGCCTTGCATGCAATCACTCCTTTAAATGAATTAATTGAAATTATACTTGCATCATCAAGAGATATTTTAATAATATAGAAATTGGCTAAAAAAGGATGTAACTCCTTTTCCTTTACAAAATTTTTATCTTCATACCCAAAATATAATGAAATAATTAAATTTTGATATTTGCCGATGTAAGATATATAATAATGAAAGATGCGCTTTAAACAGCAGACTGGTTCTTTCGTTGATTAATTATAAGGGAGCGTTCGAAATGATGAATAAAAACGTTTTCAGTATCTTTGTATTATTGATAATTCTATTGGCGGCATGGGGCTGCAGCGGAGGGGGAACCAGTCAAGATCATTTTCCCGGTACGACAGGAGTTCCTTCCTGGAGCGATCCGGTTTTAGCCGAGGGGCAAGTTGGAATTTGGATGACGACGCCGGACAAAAAGAATTTACTTACCGCCAAAACTCCGATAAACTTTACTCCGGATAGCGGCAGTAGTTCCTACACTATCACCGTTAATGAAAACGTCGCTTACCAAGAAATGGATGGTTTTGGAGGTTCATTTACCGATTCAGCGGCGTGGTTGGTATATACCAAAATCGATGTAACAGCGCGCGAGACGTTGATGACCAGATTATTCGATTATGACAACGGCATCGGCATGAGTTTCATTCGCCAGCCCATGGGTTCTCCCGATTTTGCCACAAAAATTTACAGTTACGATGATCGGCCCGCAGACCAACCCGACCCTGATTTGACCCACTTTTCCATTACCCATGATGAGGAATATATTATCCCAACTCTTAAAATCGCCTTGGCAAAAAATCCAAATCTAAAAATCATGGCTTCACCCTGGAGTCCTCCGGGGTGGATGAAGACAACGGGGGCGATGATCGGTGGTTCTCTAAAAGATGAGTACTACCAATCATATGCCAATTATTTCGTTAAGTTCATTCAAGCCTATAAAGCTCATGGTATTGATATCTATGCGGTAACCCCCCAGAACGAACCGCATTACGTCCCGATTAATTATCCGGGTATGCGGATGGAGGACGAAGAGCAAATATTACTCATAAAAGACTACCTGTATCCCGCATTTCAAGCGGCAACGCCAACAATCCATTCAAAAATCATTTGCTGGGACCATAATTGGGATAATACCGCGTATGCAGAAAGGGTTCTTAATGCATGCCTTGATACTGTAGCCGGTACAGCCTGGCATTATTATGGCGGAACTCCGGAAGCCATGTCCTATATTCATAATAAATTTCCCAATAAAGGCATATGGTTTACCGAAGGAGGCAGCGGCTCCTGGAACAATCTGGGGACTTTTCATAACTCATTTATGGATCAAATGCGATACGTGATTCGAATCCCCCGTAATTACTCCAAGACCATTGTCTGGTGGAATATCGCCCTGAATCAAAACAACGGCCCTATTGTATTTCATAACACCGTGAACCGGGGTATGGTGACCATCAATCAAAACAACGGCAGCATTACATATAATGTGGATTACTTTACCATGGGACATATCAGCCGGTTTGTTAGACCCGGAGCGCTGCGGATTGAGTCCAACACTTTTGAAAATGATTTAGAGAATGTAGCTTTTCGAAATCCGGATGGTTCCAAAGTGCTGATCATTTCCAACCGGACCAATAATTCAAGGGACATTAAAGTAGTCTGGGGGACTCAGTCATTTTCTTATACTATTCCCGGAAAAGCGGCTGTAACATTCAAATGGCCTGACAACCCATAAGTCAGGCCATATACGGTATAAAATTAATCCAATAATCCCCTATATTTGTGAATTTAGTGCGTCCACAACAAGGTTACTGGACAGGATGGATTAGCGCTCTTCCGAAAAAGTAAGCTTCAGGCTTTTCTTTTGCTTTTCCCGGACCACTACGGCGTTCACCGTATCTCCGGCTTTATAACCTTTTTTGATGTTATTGATATCTTGCATCGTAGCGACTTTTTTGCCTGCCAGACTCACTAACACATCATTTTTTTTGATCCCGGCCTTCTCGGCCCCGCTCCCCCGCGTAACCTCAATGATAAAAATGCCCATGGGAAGATTGTAATATTGGGCTACGGCCTCCGTGATTTCTTGCCCGCTGATCCCGATTAACGGTCTTCCTTTGACATAGCCATACTTTATTAATTGGTCGATGATGGGTTTGGCGTCGTTTATGGGAATGGCGAAACTCAAACCTTCTACTCCGGGAACGGATACTTTGATGGTATTTATGCCGATAACTTGGCTTTTCGAATTAACCAGCGCTCCGCCGCTGTTCCCCGGATTAATGGCGGCGTCGGTCTGGATCAAATTCAGGGTCCGATCTTCGACAGCAACTACACGGTTTAAGGCGCTGATAACACCGCTGGTTACGGAGCCCGCAAATTCCAACCCCAGAGGATTGCCGATGGCAACCGCCAATTCACCCACTTGCAACTTGGAAGAATCACCCAGATCGGCGATGGTTAAATTTTTCAGGTCGATTTTGATTACCGCTAAATCATTCAGAGAATCGCCACCGATAAACTTGGCCTCAGCCTGTCGTTTATCCGGTAAAAAGACCTCAAGGGCGACTTTTTGCTGGTTTTTATTGCGGGGATCAGCATACTGCACTACATGATAATTAGTCAAGATATAACCGTCCTTGCGGATGATTATACCTGATCCTTCGGCTTGGGATTCGGTGCCGGAAGTAAAAAACCGGTTCTTTGGAAGACTTATGGTTACCCGTATTCCTACGATTGAAGGGCCGGTTTTCTTGGCGATCCCGGTTACCGGGTTGGAACTCCCGGTTAAGGCCGCTTGAAAAACATCTTGGTTTCTAAGGCCTTGAAGCTGTTTTTTAAGCTCGGAGCCATAATTCCGGGATACCAGGCTTCCCGCCGCTATACTGCAAATAAATGATATAAGAATTATCAGAACAAGCGCTGATTTAAGATCCAACGTTTTTGTTAAAAATTGTTTGAAAAAATTATTCTTTGCGTCGTCGCTCATTTAAATCCCCCCACACTGTTTTCCGATCTTCTATTTTCATGCTAACTAGTAGAGCGTATCGTAAATAAACGGCATTCAGAAATGGCGGAAACGCTCTACTTTAGTAAAACGTTCTTAAGTTATACTGCTAAGTTATTTAGAGAACGTTTTACTAGGTTTCCCGAATTCGGATTTAAATATAATTAAAAACCCATTATAACTTTTAAAGTCATAATGGGTTTTTATCGTATTCTTAATTTAGTTTTACGCTTCTCCCCTGCCTTGAACGCCTTTGGTGGCTTCGGTAATCTTGCGTTCCGGCTCTTTCGGCCTCAGGCTTCTAACCGCCGCTCCCGCTTGCCACAGCTCGGAATTCCGAATCTCCGCCAGCTCTTGATTCAACTTCGCTTGATAATCGAGGCTGCTGCATTCACTAATCACGCGGGCGGTTTCAGCGCCTTCTTTAACCCGTTGATATAACTCTTTAAAGACAGGTAATACCGCTTCCCGAAAACGCGGTTTCCAGTCCAGGGCGCCCCGTTGCGCGGTAGCGGAACAGTTGGAATACATCCAGTCCATACCATTCTCATCAACCAGGCGAATCAGGCTTTGGGTTAATTCTTCCACCGTTTCATTAAAAGCCTCACTGGGAGAATGACCGTTTTCCCGCAATACCTCATATTGAGCTTCCATGATTCCCGCCAGGGCACCCATTAAGACGCCGCGTTCTCCGGTAAGATCGCTAAATACTTCCTTTTCAAAGGTGGTCGGAAATAGATAACCCGAGCCGACTCCGATCCCGATTGCTAAACAACGGTCCGTCGCCCGTTTGGTATAGTCCTGGTATACGGCGTAGCTGGAATTGATTCCCGCGCCGGAAAGGAAATTCCGCCGGACCGATGTACCGGAGCCTTTGGGGGCTACCAGGATTACGTCTACATCATCCGGAGGTATCACCTGGGTCTGATCCTTGTAAACAATGGAAAAGCCATGGGAGAAATATAAAGCGTCACCTTTTTTCAAATTTTTCTTGACCAACGGCCAAATCTGCCGTTGGGCGGCGTCGGTCACCAGCATCATGATAATGGTGCCTTTCGCAGTCGCTTCCTCAATTTCAAACAGATCTTTACCCGGGACCCAGCCGTCTTTCACCGCCCGATCCCAGTCTTTCGAAAAGCTCTTGGATTGTCCGATGATGACATTCAAACCGTTTTCCTTCATATTTAAGGCTTGAGCGGGTCCTTGGACCCCATAACCCAATACAGTTATAACTTCATCTTTTAACACTTCACGAGCTTTGGAAAGAGGAAATTCGTCCCGGGTTACAACCGTTTCTACTTCTCCTCCAAAATTAATTTTCGCCATAAGTACTTAACCTCCTTTAGATTCTTTGAATTGGTTTTAACTTCTCTTATTTATATAATAATATACCACAGATGAATATATCATACAATAGTCATCCACGCTACAAGAATTGTCGTAGACAACTTATAGATCAAAACTCTACTTTGATAAGGAATTGTCATAAACAATTTTCAAGGTTAAAGCTTTGCTTTAACAAGGAATTATCGTAGACAATTTTCAAATTAAAGCTCCGCGTTAATAAGGAATTATCGTAGACAATTTTCAAATTAAAGCTCCGCGTTAATAAGGAATTATCGTAGATAATTTTCAAATTAAAGCTCCGCGTTAATAAGGAATTATCGTAGATAATTTTTATATTAAAGCTCCGCGTTAATAAGGAATTATCGTAGATAATTTTTATATTAAAGCTCCGCTTTAATAAGCATCAATGACAAGTACCGCAATTTCCGCCATGACATGAACCACAGGAATGCGAACCACCAATGGACTTGGTTCCTTCACTGCCGGAGGTTTTGGCGGAAAATCTGGAAAGCTTCTTGTGGGTATTTTGGGAAGAACACTTGGGACATTGAATCGAACTGCATCCCATGGCGCATAATTCCTCAAAATCCTCCCGGCAATCCGCACAGTGAAACTCATAAATCGGCATTAATTATCACCTTGTTTATTGTTTAATTACGACACCCAGAGCGCCATTTGTCAATCCGGCGGCATTGGCTTCATCGGTATCAAGGTGCAAGTCCATTTTAAAGGCAGGATGGACCCGGACCAGGACACGTCCAAAAACAACCTCCCGGTCGCCTTCAAATTTAACCGAAATCAGCTCCCGATCCTTGAGTCCGAACCGGGCAGCTTCGTCTGTATGTAGATGAAGATGACGTTGGGCAATGATTACTCCTTCTTTAAGCTCGACCCTTCCAGCCGGGCCTTCGATAATGATCCCCGGAGAATCTTGAATGGAACCGGAATCACGCACCGGAGGGGTAATTCCCAAAGCAAAACTGTCGGTTTTTGAAATCTCAATCTGGCTGGCCGGACGCGCCGGTCCTAAAATACGTACTTTGGAGATGATTCCTTTGGGCCCAATCAAAGTAACTGTTTCTTCACAAGCAAACTGGCCGGGTTGGGAAAGATCCTTGGTTGGTTTCAATTGATGGCCTTTGCCAAAGAGGCTGTCAAGATCGGCCTGGCAAAGATGGACATGACGGTTGGAAATACCTACGGGAATTTTGATCTCAGACATTACTGACTCCTCCAAAAAATATTTTCTACACTTGAGCATTTGCAATTCTTAGAGGTGTTTTGGCAATAAAAAAACCGGTTTCTAAACCGATTGAGGTTTTACTGGCAGGGGAGACAGGACTTGAACCCGCAACCTACGGTTTTGGAGACCGCCGCTCTACCAATTGAGCTACTCCCCTATTTTTCACCGAAAAAGTAATGTGCCCATGTCTAAAAACTACCGATACACATTACTTTTAAATTATAGCCAATAAATATGAATTTGTCAATTTGAAATCTACAATGGTTTTCGATTTTTAATTTTTTCGCCCGGCGAAATTTACTCCGATGACTCCCCCGAATGTCCCGATAAAAACATTAATCAGCGCTTTTACGAAAAAGATTCCCCAACTCACGGGTAAAGCCGTTAGTGAACTTATTCCCATCAAAATGACTGAGCTGGAAATTCCCACTCCAACACCTGTCAGCCAGCCTTTTACCTGGCTTTCGCGACCGGCGGCAATTGAACCGGTAATTACCGCCAAATAGTTCATCAACAAATATAAATGATTACTATATGGCTGCACCATCCCCAACCAGCCGAGTTCGGTCAGCACCGCAAATAATATCGTAAGAACTAGATTTACCACCAAAACTATCAAACAACCATAAAGGATTGGACCAATGGGAATCAACCTGTGTTCTTGTTCAAATTCCATACGGCATGCACACCCTTTCAAGGCTTTTATTAAAAACCTATGGAATTGGAACTCAAATTATGCTAGTACATTCAAAGCTTTTCATGTACCTCCACAGGAGGCGCCATCATTTCATACGAAATTGTTTTGCTCGGTGGATCAATTTTAAAATGGATATGAAATAATAGCAAATAGCCTTTATCGGAAAAGTATAAGTTCTTCTCAGCAATCATAAATAGCTGGTCTTGATTTGATTTGGCTTCACCATTTAGTTTATAACTGCCCGGATCGGTTTTGACTATCTCAACGGTAGTTTGCCCCGCTGTAACGGAGAAAGTGGTTTTGGTCTCGGTTACTCCGATTTCCAATTCCGTCAATGAGCTTAACGCTTTGGGGGAGACATACCAGGCGTTATTCCGGTATAATGCGGATGGCGTAAGCGTAACTTCAATATCATCGTTCTTTAGTTTCAAATTTCCGGTTCTAAAGGCATTCAACACTGCCAGTTTGCGGTTTTGAGCCCATAGCAGGATGGATTCATTGCTGACAGGTATGATTTGGGAAATTCTACCGGTTTGACAAAAAAACTGCTCCTGCCATTGCTTTGTTTTGGGATTATATTCGGCATAATGAAATTTGCCGGAAGTATCGGTGGAATATAATTGATTACGTTCATTATTACTGGTAAACGCCAAAGTTTCGGCAATATAATTTAGTTGCGTAATCCGGTCTTCGAATTGATAACCTTTCTCGTTCCCACCTAAAACATAGATAATCTTTTGGGAGGTGCTGATCATAATCTCGGGCGATTTGTCATTATCCCAGTCACCGGAGGTTAAGGCCAGGATTTTTCCCCATAAAAAGTTATCCCAGACCGAAATGATTTGATTATTAACTAATTTTAGGACTCCGATACCACCCGTTTTATAGGCGACGATAATTTCCTCATTGGAATCATTGTCGATGTCCAAAACCATTGCTGAATTGATGAGGCGCCATACTGTCGGACTTTTCCAGACAATATCCAGAGACTCAGCGGTGATCTTTAATAAGTACAGATAGCCGTCCTGGTTTTGCACCAGTAAATTGGATTCCGGTCCGTTTAGATTTCCGGCTGCGATATAAGTAATTGACGACCAAATATATTTTTCATAATTGTGCAACAGCCATTGCGAATCTTCGTACTTATAAATATAAATATATCCCGGTTCGGTTGTGCCGGCGATAATTTCCGGTATTCCGTCGCCATTGATATCTTTCGTAATAAAAGTTGTTAAAGACGTTTCCGGGGGTATTAACGATTGAGTTTCCAGCCATGCCCCGTTTTCATCCTGGTTATAAATCAACAACCGGCCTTGTTCCAACGAAATTGCGGTTAATTTCCCATCCAACATAGCCCATTGGGTGTTTTCGGGGTTGAGGCCGAGAGAACCACTCCAGGTAACACTGTAAAACCAATTGGACAAATTATCGGCACTGACGAAAGTGAAACAACCGCTTGTAACAGTAATAAAAATCAGCAAACTGCTTATTCCAAAGACGGAAAACCGGCGCAAAAGAGCCGTTTTTCTAAAAAAAGGCCTGGATTTGAGAAAGGATTTCATTTTATTCACTTCCTTCAAACAAATTATTTTTATAATTCAATATGTATTTGGTAATTCCTGCAATTTAATACAAATCATCCCCAAAGAAAAAGAGGCCGTTAAAAATACTTTAAATACGAAAGATATACAATATAACAATTAAAACTGCATTTTGATATTTGTATATTTTTAGTATTAAAATATCTTGTTAAACTAGCCTCGTTACTTTTGGTCGGGCAGGCGGGATTTGAACCCACGGCCCCCACCACCCCAAGGTGGTGCGCTACCAAGCTGCGCTACTGCCCGGAAATATGACACAAGACATTTTATCATGATTTGAGCGGGCAGTCAATACAGATTGTTATTTTCGATAATCAGGGCAACCGCCGGCATCTTTCCATCTGATTTCAGGCATTGCCCAAATTTTACAAAACCTGCGGTCGGTTATATTACAACAGCCATTGCATTGAACCGGCGTTAAGATGTTTAGACCCGATTGGCTCACCACATAAATATTTTTAACGTGGTTCACATTGAAATCCTTTTGCTTTTTAATACATTACCGAACTGATCTACGGTTATCTCCAAACGGTGCATAAAATCGCCCAGGGAAGCGAGTTTAGATACACTTTCAAGTCTCATGAAATCGGAAAGCATGGTTTCCAAGATTTTATACACTTCAGCCAACTCTTCTTCCCGTTTCTTCAGACGTTCGCGTTCTTTATCAGCTCTATTGCGAATGTTTTCATTTTCATCCATTAAATGTTGAATCTCTTCCATCAATTTATCTTCCCGCTTTAAATCCCGTTCCACGGCAAGCAAATGCTCGATAAAACCGCGCAAATCCAACTGATGGCGTTGTTTTTCCTCGATAACGGATAATTTTTCTTCAATGATTCGAATTGTATTTGGTAATGATGATAATTGATAAAAGAAAGAATTGTCTTGAGTTTGATTATCAGTTGCTTCAACGCTGACTACCGGTTTTACCTTCGATTCCATTTCGATAACCGGTTTTTCGGGAACTGGAATAATCGCCGGCGGAGTCTCTTTTCCAGCGGTGGACGTTGATTCACCCAGCAGTTGCTTGCCGAGCTTAAGCAGATCCTCATCGGAGTATTGTAACCGTTTTATCAAGCGATAAAATCTTAACTTCAAAGCCGCCGGAGTAAACGGAGCGCCAAGTTTTTTTTGCAACTCATCGCAAGCCGTAGAACGGGAATTTCCTTTGGCTTGATGCTTACAAAACACCTCCAATATCGTCCGATCAATTGCTTTGAGCTCACGGCTTCTTTTGCGGGGAGCAACTCCGGACTCATTGGTATATTTGGATTGCATCATGTTGTAATAATCCTGATTGGTCAACCCTTTTTCTTTTAACAAACGGCAAAACTGGCTTCGTAAAGCGCTCATTTTACGGCCGAGATGATTTACCAGCTCACGCCGCTTCTGGGGATTCCACCATGATTCAAATAATATTCTGTTTTCAGCCTCTGTATAACGCGGTTTTGATTTTTGTAATGGCTGATTAGATGATTCTGCAACCGCCAATGCGTTTTTAGCCATTATCTTCCCTCCATAACTTAAACTATTGACCTGCTTAAACAGGTTCTATCATATTTTGTTCTACTGGGAAGATAATTATGCCAGGTTACAAAAAAATTTTATTGTAATCTTATTTTGGCGGATCCGTTTTTTCCGGATTTTGTGAATCCCCTTCAACGCGGGATTTGTTATGATTGTCGACTTCTTGGGCCAGTTTGTTGACAGTCGTATACTTGTTTATGACCTCATTATCTTTTTTCAGTTGCAATGGCATGGTAGCCACCACGATGTGTTTGTGAGTCAACAAATTCCTTTCGATAAACAGCCGGCTTTGATTGTGGAGGAATATCTGCCACCAGGTTTTTACCGCAAACTGCGATAAAATAACCGTTATCATATCCCCTTTCCGATAATTATGCTCTTCATAGGATTCGATAAACTCCAGCAATGGTTCAATGACTTTCCGGTACGGCGAATATTTAATAATTAATGGAATGCCGGTATGCAGCTTTTGCCAGCGTTCCCTGATCCGCCGTTCATTTTCGGCATTGGTGGCTACGTTAAAAGCGACAACATTGTTGGATATGGTTTTCGCGTAACGTAAAGCCCGGATGCTGGATTTGTTAATGCTTTCAATGGGTACAATGACATGATTCCGATAAACGTCCTTGGAAAGATCGATAGCTTCCAATTCTTCGGGCTGCAGGCGTAATTGCAGGGATACCGCCAGATAATGCCGTTTAATTCGCAAAAAGAAGAACATTAAAACCGGAATGACAATAACGACAATCCAGGCTCCCATGAAAAACTTGGTATTCCCGATTACAAAAACCGCAATGAAAGTGACCAATGCGCCCAAACCGTTAATTGCCGCTTTATATTGCCACCCTTTCTCCTTGGTTCGCAGCCAGCGGACGAACATTCCGGCTTGTGATAAAGTAAAAGAAATAAAAACTCCAACGGCGTATAATCCGATTAAATGCGAAACGCTAGCCTCGAATACTACAATGAGTAAACCGGCAATTAGCGTCAGTATCAGTATTCCGTTGGAGTAATTCAAGCGATTTCCCCGGGTTGATAACTGCCTGGGAGCGTAACCATCTCTAGCCATCAGGGAAATCAGCATCGGAAAACCCGCATAAGCGGTATTGGCAGCCATGGCCAATATAATCATCGTAAAAATCTGGGTAAAATAATAGAAAAAATTATGGCCGCCGAAAACTTGCGCGCTGATTTGGGACAGCACCGAGTTGTGCGCTAACGGGGCAACATGATAAAGATTGGCCAAATAGGATATACCGCCGAACAATATTAGAACAATTAGCGATAGTAGCAGTAAAACCATATTCGCGCGTTTGGGAGAAGGTTCTTTAAAGTTAGGCACCGCATTGCTTACGGCTTCAACGCCGGTTAACGCAGCACAACCCGACGAAAACGCTTTTAAAATCAAGAAGATCGTTAAGGGTTCCGCCCCAATCTCCGGGATGTTCTCGGGTATCCTTGGAATAAATCCCAGCACCTTCACTTTGAATACTCCGACAATAATCATGGTGATCATGGCAAACATAAATGCATAGGCCGGAAAACCGAATAACTTGGCTGATTCTCTTACACCGCGCAAATTACCGATGAATATTAGCAGCAAAATGCCTATGGCCAACCAAACCCGATAGTCAAGCAATACCGGAAAAGCGGAAGCAATATTAAACACGCCGGATGAAATACTGACGGCAACAGTCAAAGTATAATCAATGGCCAAGGCTGCGCCCGCAGCAACACCCGCATACGGCCCCAAATTATCCATAGCGATGGTATAAGCGCCACCCCCGCCCGGATAAGCCTGAATGGTTTGACGGTAAGAAAATGTTAAGATGGCAAGTAGTCCGATTATAGCCCAACAAATACCAATAAGCGGTTTGAATGCAAATAAGCCGATAGCCGGGACCAAAACCCATAAAATCTCTTCGGTAGCATAAGCCACCGACGAGATGGCATCGCTTGACAGAATCGGTAGCCCCCAAAAAACACTGTATTTTTCATCTTTCAGGGCTTCATTTTCCAACGGTCTGCCAATTAAAAGCCGTTTTAACCAATTCATTGACGAATCGCCTCACTCATTTTTAGAATCATGGAGCTGCCAATTTATATCTTGTGTATCTTCCATTGAAACCAATCAACCGATTTTTAAACCGCGTTCCGGCAAGTTCATATCCTGAGCAATTTGAGAGCTGCTTGCCGGCTTCAGGTCAAAAATGCATAAAAATACTACACCAGGAGGTTCCATGGTGTAGCTAAAACTGCTGCCATAAGCCTCTCTTCATTACCGACGAGGTTACCTGACGGGTTAGGGTTGAAGAGTTCCCTAAATCTTAATACGTAAGCATCAAGATGTTTTCACCCCAATAAATGGTTCCCCCGTTCTTCTTTGAAAAGAAAATTAGGCTATCGGAAACATACCAGCGAATTACTCACAAAACGGTATCAATAAAATATAATGTTAAATCTACCACCAATTGAATGCGGTAGCAATACTCTAATTCGATAAAATTTCCATTACCACGTTTGTTTTAAGTCTAAACTGAAAACAGCAACAATTATTCGTAGTCAGGCTACTCGTAGCGTGATATTTCGCAAGTTTTATAAGAATAAATGATTTCAGCAATTCGATGCAAATGTGTAATTGTTCTTAAAAATTTCTTATAAAACAAACTTTGGGAATAATTTTGAATTGTGGCTGCGCTATAATATGTAATTTTCCTTAAAAAGTTTGCAGAAAAACAAACTTTGGAGATAATTTTGAATTGTAGCTATGGTAGCTATGCTACAATATGGTATAATAATTTGGAGTTTTTTATTTGTGGGTTATTTTTTAATCACATCTGGTGTCCCAAAGATTTTTAACGTTATAGATTGCCAATTGCTTTTTTAGACAGCCTCGTTATCTCGTTATTTAGGAGGAAATTTCATGAAATATTTGGTTGTCCTGGGAGACGGGATGGCGGATTATCCTGTTCCGGCATTGGCTGATAAAACACCTTTACAGTGCTGCCGGAAGCCAAATATGGATAAGCTAGCCCGGATGGGCGAAGTCGGTTTGGTTCAAACGGTTCCGCCGGGAATGCCTCCGGGAAGTGATGTTGCCAACTTATCGGTGCTGGGTTACGATCCTGAAAAGTATTATACGGGAAGATCCCCAATCGAAGCGGTAAGCATGGGAGTCCCTTTAACCAATACGGATGTGGCTTTTCGCTGCAACCTGGTAAACCTTTCGGGAGAGAATGAATATGAGAATAAGGTTATGGTGGACTATAGCTCGGATGAAATCTCCTCGGCGGAAGCGGGAGAATTAATTGCAGCTATCGCCGCCGAGTTGAACTCAGACTCTTTTACATTTTATCCGGGAATCAGCTACCGTCATTTAATGATCTGGCATAATGGTCCCCTTGAACTCCAACTAACTCCTCCCCATGATATTGCCGACAAAAAGATCAACCCCTATCTTCCCAAGGGAAATAAAGCCAATGTTTTATTGGACCTCATGAAACACAGCCGGATGATTTTACAAGACCATCCGGTCAACCGGGGCCGGATAGCGAAAAATTTACGCCCTGCAACCTCCATCTGGCTATGGGGCCAGGGCAAGAGAGCAGATATTCCAAGTTTTTTTGAAAAATTTCAACTTAAAGGTGCTGTCATTTCAGCGGTGGATTTGGCAAAAGGCTTGGGATTATGTGCGGGATTGGATGTCATAAACGTTCCCGGCGCAACCGGCAATGTTCATACCAATTTTAAAGGCAAAGCCGAAGCGGCGTTGCAGGCGTTCAAAGACGGCAGGGATTTTGTCTACTTGCATATTGAAGCTCCCGATGAAGCCGGACACCGGGGTGAAATCGAAAATAAAATCAAGGCCATTGAGAAAATCGACGCCGAGGTTCTAGCTCCCATTTTGGCTGAATTGCCGAAGCTGAATTCGGAGTTTAAAATACTGATTTTACCGGATCATCCAACTCCCTTAACGTTAAAAACCCATGTCTCCGATCCGGTTCCGTATATTATATATCAGTCAAACCGCCCAAACGAATCCAGGATTGAAAGCTTTAACGAAGAGACTGCCCGGCAAAGCGGTATCTTCATTGAAAAGGGTTTTACCTTAATGGATCGTTTCATTCGCTTTTTTTAAACCGGCACATGAAAAACCCATCTCCGCCTCCGGAGATCGGTAAAATGGTCAGCCATTTGGATGACGGATCGGCAGCGTAATTAGCCACCGTTTCCGGCAATAAGGGCTGGTAATCGGTGATTTCAAATTCGGGATGACTCTCCAAAAAACCGGTTGCCTGCCATTGGTTTTCCTCAGGTTCCAAAGTGCAGGTACAATAGACGATGCGGCCACCGGGCCTTACAAGTGAAGCGGCATTATTCAGAATCTCCCTTTGAATATCGGCTAACTTCCTAATATCCTCATGTTTCCGCCGGTACCTGGAATCCGCTCTTCTTCGTAAAACGCCGGTCCCGGAACACGGCGCATCTACTAAAACCGCATCAGCCAATTTATCTCCCGGTAACCGGAAATCCCGAGCATCCCCGAAGACCGGCCGGATGCTGTGCAGTTGTAACCTTGCCGCATTCTCTTCGATTAACTTGATTTTATGCGGATGATTGTCCAAACTCCTTATTTCACCGCTATCATTCATTAACTCAGCCAAATGAGTACTCTTGCCGCCCGGAGCGGCGCATAAATCGAGAATCAGCTCTCCCGGTTCAGGCCTTACCAAGTGGGCGGCCAGCATCGCGTTTTCATCCTGAATGAATATTCGGCCGGTTTGAAACAAAGACATTTCTTCAATCGATTCATGCAGTGATTCGAGATTGATTGCTTCCGCCAAAAACAAACCACGGCGATATCCGATCTTCGATTCTGCCAATATGTTCATGAATTCCGAAGTTGTGGCTAGATGACAATTGACTCTTACGGTCAATGGCGATGGTTCGTTATTCGTTTTTAAAATTTCTTGAGTTCGAACCGGGCCAAAATTATCAAGCCAGCGTTTTACCAGCCATAATGGATGGGAATACTCTACCGACAAGTATTCCGCCGGTTCTACTTTCGGGTCCGGAAAACAGATTTCGTTTTTTCGTCGTAAATACGAACGCAACACTCCATTCACCAGTGAACTTAGTCCCGCGTAGCGGGACTGTTTGATTTGTTCAACGGCGGCATGGCACACCGCCCGCTCCGGGATTTCCGGCAGATAAAGCAGTTGATAAACTCCAAGGCGAAGGATGTTTTTTACCGGTGTTTTCAAGGAAGCGAAAGGACGGCTCAACAGCCGTCCCAGAATAAAATCAATTTTCAAACGGTGACGTAAGGTTCCGTATACCAACTCGGTACAAAACGCTTTTTCCCGGTGAGGGACATTGTGACCGTATTCTGCAAAAATTCTTGATTGGAGCAGATTGACATAGGATTCTTCTTGTTCCACGCCATCCAAAATCAATTGAGCCAAATAACGCCCGGAAACTTTATTCATCACGGCCCCGGATTAAGAACATCCGCAACAGATTCAAAATCGCGGTTGCAGCGGCCGCAACGTAAGTCATAGCAGCAGCATTTAAAACTTTTTTGGCGCCTGTAAGCTCTTCGCCCTGCCGTAAATAGCCGTAATTGGCCAGCAAAACCAAAGCCCGGTTACTGGCATTAAACTCAACCGGCAAGGTTAATACGGTAAAAAACACAAAGAAGCTGAACAGAATGATTCCCAGGTCGATTAAAAAGCCGGAGGCGCTTCCGCCAAACAGGAGACCGATAAAGAACAGAAAATATCCCAGATTGGAACCCAGGCTGGCTATGGGAAAAATTCCGTTCCGGATCGTTAACGGAGCATAAGCTTGAGCATGTTGGATTGCATGTCCGGTTTCATGGGCGGCGACTCCCAGGGAAGCCAGGGAAGTGCCGTGATATACCTCCGAGGAAAGCCGTAAAACCCTGGAACGGGGATCATAATGATCCGATAAATCGCCCGGAGTCAATTCCACTGGTACGTTATAGAGATTGCTGCGGTTTAACAGCTCTCTGGCGACTTGAGCCCCGGTCATCCCCGATGAGGCATGATGATTCAAGTATTTGTTAAAAGTGGATTTCACCTTAAACTGGGCGTATATGGTGAAAATAATCGCCGGAATTAATAATATAAATGTCGCGTCGAACATTGTGCTACCCTCCTATGGTTAATTTATACATAATTGCTGAAATACATACCCGGATGTAAACGTCTACCATTGGAAAATTCTACGCCTGACATCACCCTTTTCCCCAGGGGTTGAACTTTTGAAAGAATAATTGCCGTATTTTCGCTAACAGCTGTCAAAATTCCTTTATTTTTAATTATCCCCAGTATTTCACCTGGTTTCCCAGTTTGACTTTCCGCTCCATCATCGCGGAAAGTCTCTATAATCTTCAAACGTTCCCCGTTCAAAATAGTTTCCATGCCCGGGGCCGGTGCAAAAACCCGAACCAAATTATGGATCCGGACGGCTGAATCGTTCCAATTTATCTTTTGCAACTCGTCTTTTAATTTGGGCGCTTTGGTTGCCAGTGAATGGTTTTGAGGGATCCGGGGCGCCTTGCCGTTTTCAATATCCTGTAATGTCTTAATTAATAATTCAGCGCCCAATTGCGCCAACCGGGAGTATAGCACGCCGAAATTCTCATCGGGATCAACGGCGGTTTTTTCCTGGTAAATGATATCGCCGGTATCCCATCCTTCATCCATATACATGGTGGTGACCCCGGTCTCAGCATCCCCGTTAATAATACTCCATTGAATGGGAGCCGCGCCCCGGTATTTGGGGAGCAAGGAACCATGGACGTTGATACAACCGAATCTTGGTCCAAACAGGATCTCATCCGGTATTTTTTGTCCAAAGGCGACTACTACAACCAGATCGGGCTGCAATAATTGATAAGGCTTCAAAAATTCGGGATCTGAAATAGATTCCGGCTGCCAAAGCGGCAACTGATTTTTCAAAGCCACAATCTTGACCTCGGAAGGATGCTGTACCATACCTCTGCCCTTTGGTCGATCCGGTTGGGTCACTACTCCAACCGGCGGCAACCCGGCGGCGATAACTTTCCGCAGGCACGCAGCGGCAAACTCCGGGGTACCCATGAACATAATCCGCAATTTGATTTCTCCTTTAATAAAATGAGGAGTTTTTCACGTTTCTTCCAGATAATCGATAAATAAAATCCCGTCCAGGTGATCGGTCTCATGTTGAAATGCCCTGGCTAATAACCCCGAAGCTTCGATCTTCACTTTTTTGCCGGCCAGATCCATACCGGTGACCACTACTTGTTGCGAACGGGTTATATATTCATTGCGGCCGGGTATCGATAAACACCCCTCCGCATCCCGGTATTCACCTTCCCGGCTGATTATCTGGGGATTAACCACGACAATGGGGCCATCGCCGGTGTCAATAACGATTATCCGCTCCAAGACGCCCACCTGGGGAGCGGCCAATCCCACTCCCGGAGCATTGTACATGGTTTCCAGCATATTTTTGGCCAATTCCTTATGCCGTTTAGTGATCTTATCTATTGATTTAGATTTTTGACGCAGGATTGGATTACCCTCCGTCAGAATTTTTAACAGCGCCATCGGACACCTCGGTTTATCATTCATAATAAATGAAAATTAGTCTATAATCGTCGCAAAGCAACTCACTCACTGAGATCTATTCTGTATTATACTAATTATTCTATCAATTTGCAAATTGACAATGATAACCGGAAATGCTTTTGATGACCAACGGGTCACCGGAAACTATACCGATGAATACGGATTGCGATCCCGAGTAATCTTTACAGCGCTATAATCCTTGAAAGGAAACTCCTGCCACGCATTTTTAACGATTTGTTCAAGTATTACCGGCTGATTGCACTTCAATAAAATCTGCCAGCGGTATTTATCCTGAATTTTATAAATCAAAGCCGGCGCCGGACCTAGTATCTCCAAAATCCGGTTGGAAGAACCGGCGGATGCTGCATTTTGCTGCATCACGCCCTCCGTCGCCAAGACGCAAGCCGCGATGGCATGTTTTTTTAGAATATCTCCCAATTTTTGAGCTGCGGCGCTAACTTGAGCGGCCTTTAAACCGCTGAATCCGAATTTCACCAATTCCGAAAAGGGCGGATAGCCCAATTCCTGCCGGTGCAAGATTTCTTGCTCGAAAAAATTAAGATAATCATGATTTTTCGCATATTGCAATGAATAATGCTCTGGGTTATAAGTTTGAAATATGACCTTGCCCGGTCTTGAACCCCGGCCCGCCCGGCCCGCTACTTGCGTCAACAAACTGAAAGTTCTTTCCGCCGCCCGAAAATCCGGAAAACTCAAAGTGGAATCGGCGCTGATAACCCCTACCAGAGTAACCCTGGGCAGGTCCAGCCCTTTAGCAATCATTTGCGTACCCAGTAAAATATCCACCGAACCTCCGCTTAGCTGCTGGTAAATTTCATGGTAAGCGCCTTTTCGGGAGGTGGAATCCAAATCCATCCGAAGTAAGCGGGCACCCGGAAAATTCGCAGTCAACTCCTCTTCCAGACGCTGGGTGCCGTGACCAAAATACCGGATCCGGGTACTGGAACATTTCGGACATACATTGGGCACTGGCTGACGGTAATCACAATAATGACAGCGTAAATTTACATCATGAAGATGATAAGTCAGCGAAACGTCGCAAGAAGGACATTTCAGCGTAATACCGCAATCGCGGCATAAAATAAAAGTGGCGTAACCGCGGCGGTTCAATAATAAAATGACTTGTTCTTGGCCAGCGAGACAGGATGCGATGGCATCATGAAGAGCCGTGCTGATAATATTTTTATTCCCGCGTTGCAGCTCGTCCCGCATATTGACAATGGAAACCTCGGGCAACGGCCGATTATTATAACGCTCTTTCAGTTGCAAATAAACAAACTCGCCGCTTCTGGCCCGGTAAAATGATTCAATAGAAGGAGTAGCGCTGCCCACAATCACTTTAGCCCCGGAGATTTGCGCCAGTTTCTCTACAACCTGTAAGGCGTGATAACGGGGCGTCTCCTCTTGTTTATAAGTTGATTCATGTTCCTCATCGACAATAATCAAACCCAGTTTCGTGAAAGGAGCAAACAAGGCGGACCGGGCTCCCAGCACAAATCCAGCTTGGTGATTGTGAATTTTAAACCATTGATCATAACGCTCTCCATCGGACATATTGCTATGTAACAATGCAACCTGATCCCCAAATCGATTGCGGGCCCGTTGCAGAGTCTGCGGAGTCAGGGCAATTTCGGGAACCAGGTATAAAACCTGAAAACCGGCCTGTAACATTATAGCAGCCGCTTCAAAATAGATTTCCGTCTTACCGCTGCCGGTTACGCCGTGTAATAAGAAGGGTTTATCATCTAAATGATTTATAATGAAATCGTATGTGGTTTGCTGTTCCTGGTTAAAGCAAATTTCACGGACTGCCGCAGCTTCCGCAAATCCCGCCGGCATCCTGATGGCATTTTTGGCAATGCATGAAACTTTGCCTTGTTTTAATAAACGCTGGATTACGGAGGAACTGACTTCCGCCGCTTTGGTAAGTTCAGCCAGAGTTAAACCGCCGGCTGAGTTATGTAAAATCTCCCGGACTCGATTTCCGGCGGGAGTTTTGTCAATCGTTGCTTCCGGATTCCAACAATATACTTTTAAGTTCTTGGGGCCGATTCTCGGCTTGGCAATCATGGAAGCCCGTCGCAACACTTTTTTCCGGTTCAAAAAATCCCATACCGCCCGTAATCCGGAAAACTCTTTCTGCCATTTCTCCTGGCTCCAGCAGGCTGTTACTCCATCGTCAATGAGCTGTAATGCTCCAGCAATATCCTGCTGGGAGAAAGCGGAATTCAGCAGGATATTTTGAAGATCCTCCGGCTCAACATTGAGTTGATAGGTCATTTTCTGGGTATAGCCGGTGCCCGGCGGCAAACACAACCGAATTACATCAGCCCGGCTGCAAAAATAATACTCGGCCATCCAGTTGATTAACGCATAATGATAGGGGCCGATTAAGGGCGGAGCATCAATTAACTGCCGGATTTCTTTCAAAGCGGAAAATTCGGATTGATGGGTTAATTCCCATACATAGGCCATACTGACGCGGTTTTGAAAGGGGACTATAACTCTGGCTCCCGGTTTAATTTCAGCAGCCATTTCAGGCGGTATCGAATAATCGAACAGCCGGTCCAAGCTATAAGAGGGAGAGGCGATTAAAACCCGGGCAACAGCATGGTTCATTCTGATAAAGTACCATCCATTCTGTACTTTATGACCAAATCCAGAATTTGATCCGCCACAATGGGTTTGGGTGATTCAAGCAGATCAATCGCATTAGTCTTTGAAAAAACCGTAACCTTGTTACATTCGGTTCCCATTGCATCGGCTACCCGATTGCCAACAATTAAATCCAGGTTCTTACGTTCCAGTTTGTCGCGGGCGTTTTTAGAAAGGGAATCCGTTTCGGCCGCAAAACCTATCAGGATTTGTCCCGATCTTTTGTTCCGCCCCAACTCCAGCAGTATGTCAGGATTGATCACCAGTGATAAATCCATTCCAGCGCTGGTTTTTTTTATCTTCCCCTGGGCCACGGAAGCAGGCCGGAAATCGGCCGGCGCCGCCGCTTTAATGATGATCGTCGCCCGGGATGCCAGACTTAAAACTTGGTCACGCATTTGGGCGGTACTCTCCACTCCATAAACTTCCATACCTGCATATCGAGGGGCGTCGGGCGAAGTTGATATCAAGATTACTTTGGCTCCTCTTTTAAAAGCGGCTTCGGCTAGGGCGTGCCCCATTTTCCCCGATGAACGGTTGCCGATGAAACGTACCGGATCAATGGCTTCCCGGGTACCGCCAGCGGTAATCAGGACGGTTTCATTGATAAAATCCTGAGTAGACAACAACTTTTGAATATTAATCTCAATCTCATCCAATGAAGCGAGGCGGCCAACCCCTTCATCCCCGCAAAGCAAATGTCCCGAGTCGGGCCCGACGATGACAAACCCGTCATCTGCCAGTTGTTTCAGATTTCTTTGGCATGCAGGATTATTATACATTCCCGAGTTCATGGCCGGAGCGATGAGCTTGGGACAACGCGCCGCCAGGAGTGTGGCTGTTAAGAGATCGTCGGCGATTCCGGTTGCCAATTTAGCGATAATATTTGCCGTCGCCGGTACGATAGCGATCAAATCAGCTTTTTTGGCCAAAGCGATATGTGCTACATTCCATTGAACCGGATTGGCAAACATTTCCGTATGTACCGGGTTTCGCGAAACTTCCCGGAAAGTGAGCGGGGTCACAAATTCGGTGGCTGATTTGGTCATGATCACATCCACGTTAAACCCTTTTTTCCGTAACCGGCTAACCAGATCAGGGACCTTATAGACGGCGATTCCCCCTGTAATTCCCAGAACAACATTCTTTTCAGCCATTGAAACTCCTATAAAAAATTAGTTATATAGAATAAAGATCTCAAGGCGGTCAGCTTTGAGATCTTATCAAGATAATCGGATAATATAGATTACTTTATCCCGGTTTTGGTCCTCTCAATCTTGATTTTCCCTGCCTGAATCTCTTCCAATGCATTGGAAACGGCTTTAATCGATTGCTCCTGACTGTTTTCATCTTCTAAAATCTTGCGGGCACGCTTAGCGGATGCAGTAACCAATGTATAGCGGCTGTCTACATGCTTTAATAATTCATCCAGCGGCGGGTAAATCAATGTTTTTGCCTCCTTTATATTAATCAAGAATATGACCGACAAAAAACAAATTTAACAGTATATTGTTGGGCATATCAAGGAATGATTATTCACGCTTATAAAAAAACAAGCTCATTGATATAAATAATAGTAGAGAAATAAATTCTAATTATGTAATTAAAATATATTTCTCTAGCTAGTATAATATATTCAATGAGAAGATATGTCAAGGTAAATTCTAGATGATTAAGCCGGTTAACAATGAAATAATTAAATTGTGATCACGGCCAACTAACCTCAGTTTTTAGCCAATGACTGCTCGCGCTTTAGTTGACGCGGTTATATCAAGTTTTCAATGTATAATTTTAATATTTTAATAGAAAATTGTTGCTTTTTTATTATGTCGACCGGGTATTTATTCGCGGTGCCATTATTCTTCAGCATCTAAAGAAATATCTTTTGATGTTAAACGGTGAGCAACGGTTTCAGGTTGAACCGCGGAAAGAATGACATGATCACTATCGGTAATTATAACTGCTCTGGTGCGTCGACCGTAAGTGGCGTCGATCAACATTCCTCGCTCTCTGCTCTCCTGAATAATTCTTTTTATGGGTGAAGATTCCGGACTTACAATAGCAATTATTCGATTTGCGGAGACTATATTCCCAAAACCGATATTAATGAGTTTGATGTCCATCGTCTGATATAGGGCCCCCTTTCTAGGCTGTCGCAGTTCCAGTAATTCGTCACATAAGAACTATCATTAGAATTATCATTTTTCCGGTGGCGAATTACTTAAGCAGAACGTCTCATCGTCATTTCTGAATGCGGTTTATTACACGACGCTCTATCAGAAGTTATGTTAAAAATCAAGGTAAACAATTTTTGTTGAACTAAAGGATTTTTTTACATAACTTCTAGTTGTTGCCGAGTCTCTCAATCAAAGCCTGTTTTTGGCGATTTCCAAGGCCCTGGATACGACGAGTTTCATCAATGCCGATATCGCTCATGATTCGCTTGGTCTTAATCTTACCGATACGCGGCAGTGATTCTAACAGATAAACTACCCTCATTTTAGCAATTACATCATCATTAATATTCGCCAGTACTTCCCTGATGGTAGTCTTGCCGTTTTTAAGATTTTGACGAATTTTCGCCCGTTTGCTTCGCACTTCCTGGGCTTTTTTTAACGCTTTTTTCTTTTCATCCAGAGAGAGTTTCGGTAACGCCATTCATTTCACCTCCTATTCGATATTTTGAATTTGCTCGCGAACTTTTTCCAGCTCGGACTTGAATTCGATGACAATCTGGGCAATACGAAGATCATTGGCTTTAGAGCCAATGGTGTTAATCTCGCGGTTTAACTCTTGAATGATAAAATCCAGCTTCCGGCCGATGGCTTCATGCAGCAGCAGCGTATTTGAAAACTGCCGGATATGGCTTTCAATCCGGGTTAATTCTTCGTGAATATCGGCTTTATCGGCTAAAATGGCAACTTCCGTCGCCAAACGTCCCGGATCGACTTCGATTCCCCCGGTCAACTCCTGAATACGCTTCGCTAGTTTCTCCTGATAAGCGATGACTACTTCCGGCGCAAGTCCAATTAAATCATTACGCAACTTCTCCATAGCGGTCAGCTTGGATTGTAAATCCTTGCATAAACCGTTCCCTTCGGTTCTTCTCATCTCAATCAAAGAAACCAAAGCCTCTTCCAAAGTTTCATCAATAATAGCATTTAATATTTCCGGATTTTCATCGGGTTGATTTGATTTAAGTATATCCGGCAGATTGATTATCGAGGCGATGGTTAATTTTTCTTTTAATTTGAACTCTTTTTTTATTTCATGGATTGCTGCAATATAAGAAGCTAACAAAGGTTTATCCAGTTGAACCCGTGCTTCCGCCGGACGAAACCGTTCAATATTTACAACGACTTCCAGTTTTCCCCGGGAAACTTGACCGGAGATATCCCGGCGCAATTTATCCTCAAGAAAATAATAGGGTTTGGGCAGTCTGAAATGGAATTCCAAATAACGGTGATTAATCGACTTGATATCAATCGTAACCGCATATTCCTGGTTAATTTTTACGCCGCGTCCGTAACCGGTCATACTGAGAGCCAATGGAGTTTACCTCTTTAATCTGTTGAATACTTACGAAATTGAGTATATATTCAACTTTTTAAGATAAATTCCTCCTTTTTTCCAGAACAATTACCTGACTTCAGGGAACTTTTTTTTCAGGTGCTCCGTTTTGATCACTAAAAAATCAACCTGTGGATTCATTAGCAGTCAACTGTCATATCCCGGCTCGAACATGGGCAAGTTACTTTATCAACATCTACAGGAACTGCAAATGGAGGGCATTACCATGAATCAAAGCTTGAAAAAATTTCTTTCCTACTTTGGAGTAGCGATACTCGCTTCGGCAATTACCGCAATTATCTTTTTTGCCCTGGCGCCGGCACTGGTGAATA
Organism: Bacillota bacterium; assembly: GCA_029974635.1. Classification (GTDB taxonomy): domain Bacteria; phylum Bacillota; class UBA4882; order UBA8346; family UBA8346; genus JAEZJQ01. The sequence goes on along the minus strand of JARKQY010000022.1, from coordinate 50,551 downwards.
AGATGAATAACCAGACACCACCGGTTACTCCCGTGAACTATAAAAACACCGGAAAAATGGATAGCAATTTAGAAGCGAATTCGGTGAGTTATGCCCGAAACAAAGTAGCTCCGGCGGTAGTTTACATCAATACAACGTCTATTGTAAATGAAAGCATCGATATTCCTTATCAATTTCGCGACTTTTTCCCGCCCGGTTTCTTTAACGGGCAACAGCGGGTTCAATCCGGAGCCGGTTCGGGTTTTATCATTCGCAAAGATGGTTATATATTAACCAACGAGCATGTGGTCCGCAATGCGCAAAAATTACAGGTTACCCTTTTCACCGGGAAGAAATACGATGGCCGGGTAATTGGAACGGATCCGCAAACGGATTTGGCGGTGGTAAAAATCAACGCCAATGATCTGCCGGTGGCGGAAATGGGCGACTCGGCAAAATTGACTCCGGGCCAATGGGTGGTTGCTATTGGCAATCCTTATGGGTTCCATGATACGGTAACCGCGGGTATTATCAGCGCTTTAGGCCGGTCATTGGAAGATCCGGACGCTCATGGCAACCTGATTCAAACGGATGCCGCCATTAATCCGGGAAACAGCGGCGGTCCTCTGGCCGATTTATCCGGAAAAGTCATCGGTATTAATGAAGCCATCATCCAAAATGCGCAAGGAATTGGTTTTGCAATCCCCATAAATTTAGCCAAACGGATCTCCCAGGATATTATTGAAAAAGGCAAGGTGCAACGTCCTGAAACCCCATGGCTGGGAGTAAGTATCGGAGATATTCCGGATCAAATCGCCAGTTATTATGGCTTAGCCAATAAAGACGGCGCAATTATCCGGGTTATTCCGGATGGTCCTGCCGCCAAGGCCGGTCTACAGGATGGCGACATCATCAAAGAGGTCGACCATCAGAAAGTTAAAAACGCCCAGGGAGTTATTAAAATCATCAAAAGCAGTAAAGTCGGAAAAGTGGTTGAACTGCTGATTTTGCGCAATGGGCGGCTTGAAGCTGTTAAAGTCAAATTGGAGGCCCAACCCCAAGTAACAAATGAATCCAGTAATCGTCGCCAGGGGTTATCCCCGTTCTTCGGCAACTGATAAATCTTAAATGCAGAAAATGGATGGTTGCAGATTGTATGAGATTTGGTACAATGGAACTAATAAAGGATTAATGCGTTATATGTTTTAAACCGATAAAAATATAACACAGTTAAATCATTATTGCGGTTCTAACCTCCTAAAGAAGGTGGCGTTCATGGCAACTTTTATCTCTGAAGCAATATCAACCGTTTCTGCGGCCAATCAAGAAGCAGTCTTCGAAAATCTGGTAAGGACTTATGAAAAGCCTTTATATCAATTCGCCTTCCGTTTGAGCGGCAATCATCATGAAGCACAAGATCTGCTCCAGGAAGGTTTGTACCGGGCTTACAAGTCCTTTGCCAAATTTGAATCCGGAACTGCCTTCGACCGTTGGTTGTACCAGATCATTCATAATCTTTATATCGAACATTACCGGAAAAATAAGACTCGACCGGTTCTTTCATCAATTGATGAACCGTCTCCGTATTTGGACAATGATAAACCAATGGAGATTCCCGATTGGACCACCAATCCCGAGGATGAAGCGATACGTCTCGAATTAGGCGAAAAAATCCAGGAAGGTTTGACCAAATTGCCTACCGAATATCGATCAGCCGTTATTTTATGTGATATCCAGGGATTATCCTATGAGGAAATCGCTCAAATATTACATTGTTCCATTGGGACAGTACGTTCCAGAATTCATCGCGGTCGAAAGTTGCTGCGCACTATCTTGCTCCCCTATATCAAGGGGAAGGAGGCTGAACAAGAATGAATTGTTCGCATGTTCAAAACTTAATTTCGGCATTTATGGATTGCGAACTTGATGCCGAAGAAAAACGGGAATTGCGCCAACATTTGTTTACCTGTCCGGAATGCAGCATCATATACCAGGAGTTGATCAATTTAAAAAACTGCCTGCAAAATCTAGCTCCCGAACCGCTTAGTTTCGATCCGGTCGGCAATCTTCATTTGCGGTTGGTCAATGAAGAACACTCCCTGATACGGCAGGTTGGCAAATTTTTTTGGTTTAGCCGGGCGGGGTTAGTCACTGCCTGTTTGAGCGTATTTTTCTTGTCAACCTGGGTTTTGTTCCCGACAAATAATCAGGCAAGCCAGAATGCAGCTGCGCATTCGGCTCGCAATTCAGTACTAAATGAAACCGATTATAATAGTACTTTTAAAGCTACCAGTATTTCAAATCGGCGCCGCAACTCCGAAGTAACCGTAAAACCGGTTTCAATTTCATGGGATCAAAATTTTTCCATCGACCAATCGGTAACCATTTACCAAGCTTCGCTGATACTTCCCTAAACAGCAACCCAATACTATAAGCACAAACCGTAGTCACCTTCTTGCTGAATGGTGACTACGGTTTTTTGCTACTTTACGCATTATTATTGTTATTATTGTGAGAACCTGTTCTACTTTGTCTCCCTTCAAAAATCCGGACGATCACCACCCCGATTAGGGCAAACACAAAGAATACCAATAGAATCCAGGCGGTGCTTTGAAGTGTCCCGATTATTGTTTGATATACTTCCAACATCCAACGTTCCGCAGTCAGCTTGAGAATATCATTCTCCGGACCTTGTGCGATAAAGTATTTTTCCAGGGACCAAACCCTTACACCCCCGCCGATACCAACTACAAATATGGCGAATTTGAGATATCGCGCCCAAGCATAACTGAGATCATCAGGCACCATCCGTTTTAAGATTCCATTCACCGGCTTATGAAAAATAGCGGAGACAATGAATGCAATTAGAAATGCAATCAGAAAAGTAACTATTAATAAAGAAATTACCATTGTTTCAACTGTTTCAACCTCTTTACCTCTGGGAGTCTGTGCGGGTAGCTAGCTCTCTTTTGCCCCGGCCGTCTTCAACAGCTCAATGATTTCAGAATGGTTGGCGTCGATGGCTACACCTAAAGCGGTCTTACCATCCGCGTTTTTGTCATTCAGACTGACCTTCTTCTCCAGTAACAGTTTTACGATATCAAGGTTACCGTTTTTTACCGCAAACATCAAAGCTGTCCAGCCGTCTCCTTCTTTGGCGTTCAAATTCACCTTGCGTTCGATTAGAAGTTTGACAATATCAGTATGTCCTTGTCCGACTGCATTATGCAATGATGTATAACCAAAAAAGTCATCCTTGGCGTTGATATTGGCTTTACGGTCCAGTAATAACTTGACAGTTTCCAACTTGCCGAACTCAGCGGCGAACATTAGCGGGGTCCAGAAACCGATGGTTTTTCCCTTAATCTCTTTGTCATTGGCTTTAATATTAACATTCACGCCTTTATCAAGAAAGAGGGTTACAATCTCATTATACCCGTTTTTGGCGGCCAAACATAACGCTGTTCCAGTTTCCTCGCCTTTAACATCAATACCTTTATCCACCAAGGCGTTAACAATTTCCGCGTACCCTTTTTTAGAGGCGATTGTTAACGCTGCAACATAATCTTTTTTATCAGCGCCATTATTAAGTAGTAATTTAACGATTTCAGTATAGCCTTTATCCGTGGCATTGATCAATGAGGGCTGCCCCAGCAACTCTTTGGCATTTATATCCGCCTTTTTCTCCAATAACAGTTTGACAATATCTACCCGGTTTTCATTTACTGCAAATAACAGGGCGGTTTCCCCTTTACTTCCCTTGGCATTGACATCAGCACCCTTTTCAATCAGCAGTTTTGCGATATCCAGGCTGCCTTTCTGGGCTGCTAACATTAAACTATTGATTCCATTATCCGGTTTCGCATTAACATCAGCTTTATTTTCCAGCAATAACGCGACCATTTCGGTAAAACCGTTTTCGGAAGCTATAATTAAAGCGTTGCGTCCCTTAATATCCCCCGTATTAACGTCGGTTCCTTTATCGATAAGTATTTTAACTATATCAGGATGATTTTTTTCGGTTGCTAACTGTAGTGCCGCTACATAATCGGTGGTGGGAGCCCCTTTTTCTAACAATACGGTAACGATCTCCGGAAAACCATTTTCAGCAGCTGCGTTCAACGGCGTGGCAAAATCCCAAACCCCCTTACGGGCTTTGATGCCAACATTGGCTCCTTTATCAATCAAAAGATTGACGATTTCCAAATGACCGTTATTGGCTGCAAACAGGAGCGCCGTCCAGCCGGTTTTCATTTTGGCATCAATAAATACATTCTTTTCAAGCAACAGCTTTACGATTTCAGTAAAGCCTTTTTCAGAAGCATTGATTAACGGGGTCCGGCCATCTTTGTCGGTGGTGTTAACATCAGCACCCAACCCCAACAACAGCTTGACCTTTTCAGTATCTCCCACTAACGAGTTGCTCAATAATAAAGCGTTGATCTCTTTTCGATTAACCGTTACTTTCGTTTCCTCCGCAACTGAAACTGCCGACAGGACCATCGTAATACAACTCATAAGCACCAAAAGCATCCATAGCGTTTTTTTCATGGCAGGCTCTCCTTTTAATATTAATAAACTATTATTCAGCGCTTAATTCCTAATTTCGGTAATTCATCCAAGTCTCCTCCCGAAAAGATTGAGTTCCTAAAAATAACCAATTATTTTAATGAGAAAGAGGACTTCGATTGAAGTCCTCTTTCTTTATCGGCATGTCAGTTAAAATAATTAAGGCGTAATTAATCGGGTAGGGAAATCATTGGTATTATACACCACGGTTAAATCAACCCCTGATGATTTAACCACTTTGACCATTAAGCGCTGATTGCTCAGGGAAACTGCGCCCAAATTGCTAAAGGTATAGGTAGTCGCATGATTTCCTCCAGCGGAGGTGCCGGCGTTCAAGGTTTGAGATCCAAGCAAGGTTGCGCCGCTCCCATTGGAATTCACCCTATATAATTCCACGGTAACATTTACCGCTGACCCTGGATTGTTTGTCCATAACACAAATGACCAGTTTCCAGCCTTATATGTACCGTTGATGGTTGGGCTATACCAATAACTGGCGGTGCCAGTAATAGCTTTGATAGGTTGCCATCCGCTAATGCCGCTCTGGGTTGTTTGCAGGTTTTCTCCGGCGGGAGTTACTCCGCTTACATTCTGGTTAAATAAATACCAAGTAGCGCTGGGTAAAGTTGAACCAGGTGTCGGAGTAGGCGTAGCAGTTGCCGCTCTAGTCGGAGTGGGCGTTGCCGTGGCTGCTCTGGTCGGAGTCGGAGTGGCTCCTACGGCCGTAGCCGAGAACCAGTTGATATTCCAGCCGCCACCGCCGGCGAACAAACGAATGGTGTGATTGCCCGCGTTCAAGCTGACATTGGCCGACACCGTGGTCCATACCTGCCAGCCGCCGGTATTCGGTATCGCGGTTGACGCTAAAGTAGTTGCGCCGATTCTGAAATCCACTCTTCCGGTAGCACTGGTACTGGCTACCCGGTAATCGATCCGGTACGTTCCGCCTGTCTGGACGTTTACATTGTAATCCATCCAGTCGTTGGCATCGATCCAGCCCACATTCAATCCGCCGCCGGTGTCTCCTGTGGCTTCCGTGTCAATACCGGACATGGCGTCATAATTTTCGGCTTCGATCTGTCCTGGCAATACTTTGCCAGACGGGGTTGGAGTCGCGGCTCTGGTCGGAGTAGGCGTTGCCGGCGGCGGTGACGGCGTTACCACCGGACCACTTCCGGTAGAGGTCGCCATAGCGTTGGCCGGTACCGTCATCGCTTTTCCGTCAGAGAATGTAACCGTTTTGGCGCTGTTGGAAGCGTTGTAAACCACGTAGGTCCGGGTGCCGTTTTTATTGAAGACTCCATATAACGGAGTATTGGCCGTGACGTTCCAGTCCGGCAAACCCATTCCATCTAAGTTATAAATCCAATGGTAAGCATGGGCTTTCGTTTGCCCGGCTTCGGGAGAAATGGAAGTATTCCACAAGTTCTTAGCGGCCGCCGGATCGGATAGGGCATAATACATATAACTGAGATCCACCCAGCTTGACGGCGTGCCTCCGCCGCATTCGGCGATCATTTCGTTGTAGTTATCCCGGACGTAATCCTTGTCTCTTCCGACATAAAGCGTGGCCGCAGTCATCGGTAAGTAATTGATGCCGTGGATTTCGGCGGGTGTTCCGGCCCACCATATTTGATGGCAGTATTTGGTGCCCCAGACCATGGCGGCATAATTATGGGAATAAGCGGAATTGAAGATATCCCCATAAATATCGAACCAATAATTAAGGATCGACTCGACCTCGGTAGTATATAGGTAAATACCCGCGTCCCGAAGGGCGGTGTTGCCGGTGGCTTCACCGAAAAGAATCATTGCCATATAAGCGTTGGTCGCTTCCGAGGATGATTCCTGGTTGTTGCCGTCTGCGAAATTCGAATCGCCGGAGGCCCAGGAATGGCCTTCATAGGCGTCAAATGTCCGCAGAAATGGGAATTTAGTGTCGGTTCTTTCCCAGTTGGCGAAGTTCTTAATGACCTGCTTGACCATGCCGCCCCATTGGCTGTCTGATCCCCAAGCTTTATCACGGAAAGCAACCTGAGCGGCGCCATGAATATAGTAGCCGTAATGAAAATGATGGTCGTTGATGGACGTGTCGCTACCGTAGCTGGCGGGGTAACCTATCAAAGTCCCCCAATCCTGGTTATAATAGAAGAGATTGCCGGTTTCACCGGGACTGGCCGTGAACCAGTCTTGCAGGCAGCTTTTGAGTTGGTTCAGGTAGTTGTTGGCAGCCGTGGTATGGCCGACTTGCTCGGCAATGGGTAATGCTACCGCGGTTTTGCCGATGTTTTTTCCAACCCAGTATGTATCGCCGGAACCAATGGTCATTCCGGCGACTTCATTAATTAAATTATACAAGGTCGTCCGGTTGTAACTACCTTTATCCGGCAAGTTAGGCAGGATACCGCGATAGGCATACCTTACCTGGAAGGATGTGCCGGCTACCGTCTTCATGATACCCCGGAGTGTATTATAAGTATAGGATAATGGTGCGATTAAGGTGTTATTCCGCCATTGATGCGGATAAAGCGCCATAATGGTTTCGGTATTGGCGCCTTCCTTCGCCGTAGTCGTAAAGGTAAAGGTGGTTGTTAAAGTACTGGCGGACTCATTATAAGACCAATTAGCAGTAGTATTGGTTACAAAAGCATAAGAGCGGTCCTTAAAATATGTGAGAGTTCCTGTTGTATTGTCCGGTAAAGTTGCGACCGAAAAATAATTTTTCCCGGAAGCAAGATTACATGTAATTGTCGTGGTGCCTATTCCGCTCCATGTGGAACCGGTTGGGGCAAATAAGCCGAAACTCTTCCCGTTAACGGTAACTCCCAGGTATGAGCTGGCTGCCGATCCGTAGAACACCGTCGGGGTTGAACCAAAAGCCAATTGTGGGTTCCCTCCGGTATAGATGAAGTAGGCATAAGGACTTCCTTTAACTAAAGTGGCTTTAATATTATTTGCGCCACTGGCCATAACAACATCCACAGCCCAATCGGAAATTTTATCTGCCCGGGAATCCGCCACAGTGGCGATTCCGGTGTGCTTTACGGTAAAGTCATTGGCATGAGTGCCGAAATAGGCAACTCCGCCGCCGCCCAGATTGGGCCTTCCTAATTCCAGTCCGCCCGCAACGCACCGGAAAGATAGGGGATGCGCAATCAATGGCTGTGAATATTGCTGGAATAAAATAGAGCTTTCCCAGTTGCTCGTCGGGATTCCGCCGGTTAGATTCGCAGTCTTGTATATCGTGCTTGGCGGTTGAACTCGGCCGGACGGCAGGGTGTCGGTGTAGCTTCCGGCCCCCACGGTATAAGTGGCGGCTTTGACCACGGTGTGAGGCACGATTAAAACCGAAAGAATAATAACTACCAGAGTGAGTAATAAAATGCGATTTCTTTGAAACATTTACTTTCTCCTTCCCCTCTCTTCGCAATTTGAACCAGAGCAAATATTTTGTAGTCGCTTTCACCTCCTTTAAAAAGGTTCTGTGCTGGACAAATGCCGGTTAATTCGGAAGTAATTTAAAAAAAATAATCGAGCAGATATGTTTACCCAAACAATGCAATCTATACAATACAACTCATTTTGTTCGTTTTTATCATGAATTTCTGTTTATAATTATACTTTGAATTGACCAAATAAGAAAGTGTCAATTTAACATAATCGTAAAAAATTTTAAACATAACAGTAACTGCATTAAAATTAAAAAGCCGCCTTCTGTTGAGAGGGACGGCTTTTTAATGCAGTTACTGTTAGTCTTGTTCCGCTTATGGAGTTGTCAACCTGGTTGGGAAGTCATTGGTATTATAGCACATGGTTAAATCCGTTCCCGCTGTTTTTGTAATTACAACCAAAAGTCGCTGATTATTTAATGAAACTGCGGCCAAATTACTGAAGTTATAGGTTGTTGAATGGTTGCCGCCGCCTGAAGTACCTGCTTCCGCTGTTTGTGTCCCGAGTAGCACAGCGCTACTTCCGTCCAAATTGACTTTATACAGGTCAACCTTCACCAGGGACGAGCTTCCCGGATTATTTGTCCATAGAATAACAGACCAATTCCCGGCTTTATAAGTGCCGTTCACAGTGGAACTATACCAGTAGCCGGAGACATTTGAAATTGTTTTGGTTGGTTGCCATCCTGTAGTGCTGTTCTGGATGGCTTGAAGATTCTGACCTGCCGGAGTCACGCCGCTTACTGTTTGATTGAATAAGTACCAAGTTGTAGCGGCTAGAGCATCAGCCGGCGTTGGGATTGGAGTCCCGGTCACACTAATTGTCGGAGTTGCAGTAGCTGTAGCCACCGGTGTCGGAGTAGGAGTATTCACCCTTGTCGGCGTTGGAGTCGGTGTCCCGGTTACGCCCCCCGAGCCATATACTTCAAACTCCCATAATGAATAACCATAACCGGTAGCCCGTGCAGTACCATAGACTCTAACGTACCGGGCGGTATTTGCAGTAAAGTTTGCGGTCACATTCCCCCCGGCGCCGGTTGTCGTCGACCAAACCGTATCCCAAGCAGCCGCATCATTGGAGATTTGGATCTGATATGCAGTAGCATGGGCAGCTTCCCAATTAAGTTTAACCTGGCTAACCGAATAGGGCGCTCCCAGATCCACATAGATCCATTGGGGATCGGAGAAAGCCGAGCTCCAGCGGGTTCCGCCGGCGCCGTCAACCGCGGCTGAAGCAGGGTATCCCGCATTTTCAACCGATGATGCCGTAACCGATTTATTCAAAGCCAGGTTTCCCGAAACCGGTGTCGGGGCGGCAACCGTCGGCGTTGCAGTGGCACTCCTGGTCGGAGTGGGCGTTACTGTGGCAGTCCTGGTCGGAGTTGGTGTTGCAGTAATAGTTGAAGTTGTAAACGAAAACCAGTTAATATTAAAACCGCCGGTATTCGCATATAAACGGATTGTCTGAGCGCCGGAACTCAAATTTAAATTGGCCGAGACTGTACTCCAAGCCTGCCAACCCCCGGTATTCGGAACTACGGCAGAGGCAAGAGTGGCAGTTCCGATTCTCAAATCAATTGTACCCGTGGCGTTTGGACTCGAAACCCGGTAATCAACTCTGTAACTGCCGGAAGATTGAACATTTACTTGATAATCCATCCAGTCGCCGGTTTCGATCCATCCGACGTTCAAGCCGCCGCCGGTATCACTGGTAGCCTCAGTTGCAACTCCGGACATGGCATCATAATTTTCGGCTTCGATTTTTCCCGGTATTATCTTATTCGGCGGTTGAGTTGGCGTCGGACTGGCGGTCGGAACCGGCGAACCGGTTGGCGGCGGTGGTGATGTAGTCCCGCCGACAGTAAACAATTCAATCCCGTTTCCGGTACCCAGATTGCGGGTATATTTTTTATCAGTATTGTTATTCCAGTGTTCATGTACCCCCAGACTGCCCAACCGGACTCCGTCAGGCGCATAAACCGCACCGGAAGGAGGATTATTCGCCAAAGCCTCTTCATGCAAATAACTGTCGGAATTGGCCATCATGTTGGCTCCCATTTCGGCATTTAGGAAATCAACACCAACTGAATCAACAGCCACCTGATCAAGGGACATAAATATGCTGGAAGGCCAGGCGTTACCGAGAGAGTTCCACTTTGAAGGAACGGTATCGGAATGTTTGGCCCCGTATAATCCATCCAAAATATTAATGAGTGTCTTGCCGCCCAAATCCCGGTCGCCCATAAAATCGACGAACGGATTATAGGTATTATACGGCCTGGCAAGGGTATGATCCAGTCCGTTTATGGTTCCATAGTGATTCTTAGCGCATAAAGTAACCCCAGCCATGGGGTGAGCTTTTAAAATCGGTATGTTGATCAGGTAATTTGCTGCGGTGACAACCGTCGGGATCCGATCACCGCAATAATTCGACTGGGCGTAACTGATTACTGAACCTGACCATACCCGTTGGACTCTTCCGTTTCCACCGTATCCGTCTACAAAAACAATCTGGGGAAAGGCGTTTTTTATATAATTGTAAATGTTGTCGGTTATGTATCGGGACGCATCATATACTGTAATATTGGCTTGCAGTACTCCCGCCGTATTTACCAGTTGTTTTAAAACCGCCATTAGTAATTGGGGAGACGGGTTGATGTTATTAACCGACTGAGCGTGGCTGTCGCGAGTATTATTGCAGTTAATTTTTATGGCGATTTTTTCAGCCGTATTATAACCTACATTTCCCTTACCGTGATTTTGATTATAATATTTAAAAACAGCATCCCAGGCAGCTGCATCGCTGGTCGCCCCGGTCAACGCCCGAATGGATCCGGAAACCATACTATCGATGATTGCCGGACTGGAAAACCGATCTTCCCACCAGTAGCCGGTTGCTCCATCCCAGGTGGCAGCGGTCAGGTTTCGCGCCCAGGTTACTCTCCCCGGATAAATGCCCTTAGCGACTCCCATAGGTTGATTTGGTCCTTCCGGTGAAGATAAAGCCGCGGATATTTTTCCAGGGTTGATTGTGATTAACCCGATAGTGGCTATAACCGCCACTATCATTAATGAAATTGCCACAATATAATGGGTTTTCTTCATTTGAATTGTAATATGTTTAAATAATAGAGTAAGTCCGGTTACACCAAGCAGCCAAGCCAGAAAACCGGCTGCAATGGGAGCAGCCACTCTTTGGCAAGGATAACCGGCCCGGCTCGGCTTGGGAACGACCCGAATCAAAAACCAGATTAAGGCTGCCAAACCCAGAACCGGAAATAATAATTTCGCCCAACGGTTTTTAAAATTGATCCCCCGCAGTTTTCCGGTTTTTGGACATACTTGAAAAAAATCATGTTTACGTTTCTCTTCCAATTCTTCCACTCCTTCTCTCATTTTTCCGGGAATCGACATAGCAATTGAATATTTATGTTTACGTAATCATTCTCTTTTGTATTTATTTTATCATAAATACCTCTTTTCGAAAAGCAAAAAAGATTAACCGTTAATATACTTTTCACATATGATATTGGCATGGTTTATTTTACTTATCAGGAGGTTGATTCGGTTGAGTTTTGGCGACTCTCGCATTTACCCTTTTCCGGCGGTGCAATACATACCGTTATCAATTAGCACGACTATGGAAGGGGCGATAGCCAAGTCCAATCCCAAGCGCAACACGGCGCAAATCATCGCCGGTCCGGAATTGATCTCGATCCAAAAAGGATTAGAGAATGACTATGGCGTAATAATACCGGATACTTATTCACCGCAAGTATTACCGATATTGGCCCTCAATTTGAAAGTGACTGATGTTAAATACCGCAGTTTTTTCGTCACCATGCTTGCCAATCCCCAGCCAAATTATTATCAGCTTTTTTCGATACCTACCAATCGTTTGTATAAACAAAAATTATACTTTAATGCCTTTGACGCTGTTTCAGGAAAACTGCTGGCCAATTACTCGCTGTTCGTATCCCCCAAGGCGGCTTCCAAAAATATTAACCCGTTAAAATCTTTTGATACACGGCAAAGGTTGCCGCCGCAGCTTTTTCCCAGGTGAAATCCCTGAGTACCCTATCTCGCAAACGATTATTGTTCTTTGTTTCCCAGGCGTTTTGAACCGCCTTCATGATGCTGCCGACATCACCGGGGTCGCAATAATGAGCCAAATCTTCTAAATATTCCCGGGTACATCCCCGGTTGGTTGAGACAATGACACACCCGGCCAAAGCCGCCTCCAATGAAACCAGACCTGGGGTATCATACCAGCTGACCAGGGCATGGACTCGCGCGGCTGCGTATGCCGATGCGAGTTCATGATGGTTCAGCGTGTCGATAAATGTCACCGGGTAACCCGCCGATTCTTGCCGGCATTCCCGGTAGTATGAACTGTCATTTAGCGGTCCAATCAAAACCAATGGCAATTTGAGCCGTTTAGCCGCTTGAATTAGCCGCAATTGATTTTTACGCTTACAAATCCGGCCGACCCCGAGAATAAAGTCTTTCATCCGGTATTTCCGAATAAAACGCTCCGGACGGGCAAATGCAAAATATTTATCAGCGGCGTTTGGAATTATGTAAGCCGGAGGCAAAACCCCAAAGTCTTTCTTAAGACTATCCAGTTCCATCTTGGAATTGGGTAGAATGTAACGGACGCCATTCAATATTTCCCGGCGCTGAGGCATAGTTTCTCGCCACCAGAGTCCAAATTTGCCATTTTCATCGGATTCCTTCAAAAATTCGGCGGGGTCCCAATAAATCGTTGAAAGGACCACCGGTATTTTTTGGCGGCGGGCGTCTTGGAAAAAACCATAAGTTTCGGTTACCGGCATGATATTGAAAAGATGAATGATATCAAAATCTTTCAAATTATTGACGGCCGCATTATGGATGGTAACGTCCGCTCCTATTTTCTGTAAGTACTCCCGGGTTTTATCAATCTGGACGCTATCCCCGGCAATCGCCTTGTTATAATTGATTCTGGCCTGAAATAAAACTTTCATGTCAAATCCCTTCTCCCTCAATGATCTGTTGGAGTTCAACCTGAAAAATAATTTTTACCCTTCCTTTGCGCCAGAATGCGGTTTTTACCGCAATAAACCGTAATTGATGCAGTTTTGGGATTATTTGCGCGTCTTTGCGAGCGAGGCCGCAATCATGCCGAAAGCACTTCCAAAATTCACAACTTACCGGTTCAGTTCGGAAATAGCCTTCACTATCCCAATAATCTAATTCTCCGTCTAAATTTCCTTCCACTAAAACCAGTCCACTTTCGTTCCGGTATGAAAAATTTCCAATGATGAACCGTCCGTTTTCAATATCCTGCGCCCTACCCAAAATTAACGGGATATCGGCCTCAACGTCAAACCGGCGCATTGAGCATCGATTGTCGTCAGCAATCCAACAATCCGCAGGAAGTCTATCTAGTAATGGTTTTTTGGCCGATAACTCCAAAAAACGATTGCTTAAATGAAGATCACCCGGACCCATATCCGCCGGATTACTTGAGATATTAACTTTAATTACACGCTCATCAGTGCCTTCCGCTATTAAAGATAATAAAAAACGATAATTTAATTTTAGAGGATCCCGGGTGTGTAATGCATAAGAATCATGCTCCAAGCGGCTTTTTATTTTTACCTCATCCGAGGTCTTAAGCTTATCCCAAAGAAAATTCTCCCGCAAAAAGACTGGAAACGTATCCTCCCGCAAACATCGCTTTTCATCAAGATATGCAACTCCGAGCTCCATTTGGCCGCTAACATGTAACCAGCCTTGGCGGCTTTGAGATTCCACGGTTATATTTCGGACTGTTAATCTTTGAATCAATACCGGCTTTGACCTAAGCTGCAAAATCGCATTGCGCAGCAACGAAAAATCTTTTTGATCCTTAACCACTTTACCTAAAATGAGAGTGGCGGAATCATTTGATTCGCTGATTTTCAGCAGTTGATTTTGATAAAAACTGATTTGCAGATCAATTCTCATATCTATTTGGAGGATGGCGTCTTCAAATAAAAAATGGATTAATTGAATCCGGTTTTTTTTGAGAACCGGCAAAATCTTCTCCGGGGATACACGATTAAAATTTGCGGTGATTACCTCTTCCCAGGTTACCGGGTGACGTAAGTATGCCTCACGCCCCTGCTCATCTACAGCATATATTTCAAGATCAAGTTCGAATTCTGCGAGTATGCCTTTGCGATGCGCAGTAATACAGCACTTTTGCCGGATTAATTTCAATTCTGCAACAGTACGCATATTACCCATCGGTAACGAAATACTCTTGGTTAATCTGGCGTTAAGTTCGGTTAATCGAAGCGGAGCTTCAATTAAAAGGCAATTTGGCGTCACGGTTTGGGGTGACGTAATACAAATTACTTCTTTTGCTTCGATAATTCGCCACTGATAATCGAGTTTGCATTCCAGCCGCCACATTTGCAGGTTAATATCAAACAGCCAAACCCAGTCAATGATGGACCCTTGAATCTGAAATTTTCCGGCGTCATTTAATGGTGGAATCTTTAATATAAAATGAAAAGGAGTTTCCATTTTCATTTCCGCTAAGGTTTTATCCTGATTTATAAACGTAATTCTGCTTTTTAACATGCCGCTGATCAACGGCAGCTCCTTTAAGTTACTGTTAAAACAGATTTCCCCTTGAAACCCTAAGGGCTCGACACCTAATTTCGCAAAAGAAACCGGCTGACTTAATGTGACGGCCCCTTCCCCCTGCTCCCGAATAATCTGCGCCAGCATTGGCACCAAAGTATCGGATGTTACGTCAATGGCGCCGTCATTTTTACGCCGGCTGATAATTACTCCGAAACCATGTTCAAAAACCGCTTGATTTTCTCCGATCCGGCGTGGCTGAAAAATAAAATAATCTTGCTGTAGCTCTATTTCAAAAGGATCAGGTCCAATATACGATTCGATATTATTGACGATTATCTCAAATTGCAGCCGGTCTTCGGTCTTTCTGCTGCGACCGTCGTACTCCAGATAACTTATCCGGCGTTGAATTATTCCGTTTACCAATAGTTGATTTTCCCGATTCGTATATTGGGATTCTCTTAACTGTATATCAACAGCCGTAATTCGTTTGTTGACCAATTCCGGCCAGATGGTCGTTATTCTAAATCGGCTGTCGTGAATAATCGACATTGCCAGCTCCCAAACAGTTATTCGCTATTTTTGTTTTTTTACTGAAAGGAACCTTTTCACATAACTTCTAGTTATTTAGTGATTAGTTACCGAGTTATCTAGTTATTGCGTTATTATCATTAGCAATTTTACTGACTACTGGAAAGCTAAAGAAGTAGAAAACTAGCGGACTGGAAAAATGGTGAGTATAAAATCTTGGCATAATACTTCTTCCTATAATTTATATGCCGGGTGAGACTAAGTAACTACTTGTTCACAAATAGAACCTGCAACTTCTGATCAAAAAGAGAACAGGTTGTTGAAGATCAACAACCTGCCGTTAATGCAACTTTGTCGGATAAGATGGTTTACGCCCATGGGCTCAAGATACCGGCGCGTATAATACTTAAAAATAATAAGGTGAAACAATCTGCACGGACAACTGCTGGGTCTCCGTTA
Organism: Bacillota bacterium; assembly: GCA_029974635.1. GTDB lineage: Bacteria > Bacillota > UBA4882 > UBA8346 > UBA8346 > JAEZJQ01. Next base: position 34,949 of record JARKQY010000022.1, on the reverse strand, counting down.
CTTTTACGAAGAACTCGATGACAACCTTCTGTCGCAAGGTGTTACTATCGACTAGTTCGAAAAGAATGGTTTCAATCCTGGCATCAACCCGTACATTATTACCCGGAGTAGTTCCGATGATATCCACAAAAGTACTGAAAGGTATATCTTCGGCTTGATGATGCTCCAGATTGTCGTTTCCAATAAAGAATATCTGTTTATGGAGTATTCCCTGGATAATGACTTTGTCATTGATTACTTCAGTAGTCAAATCACGGATCTGAGCAATGATTTCCCGAATCTTCACCGTAGGAATCGGTAGGGTGAAGAGATTTTCCACCAGAATTTGATTAGTATTTTCACCAATTACGGTCTCCAGCTTCAACAAAGCTCCGGGACCCAACAAAAGATTGATTTGAACACTCTCGGTGACCTTGGCAAAGAATTCGATAACCACTTTTTGAAGAATGGTGTTTTGATCGCGCAACTCAAAGTGAACGAACTCGACAGTGGGAACTACTTCTACATCCATACCGGGAGTGGCTCCGGGAACATCGACAAAAGTAGAAAACTCAATATCCTCCGCCTGATGAAATTCGATATTATTGGTGCCGACAAAGAAGATCTGCTTGTGAATAACTCCTTGAATGATTACTTTATCTTGAATAATATGGGTAGTAACGTTTTTGATGGTTACGGTAATGTCATCAACTTTAATGGCAGGGGTTGTAAGCATGACAAAATTCTCAAATAATTGCTGTTTCGTATTTTCTCCGACAACCTGATCCACCCTTACCAACGGACCTTCTCCGGTTAATACGTTCAACTGCCTGGTTTCAGTTACCTTGATAAAGAACTCAATGACCACTTTTTGATGAACTATAGTTGGCGTAAGTAAGCTGAAAATAACGGTTTCGATCACCGAATCGATTTGTACGTTCATTCCGGGCTCCGCTCCCGGAACATCGACAAATGTACTGAACGGAATATCCTCCGCTTGATGGTGAACAATATTATCTTCTCCGACAAAGAAGATTTGTTTGTGCAAAACCCCTTGGATGACCACTTTATCGGCAATTACATCGGTGGTAATATCGCGAACCGAGGCATTAATATTCCTTACTTTTATCGCTGGAATTGATAAGGTGACGTTTTGTTCCACCAAAAGTTGTCTGGTATTTTCGCCAATTACCACTTCTGCTCGAATCAAAGGGTCCATTTAATTCCCTCCTTTTGTTTTTATTATCCATAAAAAGTTTGCTTTTCCAGCAAGCTTTTGAGGATAATTAATAACCCCCAACTAATCCAATTCATTTCACGCACCCGCGCGCTCACTGACCACCCCGCTTTTGGCATTTCGTCGATTCACCGTAGATTCAGGTCTCCTTTTTGGCAGGCAACGATTCCGGGATTTATAATATTATGATGGTTTATGATTATGGTTTTTTGATTTTTGCACAGGATCGGTACTTGTTTTTTGCTGTGTTTCTTCCGAGGGCTCCACTTTATTCTCGGTATTGGAATTTGCGTCGAGATACCGGCATTTCAGTGAATGATATTTCACCAGCCAAAACGTCAACCCACAGATGATTCCGATATACGTTATTAACCCTAGGATCAGAGGTAAACCCACCATTCCATCCCCCAAATAGCACTCATCATCCTCCGGTGTTTTGCTACTATAATATATGTGCAATTGCCCTGCATTGCCCCTGTCATAAACTTAAATTTAAAACCATACTTTAAAATTTTTAAACTTTCGGAAACAGTTCTTTTCTAGTTTGAAATACGTATAATAAAACTATGATGAGCCGGAGGGACTTCATTGGATTGTTACACGACTGATATTGTAATCGTGAATTATAATTCCCAGAGATTGCTGGCGGATTGTTTGTACAGTATTAAAAAATGTTCCGGCGATCCGAAAAATTACCGGGTATGGGTTATTGACAACGGTAGTATTGACGGCAGCGTATCCTTTATCAAAAAAACACTTTGGATTACGGGTATTTTCAACCGCAAGAACCTGGGGTATGGCGCTGCTTGTAATCAAGGCATTTTAGCTGGAAAAGGGAAATATATCTTTCTGTTAAACAGTGATATTAAGGTTACCCCGAACTGGCTGCCGCCGCTGATTAAAAGCCTGTCCTCCAACCCTAAAACGGCGGTGGTCGGCCCGAAATTGATAAATCCACAAGGATTCATTGTAGGCGCCGGCGTGGTGGGAACCAATGCTCATCCTATAATTCGAGGCTGGGGAGAGCCAAATCATGAAAACATTTATAATCAATCCATGGAATGTTTGAGTATCGGCGGGGCCTGCATGGGGATAAAACGGGAGCTTCTCTCCAAATTAGGATTATTCGATGAGCAATACTTTCATTACTTTGAAGAGACGGACTATTGTTATAATGCGCGTTTTCTGGGTTATAAAATAATTTATTGCCCGGAAAGCCTGGTTATTCATCTTGTATATGGTAGTTGCCGCAGTTTTAAGCGTTTAGATGAGTATTACCGCAAAGCCCAACAACGTTTTTTGAATAAATGGGCTGATTTTTTACAGGATCCGACGGAATGCGGATAATAGAGCATCACTTACATTCTGCGGTTGAGGTTTTTAATAAAATTAAACTGGCGCTGGTCACAGGCCGAAGCCTTTCCCTGGCCAGATTCGGAAATGGCGAGGCGCTGGCTATGGCCTATGAAGTTTTATTGCCGGCGGAACGAATTCCGTTTTGGCTGGAATATGCCGGGGTGAAACAGCCGGATGAAAACATCCGGAAAGCCTTGGTTACTGCTCTTTTGGAAGCGGATATCGTGGGTTTCTCAACTGATCGTAAAAATTGGGATTGCGCCCCGCTCTTAGAACAATTGCTGATAACTTATAAAATACGGCCAAAGTATATTACCGATGCGGCCATCAATTGGCAGCTTCATAAAATGAGCTTATTTTACCGTGAGATCAGCAAGTATCCGGCGGTATTGGTCGGGCGGCTTGCTCACCAAGCCGCCCCGCACCTTCGTAACCGAGGACTCAATATTGTAAATACCGAAGTAATTGAGGATATCCAGGATCTACCGCGTGTGGAAGAATCTTTGCAGAAAGGTCCCTATTTCCGGATCGCTCTCATCGCCGCCGGAATACCGGCAACTATTTTCTGCCCAAAACTCGCCAAAAAAACCGGTTGTATCGCCATTGACTACGGTCATGTCATAAATGACCTGTTACAGCCGGGTTTCAGTAATAAGGATTTACCGCGGGCCACTCAAGAATGGCTCACAACCCGAAAAAATTGAATATAGTTTTTTCACCGGCTCCGGTAAACCGGGGGGGAATACTTGGAATTGGTGGCATCTGAACGATAGGTTGTGTAAGTACCTTTTGTAGCAACAGGTAGAGAATTTCCCCGGGATACAATTTTACGCCACTGTATGGCCTGTGCTTCGCTTATACTGATTGGCCTGCCCTGCCCGTCAACGGGATGAAGCATTCTTCTCAGGGCAGCGAGTTTACGATGCCATTTTTCAGCAAAACGATGTCCGCTTTCCAAGCCTTTACTGCGCCAATACGGGTCGTTTCCCCGGGTGAATCCTTCTGGATGAACCGCTACCGCCATCCCTGAAAAATAAATCCGCCACCCCTGCTCCCAAGTTCGTAATGAAAAATCAATGTCTTCCATTCCAATAAAAAACCGTTCATCCATGCCGCCCAGACTGTCCCACAGTTCCCGGTTAATCAGCATTAATGCTCCGGTTACTCCTAATACTTCCCTTGTCTTTTGCGCAGGAGGATAGTTACCGGGTTGATGCCGGTATTCATGATCAAAACCATGGGTTTCGGGTATATAAATAATTCCCCCATGTTGTATCGTTCCATCCGGATATAAAAGCCGCGGTCCAATGACTCCCGCCCTAACCCGATGGGTATCCTTCATCATGATATCCAGCCAATTCTTCTGAATCAAAGTTACATCATTATTCAGCAAACATATATATTTACCTTTGCTGGCTGCAACTCCTCTATTCACTGTTACGGCAAACCCTGCGTTGTTCGTATGGGTAAGCAATCGAACCGGAAAGGATCGTAAGGCTTCTCTCAGTTTTCCCTGGATTTCAGCCGGGCTGCCATCATCCACTACAATTACTTCATAAGAATATGTATTGGTTGGACTACTGTCATAAAGGGAATGCAAGCATCGCGTCATTAGTTCCACTTGATTGACAGTAGGAATAATGATACTAATCATGGTATTGCCGCCTTCATTTATCAATCATTTCACCTCTTACCGTCATCTTCCTATATCATATTGTAATAAAGCCGCAATTTAAAATTTGTCCCTAAAAGTTTGCGAAAAAAGCCCATTATATAAATATCTCTTTCAAATGGAACATAAAAGTAAATCTCGTGATAGAATAAACTAGACTCTGTTTTTAAGAATTGTTGATATCACGAAAGAAGGGATCTAATATTTCCGAGTATGTTGATTTAATTATGGTAACCTATAACAGTCGGCGATTTTTGCATGATTTTTTTGCATCATTAAACCATCCGGTTCATCTCCCGTTTCGGCTCACGATCATTGACAACCATAGTACGGATCAAACGGTGAACGGTCTGATACGTCAGAAACAGAGGCATTTCCTACGTTATAATATCCGCTTAATCATCAACCGGAAAAATTTGGGATTGGCCAAGGCGTGGAATATGGGAATCGACCGGACAGACGGTAAATATATGCTATTTTTAAACCCGGATATTAAATTAACCCCCGGTTGGCTGAAACATATGGTAGACTGTGCGGAACGACATCCGGAGGCCGGAGTAATCGGCGCTAAAATACTTAACTATAACGGAATCATCGACCATGCCGGTTTTTCCGGCGGTATTGTCCGGGGCCGGGGCGAACCGGAGTCGCCCGGGCGATATGAGGATGAAGTTGCGGTTGACGGAATTCACGGGTGCTGTTTTTTGGTAAAGCGGTCCATTATTCCGGTGGTGGGCCGATTTGATGAGCAGTTTTTTCTATATGCCGAAGAAGATGATTATTGTATCCGGGTTAGAAACGCAGGCTACCGTGTAATGGTATCCCCCGCCGTTATTTATCATTACGGGGCCGGTTCAACCATTTCCCGGCAAACGCGGCATAACTACCACCAGGCGAGTTTGGCGAAAATGGCCCAAAAATGGGTAAAATAATCAGGCGCTAAATTTACGATAATTCAATGTTACAAGGGAGAATTCACAACAAAATCCGCCGGTTCATGAGTTTGTAACTGCGGTTTGGAGTTATTGGTCACTCTACGCCAATGATTCAAAAGATCGGTGATAGTCTTTTCAATGGCAATCTTCGGTTCCCAACCGGTAACCCGGTAAAACTTTTTATAACTCCCCAATAAGACCGGGACATCGGAAGGCCGTATCCGGGATGGATCAACTTTGATTTCAACGGATTTGCCAATTGGGGATAAATTCATCAGCGTATTCAGAATTTGCCGGATAGTATATGCATTTCCGGTGCAGATTTGATAAACATCACCCGCCTTACCTTTTTGCAATGCCAGCCAATAACCGTAAACAACATCCCGTACATCGATGAAATCGCGTCGGGAATCCAGATTACCTACATATACCACCGGAATTCTTAAACCCGCTTCAATTTCCGCAATTTGTTTGGCAAAGTTGGAGGTTGCAAATACTTCACTTTGCCTGGGACCGGTATGATTAAACGCTCTGGTCCTAACGATATCCAGCCCGTAACTATGAAAATACTGAAAACCCAATAAATCTTGGGCTGCTTTGCTAACTCCATGAGGGCTTAAGGGCCGGAGCGGATTTTCTTCCCGGATCGGGAGTTCTTCCTCATAAACAATTCCGTATTCCTCACTGGAACAGGATATCAATATCCGGCAATCCGGGGAAATTTTACGGACCGCCTCGAAAATATTGAGTTCGCCGAGAATGTTATTGATTAAGGTATCATTGGGACTGTTCCAGGAGGCGGGAACAAAACTGTGGCCCGCTAAATGAAAAATATATTTGGGTTTGACCGCTTCGATGACCTCGCAGACTGATTTGAAATCCCGCAGTTCACAGTCGTACAGCTTGATTTTGGACTCAAACGCCGTCACATTTCTACGGTTGCTGCGCCACCGGATTGTGCCGTACACCTCGGCTTCTTCAATGTTATCCAAAATGTATTCCGCCAAGTGACTGCCAGCAAAACCGGTAATGCCAAAAATTAAAACTTTCATGATTCATACCCCGTTTCCCGCGAAACTTTAAAAATCGCTAACTTCATTATTATGCTATGCGGTTAGGGGCATGAATTAGAAGTATGCACTTTTTGTTAAGAATGGGGTTTTACACACTTCTTTTGGAATATTGAAAATTTCTTTTTTTGGTGTAAGGTTGGCAATATTGATTACGCTTAATCTATTGTACTTCAAGTGAATAATTATCTCTGACAGAGCGAAAAAAAGATATACAATATAATTATAGCTATATTGTATATCTTCACTTCTTAAGGCATCTATGAGCGTTTATGTATTTTTAGACTAACTGCGGTTACGTAAATTGAACTCCGGTAACCACTGAGATCGGCCGTGGGGCCGGTTCACCCACTACCTGAAGCACTAGTGTCTGCCGGGTCACACCCGTAATTCCGCCGCCGGAAACATCGGTTACAACCTCAAACTGCCTGAGAACGGGCCCATCCGGAGTTAATACCAATGCTTCCACCAGAACTTTGGTCTGGGTTATGCCGGGTCCGGTAACATCCGTTACCACCGTAACCGAAGTAGCCGGGGCCGTTGTTCCTTCTACTGTCCCCAATAACACAATATTCTGAGTCACTTCGGTACCGCATGGATTAAGACTGAAACTAATGTCCTCCAAAGTTACCGTTACATTCGTGACTTGGGAAGGCGTTATCCCCGGAACGCTGACTAAGATCGAGAATGGAACCTGTTCGGTCACCGTGCGCACGATATTGTCAGCGTCAACAAAAATGACCGTTTTGTTGACAACTCCTTCAATTACCACTCCATCGGTAATAACGTTAAAGCTGACGTCGGCTATAACTGCCTGAATCTCCTTGATTTTGACGGCCTTGACCGGCAACTCAACGGTATTCCGCAAAATGATTTGTTGTTGGCCGACGACCGCCACCGGGGGAAAGATGATTGTTTCAGTAGTAATAGTTATAGGACCAACGGGCGGTATGGGGATTTCTTCACGCTTGATTATTAAGAGTTGTTTGGTATTTTCGCCCACCACTTGTTCCATTTTAAATAACGAACCGGTTCCCAATTCCAGGTTTAATTGAATTTCCCGTGTGATGGTGGCCTGGATGGCAATGATTACTTTCTGCCGTAATTGGGTGCTGGAAAGCAATTCAAAAAAGATAGCTTCAATTTGCGGATTAAGATGTACGTTATCACCTGGCTCAGCCCCTGGAATATCAAGAAATACCGAAAACGGAACCTCCTCTGCCTGGTGATGTTCGATATTATCTGTTCCAATAAAGAATATCTGCTTATGAATCAAGCCTTGAACAATGACTTTGTCGGGAATGATATGCGTAGTGAAGTTTATCAGTTTAGCAACAATCTCTCTTACTTTAATTGCCGGTACGGCAAGAGTTATAACACTCTCGTTCAAGTCTTGAACTCTGTTTTCCCCGATAAACTCCTCGACTTTAAACAATGGACCTGTACCGACGGCAACTTGCTGTTCGGTAGCTTCGGTGACTTTCACGAAAAACTCAAGTATTGCTTTTTGTCTGACAGTGGTAGGATCGATCAGCTTAAAGAAGATAGCTTCAATCCGGGGGTGAACCTGAACATCCATACCGGGAGCAGCTCCCAGGATATCCACAAACAAACTGAACGGAATATCTTCCGCCTGATGACGACCCAGGTTGGCAGTATCTACGAAAAAGATCTGTTTATGTAAGATACCTTGGATAATCACTTTGTTATTAATGATTTCCACGGTTATATCCTGAATTACGCCGGTGATTTCATCAATCTTCAACGCTGGGGTAAAAAGGCTAAGATCCGTTTCAATGAGTTTTTGGGTGGAGTTTTCCCCGACCACTTGCTGCAAAAATAACAGCGGTCCCGACCCGGGAGATAGATTCACTTGGACAGTTTCAGTTATCTTCACAAAGACCTCGATGATGATTTTTTTCAAAATACTTAAACCATCAGTCGCCAGTTCGGTGATAACCTCTTCGATAACCGCGGAGACTTGGGCATTCATCCCCGGTACAATTCCCGGAATATCCAAAAAAGTGCTGAACGGAATGTCATCCGCCAGATGATGAACAATGCCATCGGTTCCAACGAAGAAAAGCTGTTCATGGACAGTACCTTGGACAATGACCTTATTGGGAATAATCTCCGTTACCAGATCAACCACTTTAGCTACCACATTCCGGACTTTAACTGCCGCCAAAGGCAGAATCACGTTCTCAGTTGCAGTTACACTCGTATTTAAAATCCCGGAATTATTTACAACGGGAGAACTAACCTCTGCTTTTGCCTGCAATACGGAAACCTGCGGCTTGAAATCGCTTAAACCAATAACCTCCGGTGCTTTCACTACCGTCTCTATTTTCACGTCCTTAACCCCAGCCTGACCCGTGGCTTCGGGAGTCGTGTCTTGGATATTGATATCTATTTCTAAATCCGGCTTTTTTTTCGTTTTGCGGCTTGTTGAAGTTTTTCTTTTACTGCTGCCGGATTTTGTCTTTTTGGACCTCGATTTCTTTGGCTTGGCTGTCTCCGGTAATGGTTCTTCGATTGATGTATCAACCGTCTCCGCAAGTGTCTGCTCTTCCGCAGCTACGACTTTGGCGCGTTTTTTTCTGGTTTTTTTCGGTTTTTCAACAACGTTATCAGCCATGCTATCATTTAAATCCATTTATTTAAACCTCCTTTCACGATGGTTCTGACAGCATTTGCTGCCGAACACTGGGATAAAACAAGGTGTTACTTGCCGTTTATTTTGCGCATGGCTCTGTTTTGAATAATTATTATGAAAATAATCAGGGTCAACCCTCTTCTATCTTGGGCTGTCTTTTCGATAGCCACACGAACCGTAATTCTGTCGCCTATGATTTATTTAGGCTTCGAGGCGAAAAAAACCTTCGTTCCTTCGAATACTGGCTGGTATTCGCGGAAATCTCGCCGCTTAAAGGAAGCGCGTAGGAGGATTGGCAGTAATGATTAAACTATTTCATTATAGTTCTATCGAGAAAATATTCTAGTAGAAACAGCCACCCATTTTTCTTTCTTCAGTGTCCTAATTAAAGCGAAGCTTTAATTTAAAAATTATCTATGATAATTAGGGGTGAATGACGAATCAATAATTATCGCTAACAGAACCTTTCTTATACTCAATTATGTAATGCCCGGCAAATAGCTAATATAGTATATGCCACCAGCAGTATTGGTGCTTATCGGCAAAAAAAATAGGCTCTGCCAAAAGCCTATTCTTATGTTATGAGATGATTAACCGCTAACAACATCGGGTCAATCGGTCATGATTTGGACAATGATCTTTCCGAATGGTCCGCTTCGAATAACTCCGATGCCAATTTTCGTAAAACGAGGGTTTAAAATGTTGCTCCGGTGGGCCGGACTTGCAAGTAAGCTTTGGAAGGCCCGCTGGTAATTGGGAGCTTTTGCCAAGTTTTCAGCGGCGGCCTGGTAAATCAGATTTTCCTGGTCTAATTGGTCATATACTGTTCCTAATCGCTTTGAATAATGACCGAAATAGTTAAAACGAATCATGTCCAAACCCTTTTCCTGGGCGAGTTTAATCAAAACATCATCGGACTCTAACTTTTTTAAACCAGCTTCCACTCTTTCCTGGTTTACTAAGGCAATCATTTTCAATGTTTCATCATCAAGAATGAGCCTCTTGTTAGAATCTGAAGCTAAATCCAGATCATTTTTCCCCGCGCGGGTTTCGGGGGTTGGTTGTTTGACGAAAGCTAGCCCTTTTGTGAGTGAGATGGATTGGTTTTCTTGAGCATTAGTTATTATTGGATTGATAGCAATGAATAAGAGCATAATGAATGCAGTAATGACGATAGATAGTTTTTGCCGCATATTTTGCATAGTATAATGGCGCATATGTTGCCTCCGGAATTCAACATTGCTTACTTTTGATAGGCTTGCGGTCAAACCGGCCGTTCAACTATTTCGGTCAATCCCCTATTTCGCCACTGCTGCTTGAGAACCCTTTATGTAAATTCGGGCAACTCCAGCAAATGATTCCAAAATCATGTTGGCTATTAGTTATCTAGTTATTATAGTTATTGACCAACTAGAAAACGGAAAAGATATACAATAATATAGCACCAATCCTTATGTTGCCATATGTATTGTATATCTTTGGTGTCAAAAGGTTTATGTTGATTCCTTTGGATTTACATCAATTAGCCCTTCCCTGATTGCAAATAGAGCGATTTGAGTCCTGTTCGCCAATCCGAGCTTTTTCCGAATACTGGTAATATAATTTTTCGCAGTTTTTTCACTAATAAAAAGAATTTTTCCAATTTCACGATTATCTAAACCTTGGGCTACCAAGGGCAGTATTTCCTTTTCGCGAGGGCTCAAAGCTCTTAATGGATCAGGTTGGCACTTACCATTCATTAACGGCGTCATGCCTTTCCTCCTCCATCCTACTCCATATTGTAGCGCAGCTACAATTCAAATTATCCCTAAAGTTTGTTTTTATATAAACTTTTATCGGATAATTATATAATGAACGAGTAGGAATACTTTTCTGATTACATGATATGTCTGCATGAATCAAGCGGTGACCGACATAAAGCCTAACCCTATGAATTAAAAATTTTTTTTAGCTGCCTGGTAGCTTCTTTCGTAATCTTATGATCACGGCCAATACAAACGTGCCGGGTAAAACCTTGGGTCAATATCTTTCCCGAGGAAGCTTCCTTGACTATGTATTCAAACTGAAAACTAGCGCTTTTTTCCGGGACAAAAACAGTCTCTACTGAAATAAGATCATCATAACGGGCTGGGCTCAGATGCCGGCATCCGCTTTCAATTACCGGCAATAACCAGCCATTCTCTTCGCAAGTCCGGTATGATATTCCCCGTTCGCGCATCCATTCAGTCCGGCCAGCTTCAAACCAGACCAAATATACGGAATGGTGAACAAACCCCATTTGGTCGCTCTCCTGATATCTAACCCGAAATTGGATAGTTGATTTCATTGTAGCCCCCTAACCCCGAAATAATTAAATATTTATTACACAAAAAGCATTGGTTGTCCTCCAGATGACTCGAATTTTCTTTCCCATCCCGAAATAGTGTTCAATAATAAACCGGTAATTGCCGATATTTTGGATAGAAAACAATGATGGACAAATTGGAAGGGATATCCATGCAAAAAAACCTGATTGGGATATTGATATTCATTATAATTACAGGCTTGGCATTACCGGGCTGCAAACCTGAAAAAACGAAACAGTATCGCCTAATCTTCACGACCTTGCTGGAAGACAACCAGGGAATCCACTTGACTACCGAAGACGGAGCCCACAGGTATGTTTTAACGCCCCGGAATAAGTGGAGCGTAACACCGGCGTGGTCTCACGACGGATCGACAATTGCCTATGCTTTGGAAAATGAAAACGGTGATTTTAACATTTGGACGACCAAGGCGGATCAAAGCGCCACCCGCAGATTAACCCGGAGTGATCTGAATTGTACAAATCCCACCTGGTCCCCTGATGAAAAGCGATTGGCCTACGTAGCCACCATCAACGAAAAGTCACAGCTATGGGTCGTAGATATCAGCAATAATCAACATACCGCCTTAACCAGCGGTGATTTTGATAACAGTAATCCGGTCTGGTCGCCGGACGGCAAACAAATTCTCTTTATATCCAACCGGGATGATAATCCGGAAATCTACATCATGGATGCGGACGGCGCCAATCAAATCAATTTAACCAATAACGGCAATAACGATGATTCCCCTTGCTGGTCACCGGATGGCAGTAAAATTTTGTTCCGTTCCGAACGCGACGGGAACCAGGAGATCTATATAATGAACAGCGATGGCTCCGACCCTAGAAATTTAACCAATGACCCGGGAAACGAGAGCGATATGGTATGGTCCCATGATGGGACCCGGATCCTGTTTGTCTCCATTCGGGATAAGTCGGAATCATTGTATAGCATGAAAGCGGACGGCAGCGACTTAACCCGTTTAACCGCACCGGATTTCCAGGTCCGCTGGCCGGAATGGTCCCCTGATGATAAAAAAATCGCTTTTGCCGGTTTCACCGGGACCAATTGGGACATATTCATCATGGACATGCAGAAAAAGAAGCTAACCAACTTAACCAACAGCCCGGTTAATGAATTTCAACCATTGTGGTCGCCGCAATAATAAATCAATCAATCTTTTCCCAATACCCGTTTTAGCCTTTCAAGGATCATTTTTGCGGTCACCTCGGTATCTTCCATACCTTTTTTGATTTCCGACAATTCTTGATCCAAATCGATGTTTCCAGGAATAAGATTACGGGATTGCTCTTTCACTGATAAAGCCGCCTTTCCATCCTAAAAAAATTGGCTTTCAATTTATCTTTATTTTATATAAATTGCAGCAAAATGTAAATATTTCCTGTATAAATGAAATAAAAAATCCCCCGGTCACAATACGCCGGGGGATTTTTTATTTCGGATTACTCTTACGCTTTTTTATCGTTTTCCGGCGCTGCTTCTTTCAACAATTCAGCCACGGAGGTGGCTATTCCGGCCAGTCCTTGGATCTCTGAGGGAATAATGATCTTGGTAGCTTTACCGTCCGCCGCCTTAGCAAATGCTTCCAGAGATTTGAGAGCTAGAACCTGCTGGGAAGGATCAGCTTCCTTGAGCATCCGGAGGCCTTCAGCCGTTGCCTTTTGCACCTTTACAATAGCTTCCGCCTGGCCTTCGGCTTCCCGGATGGCGGCTTCCTTTTTGGCCTCCGCTTCCAGGATGGCGGCTTGTTTTCGCGCTTCCGCGTTTAAAATAACCGATTCCTTTTGACCTTCAGCCACCAAAATCGCGGATTTCTTCTCCCCTTCCGCCCGCAGGATGGATTCCCGGCGTTCCCGTTCCGCTTTCATTTGCTTTTCCATAGAGTCCTGGATTTCACGGGGCGGGAGGATATTTTTCAATTCCACCCGATTGATCTTAATACCCCAAGGATCCGTGGCCTCATCCAGAATGCTCCGCATTTTGGTATTAACAGTGTCACGGGAAGTTAAGGTCTGATCCAGTTCCAGGTCACCGATAATATTCCGAAGCGTGGTAGCGGTTAAGTTTTCAATGGCGACCATCGGGTAATCCACGCCATAGGTATAGAGCTTGGGGTCGGTGATCTGGTAAAAAACCACCGTATCGATCTGCATGGTGACATTATCCTTGGTGATCACGGGCTGCGGCTTAAAGTCAACTACCTGTTCTTTCAGTGAAACCGCACTGACCACCCGGTCAATAAAAGGTATTTTCAAATGCAGGCCGGTATGCCAGGTTCGCAAGTATGCGCCCAGACGTTCGATGACAAAAGCATGAGCTTGCGGTACAATTCTGATGTTGCGAATAATGATCAATAAACCGAAGAATAACAAAATGACGACGTAGACAGTCCTAAAATCCATGTTCATGCCTCCTCTTAGAATAGAATCGCCCAACTATGATTCATCTTGCATTATATGAGTTACTATAAGCTTAACACCGGAAATGGCAGTTATTCGGACTTTGTTCCCGGGTTCAATCTCAACATTATCTTGTGATCGGGCCGACCATATTTGGCCGCTGACTTTGACTTGCCCCGTTCCTTCAAATCCATTAATTTTCTCAGTAACGATCCCGATCTGACCGATTAACCGATCGGCATTGGTTTTTTCAATGACCGGAGTAAACCACTTTTTCACGATGGGCCGGGTCGTAATCAGCAAAAGATAGGAAACAACCAAGAAAACTATCAGTTGGACGATGAACGGTAAATCCAGAATAGCGCACAACCAGGCCGCAAGAGCGCCAAACATCAGCCAGATGCTGACCAGTCCGGGAGTGAACGCCTCGATGATTCCCAAAACAACAGCGGCTACCAACCAGAACCCCGGATATGAAATTCCAGATAAGTCGATTTTACTCACCTCTTATTTATGATACTATTCAAGTTATTACTGAAAATAATCGGATATTCACATTAACTTAACGAGATGTATTACGAAGAAGTTTCATGTGAATTGAGCAAGTTGTTATATTTTATCATAAAATCTTCATTTTCTTCATTCGCTATATAGGGTAAATTTCCTTTGACAAAAATATTAAATTATCATTTCCACCACTTATTCTTTACAGCTATCGCCCGAAGTCCGGAAACACTTTACATAATGGCCGTTTACCTCTTGGATTACCGGTTCCTGCCGTTTGCAGATCTCCATTGTCACCGGACAACGGGATTGAAAACAGCAGCCCGTGTCCAGGTTTAAGATATTATCGATCTCACCATATAGAATAATGCGTTGGGATTTTTGTTCCGGGTCCGGGTTAGGAATCGCGGAGAGTAAGGCCCGGGTATAAGGGTGCAAAGGATTGTTAAACAAATCATCAGTAGGAGCCAGTTCGACAATCTGTCCCAGATACATCACGGCAATCCGCTGGGAGATATGCTTTACCACCGCCAAATCATGGGCAATAAACAGATAAGCTATCTTCAATTGAGATTGAAGCTCAATTAACAAATTAATAATCTGAGCTTGAACGGAAACATCCAAAGCTGAAACCGCTTCATCACAGACAACCAACTCCGGGTCCAGGGAGATTGCCCGGGCAATGGCCAACCGCTGCCGTTGTCCACCGGAGAACTCATGGGGGTAACGATATAAAATTTGGGACGCAAGTCCTACCTTTTCCAGTAATGAGACCACCCGTTCCTTTTTCTGGCGGAGATTCCCGACACGATGATGTTCTACAAGGCCTTCGCCGACAATATCCAGCACCACCCGGCGCGGATTGAGGGAAGAAAAAGGGTCTTGAAATATGATCTGCATTTTGGTGCGAAGTTCCCGCATTCTCCGTTTGGATAAACCGGCTACCGCTTCGCCCCGAAAATAAACCTGTCCGCCGGTGGGTTCAATCAGGCGCAATATGGTGCGGCCTACCGTAGTCTTGCCGCAACCGGACTCCCCAACCAAACCCAGAGTTTCTCCCGGCTGAATAGCAAAACTTATCCGGTCCACCGCCCGGACATATTTGGCCACCCGGCCGAAGATCCCGGAACGGACCGGAAAATATTTTTTAAGTTCTGTTACTTCCAATAAATTGGCCATAGTGCTCCCCATTTTAAAATACTGCTGAGATACTTGTTTAACCACAGAGGGCACAGAGAATTATAAAACCAGATTCTCTATTTCCTAATAATGATTTGTTCAGTGCCTTCTGTGTACCTTTTAGCTCTATTTATATAACCAGCAAGCCACATTGTGTTCCGGGGATTGCGGCAATAAATCCGGGACCAACTTCCGGCATACATCCATAGCCTCCAGGCAACGCGGTGCGAAATGACACCCGTTGGGTAAATTCAAGGGATCCGGCAAGGTTCCCGGAATCGCATACAGGCTGCCGCTCCGGTTAAGGCGGGGAATGGATTCCAAAAGACCGTGAGTGTACGGGTGCAGCGGTTTCCTAAATAATTCCCGCACTTTTGCGGTTTCCACGATTTTCCCGGCGTACATCACCGCCACCCGGGTGGCGGTTTCGGCGACGATTCCCAAATTGTGGGTGATTAAGATAATGGACATCCGGTTTTGCGCTTGCATGATTCGCAATAATTCCAGAATTTGAGCCTGGATGGTCACATCCAGGGCCGTGGTCGGCTCATCCGCGATTAACAGTTGGGGATGACAGATGAGGGCCATGGCAATCATCGTCCGTTGGCGCATCCCCCCGGAGAGTTCATGGGGATAGACATCGTATTGCCGCTCCGGATCAGGCAAGCCCACTTGGGACAGGGCGTTGATAACAGCATCTCTTGTCTCTTGTGTTTTGCAGCCGGTATGCAACCGCAAAACTTCAGCGATTTGATGGCCGATCTTTTGAACCGGGTTGAAGCTGGTCAAGGGATCCTGAAAGACAACCCCAATATCTTTGCCGCGCAGCTTGGTCATATCGCTAATGGGCAAATCCAATAGATTTTGGCCCTGCCAGCGGATCTCTCCGGAAACAATCCGGCCAGGGGCAGGTATTAACCGTAAAATAGACAAAGCGGTTACCGATTTACCGCAACCGGATTCACCCACCAGGCCCAAAATCTCTTCCGGCCGCAGTTCCAGTGAAACCCCGTCTACCGCTTTCACAGTCCCGGTTTCCACCGGGAACTCAACCCGGAGATCCTTTATCGTTAAAATTGAGTTTCCCATCCACTACTCCATTTTTTGATACTCTTTGGGATCAAACGCATCCCGGATTCCCTCGCCTACGAAAGCAATCAACAACAACACCAGAAACAGGGCGATAACCGGAAAAAGAGACAGCCAGTATGAAAAAATATTATCCATTCCCTGGCGCATCAACTCTCCCCAACTGGGGGTCGGGGCCGGCAGCCCGAAACCGAGGTAATCCAGTGCCGATAAGCTAGAAAAAGAACCGATAAGGTCGAATGGCAGAAAAGTAATGATTGGAGTCATGGCATTGGGAAGGATGTGCCGGAACATAATTTTCCAATCTTTGATTCCCAAAGCTTTTGCAGCCTCGACAAACTGGATTTCCCGGAGTTTCAAAAACTCCGAACGCATATAATAAGAGATTCCCACCCAATTAAAGATGGTGAAGATGATCAATAGCATTCCAAAGGAAGTTCCCATTGAACTGCCGACGATAATCACAATATATAAGAAAGGCAATGCCGAAAAGATTTCGATGAGCCGTTGCATCGACAGATCGAATAAACCGCCCCAATAGCCCTGCAAAGCTCCGATGATTATCCCCAGGGTCATGCTGGCAAAAGTAATCAACAGCGCAAAACTGAAGCTGATCCGATAGCCATACAGCAGTCGGGTCAATATATCACGGCCCCGATCATCGGTGCCCAGCAAATTATGAACCGTTGGCGGCGTTGGCGGATTTCCTTCCAGTTCCATGATGGATTCATTATAGCCATAAGGAATCGGAGGAAAGAGTATCCAGTTGCCGGTATTCTTTTGGAAGGCGTCGCCGGTTCGCAATTTTTTATAATTAGGGATATCGGTGGCTTCCATACCGAAATTACTGCCATCATAAAAACGCAACACCGGAAAGAAAAGTCTTCCCTCGTATTTAACGATCAAGGGTTGATCGTTGGCTATAAAATTGGCAAACAATGAAATAACGTAAAGAATGAGCAGTATCCATAACGAATAATACGCCCGTTTGGTTTTTACAAATTTGTGAATCCGTCTTTGGGTAATCGGTGAAAAGGGCAACTCGCGCTAATACCTCCTATTGAAACCGGATCCGGGGATCCACCAGCACCAGGCAAAGGTCGGATAAAATCCGGCCGATGAGCGCCAGTAAACTGGAGATAACGATTAATCCCAGGGCAACCGGGTAATCCCGGTTAATAATCGATTGGTAACCCAGCAAGCCGATACCGTCAATGGTAAAGACCTTCTCAATCAGAAAGGAACCGGAAAGAAAAACGGTGATAATCATGCCCAGATTGGTAGCGATGGGAATCAGGGCATTGCGCAACCCATGGCGAAAAACCGCCTGATGGTAAGAAAGTCCTTTGGCGAGAGCGGTACGGATATAGTCCTGGTTCAACTGCTCCATCAATGAATTCTTCATAAGCAAAGTCAGGGTGGCGAAGCCACCAATCATATAGCACAAAACCGGCAGGAACAAATGGGCCGCATAATCATGGATCTTGGCAAACCATGATAATTGTTCAAAATTATCCGAAACGAGACCGCCGATGGGAAACACGCTCCAAAAGCTCCCGCCGCCGAATAGCACAATCAACAACACACCCAGGGCAAAACCGGGAATGGAATAACCGAAAAAGATTAAAATACTGCTCCAGTTGTCAAAAGTCCCCCCGTGGTTTAAAGCCTTTTTTACCCCCAATGGAATGCAAACCAGATACGTAAGGAAAAGGCTGATTAACCCGAAAGTCAGGGAGATGGGAATCCGGCTGCTGATGACATCTATCACTGGCTTCCCATAGGTATACGACTCCCCCAGGTCAAACCGGACCAGTTTGCCCAGCCAGATAAAATACCGGGTCAGTATCGGTTTGTCAAAATCATAATACTTCTTGATATTTTCGAGCTCCCGCCGGGTTAATTCGGATTGAAATTGATTACTGCCGCCGGAGCCGCCCTCCCCCATTTGCGCGTTATATTTCATCTTTTGGACAAACTGCTCCACCGGCCCTCCCGGAACGGTTTGCATAATCATAAAACAGGCGATGGTTATCCCGAAAAGCGTTGGAAAAATTAATAGAAACCGTTTAATGAAATATGCGCGCATTTAGAATCTCCAAGGCCAATATATTTTCAAAACACTTTACCGGGCAATTTTATCATAATGCACTTCCACAGGTTCTTTGGGTAAGGCTTGATTATTTTTTAACGCCGCCTCGTAACGTTTTACTTTAGCCGGATCATACCACCAATAGGAAATCACATCTCCGGAACTATATTTGGAGAAAACGGTTTTGGGCATTCCAAAAATGTTTTTGTAAAATATCTTGGTATAATTGGCACCCCAGAATAAAGCATATGGATATTCTTTAAAGATAATATGGTCAATTTGTTTTGTAATTTCAATTCGTTTGGCAGCATCAAAAATAGGCGGCATTGAATCAATTAGCTTGTCAACCGCTTTGTTTTTATATCCGGGAAGATTGCTGGCGCCAGGTTCAGATATGTGTTTCGAGTGCCATAACTGCTCAGGATCATCAAATAGAGTAGCTCGCCAACCCATAACCACAGCATCAAATTCATATTCCTCGATTTTTTTCAAAAGAGTCGCCCATGATAACAATTGCAAATTTACTTTTACTCCTGCTTGTTTGCAGGTTTCTACAAAATAGGTCATATGTTTTTCAAAAGTCTCACCTGTATATAACAATGAAAATTCAATCCGCCTGCCTTTTTGATTTACTAAATAACCTTCTTTATCCAATCTCGTGTATCCGGCTTCTTTCAATAATTGTTTTGCCCTAGCAGGATCGTAATTAACTAAATCGTTTTCTTTCCCGTTACCATATAACCCGGGCCAATACGAGGATAACGGTTGGTATTCGTTGTACATTATTTTTTCAATAAGATACTTCCGATCCAACAAGCGACAAACAGCCTCCCGAATTTGTATATCTTGGAAGGGCGCTTTACGCATATTGAAAGCCAATCCCGCAAAACCTTGCGGCGCATAATTATATATCTTTTGCTTTACAATCCAATTTTTCTGGAAAGGAGTGGAATTCGTTTCGGTAACCCAGCGTTTGGCTGAAATTTCATCGAAAATATCAAAGTCGCCTTTTTTAAAGGCTTCGAAAGCAACCGTCGTATCCATTATTTTAAATCGAATGGTTTCAAAATTATACATACCCCGGTGGCTGGGAAGCTGATCAGCCCAATAGTTCTTGCGGCGTTTCAGTACAAAATAACGGCCTTCTTTGACTTCGCTCAGGGTATAGGGACCGCTTCCGGGAGGAAGCTTCATATTGAAAGCTTTATTAAAATTCTTCCCGCTAAACAGGTGTTTTGGCAAAGGATTAAAAGAGGCCAAAGTTATAAAATTGTTATAATGAATGGTTTTAGCGGTAAATTTAATGGTGGACTCGTTGATTACAACGGGAGGTTCGAAGCGGCTAAGGGACATTCGATGAACGGAAGTCATGTTCTCGGTATTCATGATGAGATCATAGGTGAATTTTATATCATGAGCGGTAATCGGTTTCCCATCATCCCATTTGGCCCTGGGATCGATTTTTAAGGTGAAGGTTTTTTTATCGGCGGAAATCTCCCAGGATTTGACGACCAATGGTTGAAACTCCAAAGTGGTGGGATGGACTTCTATTAGAGCATCATATACCAGACCAAAAACAGTACTCACATCAGCAGCAACATTAACGTAATAATTGAATGATTTGGGGAACTCGGAGGTGTGCAAAACTAGCTCCCCGCCCCGTTTGGCCTTGGGATCCCCAAAAGGCGCGCTATTCGGAGCAGCCGCTTGAATTGTCAGGGCTATGCTGCAAACGGATACGGCCAATATCAACAAAAGAAAGAGTTTCTTTTTAAAAATTCCCATGGAATGGACCCCCTTCAACGTTGTTTCAGGTTCACAACAAAACATAATTATTTAGGTGGTTTATTCGACGGGTTTTGAAAAATACCTGTTAGGAATTGAATGGGTTTGTCAAAAATCCGTTCATATTGTTATTTTCCCGGTCAGAAGGTTTTTTATAAAACTGCGAATTATTTTCTTATATGACGACATGATTGTCAAATTAGATGTGATATTTTGAATAAACTTACGGGAAATGTAATAAATGCTGGAATCGCTTAAACAGGAAATACTAAAACATAGTGATAAATTTCAAATTCTTTCGATCGATTGCAAGATTTGAAAAGCGGTATTGACGATTTGCTGTTATCGGGAAAACAATGGAAGAGTTCCCCTTTACCCTGCAACATAAGATAAGCTTTTTGGGTATGAATCAATGGCTTAAGCTATTCCTAGAAATATGAAGGTTTTGTTTGAAAATAATAAGGTTAATTAATATGTGTAGCTGCTGCCATACACTTTATGCAGTCATATAATTTAATATGGCATCAATGTGTATCATGGTTGTGTCCAAAATCAAAACATCCAAATCATCTTCCTGGATTATAAGGGGCAGTTCGGTACAGCCCAGAATCAGCGCATCGGCGTTTTTATCGGAAATGATCCGGTTTGCGATCTGCAGCATGGTATGTTTATCTTCCGGCAAAACGATGCCCTCCTGTAAATTCGGGAAAATGATATTATGAATCGCCTTTTGTTCATCTTCCGTAGGGACAAAGGCATCGATACCGTGTTTCGCAAAGGCATTGGAATATAGCCCGCTGCTCATCGTGAAGGCGGTGCCGAAGATTATGACCTTCTTGCAATTTTTTGACTGGGCGTATTTGCATGTTTCAGCTACGATGCTGATAAGGGGCAACGGGGATTGGCTGCTGACTTCATCAAATACGATATGGGCGGTATTGGCCGTCATCGCCGCAAACTCAGCCCCGCCCGCCGCCAAATTTTTAACGGAGTCTACAAACCGCTTCGTAAAATCATCCCATTGCTTGTTGGATGCTAAAGAATAGATTTCGGCAAGATTCAAGCTATCGATAATCAATTGAGGATAGTTGTCTTCGCCTGTCCTCACCCGGTAACCATCGATGATCCCTTTGTAATATTCCAGGGTGGATTCCGGGCCAATCCCGCCCACCAGTCCGAGTTTTTTCATGATTTACATCACCATTCCGCCATCAACATTAATCACCTGGCCAGTTATATATTTCGCCAAATCCGATACCAAAAATAAAACTGCATTTGCCACATCCTCAGGCTTACCATATAAATTCATCGGAATTTGTGACAACAGCTTTTGAGAAACTTCTTCCGCAAGCACATGGGTCATATCCGATTGAATAAACCCCGGAGCAATGGCATTCACATTAACGCCACGCTCTGCCAATTCTTTTGCGGTTGTTTTAGTCAGGCCAATCAACCCCGCTTTCGAAGCGGAATAATTGGCTTGTCCGATATTCCCCGTTAGACCAACCACACTCGCAATATTCACAATACTTCCCGAGTTTTGTTTTAACATCTGTTTTGAAACCAACTTGGTACAGATAAATGCCCCCGTTAAGTTTATTTTTAATACCAGATCCCAATCTTCTTGTTTCATCATCATTAGACGGGCGTCTCTGGTTATCCCGGCGTTATTGACCAGAATATCAATCCGGGAAAACTTATTTATAATTAACTTCACCACTTCCCTCGTCGACTCTTCCGAAGAAACGTCATGCTTTAGGGCGATGGTTTCTACCCCATATTTTTGGGATATTTCTGCTGCGGTTGATATGGCCATTGTTTCATTGATATCAGTGATGATGACTTTAGCATTTTCCGCGGCCACTTTTTCTGCAATAGCTCGTCCAAGCCCCCGGGCGCTTCCGGTAATAAACGCCACCTTGTCTTTTAGCCCTAAATTCATTAAAATCTCTCCTTTTTTGAAAACCTCAAATTTAATACAATTTTAAAGGATTTTGGTACTCTTTGTCAAATTTTTAGTTTAATTTGATTATATGTAGGGAGAAATACAATGAAAAAAATACTGTTGGTTGTGTGCTCATTTTTGATTCTTTTTTCACTGTCTTCATTTGCAATGGCAGAAACAGTACATACGGATGATGGTTCTCAAAAAATAACCCGAGTGGAAAGGATGAAACCTATGAACGAGACTCTCCGCACTATCGCCCAGCGTTTTTCCTGTCGCGCCTATGACGGCCGCTTACCTGAAAAAGAAAAACTGGATGCAATCGCTCTGGCTGCCGTTCAGTCGCCCAGCGCCATGAATCGTCAGCCCTGGCAGGTAATTGTCATCACTAACAAGCCCTTTATCGAGGAAATGGACGCCGAAGGCATGCGCATACTTGCCGAGGCCGAGGACAAATCCGCCTACGAACGGTTTATGGGCCGTGGCGGCAACTTGTACTACAATGCCCCGTGTATGTTCCTTATTCTAAAACAGCCCGGTACCGACATGGATAGCGGCATCGTCAGTGCGAACATATCCTTGGCCGCCGCCTCACTGAGACTTGGCAGCGTTATCTGCGGCATGGCCGCCATCCCCTTTAACGGTCCAAAAGGCGCTTTTTTCAAACAGAAGGCCGGGTTCCCCGGTGGTTGGGAGTTCGGCATAGCCGTCCTGGTAGGCTGCGCGAAGTCCTCAGGCACGCCTCACGAGCCCGATACCTCTAAAATCCGTTTTGTTGAATAGGTATCCTTCATAAAAAAGAATATATTCGTAAATCAATCGGTAAAAGGGTGTCCAATATGGAATATATCAAATGGCTGGAAGATAAATATACCGTTAACGTTCAAAAGTTTGACAATCAGCATAAAAAATTAATCGAAATAATAAATCAAGTCTTTAATGCAAAAATGAACAATGCAGGTAAAGGGACCATTTTAAATATCCTTAATCAACTAAATGATTATACGAAAAGTCATTTTACGAATGAAGAGCTATTATTAAAAGAAAATGATTATCCTGCTCTACAAACGCATAGAAATGAACATGCTTTATTCATCTCTAAAATCAATGGATTTATTCAGGATTTCCATACCAACGAAATATCTTTAAACGACGAAATGCTCGATTTTTTAAAAAGTTGGCTAATTAATCATATTATGCAAACTGATAAGAAATATGGAGTTTATCTAAATGAACGAAGTATCCGATAATTAAAGGCTTGCGTTTGTCACATTAAGATGCGTCTGTCAGTGCATTGACTCTTGCCTCCGCATGGTCGTAACGCCGATTCCGCCATGAGAAAGCAATGGGGCTAATCTTCTCACCCTTGAAAATTGCTACTACGTCAATGGATTCCCCAATATTTTCGTTCATCACGATAACCCCTTTGTGTCGAATGTGCGTTGGACATTATCATGCCACCTCTCTCCTCGTCTTTGCCAAAATGTAAAATATGGTAACAAAAAGCCAGCCCCTTAATAATGGATTAGAAATTAAAAATCCCATATTAAACCTCTAAATGTCTGTTTGGGTAGTTTTATAATAATAGACATTTCGTCTGGAATTAAAAAAAACTTCAGATAAAATGTAAAAATAAAGAAAGTATGGACAAAAAGTCTGACAAGTAATAGAATTAATTTTGGGATGTAATAATGGCTACTTTTAGTAAAAGTTTGCCATGAAATAGGGCATATTTAACGATGAGCATTACGGAAGTATCGAAGAATATGAAGAAGCATCAGCAACACGAGACGGCAACGAGTAGGAGCCGTTTTTGATTTGTAAAAACAAGGAGGATGGTATAAACAAATGAAAAATTGTCCGGGCTTGTGGTACAGCCCACAAACAGTATAATAAATTTTGTTCTAAATAAGGAGGAATTGTAATGCTTAAAACACTCAAAATATTTAAAAGAACTCTGACATTCAAAAACCTTATTTTCGCTAGCCTATTGACGATCATCCCATTATTAATAACCAGCCTGCAAACAAACGCAGCCACATTCGAAAATTACAGCTATTTGGGCATTGGCTACAACGGCGATATGCCAACCTTTTCTGCAACAAAAAGATATGTGGATTTTGGCGTCGAGCTGGGATTTGCTTATAGGATATATCCAGGCCTAAATAATTATCCATGTCCGCACAGCGATTACACAATTATTAATAACAAGTATCAAAGTGCTCTTTTCGGTATAGATGTTCTCAGGTATCTTGATTTTGCGGAATCATGCTCTCTATACGGCGGCATAGGTCTGTACTTACAAACATACATGAAAGTCAGCCGATCAAATGTACTTGGGTGGACTTACAACCAAGGAGCGATAGCCGAGCTTGCTCCGGCCTTTTCGGGAGGTATCCAGTTTCATGCGACAAATGGCAGTGGATTCGGAATAGGATATCACTCTATTCGGGGCGTTAATTTGCAATTTATCTTTGCCCTTCAGCAATAGAAAGACAATAAACCTTTTCAAAAAAAACACCATCACCAACGACATTATCCTAATCTTCCTCGCCGCTAAAATAAAGTAGCAGCAATAAGAAACGACTTAAATAAGAGTCGTTTCTGACGTTTTTATAGTCATGTCGAATTTTAACGGTAATTTTGTCGAAAAATAACGAATAATATATAATACAAGAGGTTTTTAATCCAGAATATATAGCATATATGGATTTTTAATTGGAAATAAACACTAAAATATCAAGGAGGCCATTACAATGAACACCGAAAATCCGTCTATTTGTGTAGTCTTAAAGTTTATCGCATGGGTTAGTTTAATTACGTTGGATTTTCATTTTTTTCTCAATACAGATCTTCAACTGTAACAGGAATAACATATATAATTTCGGGTATTATTTCCGCCACTCTCTTTTGGGCCATATCCGAAATTATCAATTATTTAGATTCTATAAATCAAAATATTTATGTATTATCAAGTAAAGCAAATGATAATAAAGGAGAGCTTTCTTCGCTTTTTCAATCATTTCCCTCCGAAAACGAATGGAAATGTCAATGCGGCAGAATTAATTCAAAAGAATTTTCTGCTTGCCTAAAATGCGGTCGTGCATGGATTCGGTAGTATAAAGAACAACTTCGCATCTTTGGTCAATCTCCACCACACCTAAAAAGGTCGAGGGTTTGGGGACCTCAGGTCCACCATTGTAAAAACTATAAACTAAGTATAAAGAGTTTATATACTGTCCCCTATTCTTTTTATTTACTACAGCAAAAACACCTGTTTAATTTGTTTGATAAAATTCGGAGATTAAGTTTAAAGTTTGGATGCTTAAAAACACTATCAATGACATGGAGGTTTTATAATGCCGAATTTACGTGAATCCCGAGAAGAATGGGAAAAACAGAACTTATCGCCATTGGCCACTCGCTCAAACGATGAAAGATATGCTTCTAGAGAAATTTTCGAAGCTCCAGATCCCTACCGAACCAGTTTTCAAATCGATATTGGTAGAATCTTATATTCCGATGCATTCCGAAGGCTAAGAACCAAAACACAAGTTTTTACTAATCCACTCGATCAGCATAGCCGGACTCGCTTAACACATAGCTTTGAAGTATCACATATAGCTCGACAAATTGCTAGAGCTTTAAGACTAAATGAAGATCTCACTGAGGCAATAGCCCTTGGTCACGATTTAGGACACACTCCTTTTGGCCATGCTGGTGAACGGACATTAAATGAAATATTTAAAGATAAACCTGAACTTGGTGGCTTTTCTCATAATGTTCAAAGCTTATGGATAGTTGAAAAAGCATATACAAAAAAAATAATAGATGGGAAAAATGTCGATGGTTATAATTTAACCTTTGCAGTTAGAGAAGGAATCTTAAAGCATTCAGAAGTCAAGGATCAGCGTAATATTGAAATAGTTAAAAAATATGATTTGAATAAACCTTCTACAGTAGAAGGACAAGTAGTCGATATTGCTGATGGATTAGCTTACCTATACCATGATGCAAAAGATGGTCAGAGAAAAGGTCTAATTACAGAACAAGAAATATTAGATGAATGGGAGAAAGCAACAGGAGAATTTAATAGAGAATGGTTTTCCATTCTTATTTCAGACGTAATAGAGACTAGTACTGGTAAAAACCATATTAATTTCAGTGATACTTTGGAAAAGGCTTACAAACAATTATGTGATTTACTTAAAGAAAAAGTTATACATTCAGATTATGTAAAAAGACGAGATGATAAAGGATCAAAATTGGTTTCTGAAATGTGCGAACTTCTTATTAATAACCAAACGCTTTTGGATCAACGAATCAATCAAACTAAAATAGGCAAGTATGGGATCAACCGTACAATAATTGATTATATTCAATGGTTAGGAGATCAAAATTTTGAAAAAAATTTGGATAACCTGAAAGAGCGAGTTTCATAACACGCTGTCGATGAGGGGTGTATGTGCCGACATGAAAGGCAAGCACGTATTGGTATACCAGATTTTGATAAATACACTTATAGTTGGAAATACTTAATATTATTAACTTTATCCAAACTAATACTTAATTACGACAACTCTCTCCCTTGTAATGAAGATTCAATGGAAAGATGTGATTATTCTGAAGCTTTTATTTGCCGTTTGATATATTATCAGGCTGATGCTCTCGATCAAACTTGTCCTAAAATTGCAGGTTATCTAAACCTGTTACAAGCTCCGACCTCTTATGTTAAAGATGGAAGATTAGTCGCAAAACGAAAGAGGAAAATTAAAACCGCTACTTCCGGGATTTGGACTCTCAGCCGGGTCAGAGCTATCCTTACCAATCCGACATATAAAGGACTCTTCATGTACGGAAAGCGGTCCAAGAAAAATCGGGAACTGATTGAACGGCAGGTCCCGGCAACGTTACCGGAAGACCGATGGGACCTGCGCCCCATTTTTTATCAATTTCCGATTCCGGTAAATTCAAGTTTTTTAACAATGTATCAATAATCAGTTTTATATAGATCACACCATATTTTTCTAGGATGTTAAGAAAAATACATCAATATATCATTTATCCAAGATAAGCAAAACTCAAATTAGCTCATATAATCAACCCGCAACACTCTTGCTATCCAAGCTTCGATACTGTATCGCCTCGGCTAGATGCCCGATGTCGATGTTAACCGCCCCTTCTAAATCGGCAATGGTCCGGGCGAGTTTTAGAATCCGGGTATACGCCCTGGCGCTAAGGGAAAAACGCTGGACCGCCTGGCGTAAGATATCCTTGGAGTCCTTGTCCAGTCCGCAAAACTCCCGGATCTCCTTGTTGCTCATATGGGCATTGCAATAATGAGCCGAATCGCTGAACCGGTTGCGTTGAATCTCCCGGGCGGTTTCGACCCGCCGGCGAATAGACTGGGAAGACTCGCTGTTCGTAATATTATCCAGTTCAAATTCTTGCAAACGGGGCACTTCGATTTGGAGATCGAATCGATCCAGCAATGGGCCGGAGATTCGGCTTTGATAGCGCTGAATTTGAATGGGAGTACAACTGCAGGACTTTTGGGAATCGCCGAAATAACCGCAAGGACAAGGGTTCATGGCGGCCGCCAGCATAAAACGGGCGGGAAATTGAGTGGTGGTGACAGCCCTGGCAATAGTAACCTTACCGTCTTCCAAAGGTTGGCGCAGTACCTCCAGGACTTCCCGGGGAAATTCGGGCAACTCATCGAGGAATAAAACCCCGTAATGGGCCAAACTCACTTCCCCAGGCCTGGGAATCCGGCCACCGCCGATGAGACCGGCCGGGCTGGTGGTGTGATGCGGCGAACGAAAGGGCCGCTTATTGAGCAACGCTAATCCCGAAGGCAGAAGACCGCCGACGCTGTAAATTTTGGTCAGCTCCAAGGATTCATCCACGCACAATGAAGGCAAAATACCCGGCAACCTCCGGGCCAGCATGGTCTTACCGGAACCGGGCGGTCCAATCATCAGGATATTGTGTCCGCCTGCCGCCGCTACCTCTAAGGCCCGCTTGGCTTGTTCCTGGCCTTTGACATCCGCCAAGTCATCATCTTCAATGGTTAAAGCCGTTTCTTTATAAGTTTTGGCGTCAGTGCCGTCGGGCTGCCAGGTTCCATCCATAAAACCTTTTACCTGGCTGAGGCTATGCACCGGAATCGCATTGACCCCGGAAATTACGGAAACTTCGGGGAGATTATCCGCAGGTAGAACCAGATATTTCTTCCGGGCATCCCGGGCGGCAATGGCCATGGGGAGTGCCCCGTTAACCGCCCTGATTTTGCCATCCAGGGCCAATTCACCGATAAACGCCGCTTCAGCGATCAAATCCCTTTTGACCTCGCCATTGGCAACCAGTATACCCACGGCAATGGGCAGGTCGAAACCTGATCCTTCCTTTTTGATATTGGCCGGCGCCAGGTTCACCGTAATCCGGTGATCATGAAAACTTAAACAGGAGTTTTTAATGGCAGCCCTGACCCGATCCCGAGCCTCCTTGACCGCCGCATCCGGTAAGCCGACAATATCAAAACCGGGAAATCCACCGCCGAGATCCACCTCGATCTGGACGATAAAACCCTCAATCCCATTTACCGCAAAACTTTCTATCTTTGCTAACATTCCATCTCCTCCAAAATATTACAACCTTACTTGGCAAAAGCATTCTTTATCAGACTGATTTTGTATTCGGAACCGGTGACGAAATCGATGGAAACAATATCAAAACGTGCCGGGACATCACCCAAGCGGTGTTGGGCCAGATACATAATGGCAGCTTTTGTAAGATGTTTCACCTTAACTGGAGTAACTCCATAATAACCTTCTCCAAAACTTGGATTTTTCCGGGTTTTAACTTCGATGAAACACCAAACAGAACCATCCATACAGATTAGATCAATTTCTCCGTAGACACAGCGATATTTGGCAGCCACAAACCGGTATCCCCGGCTAGTCAAATACTCCAGCGCCACTTTTTCGCCCCAGTCCCCCAATTCTTTTTTACTCGAAAATTTCGGCATGCGTTTATTTTTCGCTATACCTGCCACCGTTCCTGCTAATTATTAGTTTTGTTACAAAAATTAAAGAAAAATCTAAAAAAGTTTTATAAAGGATTTATTAATAAATATTACCATGAATTACGAATATTTCTGGAGATGTTGGGGTATAATAATAAAAAAGCGGTGTAGGCCCATAAATTATCAGGTTTAACACCGCGTTCAGTTGGAAATAGTTATTGGTTATTAGGGATTAAGTATAAGTTATGGATCTGACTGTAAAGCTTGTGAATCTTATTAATCCTGATACGGAGGGAAACCATGGAGTATCCTTTTTTCAAATGTCCTTCACCGAATACAAATCAAAATCAGAATTTTACCGGAAGCATAAATTATAGCGAAACCGAATCTGTATCTGCATCATCTGCATCCCATCCCGATTCTCCGGAATTAATTGTCAAACTGATAAAACAATCGTTAAAAATTCAGGAAGAATGCATGACGCTTCTAAATTTGCTAGTTGAATTCGTTGAATTCAAAGAAACTCCAAATGACGATGAGCCGCACCTGATTCCATTCGAAAAGAAAAACCGGCTATTCAAGTAATTTTATTTCTTTTTCAATGGAATCCAGTTTAGTAAGTCGAAGCGATTTTATCAATATCAATTACTTTCATGAACAACTCCACCATTGCCGGATCAAAATCCGTCCCTTTTTTGCTTTCAATCAGGAGCAAGGCCTCCGGTATGGTCTTCGCATGGCGGTATATTTTTTCCGTGGTTAAGGAGTCAAACGTATCGGCCACTGCTACAATTCGAGCAAATTCATGGATGGCGTCACCGACGATTCCTCGCGGGTAACCGGATCCATTAAAACGTTCATGATGTTGCAGGGCCACATGAGCGGAAACCGTAGATACATCCTGGTTTTGGCGCAACATGGTATATCCTGTTTCCGGATGGGCTTGAATCAGCTTTAATTCCCCCGCAGTCAACTCGTCTTTTTTATTTAATATCTCCAGTGGAATTTTAGTCATTCCGATATCGTGATACAGGGCTCCGACAGCCAATTCGGCCAGTTTTAACTGGTTATAATCCAATAGTACTCCCATCTTCACCGCAATAACGGCTACATTCGTCGAATGGCCGAAGGTATAATCATCATGCAGCCGAATATCAGTCATTCCAATCAAATTATTCTTATTGGTTACGATCTCATCTACCAAATCATACAGTGGCCGCTTAGAAGAAGCAAAACTCACATTTCCTCCTGATCTCACCTGGGCTTCCAGTTTGGATAAACTGCGAATCAAATCCATCCTGGTTGTCTCCGATACCGGATCAGGCTTAATCTGTTCATCATCATCTGTTTTAATATATGCGGCCGGTAAACCCAGTTCTCTTAGCTTTTCAAGAATGATAGACGTAATTTGAGCTTGTTCCCGTACCAATACTCTGCCATCAATTCCGTAGATGGTCTTTGCCAAAATCATTCCGGGTTTTAACTCCTCGATGCGCACTTTTTCCATGTCATATCCCCGCTTTTCATTACGAATATGCAAACCAAATAAATAGCTACATGATTCATTTTCGCAAACTGTGATACTGCTTATCCAGACGCCAGATAAATGCCAGTATGGAAGCTACAACTTGATAAGTCTCCTCAGGGATCGGCGTACCCGGATTTAAATTGGCCAAAATCTTGGCTAGGGCCGGTTCCACATGATTTGGAACCCCGGCCTCTTCAGCGAGTTTTAAAATCGTCTCCGCGATTTTTCCTTTTCCGGATGCCACGACGATGGGAGCCTGATCTTTGCCGGGCCGGTATCGTAAAGCCGCGGCATATTTGGGACTAGATGATACATTTGGATGTTTTGATTTTACATCCATAGGTCAAATCCCGAATCTTTCGAATTTAAATCAGTATTGTCTTGCAAGCCGATAGCAATTACAGCATTTGTTTTGCCGATAGCCTCCTTTAATTCGTTAATATTTTTTTGAAAAATCAAGCGAACCGCTTCGGTAGCGACCTTCAGATTGACCCGGACGCCTACCGCAGTGATTCGCATTGTTAACTGAATTTCACCCATATGCTCGGTGGGAATTGACATATGCATAATCTGACTGACATTTCCGTTTTGGGATTCGTCTTGTTCCTCGCGCCACTTGACCAACAATTCCTGAATTCCGTTTTTGGAATCATGAAGCAAAAAAGGGATCGTATAATTGGAATTATTGACGATATCACTTTCGGGCAAGGATTTTGATAGCGATATATGCTGTTCCAATACGCCGGCTATTTTTTGCTGCTCAAGCTTACCCAGTTTTCCACTCATTTCAAGTGTTTTTGATTCCACCGCTGCATCGGGCGGGGGATTCTGCTTCGGAAAAATGAGCGGATCCTTTCCCAGGTTCGTTTGAACCTTTGATTCGGAATGAACCGCATCTGA
Source organism: Bacillota bacterium (assembly GCA_029974635.1). Lineage (GTDB taxonomy): Bacteria > Bacillota > UBA4882 > UBA8346 > UBA8346 > JAEZJQ01. Next base: position 3,230 of record JARKQY010000022.1, on the reverse strand, counting down.
ATAATGACGGCCGGATTGTGGGAGATAGTCCCCATGGGCTTTTTGCGAATTACCTTCCAAGCTCGATTTCTGCTGCTTCGTTGTTAATCCGGCGATATTATCCGTCTCGTTGGAACCGGAACTTAATTTGATCAATTTCGCCAACAAATCCTGAAGGCTTTTCAAATTGTCAAAGGCCGCCATTTTCCCGGCTAATGCCCGGGAATCGGCTTGCGGAACCAATACATACTTGGCAATGAATTCCGCCAATTCTTTTTCCGGTAATGATTTTTGCAGCATGTTCCATAAAACTCCGCGGGCGTCCTTATCCTGAAGAACCAGGGAGGCTAATATCGTTCCTGGAGTTACAGGCCATTTTTGGGCAACAATAAAGCTGAAAATCTGCGGATTGACAGGTTGTTGGTATTTTAACTGAAAGTCTTGCACCGCACGGAAGATTTTCTCTATATTTTCGGGGGATGGTGCAACCCCTGCTTTTTGCAACGAAGCACGGATAGCCTTAAGAACAACTGCATCCATAGGGCCGTTGGAGTTAATTCCTTTGACATAGTTATTCGTTGTATCATTGTTATCGGAAACATCGGCAACAAACCTAAGCAGAGTTCGACCTTGTTCATCTTTTCCCACGCGAAAGGCTGCAGTGGAATCTGGAATAGACGGCGGGTTGCCCTCCACTTTGGCCTGCAACTGCCGCCCGGCAATCTCCAGCAACGCCTCGTTGGCGGATAGGCTAAGGATTTTACCCACGATGACTTGGCCTTCCCTCAGGTTAAGCTCGGAAAAAATTTGCGTTGTATTGCCGAAAAAACTTTTTAAACCGTCAATCTTCACGGCGGGGTCCCTTCTTCTGAAAACAATTCTAAGTTTTCATCGGTTTCATCTCTGGATAGGCGGAATGAACGGCGGTGAATCGGCGAAGGTCCCAGTTCTTGCAAAGCTAAGTAGTGTTTCCGGGTAGGATACCCTTTGTGATTTGCAAAATCGTACCCTGGATATATCAAATCATACTCAATCATTAATTGATCTCTGGTGTATTTGGCAATAACCGAGGCAGCCGCTATGGCAATTGAAAGCGCATCGCCATGAATTATTGCCTGTTGAGCAATACCGGTCTCCGGTACCACCAGCGCATCCACCAGGAGATAATCCGGCGGAATTTCCAAACTTCGCAAAGCCTTTAACATAGCCACGCGAGAAGCTTGGTAGATATTAATCCGGTCTATCTCCTCCGGTTCCACAATACCGATACCGTACTCCCAAGATCCCGAAGTCAATACTTTGAAAAATTTTTGGCGCTGCAACGGGGTTAACTGTTTGGAGTCATTTAAACCATCCATCTTGAATTCAGGGTTAATAACAAAAACCGCGGCAACAACGGGACCGGCCAAAGGTCCCCTGCCGGCTTCATCTAATCCGGCGACTCTACAATAACCCCTCTTCCAACAATCTCTTTCAAGAACCATTCGCTGGTCCCAGGGAAGCTTTTTCAACTGACTGTCAATCATGTAAACCTCGATGAAAATAATAATATTGCCGATAATTATATATTACTATAAATATCGTCAACCCAAAACGAAAACTTTAAAAAGAATAACGGAAAAAATTTGGTTTGGTTGTAACATTTACTGGCAGGATATAATAGGATTAAGACCGAAATATGATTTAAGACCGAAATATAAAGTATCTTTAATCAACATCAACGCACATTATTTTGAAAGTACGGAGGTAAGTATGAAAGTAAGTGAACTCCCGGTTCGGAAATGGTTTCTGAAGGGATTAAGCCTGATTCTGATTTTTACTTTGGCAAGTACCGCCTATTTGCTGTTTAATTCCCTTACCTCGGGATTCAAACTTGAATATCAAAAATTTAATTATCCGGCACTGGGATTGGCAATCCTTACTTTATTATGTTCCTGGCTCATTGAGAGCTGCCGGATTTTGTTCATTATTACGGGCCTATCCGAAAAGATATCATTTATAAAAGTATTGGGCATTAATCTCGCAACATCATTTACCGGCAACATTACTCCCTTTTATTCCGGCGGCATCCCCACACAGATCTATTTATTATGCAAAGCCGGGATACAGCCAGGGAAATCCAGCGCCGTGGTAACAATGCGGGTTATCCTCTCCACCTTAGTTTTTACCATTTTTGCTCCAATTTTGCTTTTATTATACCGTTTCAAACTAACCAACGGCATGATGCTTCAAATTACTACCATTGCAATCCCAATCGCTTTCCTGGTCTCCGGGTTGTTGCTGTTATTCATTATCAAGCCGGGAATCGCCGCCAATCTTTTTGCCTTTCTAACGGGCTTGTTTAAGAACACACGGTTTCAAAGTAAAATACAACCTTTGGCCAATAAATTGCTGGTGGAATTGGAAACTTTTCACACTTCAATTAAAGAATTCCGGAAAGGAATCTATTTTTATCTGGCCTCGCTCTTCAGCATATTATATTGGACCTGTTTTTTCACCATTGCTCCTTTATTAATGTATGCCTGTGGCATTAACATCACTGCTATGTTTGTTCAAATCATATTTTTCCAGTTTATTTTGGTATTTATCATTGCTTATATACCGGTGCCCAGCGGCAGCGGCATCATGGAAGTGGGTTTATTCTCCCTTTTTAGCTTTATCCCGCCCCAGTTGCGGGCAATCTTCATATTCGCCTGGCGTTTATTAAGTTATCATCTGGCCACCTTTGTGGGCGGTATCATTTTCTTGCGCTTTATTAACCGTCGGCAACCCCAGACGGAGGGAGTTCCAGAGTAATCCGGCCCAGTTTCCCATCCCGGAACTCCTTCAAGATGGTCTTTGCGGCCCGCTCAATATCAGGCTCCCCTCCTTTTACGACAAAATTCCGTTTATTGGCAAACCATAACAATTGTTCTTCAGGCGCCCGGAAATCATCTCCCGGCTGTTGGCCGGAGAACAATGTCCGGCCGTATTTTTCCAGCAATTGCAAAGATAGATCATAAACAGGAATGATCTCTTCTCGAATTGTTCCTAAAATGGCCAAGACAAAACCGTCTTCCGGACGGATGATTTTCGGCGGCAGCAATCCCGGGGTATCCAGGATCTCTAAGCCGTTACGCCGCACCCATTGTTTGCCTCGGGTTATTCCGGGTAAATTTCCGGTTTTAGCGGAGCCGGTTCCTAAAAGCCGGTTTAACACCGATGATTTCCCCACATTCGGGATGCCAACCACCCCTACCCGGCCGCAATGT
>JARKQY010000003.1 GCA_029974635.1 Bacillota bacterium | reverse complement strand
AGGCCTGTCCGTGGTATGTTCGATCTCTCCGGTTCCGAAATCGGTGCCGATTTCATACTGCCACTTGGACAGATCCAGTGTGGTTCCGTCAAATTCATCATTCCAGTGCAGCGTCCAGGGCGCCCCGGGATTAAAATTATCCGCATACGCCGAACCGAAGACGAAACTGGTCGAAAAAGCACAGATACTAAGAAGCGCCACAATAAACACACAGCTTACAAAAGATTTTTTCATATGCTTCTCTCCTCCGTTGAATGAATAACAAACCAAAGCTTGCTTTTCTTATTACTCAGGCCAATCAATCCCTCCTTTGCGGATGCAATTATTTTTTTATTTAAATCGGTTTGTTCTTCCAGTGTTACCCCAAACAAACCGACTAAATTTCTCTTCCCCGCCAATCTTTATTTGATTTCCTAAATTACATCAATATTAACTAAAATTAATTTTTGGTTACAATTTAATTATATTTCACATTTATCATATCATCAACCTATTATTTAATACTTTTTAATGTAAATGTAAAAAAAAAAACTTGACAAAACCAATTTGTCAAGTTTAATCATGCAAAATAATAATTTGGCGGTTACCATGGGCATTGATTCTCCGGAATGAAAAGCAAAACCACTTTACCCTTTCCTAAGAACTTATAAAAGCAAGGTAAATAATTTTTGTTTTACTGAAAGGAATCTTTTTCACACAACTTCTAAAAAGCTGAATTGCGCAGTGTATAATTTCCAATATGCCCCTTTTTTCAGTAACAGTTCCGTATGGGTTCCTTCTTCAATAATCCGGCCGCTATCAATATACATGATCCGGGAAGCGTTTTTAATGGTGGAGAGCCTATGAGCGATAATGAAAGATGTTCTGCCTTCCAACAGCCTTCCCAAGCCTTCTTGGAGCGCCAGTTCAGTCTTGCTGTCGATACTGGAGGTAGCTTCATCCAGGATTAAAATTTTCGGATCAGCCAGTAACGCCCGGGCAAAGGATATCAATTGCCGCTGACCCACCGATAACCGGGAACCTCTTTCATTGACCTGGGTATAATAGCCATCCTTTAGTCCCATGATCAATTCATGGGCTTTTACAGCTTTGGCCGACTTGATTACCTGATCATCAGTGGCATCCAGCTTGCCATAACGAATATTATCCATGATTGTTCCTGAGAAAATGAAAGTATCCTGAAGCATTACACCCATTTGTCTTCGCAGCGACTCCAAGGTGGCTTTGCTGATATCCATGCCATCAATCATTATAGTTCCAGTTTCAATGTTATAAAACCGGCTAAGTAAACTGATGATCGTGGTTTTGCCCGCCCCGGTCGGTCCTACCAAAGCCACTGTCTCCCCCTGGTTCACTCGAAAACTCACATTATTAAGAACCTGATCTCCTTCTTCATATTGAAAACTTACGTTGGAAAATGCGACATCACCTTTGATCTCCGGCATGACATACGCTCCCGGCAGGTTGGTTACGTTGGGTTTTTCATCCAGGGTTTCAAATATCCGTTCCAGGTTGGCCATGGCGGTGATAATATTGTTATAAAAGTTCCCGATATTCATGATCGGCATCCAGAACCGCCAGATGTATCCGACAAAAGCGACCAGCACCCCCACGGTAACTCCTTGACCAATCCAGGAAATTCCCACTACATAAACCATACTCACAGTAACTACCGAAATGTTATCAATAATCGGCCAGAGCAGAAATACTATCCTGACAAAATGCATCCAGGCTTTCCGGTATATCTGACACAAATCTTTAAAGATTTTAAGGTTTTCCGCCTCCCTGGCAAAGGACTGGGTTACCTTAATTCCACAGATGCTTTCATGAATATAGGCATTTAAGTTGGATTGCTTCCTGCTTAAGACTTGAGTAGCTCTTCGCTGGGCATTTTTTACGGCTAAAACCGCCAACAGCAGCGCCGGTAGTCCAGCCATGCATATTAAAGTAAGTTTGACATCCACGATCAACATAAAAACGATGATCATCACCAGACTGCAGAGGTCGGTAATCAGGTTGATAATCCCGTTGGACAGCAAATCACTCAGTGAATTGACATAGTTTATAACCCTGACCAGTATTTTGCCGTGGGGCCGGCTGTCATAATATGAGAACGGCAGCTTCTGAAGATGTTCAAATAAATCCGACCGGATATTGGCCACCACACTCTGGCCGATATCCGTCATGGACCGGATCCGGTATTTCAAACAAACCGCGTTGACAAACAGCGCCGCCAGATAGATTCCAGCCAAAAGGACCAGCCCGTTGATATCTTTTTGGGGAATTTTATCATCAATTGCGATTTTGGTAAGATAAGGGCCGAGTAAATTGGCGATACTGGCGACGATCATGAACACAACCGTGATTCCAATGGTCTTGCCATAGGGTTTGATATAGCCGATGAGTCTTTTAAACTGGGCCCAGTTGAACTGGGCTTCCAGCTCCTCATCGATATCATACTTATTTCTAGCCATTTAGCCCGCCTCCGTCCCGTAAATATTGTCAAAATCTCCGAACTGGTTAACGAACACACTATAATAATAACCTTTTTTATTTAGCAACTCCTGGTGAGTTCCCTGCTCAATAATTTTTCCGTTATCCAATACAATGATCAGGTCCGCGTTCTTCACCGAGGAAATACGGTGGGCGATGATAAAGGTGGTTCTGCTTCCATACAGCTCGTTTAACATATGCTGAATTTCATATTCCGTTTCCATATCTACACTGGAGGTAACATCATCGAGAATCAAAATGGGCGGATTTTTCAGTAGGGCCCTGGCTAAAGCGATTCGCTGCTTCTGGCCCCCGGAAAGTCCGACGCCCCTTTCCCCGATAATGGTATCGTATCCTTCCGGAAACCTGGCGATAAAGTCGTTGGCGCCGGCGGCCTCGGCCGCGTGAATGATATCTTGCATGGTGGCGCCCGGTACCCCGTAAGCAATATTGCCTTCAATGGTATCGGAGAATAAAAAGATATCCTGCATAGCCACGGCAATATTGTCCCGTAGCGTTTTGAGTTCAAAATCCCGGATATTTATTCCGTCGATGAGGAGCTTGCCGGAAGTGCATTCATAAAAACGGCATATTAAATTCATCAAAGTAGACTTACCGGAACCCGTTGGTCCGATAACGGCAATGGTCTGCCCCGGTTCAACGGTTAAATGGACGTTTTCCAGGACTTCTTCGTCTCCGTAACTGAAGCATACATTGTGAAATTCAATTTTGCCCTGGATCTCATCCTTTGCCACCGGCGAACCGGAATCTTTAATCTTCGGTTCGGTCTCCAAGAGTTCGACGACTCTTTCTCCGGAGGCGGCGAAACGTTGCGTGTCATTAATCAACCAGCCGGCCATCCGGATGGGGTTGGTCAATGCCCAAATAAAACTGTTAAACGCCACCAGTTCGCCGATGGTTAAGGAACCATTGCTGACCATGATCCCTCCTGCCAGGATAATCAGCGCAATGAGAACTCCCGCCATGGAATCCAACACCGGCAGGTACTTCTCCCAAACCCGGGCAGAATCAACATTTTTTTGTTTATAGGCCTGGTTTTCAATGGAGAACTTCCGAATCTCATAATCTTCCTTGGCAAAGGCCTTTACAACCCGATTGCCGCTGATGTTCTCCTGAACCACCGAGTTTAATCTTGATAATTGTTCCCGGATGGCGAAAAAGGTGGGTTTCACATCATTGGCCAGCCGGATAGCGAAAAATGCGGTGATCGGAGTAACAAGCAACATGATCAACGCCAGTAAAGGATTGATCCAAAAAAGCATACCGATGGCGAAAATAAAGATCATTCCATTTTCAAAGACATTATAAATAACCCAGGCGACGAAATGCCTCACGGTATCGGTATCATAGGTCAACCGGTTCATAATATCCCCGGTCCGGGTCTTATCATAAAAATCAAAATCAAGCTCTTGCAGTTTGCTAAACATTTTGACCCGGATATTCAACAGGAGATTCTGGGAGACACTTTCAAAAATCATTTGAAAGGAATACCGGATAACCGCTCTTGACAAGGTTGCGCCGATAATCACGGCCAGTAAAGGGATTAACAGCTTATATTGTTGATCAACAATTACCTTGTCAACAATCGTTCCTGATAAATACGGATTGACCATGCCAAGGGCCGAAGCCGCCAGTACTATGAGCAGGCCGCAGCCCATTCGCAAGCGGTATCCTTTTAATTGGTTCCAAACCCATTTAAAAGCCATCATTCACCCTCCCATTTGTAAGACAATAAGGCAATAATTCCATAGATACCAATATTCACAATATCTGAATTAGATATTCATCTGCAAGTAACCTTTCGGATTTTCATTACATTGAGGTTAACTCGCTTCTCCTCCCCCAATGGCTGCTTCAAATAAAGAAGAGAACAATTATTATAATGGAATATATTGCTAAAGTCAAGCAAAAAATCCCAAAACTATGGTAAGCTCTTATTCCCATCTCTTTTCACTACTACAAATCCTTGCCTTGTTATACAATATTATCATAATCATAATTATCATAATAAAGCATGCTACCGGGAAGGGAGGAGACAAATGCGCCATATGCGTTTGGAATCAATTATTTTCGCCGGATTATTGTTCTTGGCCTTTCCGCTTATCGGGAGCGAGGCGTTCTGCGTGAACGCCAAAACCGCTCTCCGGCCTTCGACTACCGATCCCCCAGGGGGGAGAATGACCCCAAGGGTTCTGTTACGATATTTGGCCGATAATGCCAAACGGTTAAAACCGGTGCAGTTGGATCAGGAGATTTTACGGCTCATCGCCCTGCAAAACAAATATTTGGATTCTTATGAAGCCCAACTTTTTTCCGCTGATCTGAATTCGAAAATAAACGGTTATAATTTGGAGGATCTGATTCAACTCCGGGGGATTAAAGAGGAAAAGATTAAAGAACTGATACGGAATATCCAGGCGGATGGATTTATTCTATCCTTATCCGAAGGAATGGTGTACGCGGAGATCGATTACCCGTCCCTTTCAGCCCGTTTTGGACGTTATGCCTCCAAACAGGTTGCCGGATATTTACGAATAATGGCCCGGGAGACAACCCAACATTTTGCGGAGGATGCGGCTCTTAAAATAAGTCCGGACAATCTGGGACGGAGAATTGCTGCTATCGAAACCTTCCTAAAGGAAAATCCGCGGTTCGTCCGGCGCAACGAGGTGCTTGAATTGGGCCAAAGATATCTTTTAGCTTACCTGATTGGCCTCAACAACACACCGGCCTTTAACTACCAAACTAATAGGCTCACAAACCGGTTTTACCAAAGTTATCAAAATTCCATCATCAAATTTCCGGACACAAAATTCGCCGGCATGATTAAAGAATATTTAAACCTGCTTGGGGAGAACGATTTTCGAAAAACAAAACAGGTGGTGAATTTTGCCAACCGCAGCACCATATTCCTATGATCAAAGTTAAGATAATTAATAGGTTGGACAAATATTCTATATCACAGGCGATATCAACAAAAAAAGACTGCCGGCACTTTAAGCAGTCTTTTTGATTCACATTATGAATCGAACTATAAAACCAGCGTCCCCGATCCGCGCTTGATATGCTTCATAGTAATATCATCACTGTATCCTATAGCCCATATTATTTTATTGTCTCCTTTTTTCAAAGGTTTGTCCTTTTTATCGCCGGTATTCAGTTTCCGTTTGAACTCAACTGTGGTTATACCCTCTGCTTCACTGCCGCCGAATACCTGAATATCCTGCCTGCCGCCCTGGGCCGTATCTGCGGGATGGGGGCCAAAATTACCGATACTATACATATCTTCGACGTATGTTTTACCGTCCTTGACGTACATCATAATTATATCGGCGCCTTTCATAAACTGCTCGGGATCAATGCCAAGCGAAATATAACCGCCGGTCTTCGCTTGAACCGCCATCATGATCTCGCGCCCTTTAATCCGGGTAAAAATCAAAACTTCCCCGATTTGCTGCTGACTATCGTACTCATTCTCGGAGATCACTCCATCAGGGTTCCATTCAACGGCTGCAACCGTTACTCCCGGCAGGAACATCATTACCAATAACATCGTCGCAGCCACAACCAACATGAGTCGTTGCCATTTTGAAACCATCTGCGTTCCTCTTTTCATTATTTTTGATTTTTGAAAATGATTTCTAAGTCCTTAATGATTAGAAATCATTATAAATAAAAATTCATCATCCATCAATTGTTTTCCTGTTTTTTTACCGGTCCCAATGCCAAAACTGGTAGTGGTATTCCGAGGATTAATATTTTCCGGGATCTTTTTTGCACATAACTTCTAAATCCGGTATTTATAGAAAACCATTACCATATAGATATATTTTTTAAAAGGATATCCTGGGTGGTTTCGTGAAATAATGATAAAAGTGGTGATCCGGGAATACATCACGATTATATACGCAGATGCGATGTAGGAGGAATAAAGACATTGAAGGGCAAAGTAAAATGGTTTAATGCGGAAAAAGGGTACGGTTTTATCGAGCAGGATGGCGGTGACGACGTATTTGTTCACTTCTCAGCCATTAAGATGGACGGTTATAAGGCGTTGGAAGAAGGCCAATTGGTTGAATTCGATATTACCCGGGGTGAACGCGGCCCCCAAGCCGAAAACGTAATCAGAGTATAGCGCTTTTCTATTTCACATATTATTCGGGAAACCTATACTAAGGGTGGCTGTCTCAAAAGGACTTTGAATCCGAAATGCTATGCAGTATATAACATCCACAGACAACTGCAAACCTATATATTGTATGGCATCGCCGTTTAAAATACCTTTTGAGACAGCCCCGGATTTATAGATAGTAGTCTTATCCCTGTAATATTGAATTTAAAAACTAGCTACGATAATTCAGAGTGGATGACTTGTTGGGGGGCGGGGTAGTACCGGTTTAACCATTCCAGTTCTTTCCGTTCGGCATTGGGCTGATACCACCCTTTAGCGAAAATATGATGTACCCGCTGAAAATACTCTTCATACATCCGTCCTATCCGTTCCAGGGAATAGTTCTTTTCCGCCCACTTCCGGCAATTCTCAGGCTGAAGGCGCTGAATATTTTTCACCGCCCAACAAAATTCCTCAAAGACCCGGCACCTGTATCCGGTAATCCCATGCAGCACTGTCTCCGGAAAAGCGCCCCAATCGCTGGTAATCACCGGCGTCCCGCACAATTGAGCTTCCACATTGACTCCGCCAAATGGTTCCAAATAATACGTCGGCATCAAAACCGCCTTGGCATTACCGAGAAATTGAGTTCTTTCCTCGGGGCCTACCGCCGGAAAGTAACGGATATGTTTTTCAGCACCTAACTGAAGCCCTTCCGCCGGATTATCCAACGATCCCTGCCCGACGATATAAAGTTGCTGACCGGTAGCCTTGGCAACATCGGAGGCAACTTGCACACCCTTACGGGATATAATCCTGCCGAAATAAAGCAGATAATCCTGTTTAACGGGTTGATACGGAAAGTCAGCCACTTCGAAATAATTGGGAATTACCGCATCATACCAGGCCCCGTCATCCTGCCGGAGCAGCCCGTAAATATAATGCATCCAAGCGTAGGATTCAAACACCCGGTATGCGGTAAATACTCCGGTATAGCCGATTCCGGACTCAATGGCCAACAGATTGACGGAATCCACAATCGGCTTTTGATAGTTCCCCATCGGACATAATAGTAAATCATCACTTTGTTTACGTTGGTTGATTGCGGCAACCGCATTTTGATTAAAGGTTTGATGAGCTAAATCCTTGGGATCATGTTTAAAGAATTCCTTTGATTTATTATAATCCCCATATGTTTTACGAAGAATCTCTTCACTGGAGACCGGGATAAATTCATCACATTCGACCTCGGAACCTTCGATTCCGTAAAAATAAAGAGTATGGCCGTATTTTTTGATGATTTTTGCCAGTTTGACAATCTTTTGGGTATAGGCGCAAACGGAGTTCCGCTTATGAGTCGTCAAATGAGCAAGACCAAGCAAATGAAAACGCAATGCTTTCATCATAACTCCTTCTCTAAAAAACCGTTTACTGTATCATATTCACTATCCGGCTCAAAATCGCAGGGTAAAAAAGCAATGTTTATTATTCATCCGACATTTATTACTGGGGCGACTGAATATATCAATTTAAAACAAGAGCAAAGCCAGCGAAAACAAGTTCTCTCAGTTAAGAATAGCATTTTTGACTGCCGGAGTAATAATTGAAAATGCTTAAGTAAAAAAGCCGGCTTAAACGCATTGTTTAAGCCGGCTTTTTTTAGCTTTTCCGATCTATTTAGGCTAATCTGAAGATCCGGATAGCAGCGTTCACATCGGTCTGGCTTCCACCAATTGGTTGCAGCAACGAAACCGGATTAAACGATGTGTGATTCCTTACAGTAAGAGTAGAAGGTGCTGCAATGGATACAATCACTCTTCCAATATTATGGATATTAGCGGCTCCAATACCATAAGTCGTTCCCGGAATCAGAGTACCATTTAAGAATAAAGCGAATTGATTGACTCGATCTGCTTCTACCGAGAAAGTAATCTCATATATACCACTCTCACTGATGGTAATTATAGTGCTTCCGGGTGTATGGCTGATGCCGCCAACAATCAAACCATTATTACTAAATGGAACATCAGCTTCTAAAGCTATATTTAAAACCTCAGTCATATTATAGATGTATGCAAACGTCGCAGGGAATCCAGGTCCGGTCGCTCCTATCGGTCCAGTGGCTCCAGTTGCTCCTACTGCGCCGGTCGCTCCCACTGGTCCGGTCGCTCCAGTTGCTCCAGTTGCTCCAGTTGCTCCGGTCTCTCCTACCGGTCCGGTGGCTCCAGTTGCCCCTGTCTCTCCTACCGGTCCGGTGGCTCCAGTTGCTCCGGTCGCTCCTGCCGGTCCAGTAGCTCCAGTTGCCCCTGTCTCTCCTACCGGTCCCGTAGCTCCAGTTGCTCCGGTCGCTCCTGCCGGTCCGGTAGCCCCAGTTGCTCCTATTGCTCCGGTCGCTCCTGCCGGTCCGGTAGCCCCAGTTGCTCCT
>JARKQY010000039.1 GCA_029974635.1 Bacillota bacterium | reverse complement strand
ATATCAGCGGCGCAACGATTTATTCTTCAACAGTTGTGCCGGTCAAAGCATCTTTGGCTGTAATTGGAATCCCCACCGGCCCCGTATTTATTCCGCAAGGAACATTTTTCACTTTTGAAACAGGACCTTTTGGACCTGGAGATATTATCCCAATTACAGATGAAAGTTCAACAAACACGCCTGGCGCATTTGGAATAACAGGGGATGGCAGAGTTAGTGTTGTAAATGCGGGTGTTTATCTTGCGGATGGACGCATACAACTGGCACCAGGTTCCTCCGGAGTGATGGGGCTGCAAAAAAATGATGAGAGTGTCACTACCACGTATTATACTTCCGGAGCTTCTTCAAGCAATACTTCTGATGTAAGCGGCCTGTTTGTTATCAATACTATTCTAATATTAGATGCGGGCGACACGGTTTCATTGATTAATTTTGAAGATCCTCAGTTCACTATAGAACTATTGGGAGCAATCTACAACTCAGAGATTCCAACATCGATTGCAATAGAGACCCCAACAGGAACAATTAGATTGGTGCGCTTGACTGATATATAAGCGGTTAAAAGATACGGCAGAAGCCCACGGGATAGTTATTGAGAAATACGACAAATATGGCTGGACGATAACCACCCTCACTCTGGAGGCCAGCGCGTGGCTGGCGGAGGTTTTGGGCGACAACGCGCTCCATGCGGCCCGCCTGTCGGAAGGAAACGGCAAAGGGAAGAAAGGCGGCAGCAAATCCAAGAACCGCAGTATAAAATACGTTTGCCCGATATGTAGCACCATTATCCGCGCCACGCGAGAGTCAATGTAGTATGCGGGGATTGCGAGGTTCCCTTCGAGAGAGAATAGGCCGAAAATAGAAAAAGCGCCGCGCCGGAATATGATCCAGCGCGGCGCAAAATGTCTTAATATAGAGGGGGTTCGTTTTTTGCGGCCCTCTTTTTAATTTAATAGGGCGTTCGCTTTTATGGGGCGGGGGGTTCGGAATATTTGAGCGTTTGGGACAGATTTGCGTTGGCCGGTCATTTTTAACGGTTTTCCCGCGCGCCCCGGCGCCGAAGCAAAAAGCGCCGAATGCCCGAAAACCGCTTGAAACAAGGGTTTTCCCGGTTTCGGACATAATAAAAACCGCCCTTATCAGACGGTTTCTATTATATCAAAGTTTGTCCTTTGATTTGGTCGGAGTGAAATTATAGGACTTGGAAAAATCCAGTATTATCAACGGTTTACAGACTTTCAGATGAGTAGTTTTATAATTATATCGCTTACTGTTCAGTAAGCGATATAATTATATTATCGAAATTTGATCACTATCATCTGTTCCCTGTTGGATTTGTGTATTATCAACAGAACTGTAAAAATTATTTGTATAATAAATTATTGATGGGTTTTTGGCATTGTCAACTTCGTCAAGGGTGAATTTCATACCCTCACCATGTATACCATTCTGCTCTAAAAGGATCGCCCAATCTAAAATTTTGTTTTGGACAATATCAACGATATTATTTACCGAACTTTTATTTAA
>JARKQY010000035.1 GCA_029974635.1 Bacillota bacterium | reverse complement strand
GGCGTATTTTTTCAGAATTTTTCCCCACGACAGGATATGAACACACTCCCGCGCCTGAAATTGAATGGTACTCAAACGGCGATATGAGCAGTCCAACATACAAAAGTGAAATTTGGATACCTATTATAAAAAATAAATAGAATAGCACCCGCCGCAACGGAAATAAAAAAACCGTTGTCGCGGCGGCTGGATAGCTTTGCTCATTTTATAAGATAGTAGTCTGACGGCGGTTTTGAGAAAAAATCAAAGCCGCCGTTTTCCTTTTGAAAAATTGGACTTGCGGAGGGCGTATTAAAGCCGCCCTTTTTTTAAAGACACGGCGGTATCGGGGAGGTATCGCTATGTCCGTATTCCAACTCGTCCTTCGATAGCTTCCGGTCAAAAAATTTAAGCCATCGATGAAGTGGATTGCCTTCCAGTCTTTTTCCTTGAAATACCTAAATTTTAAGCATTTCGATAAAATGGATTTCAATTAGATCAGTCAATAGATAGTTTTCTTCCGAACCCTCCCAGAGACGGTATTTTAAATGGAATTTTTCGATGCCAAGAAAGTCAAAGTCCAGGATATTGATAGTTATTACCTTGGAAAGGCTTATATAATTATCGCCTTGTTTTATTCCTTCAAGAAAGCTTCCCCAGTAAACATGGTCCTTTTTGTCATGTTATTTTGATCCGTAAGTTGGACTTCAATATTGTTCTGCATACCGTCTGCTGTTTTAGTTTAACATCAAGCCTGCTGGTTTTGTCAAAAATCAATTCCTTGAAAAGTTCTTTATTATTGATAATTTCAAGTGATATCAGTTTATTGCCATCGTCAACATCAAGGACGGCGTTTAAAAAGGCAATCAGAGTACCTTTTTCAGCCATAATTTATTTAGAATATAGTCAGGATTTAGTCTTTGCATATTAACCCCGGGTATTCTCTAAAAAAAATTATAACATAATTACCCTGCGGTTACAGGGGAAATTAGGACTTGTAGTGCACCCTCTTTCCTTTTTTTCGTAAATTTTCGCAAAAAGAGAGAAGCAAAAAATTAAGTTCGGTCCCTTCCAAACATCCAGAGTTGATAAAATGGACTGAAAATAAGTATAGTCCATTTTTTTTGATGCAAAATATAGGTATGAAAGAGGTGAAGATTCGGTGACCAAAACACTATATGTAGGCAATCTACCCTGGTCGGCCACCAAAGAAGATTTGGCAGCTTTGTTTGCACAGCATGCCCAGGTGAAATCAAGCCGAATTATTGTGGACCGCAATAGCGGACGTTCCAAAGGATTTGGATTTATTGAAGTCGACGAGGAAGATGTGGGTAAAATAATTGATATTATGAATGGGAAGGATATGGGGGGCCGGGAATTAATAGTTAATGAAGCGAAACCAAGACAGGTCGGGGTTACCTAACAGGTCGAAGTTTACCTGACAGGTCGGAGTGACCTAAAGACTTACTTTTATTGTATTTACAGCAATTGAATCCGGTTGATTCGTTCGGGGTGAGACAACCCCTTTTTTTATGCCCATTGAAAAGTAGTTATTTATCAGCGTGGCAATTTTGAATAAAAAATTATTCCCAAAATAAAGGGAAACGCCCTTACTCAGCGAATAGTAAATCGTTGATTTTTAATATTTCCAAAGGTGTGCTTGCCGAGGAAGATAAAGGAGCGATTCCGGCGAATGGCTAATGAAGCATCATTTGACGTAGTGTCAAAGGTAAATATGCAGGAAGTGGATAATGCGGTTAATCAGTGTATTAAGGAAATCAATCAACGGTTTGATTTTAAAGACAGTAAAACCCAAATCGACCTGAACGGTTCGGAGATTAAAATCCTAACCGAAGACGATTTTAAATTGAAAAGCGTCATCGATATTTTGAAAACCAGGCTTATTAAGCGGGCGGTTCCCATTAAAAATCTGGATTATTCCAAAATCGAATCCGCTTCCGGCGGTTTCGTGCGGCAAACCATCACCATAAAACAGGGTATAGCGTCGGAACCCGCCAAAGAAATTGTGAAAGATATCAAGGGCTTAAAAGTTAAAGTCCAAGCGCAAATTATGGACGATCAAGTACGGGTTTTCGGAAAGAATAAAGATGATTTGCAGGCGGTTATCCAGCTTTTAAAGACCAAGGATTACGGAGTGGAATTGCAGTTTGTCAATTACCGTTCGTGAACTCCGCAGATGCGTCATCACCTTAGTGACAAAGGCGCTTTAAAGATATAAATAATATCTTATATTGGTTTTTTCTCCGCGCCTTTGCGTCTCTGCGGGAGAGCAATATCTTGTCAACTGGCTAAAACTATAGACTGTACTTAAAATTCCTGGACTTTGATGAGGCCTGATGAGCACTGGATTTAATCGCAATGATATTATAAGTTATCTCCGGGAGCATGTTTCAGAAACCCGTTTCCAGCATTGCCTGGGGGT
The DNA here is from genome assembly GCA_029974635.1 of Bacillota bacterium. Taxonomy (GTDB): domain Bacteria; phylum Bacillota; class UBA4882; order UBA8346; family UBA8346; genus JAEZJQ01. The sequence goes on along the minus strand of JARKQY010000035.1, from coordinate 95,824 downwards.
TGAGGAAATCGGCCTGCAGCTTGCCCCCCGATTCAACCTTCCACAGGAATTGATACCCCCGGCCGCTCTATTGCATGACTTATGCCGTGAATATGATCCGGAATTGCTCTTGAAACTGGCGGGTAATTTTGGTATAGTTATAGACGACATTGAAAAAGCCGAACCGTTACTTCTTCATGGTGCGGTTGCCGCCGCAACGGTCCGGAAAGAGTTGGGGATTGAGCACCCGGAGATTTTGGAAGCCATCACGTTTCATATCACCGGCGCTCCAAATATAGCGGCGCTGGCCAAACTGATTTTTATCGCTGATTTTATCGAACCGGGCCGGACTTATATTGTTTCCCGGCAATTGCGGGAAGAAGCCTTCCGGATTGAACCGGAATCATTGTTGTTAAAGGTATATAATCATACGCTTATGTTTGTCTTAAACCAAGGATATTTATTCCATCCCCGGACGGTCGCCGGACGCAATGAATTGATTATGAAGGGTATTCGCTAAATTCATGGAACCAAAATTAACGCTTGCCAAAGAAGCTGTTGTCGAAAAAAAAGCATATGATGCCATAGTTATGGATTTGCGGGGGATCTCCGGAGTAACGGATTATTTTTTGGTTTGCTCCGGTCAAAATCCGGTTCAGGTAAGAGCCATCGCTGACAATGTGATTGAGCGGATGCAGGAGGCCGGTTATCCTTTGCCGGCCAGGGAAGGATACCAGGGGGGCCGGTGGATCCTGTTGGATTATGGTGAGCTAATCGTCCATGTAATGCAACAGTCGGAAAGAGAATTTTACTCTTTGGAAAACCTATGGCATGATGCCAAAGTGTTATCAATTTGATTCTTAGGCTTACATTCCGGGGCTGCCAAAGGAAGATTTCATACCATTCCGGCAGCCCGTTATTTTTTCAAATTCAGAGCACGGCCCTTAGGAGTCTGTGCGTCTAATAGGTTTTCATAGCATATTTAGTATATGACAATAGGATCTAGCACAAAGTTGTGGTTTTATGTCACAAAAAAGTGTTACTCGCACAGAATCCTTAGGAGGAAGACACGATGTCTCAAAGAGTTGACAAGTACCATCATCAGGAGATTGAAAACCGCTGGCGGCACAAATGGGAAACTGATGATGCCTACCGCGCGGAGATTAACAATCAGCCGAAATATTATGCCTTGACCATGCTGCCGTATCCCAGCGGCGACCTTCACATCGGGCATTGGTATGCCATAACTCCATCCGATGCGCATGCCCGTTTCAAACGGATGCAAGGGTATAATGTTTTATTCCCCATGGGCTTCGACGCTTTCGGATTACCGGCCGAAAACGCCGCCATTAAAAGAGGAATTCACCCGTTTAAGTGGACCATTGCCAATGTTCAAAAAATGAGGGAACAACTGAAGAGTATGGGCGCCATCTTTGACTGGAAACGGGAGATTGTTTCCTGTCTGCCGGATTATTACCGCTGGACCCAGTGGTTTTTTCTGAAGTTTTACGAAAAGGGCATTGCTTATAAAAAATTTGCTCCGGTTGACTTTTGCCCGCAATGTAATACCACTTTGGCGCGGGAACAAGTCTGGGGGGAGGATCGTCATTGCGAGCGTTGCGATACTCCGGTTGTAAAAAAAGAATTGAGCCAGTGGTTTTTCAAGATTACGGATTATGCCGATGAATTGCTTGATTTTTCAAAGATAGACTGGCCGGAACGGGTCATCACCATGCAGCAAAATTGGATTGGGCGCAGTGAAGGAGCGGAAGTGCTTTTTCATACCGAATCCGGACAGGAAATCAAGATCTTCACCACCCGGCCGGATACTCTATGGGGTGTAACCTTCATGGTGTTGGCTCCGGAACACCCGCTAGTCAACGAAATTACTGCCGGGGAGTACCGGGATAAGGTCAGTCAATATGTGCTGCAGGCTTCCCGTCAAACCGAGATTGAACGTTTGGCGACCGGTAAGGAAAAAACCGGGGTGTTTACCGGGGCATACGCCATTAATCCGGTGAATAATGAAAAAGTGCCCATTTGGATTGCTGATTATGTAATGATGGGTTACGGCACCGGCGCGATTATGGCTGTTCCGGCCCATGATGAACGGGATTTTGAGTTTGCCAGGAAGTTCAACCTGCCCGTTAAGATCGTCATTGCTCCCGCCGGGTCAAATGGCCAAATAGAGTTACAAACGGCATATACGGATGTGGAAACCGGATATATGGTAAATTCCGCTGATTTTAACGGGGTGCCGGCCGGGGAAGGAAAGGCGAAAGTAACTAAATGGCTTGAGCAGAAAGGCATCGGCAGTAAAACTGTGAATTACCGTCTCCGCGACTGGTTAATCAGCCGTCAAAGATATTGGGGAGCCCCCATTCCCATTATTTATTGCGAGAAATGCGGAACGGTCCCGGTGCCGTACCAGGATCTGCCTGTTTTGCTGCCGGAGGACGCTGAGTTTCTACCTACCGGTGAGTCGCCTTTGAGATACCATGACGGTTTCCGTAAAACGACTTGTCCTACATGCGGCGGACCCGCCGAACGGGAGACCGATACGATGGATACATTTATGTGTTCCTCCTGGTATCAATACGGCTATTTAAGCCCCTATTATAAAGGCGATGTGCCCTTTGACAAACAAGAAGGCCAATACTGGCTTCCGGTTGATATTTACACGGGCGGGGTGGAACATGCTTGTATGCATTTGATTTATACCCGTTTCTTTACCAAAGTGATGCGGGATTTAGGCCTGATAAACTTTGACGAACCCATGGTCAAATTACGGAATCAAGGCATTATTCTTGGGGAAGACAGTGAAAAAATGAGCAAATCCAGGGGAAATGTCATCGCCCCCGATGATTTGGTTCAAAAATACGGCGCCGATGCAGTAAGGGTCTATTTGATGTTCGGTTGGCGCTGGGAACAGGGCGGACCTTGGGATAGCAGGGGAATTGAAGGCATGTTCCGTTTTGTCAACCGGATTTGGGAATTGGTTTTGGAGACTGTTCCTGCGGCTTCCTCGCAGGAAGAAGAGAAACTGATTATCCGGAAAAACCATCAAACCATTGCCAAAGCCACCCGGGAAATTGAAAGCTTTTCATTCAATACCTATTTGGCCTCGCTTATGGAGTTTTCCAATGTACTGGTCAAACATAAAGCCCGGGTATATGGTTCGGACGCCTGGAATCAAGCGGTTAGAACGTTATTGTTATTACTGGCTCCCGCTTGTCCTTATTTTACCGAGGAAATTTGGGACCGTTTGGGACTTGAGTATTCCATTCACAATCAAAAGTGGCCCGTGTACAATCCGGAATTGGCAGCGGAAGAAACTATCGAGATTGTAATTCAGATTAACGGCAAAATCAGGGAAAAAATTACCATACCGGTTCATAGCGCTGAAGATCAGATCAAAGAAACCGCCTTGAATCATCCTACAATTGTGCCGTTAATCCAGGGCAAAAATTTGAAAAAAGTTATTGTGGTGCCTGAGCGTTTGGTCAACATTGTGGTAGCCTAAAGGGTATCGAATGGCGATGGAAGTGTTCAGAATTCCAATCATGTTGATTCCGGAACAACGCTGCGGGGTTACGGCGTTGTTCCGGACAGAAAGCTGTTTTATTAAATTTCCGGTTGAACTTTTATCCCAGCCAAGATTATTACGAATAATGATTGATAAAGCTTACTGGAGTTGTTTGGGCAAAAAGGCTTTACCGGAGTTGGAAAAACGGACGGCGGAGTTAAACTGCCGGTATTTCGGATTTGTGTTTCACAAGGTTAGGTTTCACCGTCAGTTCCGGCGCTGGGGATCTTGTTCTTCATTGAAAAATATTAATATTTCCCATCGCTTGATTGGCGGTCCCCAGCAATTAATGGATTATATTATTCTTCATGAATTGGCGCACCTAAAATATCTGAATCACCGCAAAGAGTTTTGGACCCTGGTCAAGAGCACCGGGGTAAATCCGGCGGCCATAAAAAAGGATATCATAGCATACGGCCAACAATGGCAATCAGAGTACCAAGTATGGTATAAGCAGATATACGCTAAAGGTGGAAAATTGTTTTAAGTTTGATAAAACTGATCCGAACAGTAGCCTTGGAGGAAACTCCGGGCTTTTTTGTTGGAATAAAACCGCAGGTAAACGGGGAATTTATCCTGTAGAATCCAACAAAAAATTTAGGATGTGGTTCTTTGAAAACGAGACGATGGAGACTGGCGTATTTTTGGTTGGGTTTGGGGGTTATACTTGCTATTTTTATGACCTCTATCTGTATCGAACTATTCCGTTTACCGCAGAATCTAACTTTGGCGCCCGGGCAGCAAATTACACTGTGGGTTCATTTCCCCCTCGGCTTTCATTCCAGTGATGAAAGCCGCAATTTTCAAGCAATGGAGGCTTCTCCGCCGCCAACGATACTCCGCAAGCGGATTGTTCTAAGTTCAGAAGCAGCCGATGAATTTGACGTTCAATTAAGAATTTTGGGAGCCATCCCGGTTAAAAACATGCATGTAAGATTTAAAAGTCCTCCGATGGTGGTTCCGGGAGGACAAGCCATCGGAGTGTTGTTTTCCAGTTACGGAGTAGTTATCGTCGGGCATTTGCCGGTGCGGGGCATCGATGGGAAATTGCATTATCCTGCCAAAGATGCCGGTTTGGAGATTGGGGATATTATTCTGAGGTTGAATCATGTTCCAATTAATCGAGTTGAGGATATGGAGCTTGTTTTAAAGAACTACCAACCGCAAATGAAAAGCTTGGAATTGACTGTGAAACGGCGCGATGAGGTTAAAATGGTAAATATTCAACCGGTTTTATGCGTAAAAGAAAAATCAAAAGAGTTTCGTTTTATGCTGGGAATATTCATCGAGGATCCGGCGGCCGGGGTCGGAACCTTGACTTTTTATGACCCATTAACCAAAAGATTTGCCGGTCTGGGACATCGTATTGCGGATTTTCCCGGAGTAAAAGGATTGTCTTTCCATAGAGGTGAAATTGTATTTGCCAGTATTCATGGTATAAAACCCGGGGCTCCCGGTGAGCCGGGTGAGAAAATCGGGATTTGCAGTTCCAACTCCGGTATCATCGGCCGAATTGAACGGAATACCCGCTTTGGCATTTACGGTAGATTGATGAATAGCTTTAATGAACCTTTTGCCGATCCGATACCTATCGCCTATAGTTCACAAATTAAAGAAGGACCGGCAGAAATATATACTGTTATTAAAGGGCGGACGGTGGAAAAATTTACGATTGAGATAATGAAGGTGTTCCGGCAAAATGAACCGCGGGATAAAGGCATGATCATAAAAGTGACCGATCCCGCTCTTCTGAAACAGACCGGGGGTATTATTCAAGGAATGAGCGGAAGCCCCATCATTCAAAAGGGGCGGTTGGTCGGGGCGGTTACTCATGTATTCGTAAACGATCCCACCAAGGGTTATGGAGTCCTGGCTGAATGGATGAACAACGAAATTAACTACTCCCCGATCCGCAGCCGCCCATCCTCGTTAATTCGTGACCATAGTTCCCGGAAAAAAGCAAAGGCATCTTAATTATTGTTTTCAATGGCAATTTTGGAATGAACCGGGGGAAAGCATGTATTTTAAATGCTTTCCCTATTCGCTATCAACTAAAAACTCCGGTATTTCCATAACTGGTAAAAGGTAACCGAAATATTAAAGGAATTCTTTCGGAAGTAGCGAAACAATGATTATAAAATTTTGGAGGGGGCATTAAGTTTGGATTCCATTAAAGTGGGGATTGCTGATGATAATGTAGAATTTTGTCAACTCCTCCAAAATTTTTTTCTTACCCAGAAAAGAATTGATTTGGTATTAATGGTTCATAACGGTTTGGATCTCGTTAACGCAATTCCCAATAATCATTTACATATATTGTTGCTGGACATGATCATGCCTCAAATGGATGGATTAGGTGTTTTACAATGGTTTAAAGAGAATCCTCAACATGCGAAACCGAAAATTATTGTTTTTTCTGCTTTCGGCCAGGAAGAGGTTACCAAAAACGCCTCGAAGCTTGGGATTGATTATTATGTACTAAAACCATTCGATTTGAATATTTTGACCCAACGGATTGTTGAGATTGCTGATAAGGCAGAATACAAAGTGATTTCCCACCGTAAAACCTTCATTAATAAACCGTTGGAAAACGATGTTACCAATGCCATTATTAGTTTGCAAATACCGCCATATTTTAAAGGTTTTACGTATCTTCGGGACGCCATTGTTTTAACGGTCGAGGATCCCAAATCAATCAAAGATATTACCAAAAATATGTATCGCACGATTGCCGAGCGTTATAACACCACATCGAACCGGGTGGAACGGGCAATGCGTTTTGCCATTGAAACCGCCTGGAATAAGGGTAATGTTGAGGTTTTGCATAAACTGTTCGGTTATTGCGTGGATGATAAAAAGGGCAAACCTACCAATGCATCATTTATAGCGAAAATTGCCGATCAGATTCGGCTTAAAAAGAAAGTTGTTTAACGTTTTCCGGTAATGGAGGTTCTTGGTTCGTGGAAATCAAAGCAAAAGCACGAATAGATTATCGCACCAAAAATTTGGCGAAACGGATTCAACAAGGCGAAATTGCCATTATCGACCACGCCGATCTGGATCAGGTATCGGCTGATTCCTTAATTAAAGCCCGGATTAAGCTGGTTATTAATGCCAGTTCATCCATGACCGGGAAATATCCCAATCCCGGACCGGCGCATCTTTTAAAAGAAGGAATCGGGATTTTGGACAATGTAGGGCAGGAAATTTTTCAGAAGGTTCATGAAGGGGATTTCATCGAAGTAAAAGGCAACCAAATCTGGAAAAACGATGTTTTACTGGCCGAAGGAGTTTTTTTGGAGTCTCACACCGTAAAACGCCGCCTGAAGGAGATCAAAGGGAACCTGGTAAATGAGTTGGACAAGTTTTTGGTAAATACCCTCGAATATGCTTCTAAAGAAAAAGATTTGATTTTGGGCAATTTAAAGATACCTGATATTAATACGAAGTTTGAAGGCAAACCCGTCTTGGTTGTCGTCCGGGGGCAGAACTACCGCGAGGATTTGACCACAATCCGGTCCTATATTCATGACGTAAATCCTGTTTTAATCGGAGTTGACGGGGGGGCCGACGCTTTACTTGAATTCGGTTATAAACCCCATCTAATCATTGGCGATATGGATAGCATCAGCGATGACGCCTTGAGATGCGGTTCCGAGATTGTGGTCCATGCTTATCCTAATGGGCGTGCTCCGGGCATGGAAAGGATTGACCGGATGAAACTCAATGCTTTGGCATTTCCAGCGCCTGGTACCAGTGAAGATATCGCTCTGCTGCTGGCGTACGAAAAAGGGGCCGATTTAATCGTGGCGGTGGGAACCCATTCCAATATGATTGATTTCTTGGAAAAAGGCCGCCAAGGAATGGGCAGCACTTTTTTGGTCCGGTTGAAAGTTGGTTCCATTTTAGTGGATGCCCGCGGAGTCAGCAAAATCTATCAAGGCCGGGTAAAGCTGAAATATTTGGTCTGGCTTTCGCTAACTGGTTTTGTGGTTATACTGACGGTATTACTGCAAATGCCATGGGCCAGGAACTGGCTAAGGGCATTTTGGCTGCAAGTGAAATTACTTACGGGTATTTAAAGTTTCTAGTTTATCCAGTAATTAGTTTCTAGTAATCAGGTTATCTATTATAGTTATCAAGAAACAAATAAAACTGCAGAGCTATGGAATTATTGAATTTGCTAATTAGAAAAACCGGAAACTGAGGAACTAGAAAACTAGATAACTAACGATCGGGTCTTATGGGGGGTTCTGGAAAAATGATTGTCGATATGCGTTACCATGTTGCCTCTTTAGTTGCGGTTCTTTTGGCGCTTGGATTGGGGATTATTCTTGGAGCCAATCTTGGTCGTACTGTGAACCTAGAAATGGAAAAACAGATTGATCGTTTGGAGCAAATGTATCAAAAGAATCGTGATGTTTTACAGGCATCATTGCAGATAAAAGAGAGTGAATTGGAAATTGCCAGGCAATTTCAAAAAACGATAATTCCCGGCCTAATTACGAACCGTTTAATCGGTAGACGGATCGCCATCATCCGGACGAATGAGACGGTAAATTTTACATACGCTAAAGAACTGGTCAATATTTTACGGCAAGCCGGCGCCGATGTTACTTCCATAACCTCCATTACCAAAGTGCTTAATTTAAGTGATCCGCAATTTAAAACCGAATTGGTGGACGCCTTTGATATTCCCATGGCCCCGGAAAAAGATTTAATTCCACTGATTCATTCGAAAATAATCCAGATTATTACTCAGGGCCAGGGCAGTTTTCAGTTGCTATATTTACAAAACAAAGAATTAGTGCAATTATGGGGTGATTATAATAGGGGGTATATTGATACTATTGTTTTTTTAGGGGGCGGAACGATCCCGGAAAGCAACCATCAAAAAGAGATAGATCTCCCTCTAATGGATGCAGTGCGTAAGATTTCGGGCATATCCATGATTGGAGTCGAACCCAGTTTTGTAACCCAATCTTACATGCGAATCTATCAGCAAAAATGCCAGGGAACCATTGACAATATCGACACTCCCCCCGGAGAACTGACCCTGGTTTATTTATTGGCATCTGGGAAATGGGGGCACTACGGAATAAAAGATACGGCCCGGCGGCTGATGCCGGAAGTCAAGCTGAATTATTAGAATGAACAAGGATGGGATACTATGGTTGAATTAACGGAAGAAATGGTTTCAGTTCTAATTCCGGCATACAATGAAGAACAAAATATTCAAGCTACGATTCAGGCGGTGCAAAGTATTCGGAAAGTCACCCAAATTGTGGTAGTAAACGACGGCTCCAAAGATCAAACCGGTTCCAGGGCAAGGGAAACCGGGGTTGAAGTCATTGACTTGGCGAAAAATATCGGTAAAGGTGGGGCCTTGAATTACGGCCTTCAATATGTGAAAGGTGATATTATCGGACTGCTGGATGGGGATTTGGGAAAATCTGCTTCGGAAGTGGAAAAGTTGATCGCGCCGGTTCTGGAAGATAAAGCGGATATGACCATCGGCAGGTTTCCGGCTGCTCAAAAAAAGGGCGGTTTCGGGTGGGTTACCGGTTTAGCCAAGAAAGGAATTCGTTGGTACACCGGATTAGAGGTCTCAAGCCCTCTTTCGGGCCAGAGGGTAATGCGGCGGGCAGTAGTTGAAAAGATTGTCGCTTTTGAATCCGGTTTTGGAGTCGAAGTCGGATTAACCATTGATGTGTTCCGGCATGGGTTTCGTGTAAAAGAGGTGCCGGTTCAAATGACCCATGCGGAAACCGGCCGGGATTTAGCCGGTTTTTTGCACCGGGGCCAACAATTTTTGGATGTGGCTCTTGTTCTAGCTAAAAGACTGATTAAGAGGTGACTTTTATGACGGAGGCCATTGATTCAATTAATGCGGTTTTGTTATTAGCAGTGCGGTATTTATCAATTCTGGTAATATCTTATTTTTTGGCATCCGTGGTATTTCCTTCTATGATTAAATTATTTAACGATGCCGGTCTTACCAAGGTGAATTACCAAGGTAAAAAAATCCCTTTCTCCGGAGGAGTGCTTTTTACAGTTATGGTGCCGGTGATTACCATCATCGGAATGTTGTTGCGGGTTAAAACATTTACTGCGGAAAACTGTTTTCTGTTTATGTTTGTGCTGGTTGCAACCGGGTTTATGGGATTCTTTGATGATCAATTAGGCGTTCATGAAGTAAAGGGATTTAGGGGACATTTCCGGATGTTGTTCGCCGAAAAGAAATTTACCTCGGGAGCTTTTAAAGCGTTATTCGGTGGAATAATAGCTCTGGTATTTAGTTTTGGCAGTTTAGAGTTTATTAAGGACGGCTGGCCATTCTGGGTGAGCTTAATCGTCAATTTCTTGCTGGTGGCCTTGGCAACCAATTCCGTTAACCTGTTTGATTTGCGTCCTGGTAGGGCGGGTAAAGCCTATTTATCCGGATTTATTATCATTTTGGCATTCAGCGGCAGCAATTTTTTAAATTTTACCAGTTTGTTTTTACCGATTTTAGCCATTATGATTTATTATTTACCCTTTGATTTACAGGAAAAAGTGATGATGGGGGACAGCGGCTCCAATTTGCTGGGGGCTTCCCTGGGAATCATGATGGCCTGGATGTTAAGCCCCGTCAGCAAAATTGTGGCGCTGGTCATTTTGGTATCTCTCCAGTTGTTGGCTGAAAAAGTATCTTTTTCGAAAGTTATAGAGGAGTACCGTGTACTTCGATATATCGACGAAATGGGCCGGAGGAGCGAACATTGAAATTAGGAGCACATGTATCAATCGGTAAAGGTTTTCCGGGTGCGGTGAATCAGGCGTATTCAATCGGATGCGATGGCTTTCAAATTTTCGCGGGAAACCCCCGGGGATGGGCCCGCAAACCCTTGGCCGATTCCGAAGTGGCGCAGTTTCGTAAAGAACGGGAGAAATACGCTCTTTGGCCGGTTATGGTCCATCTGTCCTATTTACCCAATCCGGCCACTACCGACCCTGAATTATACGAAAAATCAGTCCTTACCATGGTGGAGGATTTCAGCCGGGCGAATGCCCTGGGAGCGGACTTTTTTGTATTTCATCCCGGCAAGGCCAAAGATCGGGATATTGGCCTAAAAAAAATAATTGCTGCGGTTAACCTGGTATTGGAGAAGGTTAAAGGTTCCACTTTATTGTTGTTCGAAAACCAATCCGGCGCTGGCGGAGAAGTGGCGGGTTCGTTTCAAGATCTGGGACTGTTAATCAAAGAGGTAAACCAAGGAGACCGGGTGGGTGTTTGTTTTGATACCTGTCACGCATTTGCCGCTGGTTATGATTTGAGTTCGGATTCCGGATGGCAACAGACCCTGGATGAATTTGAGAAGTTCGTCGGCCTTTCCAACCTGAAAATATTTCATCTCAATGATGCCGTGGGAACCGTTGGTTCTCATTTGGACCGGCATCAGCATATCGGCCGGGGGATGATCGGCCTCCAAGGGTTCAGTTTTTTAATGAATCATCCGCGTCTGAATCAATTGCCGGGGATTTTGGAGACACCGCAGGAGGCACCGGATGATGATCTGATGAATTTAAAAACACTACGCCAATTGGTGAAATAGAAAGGATATACATTGAAGGAAGTATCAATTTATACGGATGGCGCTTGTTCCGGAAACCCAGGTCCCGGTGGCTGGGGCACGGTTTTGATTTATGAAGGCGCTGAAAAAGAACTATCCGGAAATGAACCGCGAACCACCAATCAACGGATGGAGTTGCAGGCCGCAATCCAGGCCTTGACCGCACTCAAATTTCCCTGTAAAGTTAAACTTTATTCCGATAGTGCCTATTTAATCAACGCCTTTCGCCAAAACTGGATCGGTAACTGGCAGCGAAACGGCTGGCTGAATTCTCAAAACAAACCGGTTGAGAATCAAGACTTATGGTCCATATTAATTCAGCTCAACCAGGTTCATCAAATCGATTGGATCAAGGTCAAAGGCCATCAGGACAACGTTTATAACAATCGCTGCGATGAATTGGCCCGAACCGCCATTCAAACCTCCAAAGTAGCACAAGACTCTTGACAAATTACAATAATTTAGTGTATATTAATACTAATTTAGCATATTGGATGTGTACATCTTTTCGAACAGGCAATACGTTTGAATCCGAAGAGTTTTGCGGATGAACCGTATCAGCCGGGCCTTTTGGGCAGCGGATTAATACCCGTGGGACGCAATGTTCCACGGGTTTATATTATCCGTTTAATTTTCATTGTGCAGTTTCGGATAGACGGCAACTTCATAGAGGTGATATGATGGCCAATGAAAAACAGCAGGTGGCGCTGAGTTCGGTTTTGGCCGCCATATTTTTAACGACAATAAAAATTATCGTTGGAATATGGACGGGAAGCTTGGGCGTTTTATCCGAAGCAGCCCATTCAATGTTGGATCTTGGTGCAGCCGCAGTTACATTTTTCGCGGTGCGTTTATCCGACAAACCGGCAGATCAGGATCATAATTACGGACATGGAAAAATAGAAAGTTTCTCGGCATTGATTGAAACGGCTCTACTGTTGTTAACATGTATCTGGATTATTTATGAAGCGCTTGAAAAACTGTTTTTTGACAAATCATTTGAGGTAACAGGTACCATATGGGGTATTGGAGTAATGATAATTTCAATTATTGTCGATATTTCAAGATCCACCGCTTTACGGCGGGTTGCCCAAAAATATGGCAGTCAAGCGCTGGAAGCGGATGCACTTCATTTTAGCAGTGATATCGCCAGTTCATCAGTAGTAATCGCCGGCTTGGCCTGTGTTTGGGCCGGGGATTACTTTAAGATTCCGGTACTTAATTACGGTGATCCCGTTGCCGCTCTGGGTGTTTCCATTTTGGTCATTATTGTAAGTATCCGGTTAGGTAAACGAACCATTGATGTTTTACTGGATACTGCGCCCAAAGGTGTTGTCAGTAATATTTTGCATGAAGTTAACGGTATTCAGGGAGTCATGGATGTATCCGGAGTGCGGGTGCGGCCTTCGGGTCCCAAGCTATTTATTGATCTGAATATCGGCATCGGGAGAAACGAAAGCCACCGGGTGGTACATTCCATTGCCGCTGAAGTAAGGGAGCGGATTCAAAGCAAGCTGCCCGATAGTGATATTATCATCAGCACCTATCCGGTTCCGGTTCCTGGAACTGAGGATCAAGAGGTTTACCGGGTAGTAAAAAAGGTGGTGGACCGTTTCCCCAATTGTACCAATATTCATAATATCCATGTGTACGAAGTTACGGGGAAAAAAAATATTGCTATCCACTTGGAAGTTAAGGAGAGTATGAATTTAAGGGATTCTCACTATCTTTCGCATGCTATCGGAGAGCTTATCCAGAAAGATCTTGCCGATGTGGAGGATGTCAGCGTTAATTTTGAACATGTCAAACAACAGCAGATTGTAGCAAAGGATATCACTTGCGAAAGCGAGCCCCTGATAAACCGGATTGATTCGCTGATTAACGGCCACCCTTCGGAAATTAACTGCCATGATATTAAAATATACAGTTTAGGAGAAAAACTCACCCTGTTTTTACATTGCGAGGTGAAAGAAGATTATGAATTGGACCGGGTTGAAAACATATCCAAGGAAATTTCAAACCGTATCAAAAACAACATCTCCAATATTGAAAACATTCATGTCCATGTTGAGCCGAAGACCCATTAATTCAAGGTCCGTCCATGCTAAGCCCTCCTATTGCTTCTGATATATCAAAGTTGACGAATTTTTTGTTTGCATGCTAAGCTGAAGGCCAAAAGAGTTTTTAGTAGACGGGATTAACGGGATTTATTGGATTAAACCATTATATCCTTCGTTTTGACTTTGCCTTTATGAAAATTCCCTTAATCCAGTTAATCCTGTCTAAGTAGCCTTGTTTAGGCCTATTAAACAAAGCAAAAAGGAAATTATATCCAATTATTGCGAAACTGTTTAACCCAATACGGATTTATTCCGATAAATAAACTGAAAGTTTGGGAATCCGGGGCTGTCAGGTATTTTAAGATAAATCCGGCAAAGCAACTTTCAAAATTACTAAGGGGGTAAATCATGAAATTGGGTGTAGGTATTCGGAAAATGTTTCCCGGCGCGGTAGCTACCAATGTAGTAATCATCGTCATCGGAATTGTAATGGCCATCCTGCCGTTAGCTTCGGGATTAGGATCCAGAATTGCTTTATTGCTTACCAGTTTGGGATCGGCGGCTTTTTTGGCGGGTTTTATGGGACTGGTGAATGTATCGATTCTTTCCGAAGAGTATAAACGGTTAACCGATCAGCCGTTTGACCAATTAATGCTTCTTTCCAAGATTCAAACCGCAGGTATCAGTGATGTTTATCGCAACCGTTTGGAAGGGACCTCCCGCGTTATTGAAAGTCTGGTGGAGGAGAGTTCCCAATTTTTTGCTGTGGGGACATCATTAAAAGGATTGATTGGCGTTGCCTTTGATGAAGAGGATGAATATACGGAAATTTGGAAGGCTATCAAAGAGGCCCTGCAAAGAAAAGTAAAAATAAATCTGCTGCTGACCAACCCCGCCATGGCTCATTATCGTTCCAGGCAGGAAGGCCGGCCGGAAGGCGAAATTGAAGCGGAGATCATTGAAAACCTGATATATTTGATAATGTATAAAATGGAAAATCCTAAATTAGCGGATAATTTAAAAATCAAATTATACGATGGAGCACCCAGCCTGTTTATGATGGGGACGACCCGGAAAATGTTGATAAATCCTTACCCGAATTATACAACGGCTTGCAGTTCATTTTCGTTTTTAATTGAGGGCGGTTCCCCGATCTACGCTGCCTACTATCACTCCCATTACCGGGCGGCATGGTTGGATTCACGCTCAACCATGGATATCAGCGATGATCCCAAGGAAGCGGCCAAACAAATTCAGGAATTAATTAATATGACGAACCACGATAAGAACACCTTAATTATTCCGGATGAGAATAAACGCAACTCCATGCTGCAGACGGCATTTACGATTTTACAAAGCTAAGGTTTTTTTTACCAGATTCGAATTAATGCGATTAAGATCAAGAGGGTTCCTGGCAAAACAGCCAGGAATTTTTCGTTGATTTGCAGCGAAATCGCAAATTTTTTGCCGATATAACCGCCGCAATAGAGGAAGATCAGTTGACAAAATCCAACTGCCAGGGGGATTACCATTGAGTCCAATCCCATCAGACCGCTGCCGATGCCTACTCCGATTGCATCAACCGATAATGCCAATCCCAATAAAAGCGATTCGCGAATATCGATAATCCCGGATTCATCGACATCATATATGGCGGGATCTTTGAAAATATGAATGGTAATTCCCAAAGGTCTTATCCCGATTTTAAAAAGAGTAGCGTTTTTCGAATTTTCGGTTGCGGGAAGGCATGATTTCTCCTTGAAAAGAGCCTGGGTAATGATCCAAAATCCCATTAGCAGGAGAACAATAATACCAAATAATTTTGAAAAACGGAAAGGGATAACGGCAGCTAATGATCTGCCCAAAATGAGCGCCAGTCCGGAATACAGGATGGAAAAGAAACAAATGATGAGTTTGGAACTCAAAGGGATTTTAATTTGACGCAGCCCGTAAACGATACCGACACCTAACGCATCTAAACTTAAAGATATTGCCAAGACCAGAATTGAAAAGACCATGAGATCACTCCCGATTTGTTCGGCAAATACCGGGGAACCCGCGTCCGTGTATGCCATAGGTATTATATGCCGGGAGTTTATCTTATGTTATTTCGAGGATGTTCGTTCCGCGTTGGACTTCTCCTGTGATTCGAAGATGCTCGTTCCGCGTTTCGTGTTCATCGTTCATCAATTAAGCATGGAACACGAAGCTTTGAGCTCGAAACTCGCAACGTTGAACCAAATCCCAAACCCAAAGCATTGAACTCGGAACCCGGAACGTTGAACGATGGACCCGGAACCCAAACCCGAATCCTATGAATCCTGCTTAAGGCCCAATTTTTGAAGCAACTCCGGTTTTGGGGTTATAATTGCGGTTTTGAAAAAATCATAGATTACGAAACCGGCTTTAGAGCCTGGGGGTTTTTTGACATTTTTGCGGCTGGTGTAGTCTACCGGGACTTTGGTGGATTCCCTGGCCTTACTATAGAAGACAGCCAACTGGCAGGCGTAATTTAGTGTTGCTTCCGTCAAGGCGTTGCCTGGCTTTAGTTTGACAATTACATGAGAGCCCGGTATTTTTTGGGTATGAAACCATAGATCCTCGGGACCCGCAACTTTAAAGGTCAGATGATCATTCTGAAGGTTGTTCCTGCCCACCAAGATTATATCCCCTTCCGGGGTTAAAAAACGGCGGGGTTCCGCCGGTGGTTCTTTTTTCGATTTTGGAGCGCTGCGGCGGGCCGGCCGGGATTCAGTCTCCATCTCCAATTCCGTTTGAACCAGTTTTAAATCCTGAAGATTGTAGGCGTTTTCAATTAAAGTGGCCACACTTTCCAAATAAGCGACGGTTTCAAGTGTTTTCCCGATTTGCTGGGCAATTGCCAAGCGGCCTTTTTTGGCTTTTTGATATTTTTTAAAATAGGCTTGCGCATTTTCTTGGGCCGTTAAAGCCGGGTTGAGGGCTATATTAAGCTCGCTGTTTAATGGATCATAATGATTGCGCAGCTTAATTTCAGTGCTTCCTTTCCTAATCTGACTGCCGTACGTTGTCAGCAGTTCTCCGGCAATCCGGTACGAGTCGCCCTGTTCGGCAGCGTCCGCTTCCGCTTGTTGCTTGGCTAATTTACTCTGGGCTTTTCCTAACAGATTTTTTAGCCGGTGTTCCAAACTGCTTTTCAGGAGCTGAAAACGGCTTTCCGCCAGTTTTTGCTCCATAATTTGGTTTACAATCCGGTTTAGAGACTCTACTTTTTGACTGGTATGGCCTTCTAGTGGAAATTGGACGGTAAACGCCCAGCAATCAACGATAAAACCTTGGCGCTGATAAAGAGCCGAGGGTTCAAAGCGTTCGTTTGCCAACGCTTCGGACCATTTGGTAAAAGCATCGTAGAGTTGCTGGAGTTTGATCTCGGAAACTTCCCCGCTTAAGGTCTGAGGCGTTAAATCAGCCAAGCGGGTAATCTCATGAACCGCCAGGGAAGATAAACCGTACCAATGCTTCAAGAGGAGTTTCTCCAGGGGGATATGAGCCGGAATGCTGGTAACCAGGTTTGCGAATTGTTCCCAAGATAAAGTAACCGGTTTCCAACGGCCTCCCGTCTCCGGCAGTTCATATTTGGCCCCGGCCGCCAGTTCACGACTGCCAAGCTGCCCTGAACCGTTTTTCCGTTCGGCGTTGTTTTTACGCTCGGCGTTGTTTTTACGCCAGGCGTCAATAATCAAATTGTCCTTGGAAACGATGATCAAATTGGAACTCTTTCCAGTCAACTCAACCCAGATGGATTTGTGGCTCAAACCTTGAAATTGATCATAGGTTTCAAAAGTCAAACAGCAGATTCGTTCAAAAGGAACCACATCGATTTTGACCAATTTGGCTCCGGAAAAATGCTTCCGTAAAAGCATACAAAAAGCGGAAGGCTGGGAGGGATTTATACGTTCGCCTTCAAGCAGGGTCAACCGGAAAAATTGCGGATGCAGTGAAATTAGTAATTTGCAGGAAACACCGGAACCAAAGCAGGAGAATACAAACTCCTCCGGAAACGGTTGAAAGATTTTATCGATCTTAAGCGGGAGCAGGCCCCTGATTTCGGCCGTCAAGTTCGCAATCACCGGCGCATCGATGGGCATGAATGTAACCTCCAAAGTTATTAGTTATCCAGTTATCTGGTTATCGTCTTGGTATTTGCGGCGTGCCTGGCTAAAGCAGCATACTTCAGGCATTTACTACCGTTATAAAACCGCCGGAGTCAATGAGTCTCTCCCGGCGGTTTCCGTCTTTCATTTCTGATTCGCTCCAGGGCAATCCGGCCACATCCGTAATAAACTGTTCGTCGGTGTTTTTCAATAGCATCTTTTGGGCGTTTCAACTTGCCCACAATTTTGACTTTGAAACGTTGCATCGTGAAGCCTCCATATCTATTATACTAAAAAATAGGAGGGGGTGCAAATAAATAGAGTAAAGCCGGGAATACACTTTAAAACTTCGGAACGGCATTCGATTCTCGTCGCTTGCCGCCCGACTCTTAAGACTGACTGCACCGGTTTTAAAATCATGAGTGACGACGATCAGCGACGAATACGAGATTCCTGGTCTGCCTGGTTCTTTTAAGGCATAAGATGCAATTGACGCCAAAAAGTTTTCCGGCTTTTTTTCGCACAAAAAAGATGAATTCGCGGGACGAAGGAGGGTATTCCCCATCTATGAGTAATTGGTTTGCGACAAAGGCTGAAGAAGTTGTCAAATCCTTGGGTAGTAATATTCAAAAAGGTTTGACCGTTGCCGAAGCCCGCAATCGGCTCCAAAAATATGGTTTTAATCAATTGCAATCCCAGAAAAAAATCTCCTTATGGCAAATTTTCGGGGCCCAATTTACGGATTTCATGGTTTTGGTATTGATAGGGGCGGCAATCGTATCTTTTTTGCTGGGTGAGAAAGCGGATGCAATTACCATTGTCGCCATTATAGTTTTAAACGCGATTCTCGGTTTCGTTCAGGAATACCGCGCCGAAAAGTCACTGGATGCACTAAAAGAGTTAACGGCGCCCCTGGCCCATGTGATACGGGATTCAAAGGTGCAACGGATCCCGGCCAAGGAGGTGGTTCCGGGGGACATTTTGATTCTGGAGAGCGGCGACCGGATTGCCGCCGACGCCAGAATTATTCAAGCATCGGATTTGGAAGTAAATGAAGCGACTCTCACCGGTGAATCAATGCCGGTGCTTAAAAGCGAGGCTATTATTACCGATTTTCGTCCTGCCCTCGGCGATCAACACAATATCATTTTTGCAGGCACTGGTATTTCCAATGGGCGCGGTAAAGCAGTGGTGGTTGCCACCGGAATGAAAACGGAGATCGGGAAGATTGCCGGTTTAATTGATAAATCTCCGGATGAAGCCACTCCGCTCCAAAAAAGGTTGGAACAATTGGGCCGTTATTTAATCTATATTTGCCTGACCATTTGTGCGGCGGTAGCCACACTGGGAATCTTACGGGGAGAGGAACCGCGGAAGATGTTTATGGCCGCGGTGAGCTTGGCGGTGGCCGCAATTCCGGAAGGTTTGCCGGCAATCGTCACCATTGCCTTGGCCATGGGTGTTCAAAAAATGATCCGCCGGAATGCCATCATCCGGAAACTTCCAGCGGTTGAGACACTGGGGTGCGCCACGGTCATTTGTTCCGACAAAACAGGAACCCTGACCCAAAACAAGCTGGCGGTTACCAGGCTATGGGCGGGCGGGCAAGATTATCATCTTGCCGCGGAAACCAATTCCCATCATAAGCAGTTGGTTCTTACAACGGATAAAGCCATAAATACACTGCTGGAAATTAGTATTTTGTGTAATAATGCCCAGCTCACTGCAGGAAATTTGGATAATCCCGAATTTACCGGAGATCCAACCGAAGCAGCCTTGTTGGTAGTAGCCGCTAAATTAAAAACTGATCCCGAGCGGCTGCAAAAGGAGTATTACCGGCTGGGGGAAATACCGTTTTCATCGGAGCGGAAACGGATGGGCGTTTGGGTCCGGCCCTCCTTCGGGACCGCGCGGCCTGAAGAAGCTCGGCTGTTGGTTAAAGGAGCCTCCGACATCATCTTGGAACGATGTGATCGCATTTTAAGCAGTCAAGGAATTCTTCCGTTAGATGATCATTGGCGTCTTGAACTGAAGAAAAAGGTTGAAGAGTGGGGGGCCGGTGCATTGCGGATTTTGGCCTTTGCCTATCGGGAAGGCGGTTTGGTAGAGGCTAATTTCAAAAAAAAGGACCCGGAAACCGGTCTCATTTTTGCCGGTTTAATGGGAATGATAGATCCCCCCCGGCCTGAATCCAGGTTGGCCGTTGAAAAATCACGCCGGGCGGGAATCCATACCAAAATGATTACCGGAGATTATCCGCGTACTGCGGCAGCCGTGGCCAAGCAAATCGGACTGCTCCGGCCCAACGGTAAAATGATGACCGGTATCGAGATGGATAGCCTGAGCGATCGGGAATTAGCTGATGTAATTGGTGAAGTAGATGTATTTGCAAGGGTTTCGCCTTATCACAAATTACGGGTAGTCAAAGCCTTAAAAAATAACGGTGAAATTGTGGCCATGACCGGTGATGGAGTTAATGATGCTCCGGCCGTCAAGGAAGCCGATATCGGGGTAGCTATGGGGCTTAGTGGTACTGATGTCACCAAAGAAGCTTCGGCGATGGTAATAACCGATGATAATTATGCAACCATTGTGGCGGCTGTTGAAGAAGGCCGTACCATCTATGAAAACATCCGGAAATTCATCCGTTACTTGTTAAGCTGCAATATTGGAGAAATTTTGACGATATTCGGCGGCATCCTGGTAGGCCTCCCGTTTCCTTTGCTGCCGATTCAGATTTTATGGGTGAATCTGGTAACCGATGGATTACCGGCCATTGCTTTAGGGATGGAGGGCGCGGAGCCGGGCAATATGATTCGTCCGCCCCGTCCGCCCCGGGAAGGCATATTCAGCCGCGGACTGGGGTGGAAGATTGCTTTTCAGGGATTCATGATTGGCAGCGCCGCATTACTGATCTATTTCTATAAATTAAAGAGCGGCGGCAGCTTGACTGAGGCAAGAACCGCTGCGTTTGCCGCTTTGGTTTTCGCGCAATTATTTTTTGTTTTTCAATGCCGTTCGGAGCGGCGTTCCATGTTTCAGCTTAACCCTGTGGAAAATAAGTTTTTATTGGGAGCGGTTTTGATCTCGGCGGCCATGCAAGTTTCGGTAATGACTGTGCCTTGGCTGCAAAGGATTTTTTATACCAGTCCGCTCCCGGTCCATGATTGGTTAATTATTATTCTGCTCACGGGATTCTCGGCGGTTTTCGGAGAGTTGGCCTTTCAATTCCGGAGCCAGATTAAAAAGCATTTGAGCATCTTTCGGTGGGGTGCGAATAGATTGGGTGATTCGGTGGAAAAATAACCATAGACTGGTATTTGAGGTGAGCCTGTGGTTATTGGGTTATATATCGGAGTGTTTTGTTTGTTTTTTTTACTTCCGGTTCGTTTCCGGTTTTATTACCGGAAATCAGGTTCCGATGATTCCCTTGTTTTGGAAATGTCGTTTTTACATGGCTGGTTGAAGCGAAAGAAAGAAACCAGCTTAATCAGGCCACTCTCCCAAAAGGAAGAAAAAACCTCGGGGAGATGGTTTTTTTTTCATAAGAAGAAGGTAAAGAAGGGAACTTCGGAGAAGCAGTCTCAAAACAACCCGTCGAGTATCCATAGTTTCCGGGTGTTTTTATGGCGGTACACCAACTACGGATTGGGAGTTGCATTACTAAGCTATTTTTTACCGGCAAAATATTACCATTGGCTACTGGTAACCGATAAACTGGAAAAACGCGGCAAGTTTGAGAAATTTATTTGGATTACCCGGTTTGGAACCGGCGATTCGGCCCAAACTGCCATAATTCATGGCATGTCCTGCGGCATCCTATACAGTCTTGCCGGTTATTTACAGAGTAAATACAGGTTTATTCAAAAACCCGTCATTGAGCTTCATCCTGATTATCAGCAAGCGAAATGGGATACACTGATTGACTGTATATTCCGGATAAAACTAGGCTATATTATAATTGCCTCATTAATAGCCCGTATCCGTAACCGGGCAAGTCGGCGATTGTTGAAAGGGGGTGTTTGGATTGAACAATCATCCAATTGAAGGTTTAATGACCACGACGATGCAAAATATTAAAGAAATGGTTGATGTCAATACCATTTTGGGAGATCCCGTCGAAACTGTGGACGGGAATGTGATTATCCCGATCTCCAGGGTTAGCTTTGGATTTGCTGCCGGCGGCAGCGAGTTTGATACGGTAAAAGGAAAACAAAAAGACCGTGAGCGAAATCCAGAGACTATCGAAACCGGTAAATTACCTTTCGGCGGCGGAAGTGGAGCGGGCATAACCATCCATCCAGTTGCTTTTCTGGTGGTAGGAAAAGAGCAAACCAGATTACTTCCTATCGAAAGTAATGTATTGGTGGATCGAATACTGGATTCGGCTCCAATCTTAATCGATAAGATACAAAGTATGTTTGGCATGACAAATAAGAATCAGACGCAACTACAATAAAAACCATGATTCTTAAGGAGATACAGCCGCGATAACCGCGGTTTTTCTCTTTCGAATCCTGTATTTTCCAGAATTGATTATTGGGCTTTGGAAAGGGAAAAGGGTTTAGACTACGAAATACATCATTGCAAAATTTTACGAGAAAAGTAATAGGTGTAAAAATGAGATATTATTGTTGTCTTTCCCTGTTGATTGTTTGCATTATTGGGCTGGTTTCAACGCCAGCCTCCGCCCGCAGGACGGAACCTGATTTAACTGCCGCTTCGGCTTTATTAATGGACTACACCACCGGAGAAGTACTTTATCAGAGAGACGCCTTCGCCCGCCGTTCCCCGGCTAGTACCACCAAAATACTTACAGCCATCGTCGCCATGGAAAAAGGAACCTTAAATCAACCTATAGTTGCCACGGAAGATGCTTGCAAGGCTGAAGGATCGTCGATTTATTTAAAAAAGGGCGAGCGTCATACTTTGAGGGAATTGTTATATGCGATTTTACTTAATTCGGGAAATGACGCTTCCGTAGCGGTAGCCGAGAATTTAGCCGGTTCAGAAGCCGTCTTTGCGGAGTGGATGACAGCCAAAGCCCGTTCCATCGGAGCAAGGAACAGTTTTTTCAAAAATAGTAACGGGTTACCCCGGAAAGGCCATTATACAACCGCCTACGACCTAGCGTTAATTACGCGCTATGCACTTCGGAATCCTGTCTTTGTAAACATTGTAAAAACTAAGAAACATTTCATCAGTTGGCCGGGGCGTGACCAAGAGCGGCTGTTGATCAATCATAACAAGCTATTATGGCAATATCCCTATGCGGATGGAGTTAAAACCGGCTATACTATTGAAGCCGGTCATTGTCTGGCATCGACTGCCATCAAAGACGGGCATCGCTTGATTGCCGTTGTTTTAAAAAGCAGGAACATGTATAAGGACAGCAAGGAATTATTCGAATACGGCTTTAAGAATTATAAGTTATTAACGGTGATTCCTCCTCATAAAGCTTTACCGAAAGTAAGTATTGCGGAAGGAGCCTCGCCTTATATCCGGGTTCTTCCCGATAGAACCTTAAGTTTGGTGGTTCCCCGCGGTTCGGAGCAAAAGGTTAAACTGACCCTTCAAATGAAGGACCCCATTAAAGCTCCGGTAAACCGGCTGCAAAAAGTAGGTGAAATTGAGGTTAAGCTCGGGAATAAATTAATCGATAGAGTACCGGTGGTTTCCGCAGCGGATGTCCCGAAAAAAAATATTTGGCAGAAGTTATGGGAATGGCTAACTAAAAAGAAGTATTTTTAAGAAAAAGTGAGCACTTATTTCCGGGAAGTTATGTGAAAAAGCAAGTTTCGCCTCTTGACGAAGTAATCCGGCGGTGCTATAATCTTTATGCTTGTTATGCAAGCGAGAGTGGCGGAATGGCAGACGCGCTAGACTTAGGATCTAGTGGGCAACCGTGCGGGTTCAAGTCCCGCCTCTCGCACCAGTTTTGAACTTTACCGGCTTCAAAACAAGTACCCCAAGAAAAACGGGGTTATTTTGTTATCGGATTCATTAGTTCCTTCGTTAATTAGTTTTTCTAGTTCTCTAGTTTTCAAAGCTCTGTAGTTCTTGTTCATTAGTTTTCTTGACAACCGATAACTAATATTTAGATAACTGGATAACTTGATAACCAATCGCAAAATCGCGCTGTTTATTAGGAACGATTAAAATTAGGATTCGTTTTTACATAAAAGAGAGGATTTTACGTCCTATTTGTCGAAATGCAGATACAAAGCAAATTTTTTCGGAAACTGCATATATATAGTACAGATTCGGAGGAGCATAAATGCAATTTAACCTGGAAAAGCTAGACAAGAATTTTGTTTTGGTGACGGTTACATCCAGCGAGGCGGAGGTTGATGAAGCGTTAGCCGAAGGCTATAAACGCGTTGTGAATAAGATAAATTTACCGGGATTCCGGAAGGGCCATATTCCCCGGCATATCCTCGAAGCCCAGTTCGGCAAAGAAGTTTTATATGAAGACGCTATGGATTATCTGGTATCTAAAGGCTACTTTCAAGCCATTCAAGAACTAAAGATTGAACCCATCGACAGGCCGAAACTGGAGGTTGTAGAACCCATCGTCTCCGGTAAGCCTTTTGAGTTCAAAGTAACGGTGGAAGTCCTCCCGGAAGTTAAATTAGGTCAATATAAAGGCTTGCAGGTGGCTAAGGTCCACCCCCAGATTGGGGAAGAACAGGTTAATGAACGTTTGGAAGCCTTGCGCCAGCGGCATTCTGAACTGGTTCTCAGCGACAAACAAGCGTTGGAAAAAGGCAATTTCGCGGTTATTGATTTTGAGGGATTCATTGATGACAAGCCGTTCTCCGGCGGAGCCGCCCAAAGCTATACTCTGGAGATTGGTTCCGGGAATTTTATTCCCGGTTTTGAGGAACAATTGATTGGAATGGAAGTCGGATCAAGCCGGGACATTAAAGTAACTTTTCCAACTGACTACCAAAGTAGTGATTTAGCGGGAAAAGAAGCTGTTTTTAAGGTTAATCTGATCGAAATCAAAGTTAAAGAATTACCCGAACTTGACGATGAATTTGCTAAGAGCATCGGTAATTTTGAAAATTTGGAGCAGTTGAAGAATGATCTGGAGGAGAAACTGATTTCCAACGCCCAGCGGGAGTCGGAGGCTAATTTCCTACAGAGCGCCATTGATAAAGCGGTGGAAAATTCGGAAGTTGATTTACCGGAAACTTTAATTCAACAAGAAATCAAGGAACTGCTTCACCGGTTTGAGCATAATCTTTCATATCAAGGTTTAACTATGGATCATTATCTTAAGTACACTCAAAAAACCGAGGAACAAGTTTTGGAAGAGTTTCGACCGGAAGCTATAAAGCGGGTTAAAACGGACTTAGTTTTAAGCAGCATTGCCAAAGCGGAAAAGATTGGGGTGGATGAGTCGGAATTGGATGCAAAAATTGAGGAACTGGCATCCATTTATCAACAAAAAGACTCCAAGAAATTACGGCGCGATTTAACGAAAAATGGGCGAATTGCCGATATTGAACAGTCGATTCTTTTGGAAAAGACGGCCGGCTTTATAAAGGAAAACGTTGCTGTAGCCGATTAAGAATATTAATTAATATTTCTATTAATAATAAAGAAACCGCTTAAGGGGGTTAAGGAACCATGAATTTAGTACCAATGGTAGTTGAACAGTCAAATCGCGGCGAACGCGCTTATGATATATTTTCAAGATTGTTAAAAGACCGGATTGTCTTTATTGGCGGCCCTATTGATGATAACATGGCCAATTTGGTCATCGCGCAGCTCCTATATTGTCAATCCGAGGATCCGGATAAGGATATTTTTCTTTATATTAACAGTCCCGGAGGAATTGTATATTCGGGATTGGCGATTTACGATACGATTCAATACATACGCCCCCAAGTTTCAACGATTTGTGTTGGAATTGCAGCCAGCATGGCGGCATTACTCCTTGCTGCCGGCGCTAAAGGCAAGCGCTATGCCCTTCCAAATTCAAGAGTAATGATTCATCAGCCATTGGGTGGCGCTGAAGGGCAAGCGGCCGATATCGAAATCCAAGCCAGGGAAATTTTAAGGCTCCGGGAGATCGGGAACCGGATTTTGGTGAATCATACCGGTCAACCCTTGGAAAAGATTGAACGGGATGTGGATCGTAATTTCTGGATGTCGGCTGGGGATGCGAAAGATTATGGGATTATTGATGACATATTTGTGAGCCAGAAGAAAGGGGCTTAAGTGGGGATTGCGGCAAGCACGGTTAATTGAAAGCGATTGGTCCGGTATGGCAAACCTAATCGGCCAATGGGCTGAAAAGAGGTGTTGATATGTTGAAATTTGGAGATGAGAAAGGCCAGCTAAAGTGTTCTTTTTGCGGAAAAGCGCAGGAACAAGTCAAAAAATTGATTGCGGGCCCCGGGGTTTACATCTGTGATGAATGCATTGAACTCTGCAATGAAATAATCGATGAGGAATTAAATGAGGAAGTCAGCCTTGATTTAAGCAATAATCCGAAACCGAAAGAGATCAAGGCCATTTTGGATCAATATGTCATCGGACAGGAAGACGCGAAAAAAATTCTTTCGGTGGCGGTTTATGATCACTATAAGCAGATTAACTCCGAGGAACGTTTTGAGGATGTCGAGCTTCAAAAAAGTAATATTCTATTATTGGGGCCGACTGGATGCGGAAAAACCTTGCTTGCTCAGACCCTTGCCAAAATTTTAAATGTTCCTTTTGCGATTGCCGATGCCACGTCATTGACGGAAGCGGGTTATGTAGGAGAAGATGTTGAAAATATACTCCTCAAACTGATCCAAGCGGCTGATTTTGATGTGGAACGGGCTGAAAAAGGAATTATTTATATTGACGAGGTGGATAAGATTGCCCGGAAATCGGAAAACCCATCCATTACAAGGGATGTTTCCGGCGAAGGTGTCCAACAGGCCTTGTTAAAAATTTTGGAGGGCACTGTTGCGTCGGTACCGCCTCAAGGGGGACGTAAGCACCCGCATCAGGAGTTTATCCAGCTGGATACCACCAATATTCTTTTTATCTGCGGCGGTGCTTTTGAAGGAATCGACAAAATCATTGAAAGCCGGATCGGCAGAAAAACAATGGGTTTTGGCGCGGAAGTCCGTTCGAGGTTGGAAAAGCCGCTGGGTGAGATTTTACGCCAAATTATGCCTGAGGATCTGCTGAAATTTGGACTGATTCCGGAGTTTGTCGGCAGGCTTCCCATTGTCGTGGCCCTGGACGCCCTGGATGAAAAAGCATTGGTTCAAATTTTAACCGAGCCCAAAAATGCGTTGGTCAAACAGTTCCAAAAGCTGTTTGAGCTTGATAATATTGAACTATCTTTTGAAAATGATTCTTTGGAAGCGATCGCCAAACAAGCCATTAAACGGAATACCGGCGCCAGGGGTCTGCGGGCGATTATTGAGAATCTAACCCTGGAAATGAGGTATGAATTGCCTTCACGGACGGATATCAAGCGTTGTATAGTCACCAAAAACATGGTGGAGGAAAAGGCTGAGCCCATCATTGTCCCCATTGAAACCCGGAAAAAGAAAAAGGAAGAGACGGCGTAGACCAATCTTTAAATGATAATTCAAAGTCCCTTGATTAATTATAATCGGGGGCTTTTTTATTTTTATGACTATCCATTTCCTCTTCTATTTTTATTTTAAACCCTAAAAATCCGGGTCAATTTGGCGTTTAAATCCCTATATTTTGGCGATACTATAGGGTGAATCCCTTTGAAAGGAGAAACCGTAATGGAATTTGTCATGAACATTATCGGTTTAATCAATCTATTTTTTGCCATCGTAATTGGACTATACTTTTGGAACTTGCTCCGGTCTCAACAGGGGAACAAGGTGGCGGTAGACCGCGAATCCAGAAAAGAGATGGAGAAGCTGCAACGGTTGCGGAGAGTCTCATTAACGGAACCACTATCGGAAAAAACACGTCCGGTCAGTTTTGCCGAGATTATCGGCCAGGATGACGGATTAAAGGCATTACGGGCTGCCCTATGCGGGCCAAACCCTCAACATGTGATTCTCTATGGTCCTCCGGGAATTGGTAAAACCGCCGCGGCCCGGGTTGTATTGGAGGAAGCAAAAAAACAACCCTTTTCCCCCTTTAAAGAAACAGCGAAATTTATTGAAATTGACGCTACCACCGCCCGTTTTGATGATCGGGGGATCGCCGATCCCTTGATTGGTTCGGTCCATGATCCCATTTATCAAGGAGCCGGTCCTTTGGGAATCGCCGGAATTCCACAACCGAAACCCGGGGCGGTGACCAAAGCCCATGGTGGAATACTATTCATTGATGAGATTGGGGAGCTCCATCCCGTCCAAATGAATAAATTATTGAAGGTTTTGGAGGACCGCAAGGTATTTTTGGAAAGTGCTTATTATAGTTCCGAAGATACTAATATTCCCAGTCATATTCATGATATTTTCCAAAATGGTTTACCGGCGGATTTCCGTTTGGTAGGCGCCACCACCCGGACTCCCGAGGAGATTCCCCCGGCGATTCGCTCCCGGTGTGTGGAAATCTTTTTTCAGAACCTGATGCCCTCTGATGTTAATAAGATAGCCATTAATGCCATTCACAAGGTTAATTTCGAATATGAAAGCAGCGTGTTGGATCTAATCACAAAATATGCCACCAACGGCCGGGATGCGGTAAATCTGGTGCAAATCACCGGGGGCCTTGCCATTACCGAAGGCCGTAAGAAAATTATGGTGAAGGATGTTGAATGGGTTATTCATAGCGGTCAATATTCGCCCCGGCCTAATATAAAAATACCGGCCAATCCGCAGGTGGGATATGTAAATGGCCTGGCGGTATTCGGCCCGAATATGGGAGCCGTAATCCAGGTGGAAGTATCGGCAATTCCGGTTGAGCCGGGACAGGGGAAGGTTATTACCACCGGAGTGGTGGATGAAGAGGAGATGGGTCAATCCGGACGGACTATTCGCCGCAAAAGTATGGCCCGTGGTTCGGTGGAGAACGTATTGACGGTTATCCGCAAATTTTTGGGCGTAAACCCGGCGGATTATGAGATTCATATCAATTTTCCGGGCGGAATGCCCATTGATGGCCCTTCCGCCGGTATCACCCTGGCAACTGCGATATACTCGGCAATTAGCGGTCAAACCATTGATAACGAAGTGGCCATGACCGGAGAAATATCGATTCGGGGCGGAGTGATGCCCGTGGGAGGAATCGTGCCCAAGATAGCCGCTGCCAAAGAAGCCGGGGCCAAAAGGGTCCTTATTCCTAAGGAAAACTGGCAGGAGATGTTTGAGGCCGAAACGGAGATCAAGATTATTCCAGTGGAACGGATCGAAGAGGTTATTAAATTGGCCACCAATAAACCCGGCATCGAAAACATTCCAATTTTGCTTAGAAATAGTGAAGCGTTGATGGTATAATCCAAGGGTTACGCTAAAAGTCATAAAAAATATCTACTCGGGCAGAGAACATCGCCATTCGTGCTTTCAAACCCATGAAGCGATCTTAAAAGTCAAGCGATGAACGCCGAGAAACAAATGACGAGTTCAGGTGGTTGTCTTAAAAGAGAAACTGTAAAGTTTTTTAGACAGCCTCCTTATTTTGTTTTTAACTCAACTTTCAGAGTGATTTTCAATCCCGGCTTGTTTTATAAAGGAAAAACAATGCAAATGGCGAAGAATTTTATTGGAGGTAGGTACGATGGGAATTGAAAATCGGGATCCAAAGGTCGTATTGGCTCTCGGGGGCGGTGGCGCAAGAGGCTTTGCTCATATCGGAGTCCTCCAGGTTTTTAAAGAGGCCGGCATTAAAATCTGGGGAATTGTCGGCACCAGCATGGGAGCCATGGTGGGGGCTACATACGCGGTTGGCTCGGATTTATATTATTTGGAACGAATCCTGGATTATCTGAAGTGGGAGGATTTGGTCGATATCCGGATACCCCGCCTGGGGTTGATTGATGGCGAGAAAATAGAGACGCTGATTGATATACTTACGAAAAATAAAATATTTGAAGATTTAGCCATCCGGTTTTGGGCAGTAGCCACCGACTTATTCACCGGTGAAGAGATTTTATTCAAGACCGGCCCGATCTCTCCGGCAATCCGCGCCAGTATTTCCATCCCCGGAGTTTTTATCCCGGTTGAAGTCAATGGCCGGACTCTGGTTGATGGGGCGGTTGTATCCGGAGTTCCGGTTAAAGCAGCCCTGCAAATGCAGGGAGACTTGGTGATTGCGGTGAATGTGGGCTTTGATCATACCCATCACCAGGTGAAAAATGTTTTCGATGTTTTATCCAAAGTAATCGACATTATGGGGAACCAGTTGGAACTCCATCAGGTTCAATTGGCCGACCTGCTCATCAAACCGGAACTTGGTTCCATTGGAACTATGAGCTTTAAACAAGGCCGGGAGTGCGTGAATATTGGACGTAAAGCTGCTGAGGCAGCTTTGCCTCAGATAGAAGATTTAATAAACGGCAAAAAACAACAACTATCGGCGGGGTAACATTTCATGAATACGGATATTCTGGTGATCGGGGCCGGTCCGGCGGGAGTTATGGCGGCTATAATTGCTGCCCAAAACGGGGCTCGCGTGATTTTAACCGAACGCAACAGAGGCATTGGTAAAAAACTTTCGATTACAGGCGCCGGCCGGTGTAACTTAACCAATCAGACGGATGTGGCGGAGTTTATCCGCAACATTCCGGGCAACGGCCGTTTCTTATACAGTGCGGTTCAATGTTTTACTCCGGATGATCTGATCGATTTTTTTCAAAATGAATTGGGTGTGCCGTTAAAGGTGGAGCGGGGCCGCAGGGTTTTTCCGGATACGGATGAGGCTTGGGATATTGTGAATGCTTTATCCCGGAAGATGACAGACGCCGGGGTTAAATTGCTTATCAAAACCAGGGTCGTAGGGTTGTCCATTGACGCAGGGAATGGGATTTTGGGAGTTACTTGTGAAGATGGTCTTCAAATCCAAGCAAAATCGGTCATTGTGGCAACAGGTGGCCTTTCATATCCGGGCACCGGGAGTACCGGTGATGGATATCGCCTTGCCACGGAAGCTGGGCATACCGTTATTGAACCGCTGCCTTCGCTGGTGCCTTTGGAGAGCGTAGAAGATTGGCCCAGGCAGTTACAGGGTCTTGCATTGATTAATGTATCCGTGACAAGTTTATATAAGGGTGCCAAATTAGGAACGGAATTCGGAGAGATGTTGTTTACGCATTTCGGAGTCTCCGGTCCGGTTATACTCAGTCTAAGCCGGGAGATTGTACCTCGGGCGCTGAAAGAACCGGGGGCGGTAACTATCGCGATTGATTTGAAACCGGCACTTTCCGAAGCAGAGCTGGATTTAAGGATCCAGCGCGATTTTTTCAAATATAGCCGCAAAATATATCAAAACTCACTGGATGATTTGCTGCCCCAAAAATTAATCCCGGTAATCATCGGGTTATCTGGAATTGATCCGTTTAAACCGGTACATCAGATTACAAAGGAAGAACGGTTGCAGTTGGTCCGATTATTTAAAAGTTTAGCATTCCACATTCTCCGGCCGCGGCCGGTGGCGGAAGCCATTGTGACAGCGGGCGGAGTAAGCATCAAGGAGATTAATCCCAAGACCATGGAGTCAAAAAAGGTATCCGGCCTCTATTTTGCCGGAGAAGTACTGGATGTGGACGGTTATACGGGAGGGTACAATCTGCAAATCGCTTTTTCCACGGGATATGCAGCGGGTATAGCGGCTCAAAAACATACCAAAGACTTTTAATTTTAAGAAAGGGAAGTGACTGAGGATTGCGTAGCAAGCATCATTGGTATGAAAGGCTTTTTTTTACGCTACAATTGAAAGAGAAAAAATGTTTTTGGCTGGTAATTGGCATACTAATTGCAATTATGGCGATCCAATTTGCCTTAACTAACAGTTGGGTTCGTAAGCAGTTGATTTTAATGGAATGGTTGGAAGGTAATCCGGTGAAGTTTTACAAAAGTTTAAGCGATAGATGACTTGTTGGAAGCCTGAATTTATGGTATTCTTATAGAGTTTCCTTATGTTTTCCATTGCACTCATCAGGGGGTGCTTTTTTCATCAGGATTAACAGGGTTGAAAATATTGATCAGGATTTATAGAATCAAAGGATTAGCTGAATTAATGTGATTTTCATAAATGCAGGGTTATTATTGAGTTCCGGTTCATTCGGGCAATGCTAGCTTAAGTGCAGCCGAATAAAAGTCTAATAATCATTTTGTTAACTCGTTAATGTGAAAATTGATAATTTGAAAATCGGTTATGGGGGTGTTTATGATGATTGAATCGGGGAGCAGGGAGGTTGCCAAAGCGGCTGTCTCAATAGCCTTAACTTCCACAAGGGATGATGAACGAACCATGAAAGAAGAGTTAAAAACCCGGGAAATCCTTGCGGCCGCTGTTGACTATGGTGGAGAAGCGGTATCGGCCATGAAAACCATTGTAGAGCGCGCTGTTGTGGCTGCAAAAAGGGAGTTAATCATAAAAGAACTTCATGCGGAGGAAGGAGCTTTGGCGGGAGCTGCCCGGGAGGCTATGTCGCAGATCATCAGTAAAGCAATCGGCCTAAATATCGGTGGCAAGGTCGGAATTGCCCGCAAGGGGGATCATATCAGCGTAGCGGTTTTTTTTAGCATTGGTTTGGTACATTTGGACGAGGTGGCGGTTGGATTGGGCCACCGGGCCATAGGATGAAGGAGAACAGTGATGAAAATATGGGCGGTTCGGGGAGCGATTACGATTTCCAAGGATACGGCGGCGGAAATATTAGCGGCAACTTCGGAATTGCTAACCCAAATCTTTGCAGAAAATTCCATTGAAGCTGAAAACATTGTCAGTATTATTTTTACGGTAACCCCTGACATAAAAAGCGAATTTCCGGCCGTTGCCGCCAGAAAACTGGGTTTAACCTCAACCCCGTTAATGTGTTGCCAGGAAATCTCCAAAAAAGGGGCATTACCCCTTTGTATTCGAACATTGATTCATTTCTACACTGATTTGGCTAAAGAGGATATACAACCGGTATACTTAAATGACGCTGTTAAATTAAGGCCGGATCTTTTTCAACGATAAATAACGGCAGAATTCTAAAGGATCACCAAGGAGCGATAAAATGACCAGCAAAAGTATGACCAGGCCTTCCGTAGATAAGATGCCCACTTATGTTCCAGGTAAACCCATTGAAGAAGTTGAACGCGAACTAGGACTCAGTGGGATTATAAAAATGGCTTCCAATGAAAATCCGCTAGGCCCGTCGAAGGAAGTCCGCCAGGCGGTGGCCCAAGCCATCGACCGCATCGCGTTGTATCCTGATGCTAATGCTTATTATTTGAAAGATACGCTAGCCGCCGAATTAGGTGTTGAACCCGCCAACTTATTGATCGGTAACGGAGTGGATGATGTGATCCGGATTTTGGCGGAAACTTTTTATCAGCCCGATGATGAAATAGTGATTCCCCAGCCGACTTTTACTATGTATGAGGCATATACACTGTTGGGAGGTTCCCACCCGGTTTTAGTCAAGAGTAAAAGCGGATGGGGTAATGATCTTGAAAGCTTAAAAATGGCGGTTACGGATAGAACCAAGGCTGTTTTCATTTGCAATCCGAACAATCCTACCGGAACCATTGTTCGGGAGCCGGAATTAAAGGTTTTTTTGGATGAATTACCGCGTGATATATTGGTAATACTTGATGAAGCATATTCTGATTTTGCCGATGACCCCAATTTTCCAAACGGGTTGCGTTTACAGGCTCAAGGATATACCAACCTGATTGTAATGCGGACTTTCTCCAAGATTCACGCCATAGCCGGATTACGGCTTGGATATGCGGTAGCTAATCCTCAAATCATTGCGTTACTGCATAAAGTAAAGGATCCCTTTAATGTAAATAGCGTGGCGCTAGCCGCCGGAGTAGCCGCTTTGAACAGCAAGAAGCATATTGATCTGAGCAAGGAACTGGTTCAAGCCGGCCGCCGCCAGTTTTATGGGGAGTTGGATGAATTACAGGTTGACTATCTGCCGACTCAAGCCAATTTCATTTTGATTGATCTCAAACAGGATAGTAAGGATATCTACAATTATCTGCTGCAAAACGGGATTATCGTCCGTCCCACCCATTCTTTCGGTTTGCCCACTTGCATCCGGGTCACTTTCGGGACGGCGGAGCAAAACGACCGGTTTCTCCGGGTATTCCGGGATGGGTTGAAGAAACTGAGAAACGGCGGTATATGAGTCGTAAAATCGGAATCATTCGCGGTAAACAGCGGGCATACCTTTGACGGAGGCCTGCTGTTTTATTGCGTCGGCTGTAAAAAAAATTTTCTAGAAAATCTTGGTTTGCCGGCCTTTGCCCAAATTTTTAACACCTTGAAAGGAATACCTCTTTTTGGGAAGAATATAATTACCCTGGAATTAAAGGAGGAATATGATGAATAATACAGCCACTAAACATTTGCCGTCGCGGCCGGAAATCCCGGCGGAATTTAAATGGGATTTAACCGGTATTTACAACTCCATCGAGCTTTGGGAAGCTGATTTTGCCAAGCTAAAAGAAAATTTGGTTGAGATGAGAGATTTACAGCCGCATTTTTTAGAGAACGGAGCCAAGCTGCTGCAGGTTTTACAGTTAAAAGAAACTATCGGCCGGCGGCTTGACAAGTTGTTCATCTATGCCAGAATGCATAAAGACGAAAACAATGCTGATCCGGTTTATCAGGCCTTAACCAACCGTATCCAAAGCCTGGCGGCGGAGGCGGGCAGCGCGGTTTCATTTATCGTGCCGGCCTTGGTAAGTTTTTCCCGGGAACAGCTGAATGATTATGCTTCCCAAGTTGCCGGCCTTGAATTATACGGCCATTTCTTTGCGGAAATCGACCGGCAGCGGGATCATGTCTTGTCGGCGGCGGAAGAGAAGATCCTGGCGGAAACCGCCGAAATTGCCGAAGGAGCCGGCGCTATCTTCGGGATGTTGGACAACGCCGATTTGAAGTTTCCCGCTATTGTTGATGAAAATGGGGAAGAGGTGGAATTGACCAAAGGAAGGTATTCGACTTTCCTGGAAAGCAAGGAGCGCCGGGTGCGTAAAGAAGCATTTACCATACTGTACAACACATATAGCAAGTTCCGGAATACCTTGGGCGCTACTCTGGATGCTTCAGTGAAGGCTGATGTTTTTTACGCCAAAACCCGCCGTTTTGAATCCGCTTTACAAGCCTCTCTGGATAGCGACAACATCCCGGTGACGGTTTACGAAAGATTAATTGAAGTAGTTCATTCCTATTTACCGGTATTGCAGCGTTATCTTCAACTCCGGAAAAAGCTGCTGCAGCTTTCCGAATTACATATGTATGATTTATATACTCCGCTTATCCCTGAGTATCAACGAAAATATGAATACCGGGAAGCTCAGGAACTGGTGGCGGAGAGTTTGCAGCCGCTGGGAGAAGATTATATCAAAATACTCCGGAAGGGATATACCGAAAGTTGGATCGATGTTTATGAGAACCAGGGTAAAACAAGCGGCGCTTATGCCTGGGGAGCGTATGATTCCCATCCTTATGTGCTGTTGAATTACCAGGGCCGGACGCATGATGTATTTACCATCGCCCATGAAATGGGTCACGCACTGCATAGTTATTACTCTAATCATCACCAGCCCTATGTTTATGCCGGATACCGGATATTTGTCGCCGAGGTTGCGTCTACAGTCAATGAGGCTTTACTGATGGAATATTTATTAAGGCGCACCAATGATCGCAATGAAAAACTCTCTTTGCTGAATCAATATTTGGAACAGTTTCGGACTACGGTTTTCCGGCAAACCATGTTTGCGGAGTTTGAAAAGATAATTCACAGCGAAGTTGAAAATGGCGGCGCATTGACGGCCGATTGGTTCTCCAAGCAATACCTGGATCTGAACCAAACTTATTATGGCGCGGAGACGGTAATTGATCCGGAAATTGCAATGGAATGGGCGAGAATACCGCATTTTTACAGCGGATTTTATGTTTATAAATACGCTACGGGTTATTCAGCCGCAATTTCCTTGTCACAACAGATATTAAAAGATGGTTCCGCCGCCCGGGACCGGTATCTGCAGTTTTTGAAAAGCGGTGATTCGGATTATCCGCTGGCTTTATTGCGGCGGGCCGGAGTCGATATGGAATCGCCCCAGCCCATTAAGGATGCACTAGATGTTTTTAACCGTTTAATTGATGAAATAATTGCCATAACCGATATTAGTATTGGCTAAACTGTTGGCGTTCATGCCGCTTAACCGGTCGCCGGTTAGCGCTCCGAACAAAAACGAAAGAAGTGGTGAGATAATTGCTGAAACACTTGCGTAATTATTTTATAACCGGGTTGTTGATCATATTGCCGCTTTGGATATCCCTGCAACTGTTATGGTGGATGTTTCTAAAAGCGGACGCCATTTTGGGTAATCTTATCAAAAAATATTTTCCGGCCGTTATGATTCCCGGTCCCGGCCTCATTGCCTTGCTGCTGTTAATCATTTTGACGGGTTTGGTGGCGCAAAATTATATCGGTAAAAAATTGCTCCGGTTTGGAGAAAGAATTCTAAACAAAATTCCGGTGCTAAGGAATATTTACAATACCACCAAACAGTTTGCCGAAGGTCTGGCCCAATCGGATAAAAACGCATTCCGGCAAATGGTTTTGGTTGAATATCCCCGGCAGGGGATATTCAGCCCCGGTTTTTTAATCGGGGATTCCCCGGAGGAGGCTTCTCAAAAAACAGAGAACCAACTGGTAAGTATTTTTATTCCCACACCTCCCAACCCTACCAACGGCTTTTTAATCTTTGTGCCGAAAAATCAAGT
Source organism: Bacillota bacterium (assembly GCA_029974635.1). Lineage (GTDB taxonomy): Bacteria > Bacillota > UBA4882 > UBA8346 > UBA8346 > JAEZJQ01. Next base: position 59,559 of record JARKQY010000035.1, on the reverse strand, counting down.
AACTTTACTCGATATGAGCATTGAGGATGGCCTTAAGCTGTTCGTTTCGGCGGGGGTTATCAAACCCAATAACAAAGAAAAGGTATCCGGCAAATAAAACTACGGTTTTACTAAACTTTTTCCAATAAATAACCGATAGAAATAATGATATTAAATAAGTGGGTGACTTGGATGGATATAGCAACCATATTAGGAATTATAATTTCTTTTGTATCAATATTAGGCGGCAGTCTGCTGGAAGGCAAGGTTGAGACCGGCATTGCATTGCTTAACCCTCCCGCCGCGATTATCGTTTTCGGCGGCACCATCGGGGCCACCATGACTTGTTTCCGGATGAAGGATATCACCAGATTTATGAAGTATATCATGGCCGCTATTCGCCAGCAAAAGGTAGATGTTACGGAATTAATCGGTGAAATGGTCCGGTACGCGGAAATGGCCCGTAAAGAAGGGTTGCTGACTCTGGAAGAAACGATAGCCAATGTAAAAAATGATTTTTTAAAAAAAGGGATTCAGTTGATTGTTGACGGTACCGATCCGAACCTGGTCCGGGAGATCCTGGAGATTGAAACGGATTATATGGAAGACCGGCATAAAACCGGGATTAATATTTTCCAACAAGCCGGGGGTTTTTCGCCTACCATGGGAATTATCGGTACGGTTTTGGGGCTAATCAGTGTTTTAGCCCACCTTGAAGATACTTCAAGGATTGGACCATCCATTTCGGTGGCCTTCGTCGCTACATTCTACGGGGTTTTCGCAGCAAACGTCCTTTGGTTGCCCATTGCCCAAAAACTGAAGGTGAGCACCAAGGAAGAGATATCGGCCCGGCAGATCATCATCGAAGGTATATTATCAATTCAAGCCGGTGAGCATCCGCGGGTTATCGGTGAGAAACTGACATCCTTCCTGCCGCCGTCCAACCGGCCCAGCCCGGCCCGGCAAGATGGATTCGGAGTAAGAGGTTAATCCCATGAAAAGAAAAGAAGAAGAAGCTCCTGAAAATGTTGAACGGTGGATGTTGACTTATCTGGATATGATTACGCTATTGATGGCTTTTTTCTGTATCTTGTTTGCTTTTTCCCAGGTTGACGCCGTTAAATTCAAACAAGTAGCCCAGTCAATGAGTTTATCATTCGGTACCGGCGGCGGCATGGGACAGAATATGATTACGAATTATAGCGGAACCGGAATTATTCCTAATGTGTCATCCAATTCACTGATAAGTCTTCGTGAAAACAACCAGTTTAAATCGATAATTAAGTTGATCCGGGATTATGCCGCCTCCCAAGGGATTAAAAATGTGAAAGCCAAAATCACGGATCGCGGGCTGGTGTTAAATTTACCGGAGACCGTCTTGTTTGAAAGCGGTAAAGCCGATCTTTCCCCAAAATCACGTGAAGTTCTGGATCATATGGCGGATATCCTGTTCAAATTGAACACCGTCATCCGGGTGGAAGGACATACGGACAGCATACCCATTCATAACGCCAAGTATGCCTCCAACTGGCAATTGTCCACCGACCGGGCCACCAATGTAATTATGTATTGGATATCCAAATATCCGGATCAATCCGCCAATTTAAGCGCGGCCGGTTACGGCGAGCATCATGCGATAGCTCTCAATAATACTGAAGCAGGCCGGGCTCAAAACCGGCGAGTAGAAATTATTGTTTTACGGCAGGCAGAAGCCAAAAAAGAGCGCAATCGGTGAACCCCGGGTTTTAGTATCGGCACGGAAAATAACTTCAACCAACTGCTGAAGTTATTTTTTGCTTTAGGCGCTGCCTTTTTAAGGATTAAATTCATTACGAAAGGGTACAGCCTTTGAAGCCTTTGATTATAACAATTTTGGTTGTTATTGCGATATTCTTATACGCTTCAATTACTTTTGCGGATATTGCACGGATTGACGGCGGAATTTTATACGGCAGCCTTCAAGTGAGCGGAGGTCCGCAACACCACGCTTATAATGAACCATTGGTTTATATGCCGCTGGATGGGGAAATTCACTGGGCTGGTCTTCGCTGGGGCTTGGAACTGGGCTGTGGCAAAAGCGGGCAATTTGATCTTTTTCAAGCTGCATCGCGAGTAGGGCTGGAGTATAACGTCCTGGATTACAAATTGAAGATTTTAGGAAGATATCAATGCTTTCGGGTTATGGATAATACAACTTCCCCGGTGGCGCACGTATTTTCCGGGTTAGCCCTGGAGGTCGGCGGGGAATGGAAAATTTCCGAAATGCTGAATTTCCATGCGGTTACGGTTATCCCCGCGACTTACGCTTATTCCCGGAATGGCAGCCTGGTTTCTGACCGGGGGATCGGGCAAAAATATTTGAAGATTGGGGTTCAAATAACCCAATTACCGCTATTTCACGTGAATCTTGATTATTACCGGACGGGATCGGATTATGCCGGCGAGGATTTGAATATATCTGGCGAAGGCTTCATGATCGGGGTAATGGTTAAATTTTAGGGCTTAGGTTTCGGGCCCATTGTTCAGCGTTCCGGGTTCCGAGTTCAATGTTTTGGGTTTGGGATTTGGTTCAACGTTGCGAGTTTCGAGTTCAAAGCTTCGTGTTCCATGCTTAATCGATGAATGATGAACACGAAACGCAGAATGAACATCCTCGAAATAGCAGAAGATATGAACGCGGAACGAGCATCTTCGAAACTACAGAAAAGATGGAACACGGAACGAGCAAATAGAGTTTATCTTGCCAACGTCCGGAAAATTTGCTATGATTGAAAATAAACGTGTTTTTACATGAGAAAGAGGTATCCATGAAAGAAAAAGTTAGTGTGGAACTGGATAAAATCAGGCCATCCCTTCAGGCCGACGGCGGCGATGTGGAATTGGTGGATGTCATTGACGGAGTGGTGAAAGTGAAGCTGAAAGGCGCTTGCGCCGGTTGTCCAATGTCGACCATGACCATCAAAAATGGGATTGAGCGCTATTTAAAACAACAGATTCCTGATGTCAAGAGTGTGGAACAGGTTTAAATAATCTTTCGAAGTAAAAAAGCCGCTGCAAGCGGTTTTTTTACTTCGATTTTAAGTTAATCCGGGAAAACTCAACTGGCGTAAAGCTTCATAGAGGACTATCGCCACCGAATTGGCCAGATTTAGAGACCTCGCTTCCGCAAACATGGGTATCCGGAGATTATTTTCCGGTTGGCGGCACAATATTTCTGGAGGGAGCCCCCGGGTTTCCGGGCCGAAGACTAAGGCGTCTTCCGCGGTATAGTGAATCTTATCATAAGGTTGGCTGGTTTTGGTCGTGGCAAAGAATAATCTCCGGCCGGGATATTTTGAGAGGTAGGCATTGAAATTCAAATGCCGTTCGATGTTTACCAGCTCCCAATAATCCAAACCGGCGCGTTTCAAACGGTCATCCTCCCAAAAAAAGCCCAGCGGCTCGATTAAATGCAATTGAGCTTTGGCCGCCGCGCAGAGACGGGCGATATTACCCGTATTTTGAGGTATTTCCGGCTGATAAAGGACAATGTGCATGAGACCCCCGTAGAAATAAATGTAATGAGGATTCATTCTCCGAATTATGGTATTCCCTTGGCCTTTGACATAAACTGTGATAAAATGTTTTTATTCTTATTATATCATGAATTGGATCTTCAAATTTAAAAGTTTCTTAAACTAAGGCTCTGTCAGCGACAATTTTGATCTAAACTACGATGATTCGAAGAAACGAAGGTATTTGCTTCGAAGCCTTATCAAATAGTAGGCTAACAGAATTATAGTTCGTGTGGCTGTCTAAAAAGACAGCCCTAGAGGTAGAATGTAGAATAAGGGTTAGCCCGGATTTATGCGAAAGGCTTTTTGTTACCATGGATTATGAAGCAGCCTTGCAATTTATCAAGGATTGTACCAAATTCGGCATAAAATTAGGCATGGAACGGATTACCGAAATCTTACGCCGGTTAGGCAATCCCCAGGATCAATTCTGCTCCGTTCATATTGCCGGAACCAATGGCAAAGGTTCCACTACGGCCATGTATGACTCCATATTCCAGGAGGCCGGTTATAAGACCGGACGTTTTACTTCGCCGCATTTGATCTCCTACCGGGAACGTTTTACGGTAAACGGCATTAAAATCGCCAAAGGACAAGTGGCGGAGATAATTACTCGAATAAAGCCGGTACTCGAAGCCGTTTCCGATGACGGTTACGGTAATCCCACCGAGTTTGAAATAGGTACCATCATTGCTTTTGAATTCTTCAAAAGCGAAAAGGTGGATATTGCCATCATCGAGGTTGGAATGGGAGGCCGCTTCGACGCCACCAATGTAATTCGGCCGGTTTTGAGCGTGATTACCCACATTGATTACGACCATCAACAGTATCTCGGGGATACTTTAACGCAGATCGCTTTTGAAAAAGCGGGAATTATTAAACCTGGAATCCCGGTTTTAATAGGTATCCAACAGCCGGAAATCGAGGAATATCTTTGCCAAATCGCTGCTTCAAAAGGATCGCCGGTGATATTAGCTTCCAAAATAAAAGCCAGCAACATTGAGGTATCTGAGAACGGAACTGTGGCAGAATATCAAGGGACTTGTTTCGGCGATATACGTATTCGCCTCGGGTTAATCGGACCTCACCAAGCTATGAACTGCATCAATGTTTTGGCGGGAATCGGAGTATTACATCAAACCGGATTTGCAATCTCCCGGCCCCATGTTTTAAACGGCCTCCGCAAAGCGGTATGGCCGGGCCGGATGGAACGGATCGACGGAATTAAGGGATTGCAGCTCTACCTGGACGGCGCTCACAATCCGGATGGGGCAAGGGCATTGGTACGAACAATTCAGTGGCTCTATCCGGGGCAAAAGATTGCATTGCTGGTAGGTATTTTAAACAATCGGCCGGTGGATGAAATGGCGGCAATTCTGACTCCTATCGCGGCAGAAGTGATTGTTACCGAAGTTACCGGTTTTAAAACGGCAACTGCTTCCGAGTTGGCGGTACACTTTAAGAATCAGGGAATTGAGGTTATCCAGGAGCCGGTCCCCGGAGTTGCTTTGCAGCAATTATTAGCGTCCCGGAACTCAGTGGCGGTTGCGGCAGGCTCATTATATTTAATTGGTTTACTCCGGTCCTACCTGTTACAGGCAGATATCTACTCCGGACGAGCTGGAAACGAAAAAGAGTCTTGATTAAAATTAGGAGATAAATATGTCGCGCATTACAGTTGTTTGTGGCGCATACGGCAGTGGGAAAACCGAGTTCGCCATATCTTACGCCTTGGGATTAGTCCGGCCGGAAAATGCCAAGGTGGCCTTGATTGACCTGGATATTGTAAACCCTTATTTCCGCTCCCGGGATATGGCGGCTGATTTAGCCCGGCAGGGATTAACGGTGATCTCAACGGAACCGGGATTTGAGCATTCCGACTTGCCGGCGCTTTCACCACGAATATTTGCGGCGCTTCAAAATCATGAATTTCAAGTCGTCTTTGATGTGGGGGGTGATCCGGCCGGAGCACGCGCTTTGGGGCGGTTTCATCAATATTTTAGTGCGGAAGCCTATAATTTTTATATTGTCGTGAATCCCTACCGGCCGGACACCCGGAACGTAACTGACGCCGGCAAATTAATTTACGGAATCGCCAATGCCAGCCGGTTACAACCTAACGGACTGGTTTCCAACATCAACCTGGGCCGGGAAACCACCTTGGAAGTTTGGAAGCAAGGGCTGCAATTCATTACGGAACTTGCGGAAGCCAGTAAACTGCCAATCGTTTATCATGTTTTGGCGGAAGATTTCTTACGAAGCCATCAGGATTACTTTACCGACTTACCGGTTTTCCCTATTACTTTGCGGATGCTAACCCCCTGGCTAGAAGAAGTGTGATAAATCCTATTCTTAACAACGAAAATATGTATTGCATTCTAAAGAAAAAGGTTTATAATTATTATCAGCTAGTAATAATTTTATGATCTGTTATTCCGAATAAGGAGGCAATGAGATGGCCAGAGTTGATTTCAACGTGGAGCGTTGTAAAGGCTGTGAACTATGTATCAGTGCTTGCCCCAAAAAGATAATTCGGTTATCGGAAGGGTTTAATTCCAAGGGTTATCGTCCGGCAGAGGTTATCGACCAGGCTCAATGCATTGGATGCGCGTTTTGCGCCCGGATGTGCCCGGATGTTGTAATCGAAGTTTACAAATAACATTTTCACACGGAATAAGGAGGTTCATCATATGGTGGAACGTGTAATGATGAAAGGCAACGAAGCCATTGCCGAAGGAGCAATCCGCGCCGGTTGCCGTTTCTTTTTCGGATATCCGATTACACCCCAAAATGAAATACCGGAATATATGTCCAGGAGGATGCCTGAAGTTGGCGGTACTTTTATTCAGGCCGAGAGCGAAGTAAGTGCTATCAATATGGTTTACGGGGCAGGCGGAGCCGGCGCCCGGGTCATGACTTCTTCTTCCAGTCCGGGGATAAGTTTAAAAATGGAAGGGATTTCGTATATTGCCGGAGCCGAGGTCCCTTGCGTAATTGTCAATGTATCCCGCGGGGGTCCGGGCCTGGGAGGATTGTCCCCTTCACAAGCCGATTATTTTCAGGCGACCAAAGGCGGAGGCCATGGAGATTACCGCTTGATAGTATTTGCACCGAGTACGGTTCAAGAGTGCCTGGATATGATGTTTGATGCCTTTGTGGCTACCGACAAGTACCGTAACCCGGCTATGGTGCTGGCTGACGGATTATTGGGCCAGATGATGGAGCCGGTTACTTTGCATGAAATCACCGATTTAAAAATCCCCCCAAAACCATGGGCTACAACCGGAGCAACCGGCGGTAGGCCTTTAAACCTGATTAACAGCCTGGGATTGGTAGGGGAGGAACTGGAAAGAATTAATCAGCGGATTCAAGCTAAATATCGTGAAATTGAGGCCAATGAAGTCCGTTTTGAGGAGGAAAATACTGCAGATGCGGATTTAGTGCTGGTTGCATACGGAACATCAGCCAGAATAGCCAGAGCGGCTGCCAATAAGGCCCGGATTCAGGGCAAAAAGGTCGGTATATTCAGACCGGTTACTTTGTGGCCGTTTCCGTATCAGCAGCTCACCGATCTCGCCAAGGCCGGGAAACGGTTTTTGGTGGTGGAGATGAGCGTCGGACAAATGGTGGAGGATGTCCGGCTGGCTGCCGGCGGCCTGGTTAGCGTGGATTTCTACGGCCGGTTCAACGGGGCCATTCCCTCGGTGACTGAAGTTTATAATGAAGTGATGAAACTTACATCCAAACAGGGGGTGGCATGATGGATAAAACGGCGACGCAAGTATTCGGCCGGCCACAAAGCTTGCAAGACCGGGTTTTGCACTATTGCCCCGGTTGTACCCACGGAATTGTCCACCGTCTGGTGGCCGAAACCATTGATGAACTGGGAGTCCGGGAAAAGACCGTCGGAATTTCTCCTGTCGGCTGCGCGGTTACCGCTTATAATTATTTTAATTGCGATATGCAGCAAGCGGCCCACGGCCGGGCTCCGGCAGTAGCGACGGCAATTAAACGGGTTTTACCCGATGGCGTAGTATTTACCTATCAAGGTGATGGCGATCTGGCTTCCATCGGAATGGCGGAGATTGTTCATGCGGCCAACCGTAATGAAAAGGTTACGGTAATCTTCATTAATAATGCGATTTATGGCATGACCGGAGGGCAGATGGCTCCGACCACGCTTCCGGGGCAAAAGACAACGACTTCACCATACGGTCGGGATGTAAACACCATGGGTTATCCCATCAAAGTGGTTGAATTGCTGAATACGCTGACAGGTCCCGCATACTTGGCCCGGGTAAGTGTTCATGATCCCAAAAATGTCCAAAAAGCCAAAGAGGCCGTTCGTAAGGCCTTTGAGATTCAAGTTGCCGGTAAAGGTTTTTCTCTGGTGGAAGTTTTATCAACCTGTCCCACCAACTGGGGCATGTCGCCGGTTGAAGCGTTAAAGTGGCTGGAGGCTAATATGATACCCCAATATCCATTAGGAGTTCTCCGAAGCCCGGAGAGTAAGGAGGCACCCAATGACATTTGAAGCGATTTTCGCCGGATTCGGCGGCCAGGGTGTAATGCTGATGGGGCAGTTGGTAGCTTACGCCGGAATGTATGAGGGCAAAAATGTCACCTGGTACCCGGCATACGGCCCGGAGATGCGCGGCGGAACTGCCAATTGTTCCGTAGTGGTCTCGGAAGAGATGGTGGGTTCACCGGTGATCTCCGAACCGGAGGTGCTGGTGGCCATGAATCGTCAATCATTGGAGAAGTTTGAAGGGATGGTCAAAAGCGGCGGCATTTTATTTTATAATTCCTCACTGATAGATTCCAAACCGAAACGCAACGATATCAAGGTTGTGGCGATACCCGCAAATGATATCGCTATTGAACTAGGTAACGCCAGAGTAGCCAATGTTGTTGTGGTCGGCGCAGTGCTGAAAGCCACCAATGTGGTAAAACCGGATACCGTTATTTCAGTTCTACAGAAAACTCTTTCGGGTAAAAAAAAGGATCTGCTCGCCATAAACCAGGCGGCATTGGAAAAAGGAATGTCATTGGTTTAAAAATATCAGAAAATTTTTATATTTTTGGCATGAATCCGTCAAGCAACTTCTAAAATTGACGGAGATGAACTAGCCGGATCGCGTTTAAAGGCTGATCAGTTATTTTGATCAGCCTTTTTGTTTTTTTTGTTAAAATTTTTTGAAAAAGATACCGATAAGAATAATATATTGTTTGCTCAAAACAATAAAATCTTCTTTTTCACTTTTTTGGCGATTTCCCCCAATGGCTCAAAACTAGCAACAATATCGTTTCTCTTTTTATTAAGGAGGTTTTTTCTATGTTGAAATCGGTGTTGATTGTGGACGATGCTGCTTTTATGCGAATGATGCTTAAGAATCTCATCGAAAAGAATGGTTATCAGGTCGTCGGTGAAGCCGGCAACGGGGCTGAAGCCATCGAGAAATATCAGGAGTTGAGGCCGGAATTGATAACCATGGATGTTACAATGCCTGAATTGGACGGAATTCGCGCAATTCAAGAGATCAAAAAGATTAACTCCAGAGTCAAAATCATTGTGATATCGGCAATGGGCCGGGAGGAAGTGGTGCGGGAAGCGCTGCTCGCGGGGGCCTCCAGTTTTATCATCAAGCCATTCGATGAAAAAAAAGTTGTCACAACCATTGAGAGGATTCTAAGTTAGCAGGTATTGTAGGAAAATGATTTGATTGATTGAGGGTGAGCCGATGCCGAAAAGTTCCCGAAAAGAACCATTGTTGGATTTGTATATTTTTGAAACCCGGCAAATGCTTGAAGAATTGGAGCAGAAGATGCTTCAATTTGAGCAGACCAGCGAATTAGAGTCCTCGATCCATGAGATATTCCGGATTATGCATACCATCAAAAGTTCTTCAGCTTTAATGAAGATCAAAAACATTGCGAATTTAGCACATTCCAGTGAGGATCTTTTTTCGTTTCTACGGGAGGTCAATCCCCGGGATTTTGATGGTTCAGGTTTGGCTGATTTGGTTTTGAACATAGTTGATTTTATGAAAACCGAAATCATCAAGATCGATAACCAGCAAAAGCCAGATGGGGATTGTAATGAATTGATCCGGCAAATAGAGAAGAGTCTTGCCGGATTACAACAGTCAAATCCCGAATTTACAGCCCGCAAAAAAAAAGCCGCGGATTCGATAAAATATGACTTCTTTTTCACGGAACCCGGGAAGGCAGCTGCCAGTCCGAAAAAGAACCGGTTCCGGGCGGTGGTTTTTTTTGAAAAGGACTGCCAAATGGAAAATACCCGGGCTTTTGGAACCCTCCTTGAACTGAAAGAGGTTGCCGAGATTGTTCATTACTATCCCGATGATATCATTGACAATAAGGAAAATGAATTGCTTATTCGTAACAGTGGTTTTCATATAACATTTCGGAGCGATTTAAGCTTTAAAAAAATAAAAAAATTTTTCGGGCATATTCCTCTCATCGAAAAATTACAACTGCAGCAGCTAAAAAAAGAGGAGCCGGATCAAGCATTTCCCGGGGTAAACTTTGCATACCATCCGGGCGAACCGGAACAGGCTGCCACTATCGAATCTTTGGAGCCAAGGGTTCACCCGGAACCCGGTAAGGATCAATTGATACCGGTGGAAGCCGGTAAAAAAAATGTTACCGCTTCCTCCAGGCAAATCATCATTAATGTGAATGTTGCGAAACTCGATTTGTTATTGGATTTGATCGGGGAATTAGTGATTGCCGAGGCGTTGGTCACCCATAATTCGGATTTGGACGGTTTGTCCCTTGATAATTTTGATAAGGCCGCCCGGCAATTACGAAAGATTACCAATGAAATTCAAGATGTGGTTATGTCTATCCGGATGCTGCCCCTTACCATCATTTTTCGGAAAATGAACCGTTTGGTGCGGGATATGGGCCATACATTAGGGAAGGAGATCCGTTTGGAGACCCGCGGCGAAGAGACGGAGGTCGATAAAAATATTATCGAACATATCTCCGACCCTTTGATCCATTTGATTCGAAATGCCATTGACCATGGGATTGAGCCCGTAAGCGAACGTATTGCCAAAGGTAAGCCGGAGTATGGTACTATATCCCTGGAAGCCAAAGAGGCGGGGGGAGATGTCCGTATAACGGTTAAGGATGACGGGGCCGGCTTGGACAAACAAAAGATATTGCAACTGGCAAAACAGCAAAGACTTTTGACCAAACCGGAGCATGAACTGACTGATCGCGAAATTTTTTCATTCATTTTACTGCCCGGATTCTCTACTAAGGAAACGGTGACCGAGTATTCCGGCCGGGGAGTCGGGATGGACGTGGTCAAGGATAATATTGAGAAAATCCGGGGGAATATTTTTATCGATAGTGTTCCCAATGAAGGTACGGCCATTACGATTCGGGTCCCCCTTACTTTAGCCATCATTACCGGAATGACCATCAGTGTAGGATATTCCCGCTATACGGTTCCCATAGATGCCATCGTGGAGTCGCTAAAAGTATCCGGAGACGATGTGATCACCGGCCAAAACGGGAAAGAAGCAGTTGTCATCAGAGGAAAACAATACCCGCTGATCCGCTTGCACCGTTTGTATAATGTAAAAACTGAGATCACGGAGATCAATGACGGGATCGTAATGATGGTTCAGAATGAATCAAAACGTTCCTGCCTGTTTGCCGATGGTATTTTGGGAGAGCAACAAGTGGTAATTAAGCCTTTACCCATATACATCGATAACATCAAGGGCATCGGAGGATGCGCCTTGCTTGGGGATGGCGCCATCAGCTTGGTATTGGACATTGAGGAACTGCTTAGCAAATAAGAGTATGCAGGGACAGGGGGAGTTAAAATGGATGAAGCTTTGGATAATAATGAGTTTGAACTGGAAGAAGATACCCAGAAAGACCGCTATTTGACGTTTACTATGGGTAAGGAAGTATACGCCATTGAAATCGTAAATGTAACCGAAATCATTGGTATGCAAGCCATTACCGAAGTTCCGGAAATACCCCGTTTTATCAAAGGTATCATTAATCTGCGCGGCAAAATCATCCCCATCATGGATGCCCGGCTGCGGTTTCACAAAGAACCCAAAGAATATACCGAACGTACTTGCATCATTATCATTGATATTGCGGAGCATTCCATCGGCTTGGTGGTTGATCAAGTCTCCGAAGTCATTCTAATACCCGAGACAGAGATCGTGCCGGCGCCGGCGGAATTGACCGGAGGCCATTCCAAATATATCAAAGCCATTGGTAAAGTTGATAAGGATGTTAAATTAATCATCGATTGCGAGAAATTACTTCACGAAGATGGAACGGACAAGTAGAGCCCCGACTCTTAGTTATAGGCCGGGAAATGACGGGATAGAACCGAAAGACACTGTATAATAAGGTGGGTGCCGAAGATGAGAAAAACCATGAGTATCCGTAAAAAGTTATGGGTAAACTTAGCAATACCTTTGAGCGTTATTTTACTGGTTATTGGAATCGCAGCCGGGGCATTTTCATATTTTAGGGATCAAATTATGAAAACGCATCAAGAAGGTGTTGTGAGTATCGGGCTGATCTTAAATGCTGATCGGGACTTGTACCAGGCTTATGTAGCTCTACAACAAATGGTTTATTCGAATAATTCAAGCGATATAACTGACGCATCCCTGGGAGATTCAAAGGGCCTTTTCCGGGAGAATATTGCGCAAGCCAGGGAGCGGGTGAATCAGTCCAAGGAACTGCTCGGCAAAAATTCCGGAACCCGGGAGAGGTGGATCCGATTCACCGGGGATTCAAACGAAACTAAAAACCTTTTTGATTTGTTCTCCGATTTTGAAACACATTTGAATCAATGGGTTGCGGCGGCGGATTCTTTAATTCAGCAAAGTAGTAAAATCATCATCGGTGACAAGGAGTTTGAGGCAGTTCGCACCGATCTGGATATTCTGGGCCAGAAATTGGAGGCCGGGGTTAGCGCGGCAATTATCAGCAGCAATGCCCATATGAACTCAACGATTACACTATTAATTATTATCTTTCTTATTACATTAATTGCGGTTGTTATTTCCGGATTTATCATGATACGGAGCTTGATTAAGCCATTAAAAAGATTATCCCATATTGCGGAGAAACTCGCTGAAGGCGATATGGAGGTAGAAATCGACCCACAGGTCAACGACGATGAGATCGGCAGCATGACCAGATCTTTCGGCAAATTGGTGGAACGGGTGTTTTGGTATGAGGCGCTGCTGGATAATGTTCCGTTCCCGCTTTCAGTCACCGATATGAATATGAATTGGACCTTCATAAATAAGCCGGTAGAACAGTTGATGGGAGTTAAACGGAAAGAGATTATCGGGAAATCTTGCTGCAATTGGGGCAAGGACATTTGTAATACGGAACGCTGCGGCATTGACGGTTTGAAACGGAATAAACCCCGGACTTACTTCACTCACGCCGGCAACAATTATCAAGTGGATACAGCCTACATATTAAATTCAAAAGGCGATCGGGTCGGCCATATTGAACTGGTCCAAAATATTACCGCCCAGACACGGGGCCGGATCTATCAAAACCTGGAAGTTGACCGCCTGTCGAAAAACTTGAAATTATTGGCTTCCGGGGATTTGAACTTTGATATGAACATTGCCGAAGGCGATGAATACACTGTATCCGAGCATCAGAATTTCCAGTTGATTTATGAAACCCTTTCCCAGGTTAAAGTGGCAATGGATGTTTTAATCAATGATATTCATGAATTAATTGTCGCGGCATTGGAAGGGAAGCTTTCGGTCCGGGCCGATGCCTTCAAACACGGCGGCCAATTCAGCGAGATTATTGAAGGTATCAACTGTATGCTGGATGCGGTCATTGAGCCGGTGAAAGAGGCTTCGCTGGTTCTTCAAGAGATGTCCAAAGGCAATTTAAAAGTCAGCGTAACCGGTGATTTCAAGGGTGACCATGCCGCTATTAAGAATGCCCTGAACAACACCATTCAAACATTATTGGGTTATATCAATGAAATTTCGCAAGCCCTGACGAGTATTGCCAACGGGAATCTGGATATCGGCATTTTTGCCGAATATTCCGGAGATTTTACACCGATTAAGGAATCCATTAATCTGATCATCAAGTCCCTTAACGAAGTATTGGGCGAGTTTAATCATGCGGCAGAACAAGTTGCCGCCGGATCGCGTTTTGTGGCCGATTCCAGTCAGAACTTATCCCAGGGTTCATCGGAACAAGCGTCATCCATTGAGGAGATTACCGCAACTTTATCGGTTATTGGCATCCAGACTAAGCAAAACGCGGTGAACGCCAATCAAGCCAACGAACTGGCGCTTATGGCCAAGGAGAACGCGATTCAAGGGAATGAACAGATGAAGGAAATGCTGAAAGCCATGTCGGCTATCAATGGTTCATCCGATAGCATCTCGAAGATTATAAAAGTTATTGACGATATCGCATTCCAAACCAATTTGCTGGCCTTGAATGCGGCCATTGAAGCGGCCCGGGCCGGACAGCACGGCAAGGGTTTTGCGGTTGTCGCCGAGGAAGTTAGAAACTTGGCGGCCCGGAGCGCTGCAGCCGCCAAGGAAACCACGGAATTAATTGAAGGATCAATCGATACCGTGGAAATGGGAACCCGTATTGCCAATGATACAGCTGGCGCATTAGCTAAAATTGTGGATAGTATCAATAAAGTCACCGGTTTGGCCGGAGATATCGCGGTGGCTTCCAATGAACAAGCTACCGGAATTGCTCAGGTAAGCCAAGGCATCGAACAGGTCTCGCATGTAACTCAAACCAATATGGCCACCGCCGAGCAAAGCGCCGCTTCCAGCCAGGAATTGACTTCCCAAGCCCAGGTGCTTAAGAGTATGATTGAGCGCTTTCAATTAATCAACTCCAATGAACAGCCGGATAGCACCGGTATAAATCCAAACAGCTACCTTGAGATTAACGATCCGTATCGTAGCGCCGCTGCAAAGAGCGATCCCGAGAAAAAAACGTCTGATTTGCCGAGGCCGCATATATCCTTGGATGATAAAGATTTTGGAAAATATTGAAGTGAAGCGCCAATCGCTATCATTGAGGGGGAATGATCATGAAGCGCTACCGGAATCAAAAAATCGGCGCGAAAATTGCGTTGGGACTTACCATATTCTTAAGCATCGCGTTAATATCCGCTGCTGTTGTTCTCTCAATGAGTTCCAATAATATTCGGATATTTGCCATATTCGCCGTATCATTAATAATCACAAGCAGCATTGTTGGTTATTTTATATCAAGCAGATTGATTGCGGAGCCAATCCATGAACTGATTACAGCGGCCAACTATGCCGCCGCCGGCGATGTCAGGGATAATATTAAGATTGACGCCAATGATGAGATTGGCGCGTTGGCCAAGGCGATTCAAACCATGATTGAGAATATCCGGGAGCAAGCGCTAATCGCCGAACGGATCGCCGCCGGAGATTTGGCGGTGGAGGTTAAGATTCGCTCCGAAAACGATATCCTGGGTAAAAAGTTGAGTGAAATGCTAAAAACAATTAAGTCCCTAATCCAGGAGACTGATAACTTAACCAAATCGGCCCAGGAAGGAAATCTAGGTTTAAGAGCCGATGAAACCTTATTTGTCGGTAGTTGGGCTGAGCTGGTACGGGGAATCAACGGTACCCTAGACGCTTTAACCGGACCTTTGAAAGTGGCCGCCGATTATATGGAAAGGATTAGCAAGGGCGAGATCCCTCCCAAAATTGAGACCGTATATTACGGGCAATTTGATGATATTAAAGGGAGTATCAACACTTGTATTGATGCAATTAATGCTTTGATTAGCGAAACCAATCATTTGACCCGGGCTGCGGTGGAAGGAAGACTCGACGTCCGGGCCGATGCTTCCAAATATGGCGGTGATTTCGAACGGATCGTCACCGGTATCAACGAAGTGTTGAACGCAGTCATTGAACCCATCGAGGAAGTATTGGTGGTATTGCAGGAGATCTCGCAAGGCAATTTAATGATCAGCGTAAAAGGTGATTACCGGGGCGATTACGCCACCTTAAAACAATCATTAAATAGCACTATTGCTAATTTACTGGTTTATGTCAGCGAGATCACCAGAGTGCTTACTGAGATTGCCAACGGTAACCTGGATGTCGGAATCACCGGGAAGTACCAGGGCAATTTTTTACCTATCAAAGAATCCCTCAACTTCATCATCCAATCTTTGGATGAAATGTTGGGTGAATTCAGCAATGCGGCCCAACAAGTAGCTTCGGGCGCCCGAAGTCTCTCCGACTCCAGTCAAATCTTATCCCGGGGATCAGCGGAGCAGGCCAGTTCAGTTGAGGAGATTAGTGTAACGATTAATGATATCGGGAACCGGACCCGGCAAAATGCCATCAGCGCCGGTCAAGTCAATGAGCTGGCTGCCGCCTTGAAAGAAAACGCCCTTCAGGGCAATGAGCAGATGAAACAAATGCTTATCGCAATGAATGAAATCAATTATTCTTCCGCAAATATCGCTAAAATTATCAAAGTCATTGAAGGAATCGCCTTTCAAACCAATCTATTGGCCTTAAATGCCGCCGTTGAGGCCGCCCGGGCGGGGCAACACGGCAAAGGCTTTGCAGTGGTCGCCGAGGAGGTCAGGAACTTGGCTTCCCGCTCCTCCAATGCAGCCAAAGAAACCTCATTATTAATTGAGAATTCCATTAAAAAAATTGCCGCCGGTAGTGAAATTGCCGACACGACCGCCGCCGCCTTTGAAAAGATTGACGCTAGTATTGCCAAGGTAACAGCGCTGGTGGGAAGTATTGCAGCATCTTCAAGTGAACAGGCGACGGGGATTATTCAAATCGGTCAAGGACTGGAACAGGTCTCGGGTATTACCAACAATACATCGGCCACCGCCGAGGAAAGCGCGGCCGCCAGCGAGGAATTGGCAAGTCAGGCGGAAGTGCTGAAAACCATGGTGCGGCGTTTCAAACTAAAAAAATAAAGGATAATGGCAATGATTTCATTAACGGATGGCGAATTTATCCGGTTAACGGAATTTATGAGATTAAATTACGGTATAAATCTGACCCATAAACGGAGCCTGGTGGAAGGCCGGTTGCAGAACCTCCTGATGGAACTGGGGTTTCATAGTTTTTCGGATTATTTTAAAAATGTGTTGGCGGATCGTACCCAGGAAATGATTACCACCATGATCAACAAACTCACCACCAATCATACCTATTTTTTACGGGAACCGGAGCATTTTCTGTATTTCCGGGAAAAGGTCCTGCCTTATATGGTCTTGAACGCAGCCGGCTGCGATTTGCGAATATGGAGCGCGGGCTGTGCCACCGGCGAAGAACCTTTTACTTTGGCGATGATAATTGCCGATTATTTCGGGTTTCAAAAGGGATCCTGGGATACCAACATATTGGCCACCGATATATCGCAAAGAGCTCTTGATGTAGCCCGCGCCGGGCTCTACACCGGTGAGCAGATGGGTGCCCTACCAAAGCATTGGCAAAAATGTTTTTTTAAAAAATATGATGAGAACCGTTACGGTGTGATTGATCAAATTAAAAATGAAGTTACTTTTCGCCGTTTTAATTTGGTTGCACCGTTTTTTTCATTTAAAAGAAGCTTTCAGGTGATCTTTTGCAAAAATGTGATGATTTATTTTGATCAGCAGGTCCAACAGGAGTTAATCGCGAAATTTTATGAGATTACCGAACCGGGAGGATATTTGTTCATCGGGTTATCGGAAACACTAAATCGTAGGCAGACTAAGTACAAGTATATTATGCCGGCCGTCTACCGAAAGGAATAACTACCTATGACCATTAAAGCGAAGATAAAAGTCTTAATTGTCGATGATTCGCTGTTTTTTAGGGAAACATTGGCCCAGGGCCTGGCCGCTGATCCGCTGATTGAAGTTGTGGGAACTGCGGCCGATGCTTTTGTGGCCAAGGATAAGATTAAAGAATTACGGCCCGATGTTTTGACATTGGATGTGGAAATGCCGAAGATGAGCGGTATTGAGTTTTTGCAGCGGCTGATGCCCCAGTATCCCATGCCGGTGGTGGTGGTCAGTTCCATCAGTGAAAGCGTTTTTGAGGCCCTAAAAGCCGGAGCGGTTGATTTCGTGAATAAATCGGATATTTACAGCGAACATAATCCCGAGGCCCAGTTCAACGAGATAATTGTGAAGATTAAGATCGCCTCCACGGCCAAAGTGGGATTTTGGAAACATGAAACGTCTCCGGTGCCGCGGCTATTACCACAACCGGAGTTTGGGAGCGGCGATGGCAAAGAAAATCAACGGGTTATCGCCATAGGCGCATCCACGGGCGGGACTGAGGCCATTGCCGGTATTTTAAAACAATTTCCGCCGAATATGCCCCCAACTCTTATTGTACAACATATGCCGCCGGTTTTTAGCCGGATGTATGCGGAACGCTTGAATAATTCCTGCTTAATGGCTGTCAAGGAAGCCGAGAATGGTGATGAAATCATTCCCGGGCGTGTTTTAGTGGCGCCGGGGGATTACCAGATGCGGGTCAAAAAGACGCGGGATAATCATTATGTGGTGGAGTGCCAAAAGGGTGAGCGGGTTAACGGACATTGTCCTTCGGTGGGCGTATTATTTGATTCAGTAGCCAAGTATTACGGTAAATATGCTGTTGGAGTCATTTTAACCGGAATGGGCTCCGACGGCGCCGAGGGTTTACTGCGGATGAGGCAATCCGGTGCCCGTACCATCGGCCAGGATGAGGAATCATGCGTAGTTTACGGAATGCCCAAGGTTGCCCGGGAAATCGGAGCCGTGGAAAAGCAAGCTTCGCTGGTTGAGATTCCGGGAATAATCCGGGAGTTTTTGAATGGAAAAAGTTGAACTCATTATGTAAGAGTGTGATTTTATTATCCGGCGGCAGGCAGTTTTGGCGCATAATGTCTATAGACCCATGCGGAGAAGCCAAACCACAGGAGAAAGACGACTGCCGTCACTAACGCGCTTTGGATAAAACCGTGATGGTACTGGAAATACCCCAAGTTTTCCTCGACAAACCCTATGAGTACTGCAAAACCGCTGAAGCCTATGATATAGGGAATTAAAAATTCCATTCTGACCGGTAAAAAATAGAAGAAAATCATCCATGCAAAAGTAAATGCGATCGGTATGAAAATTGGAATTCCGGATACCACGAGGGGACCGGAACGATATGAAAATACCCCCAATAGATTGCCAAATACAATGATGCTAATGATATCAATGATACCGCCCAGAGTGAAACCAAAAATAAAAAACTTCTTATATTCTTTGCGGGGTATAAAAAGCATGGTCGGGATGCCGAAAACAATTGCCAATCCCGGCCAAAATAATAGACTTAGGTTATCAGTAAAGCCCAATACCTTTCACCAGCCCTGCCTTTAAAATTATATTTTATTTTTTTCAATTCATCCCGGATTTATTTATTGTAGCTATTGACAAAATAGTGAAGAAAGCATATATTATTAATTAATAATAGTAATGATTACTATTATTAATTAATAATCTGGAGTCTATCGATGAACCGAAGGTTCAGTACCCAAAAAAAGATGATTGCAGAAGCTCTTCAATTGCTGGATCATCCTACCGCCGCGGAGATATACGGGGAAATTTTAAAGGACTATCCCCAGATAAGCCTCGGTACCGTCTACCGGAATCTTAATACCATGGCTGGTGAAGGAGAGATTATGCGGCTGCCCTTTTCAGATTCCCCGGATCGCTTCGACCAAAACCCGAATGAACATTATCATATTGTCTGCAACCGTTGCGGCCGGATTTTTGATACGGACTGCGATGCTATCCCGCCGGAGCTTCTCCGTCAGCTTGACAAAGTGGTGGAGGCCTCTACGGGGGTTGCGGTGGAAAGCCGTACCATGCTGTTTAGCGGTATTTGCCCCGCCTGTAAAAAAAATAGTTAATCAATATTCCGGCAGCATTTTGCTGACAGAATATAAGTATAAATAAATAGGAGGTATTCAAACATGTCCTTAATCGGAAAAGAAGTAACTGATTTTAAAGCCCAGGCCTTTGTAAACGGCCAGTTTAAAGAGGTAACCAAAGCGGATTTACTAGGGAAGTGGTCGGTATTCGTATTTTATCCCGCCGACTTTACCTTTATCTGCCCCACCGAACTCGGCGATCTAGCGGATCATTATGCTGAGTTCAGGGATATCGGCTGCGAGATCTATTCCGTTTCCACCGACACCCATTTCGTGCATAAAGCATGGCACGATGCTTCGGAGACCATTAAAAAAATCACTTACCCCATGATTGCCGACCCGACTGGCAAAATTACCAAGGATTTTGAGGTTTACATTGAGGATGAGGGCTTGGCGCTTCGCGGCAGCTTTGTCATCAATCCCGAGGGAAAGATTGTATCCTATGAAGTGAACGCTAACAACATCGGCCGGGAAGCGGCTGAGCTTCTGCGCAAGGTACAGGCGGCGCAATTTGTAGCTGCCCATGGCGACCAAGTTTGCCCCGCCAAGTGGCGGCCCGGAGCTCAAACCCTCAAACCGACCCTTGATCTGGTCGGAAAAATTTAGGTATTATCCATGAAGAACCTTTATGATCTTATTATCATCGGCGCCGGCAGCGCGGGCATGACGGCTGGAATTTATGCGGGCCGTTCAAGGTTGAAAACCCTCATTTTGGATAAAGATCGGGCCGGCGGACAAATTAAAATCACGGCGGAGATCGTGAATTATCCCGGTATTCTTCATACTTCCGGCGAAGAGTTGGCTCAGACCATGCAGAAACAGGCGGAGAGCTTCGGGGTTGAGTTTCTCAATGCTACGGTGCAGTCGGTGGATTTTTCGCAGGAGGTCAAAAAGGTAAAAACCTCCGTGGGGGAGTATGAAGCCTTGGGGGTCATCATCGCCACCGGTTCAAAGCCCAGGGTACTGGGCTTTGAAGGCGAGGAGACGTTCCGGGGAAGAGGTATCGGTTACTGCGCCACTTGCGACGGCGAGTTTTTCACGGACATGGATGTTTTCGTCATCGGCGCCGGTTTTGCGGCAGCGGAAGAAGCCCTTTACCTCACCCGGTATGCCAAAAAAGTGACCATCATTGCCAGAGAGCCGGAATTTACATGCGCCAAAACCATAGCCGACAAGGTGCTGGCGCATCCGAAGATCGAGGTAAAATTCAACACCGAGGTGCTGGAGATAGGCGGTGAGAAGGTTCTTAAATACGCCAGATTCGTCAACAATCAGACCGGAGAAACCTGGCGCTATGATGTGGCGGAGAGTGATTTATCCTTCGGCGTGTTCGTATTCGCCGGCTATATCCCGCAGAGTGCCGAATATGCCGGACAGCTTACCCTTGATAAATTTGGGTATATTCTTACGGATGAAAATTTAAAAACAAATATTGACGGTGTCTATGCCGCGGGGGATATTCGTCCGAAAATCCTCCGCCAGCTTGTTACGGCAGTTGCGGACGGCGCGTTGGCGGCCGCGGCGGCTGAGAAATATATTGAAGCCAAAAAGGAGCAACTGGGGATCAGGAGTGAAGCGGGGTCTTCTTCCGAACAACCGGCAGCGGTATTTTTTGACAGCGAACTCCAAACCCAGCTCAGGCAGATTTTTACCCGCTTTCAAAACCACATTGGCCTGGTAGCCATTTTGAATGAAACCAGTGAAATTAGCGGGGAATTGCAAGGATTTCTGGCGGATCTCACTGCCCTCACCGACAAGGTGCAGGTGGAGATTTTGAATCAAGGCGAAGATCCGGAGCGGGAAAGGGAGATCAACGCCACCATCTTTCCCACCCTGGCGCTTTTGGATCCGGACGGTAAGTACACGGGCGTTCAGTTCCACGGGATTCCCGGGGGCCATGAGATCAACTCCTTTATTTTGGCCCTGTATAACGCCGCCGGCCCCGGCCAGGAGATCGACCAGAATCTTTTGGCCGGAATCCGGGCGGTGGATCAACCCGTAAATCTCAAGATCGGCGTTTCCCTATCCTGCACCCTTTGTCCGGAGGTGGTGACTGCGGCACAGTTGATGGCCCTGAAGAATCCGTTGATCGAGGCGGAGATGATCGATCTAGCCAGGTTCCCGGAATTTAAAAACAAGTATTCTATGATGAGTGTTCCAGCCATCGTGGTGAATGATACCCGGCTCCTCTTCGGCAAAAAGAGCCTGGAGGAGTTGCTGGAGATGGTCAGGAACTGAGTCGCATTACCAGCATAGCGGGGGCTTTTTGGGTGCGTTTCCACATGATTATCGATATTTATTGCGGCTAACACTTATTTAACGTTAGCTTCTTTTCCTTAGGTCCCACAGCAATTTTAATAGTCCTTATTGGGGTCGTAAGCTTCCACCATGCCCCCGCCGATGATATACACAATCCCGTTGACGGCCTCGCAGGTAACGGATCGGTTAATCAACATGGGGGATTTAACAGTCCAGGTATTCATTGCGGGATCGTACACTTCCGTATAACCATCGCCAATCACATAGATTTTATTATTAACTACACAACTTCCTATGCCCCGGTGGTTCGGCTGACTCATGGTAAAGGATGAACCCGAGCCAATATCAATCTGCTGGTAGAGATCCCTATAGCCCCCAATTAGATAGATTTGGTTATTTACCACTTGGAAGGTACCCCCGCCATAATAAGGGACATTATTAAAGAGACCCACACTCACCCAATCGCTTGAAACAGTCATTTCTGGAAAAACTCCCTGTGGCGGGTAAGTTATCAAACTTCCCGGCTGATATTTATAAAGTTCAAGACGGTCTTGATTCGAATGCAGGGCATACATCGCGCCATTAAGCACTACGCCGGCGTCAAAAAAATTGTAACCCGAATAATCGTTGGATTCCCACACATAGGTATTGGTCCCCGGATCGAACCAGTTTACATGATTCATGGAATCAATCAACGTTGGCACATTCCAGATAAAATAGATTTTACCGTTAAAAACCACGCACTTTTGGTCAGAACGGGCTTCCGGCATATCGGGCAAGGGACTCCAGGTGTCGGATACCGGATCGTAAACTTCAGCGCTACGCAAAGCGCCATCATTATTTTTTCCGCCAAAAACATAGATTTTGTTATTAAGTACGGCACTGGCGTATTGGTAACGATCAGGGTCAGTCAGCATACTTGCTCTGGGAGTCCAAACTTGCGCCCGCGTCCAACCGTCGGGGGCTCTCAGAGAGGTTGCGACTAACCCCACGTCCATTTGTTTGCCGGACGAAAAATTCCCGGATGAAAAGCCGTAGTAGTAGAAATATTATGAAAAGTTACAGGTGCGGAATAAACGGGAGTTGCTGCGAAAGCTGGAACGTATCGGAGAGAAAAGCTTTTAGGGAAATACATGTTCTAATTATTCTATCTCGGGGTATGCGGTGGATCACGCAAGGTGGGTAGCCGCTTTTACCAAAAAAACGTCCAAGCTCGCAGCTTTTAAACTGCGGGCTTTTTTACGTCTATGTAAAGGACTCAATATTTAGTAATTCGAAACTAGTATTGACTGTTGGTCAGTAAAAGGATATAATATGAACTGTAACTGACCGATGGTCAGTATGAATTGAGGAGGTGATTTTTATCGTCAGGATTATAAAAGACCCGGAAGAAAGAAAGGAAGAGATAATAAATGCCGCCGAAGAATTATTTATTGCAAAAGGATATGAAAATACTTCAGTTAACGATATTGTGGCTAAAGTAGGAGTGGCCAAAGGGCTCTTCTACTATTATTTTAAAGCCAAGGAAGAGATACTGAACGCAATTTCACAGAAATACATTCAATATATTACCGGCAAAATAAAAAAAATTGTTGAAAACGAAGAAGCAAACGCCATTGAAAAAATTCATCGGATATTGGAAACCATTATAAATCAATTTGGATTACAGGGCAAAGGTATCAAGCGGCTTGCCGGGCTTTTTAACCGGGAAAAAAATATGGCAATCCATAGCAGGCTGGCAACGAAGATGGCAGCGGAAATATCACCCTATTTCGTCTCAATTATCAAGCAGGGGGTTCGGGAGAATTTATTTAAAACTGAACATCCTGAGTTTATAGCTGACACTTTATTAATGTGGGCTGTATCCCTGCACAACACCATCAAAATTCCAATCGGATCCGGCAGCGAAATAAAATTAGCGGCACAAGCGGCGGAGGAGATGATCGAAAGGATTCTCGGCGCGAAACCAGGCAGTTTAAATCTGTTGAAGTATTTTAAATCAATTAGCGACGAATTAAGCAGTTTTTAAAGAGTCGGGATGCCTTGAGAAAGCTACTTATTCCACACCTCACCGACTTCAGAGATAATATTTTAGACAGGAGGGTATAAACATGAATAATGGCATGACTAAATCAAAATTATTTTTTGAGTCAGCGGGGGTAAAATGTGCGGCCGATTTATATCTCCCTGCCGGAGCGCCGGGAAAACTGTCCTGCATTGTTATGGCCCATGGTTTCAGTGGAACCAAAGATTCTATTGGAATACCTGTATTTGCCGGTCAGTTTGCATTAAACGGGTTTGCAGTCTTTGCCTTTGATTACCGAAATTTCGGGGAAAGCGGAGGAGAGCCGCGGCAAGTTATTCATATACGTAAACAGCGGGAGGATTACCATGCGGCAATTGCTTTTGCCCGCAGCCTGGATATGATAAATCCGGATCAAATTGCTCTGTGGGGTTCTTCTCTTTCCGGTGGGCATGTAATCGACGTTGCGGCAAAGGATCCAAAGATTGTTGCGGTCATTGCCCAGGTCCCCTTTATTGATGCATTTAAGGGTGGAAGCAACGAAAAGGCCTCTGCCAAAGTTCAGATTAGGCTTTTATTGGCTGCCCTCAGGGACACAATACATGGCTTAGTGGGTCTTCCGCCCCATTTAATTCCAGTAGTAGGAAATCCGGGAGAGTTTGCAGCAATGACCGAACCCGACGCAAAACCCGTTGTAGATGCTACCGTAGGCGAAGATTCAAAATGGCGCAACGAGTTTGCTCCCCGGATTGCCTTTGGAATGCCCCGATATCGGGAAGGAACGGCAGAACGTATTAACATGCCTATCTTGTTTTGCGTTGCCGAGCATGATCTGCAAGCTTCCGCTGGGTTTGCAATGGCAATAGCCAGGAAGGCGCCCAAAGGGGAACTACGAAAATATTCTGTGGGGCATTTTGGCCTATATACTGGAGAAATGCGGAATCAGGTTATTTCGGATCAGCTTGAATTCCTCAGAAAATACCTAAAGAAGTAATTATACTTTTAATCAGTGGAGCGGGACTGGGGAGGTTTACTCCAAAACCGATAAGAACGGTCATCGAATATGAAAGGATAAATAAACTTAAATACAACCAGGTTATCTTACGATTTTTACCCCGGTAAATGGGAATGAAGTCCAGCAATAAAAATAAACCGTATACCAGTGTCATGATGAGTATCATCGTAAGATCCATTCATATTCACCCGCGTTTTTTAGTCTTTTTCAATGGCCCCGGTTTTTGATAAACGGAGTTTGGCTTCTGCGCAGATCCAGATCAATAAGGGCAAAAGGATTTGGAAGGGGATAGCATAATACCGGTATACATTCACCCATTCGAACATTGCTTGCATACTGGGATAAATAAATAAAGCCAGACTGACGTTTAACAGAGCCACCGGAGCCAGCAATACCCGGTAATCATGCGTATTAAAAATTTTAGCCAGGCCGTTTGCGGTGCAAAATAGGCAGATACTTACTTTCACCAATCCGCATAACAGGAATACGACTGCCACCAGTATTTCAAAACGCCGGAAGAATGTCCCCAAATCAATCAG
This sequence comes from Bacillota bacterium, assembly GCA_029974635.1. Lineage (GTDB taxonomy): Bacteria > Bacillota > UBA4882 > UBA8346 > UBA8346 > JAEZJQ01. The sequence goes on along the minus strand of JARKQY010000035.1, from coordinate 34,188 downwards.
ACTCACCGTTATATAGGAAGGATAATACTGGGTTGAAAGAAAAGGATACCCCAAAACCCCAATGTTTCCGAGAGTGATTGCTAATAAGATGCCTCCACCAATCCATAAACCTCGATTATAGACTTTATAACTATTGGCGCCCGGTTTTAAAAAAGATAAAACGGCAGTAAAAATGATGGTTTCCGCCAAAGGGAAGGAAAAGATCGAATAAGCGCCGTCAATGACGGGCCGAAAACCTCCGTACAACATGGGTGTGAAATTGGCGAAATTGGTTTCGGTGAAGGCCATGAGGCAGATTCCAATGATAATGACGAGTACGATATTGAAGACAAAGCTCGTCCAGCGCCCCAATACCTCAATACTTCCTTTTACCATCCAAACACCTAAAATAACAACTACCAGTTGAATTAAATATTGCGGCGTTTCCGTCAAGGAAATTTCGCTGAGGAATTCCGAAAAATTACGAATGACCAATACCCCAAGGTGAAAAGCGTACCAGACAAAGAATAAAGACAAGACTTTTCCTACTATCCGCCCGAATACCCGGTGAATAACCATGAAGATATCTTGTCCCGGAAAAAGATGGACGATTCTGGCATAGAGCATAAGCATAGGTAAAGCCATTATTATGGCGAGGATGACGGACAACCAACTGTCTTGTTTTGCTGCGTCCGTAACTCCAACGACCAAAGTGCTTCCGATAATAAACAAGACCATCATGTTCAGTCCTTGTCTCTCGGTAATGAACTCTTTGGGCATTTTCAATCCTCCACTTTAAGCGATTTTATGGCCATACCGCTTTTCTGAATCTCAACTTCCGCCTTGACTGCCACTTTTAGTTGGGTAAAATAATCTCTCCATTCCGGCTTGATTTCTTTCCATAACTCAGGCATCTGGCTGCGGAACTGGCTGCCGAATCCGAAAATATCCGTGCCGTAATTTTGTTGAACTTTGCGGACAATCCGCAGAATATTTGCCTGCAGTTCTTTTTCCGCCTGGCTTTTCAGCATTTTCCGGTCTTGTTCGGAATCATAGTTTAGCGGTGAGTCCAGTTCCCAAATGTCGACTGTGGTTTTTACAGCGATTTTCACGCCGGGTTTTCCTTTTGCCAAAACTGGTTTGATCCAGGTCTGGTTTTTGAGAATTTTAAAAGAAATCAGCGTAGCGTTAGCCTCACGATCCATGTTTTCCAATAAAATTCCCTCTTGAACCTTGTTTCGTATGAAAAGAACGTATTTGGACTCTTCCCCGTCCAATAAACCAACCAGCTTATCCTGTTGAAAAACAGCCATCCCCGATAGTTCCATCGTCGGTTGCCCCTGATTGCTTATAACTCCCACCGTGGGCAGGAATAGATCCGTTCCTTCGCCTCCCATCGCGTTAACGGCTTCAAAAACTTTAATTTCTGCAGTCTTTGATAGTGCTTTTTGCTGTACTGCAAATGCTTCGCAGATTTGAAACGACTTGATCGGTTGGTTCAGACTCCGGGCCGCCAAGACTTCCCCGGCGGTTTTTTCCTTGGATATTAAAATTGCCAGCGATACTCTGATGAGAGGACTCCGAAAAAGCAGGTCCGTAATGGGCAATATCCCCATTTTGGCAACATCCTGGCTGATAATAAGAGCGCGAGTATGGTTAAAATACCCCATTTGGCCAGAAATATTGTAAGAATTTCGAATCGCTTCCAATATCGAGTCCCCTTCTCCCGATACGAGTTTTGATTCAATTTCAGATTCCTGGCCCGGTTTGAAACCGATGATTTCCATGGTTGCCAAGTATTTATGGTGAATTCCCCGATCAACAGCTATCCCGGCGACGATGGCTAAGCCTTCGATTTCCCGGTAATTCCAGCATCCGGAAATTAGAAATATCATGATCAAAGGCAGAAATAGAAATTTAGCGTAGTTTTTTCTCAAGTTTCCTGTCTCCATTTGACTGGCGGATTCGATTGAGGGCGCCGATAAATTTAGGCCGGTATTCCATATACCACCATGGAGCCCTGATAATCGTATCCTTTAAATCTTGAAAATTCAGTGAATTTAACGGACTCATATAAGGCACCCCAAAGGAACGTATTTGGAACAGATGTATGAATAATCCGGATAGGGCGAAAATATAGCCATATATGCCCATAAGCGCCGCGAAAAACAGCAAAATCAAGCGCAGGATCATGGAAGCTCCGCTCAATTTGGGAAACATCAGCCCTGCAACCACGGTGAATCCCACAATAATGAGCATCGGGGCACTGAAAAAATGGGCATCCACTGCTGCTTGACCTAGAATTAACGCGCCGACGATGCTTAACGATGTCCCGATATTGCTAGATGCCCGCACTCCCGCTTCCCGCATTGATTCAAATACCAATCCCAGAATTAAGGCTTCAATAATCGTCGGAAAAGGCACTCTTTGCCGCGATAAAGAGATGCTCAACAGCAAAGGTTCCGGGATGATCTCCTGATGAAAGGCGGTTAACGCCAGAAAGACGGCGGGAGCGCTGATGGTGAGGATAAATGAAAAAAGCCGGATTATCCGGGTGATAGATGCAATAAAGAAACTATTATAATAATCGTCATTAGTTTGAAAATACTCGACGAACAGATAGGGTAAAGTAATAGCCACCGGGGTGCCATCCAAAATCAAGGCAATCCGGCCTTCCAGCAATTTACCCGCCACAACATCAGGTCTTTCAGTGTTTCCAACGGTTTTAAACAGGGAAAGCGGAGCATCCTTAATGAATTCAACGATATAGTTCGCATCCAAAATACCGTCGAGATGAATTTTGTCCAGTCTGGTTTCGAGTTCGGCAAGGATGGCTTCGTTGGCCAATCCTTCAATATAGCAAATACATATTTTCGTCTGGGACCGGGAACCTAGAACCCTGAATTTAAATTTTAGTTCATGGGTTTTTAGTTTCCGCTTTACCATCGCCAGGTTGATCAATAACGATTCGGTGAATCCTTCCCTGGGTCCTAATGAACCTTTTTCATTTTCCGGTTCGGAAATAACGCGGGTCGGCCAATCTTTCGAGTTGATGATCAATGCTTCGGAAGCGCCATCATGTAATAACACCGTATTGCCGTTGAGAATGGCCTGAATTATGTTATCAAGCTCCCGGGTCTTTGTAATATCATTACTGATGATGATCTGGTTTTTTAGGACATCTATCAGCTTTACTTTGTCTGTCAACCGGATATTGTTGGCGACGATAGGGAGAATAATGTTTTCGTTGATGATTTCATTATTCACTATTCCGCTGCTAAATATCGCGGCGAATTTCAGATCGCTGTTGAATTGATTTTCAAAATGCCGGTAAATGATGGTGTCATCATTTTTGAACAGTTCCCGGAGAAGAGCCTCGTTTTGTTGCAGCGATTCCGTCCAGTTATTTTCTTCAGAAAAACCTTTGTACATAGTTTCCCCCCAAAGGTAGTATTTGACTCAAGTAGCTAAACTATGTAGTCTTTCTATTTTTCATCTTGCCCAGAACGTATGTTTGGGTTATAATAAATACAGAACGGTAGAAGTTGTGTGAAAAAGGTTCCTTGCAGTAAAACAAAGATTATCACCGTGCTTTTTAACATAACTTCTTTAGAAAAGTGTGCACTTGGGTTTATAGTTCGCAGAATAAAGAGGCTGTATATGGACCTAAACGACAAACTGAAAATATTGGCGGCGGCGGCGAAATATGACGCCTCCTGCGCCTCCAGCGGCTCCAACAGGGTGAACCGGAATAAGGGATTGGGAAATGCAACCACGGCCCCCATGGGTATCTGTCACAGCTGGGCGGCTGACGGGCGTTGCGTCTCCCTTTTGAAGATTCTTTTCAGCAATTACTGTACCAATGACTGCGCCTACTGTGTGAACCGCAGTAGTAACGATATCCCGCGCAGCTCGTTCAGCGTCCGGGAGATCATCGACTTAACCATCAGTTTTTACCGGCGCAATTATATTGAAGGATTGTTTTTAAGCTCCGGAGTTTTAAAAAATGCGGATTATACCATGGAGTTGATGCTCCAGGTGGTTAAAAAGCTGCGGCAAGAAGAGAATTTTAACGGTTATATTCATCTGAAGGTGATTCCGGGAGCCAGTCAACGGTTAATCAATGAGGCCGGATTTTATGTGGACAGGCTTAGCGTCAATATTGAATTACCCTCGGAAAGAGGATTAAAACTGCTGGCCCCCCAAAAACAAAAAGACGATATCCTAAAGCCCATGTCCTATATTGGCACGCAAATCACCGTCAACGCCGAGGAACGGCAAAAGTTCCGCAAAGCGCTTCATTTTGTCCCGGCGGGTCAAAGCACCCAGCTCATCGTTGGCGCTACATCGGAAACGGATTTGCAGATTCTAAAATTATCCGAACAATTATACCGGCGGGTAAACTTAAAGCGGGTATATTATTCAGCCTACGTTCCCATAGCTCATAACAATCCATTTCTGCCGGCTTTGTCTGCGCCGCCGTTCCGGCGGGAGAACCGTCTTTACCAGGCCGATTGGCTGCTGCGGTTTTATGGGTTCCAGTCCGAGGAGATTTTACTCCCTGATCAGCCCTTTCTGGAGGCCGACCTGGATCCCAAAACCGGCTGGGCTTTGCGCAACTTGCACCGCTTTCCGCTGGAAGTCAATAAAGTCGATTATCATTCGTTGCTGCGAATCCCCGGTATTGGTCAAAAATCGGCTCAGCGTATTATTGCAGCCCGCCGTTTCGGCAGTTTGACCTTTTCCGATCTGGCAAGGCTGGGTGTTGTTTTAAAACGGGCCCGTTATTTTATTACTTGCAGCGGCAGGTTTTTGGAGAATGTGGATAATGAAACGGCGATCCGGCAGCGGTTATTGCCGAAGACGGTTCCAAAGCTTCCGGAGGCGAGTAATCCCCAGTTGCCATTATTTTTTGAACCGGCGGATACACCTCTAACTTTGCACTATCATTGATATTGCCTTATTATAAGTATGGGCACTAATAATTTCGTTTTCAAGTAATAAATTTTTTTATTGTATCCCATATTTCAAATACTACTTATAATATAAATCGAGTATTATTCATAAAAGGAATAAAAAAATCCCTACACCAGCGATTTATCGCATCACTAAACCAGTTCCATTGCGCAGCATTTTCTATGTGGGTGGCTATGTATAGAACGATTTGGAATACAAAAAATGATTCTATGTATCTTGGATTAATATCTTCATTGATGATGCTTTGATAACCCCGTTGAGAATGCGGTTTTGCTGTTCTTGAACATTGAAATGACTAAATACTGAACCCAAATCCATATAATAATAGCTATACCCGCACAAAGAAAAGTCAATTGGAGATATTTTCCTGTTGTGGATTATCAGATTAGATTTAGATAGGTCAGAGTGAACTATGCCCCAGGAGTTACTCTGGGAATCTAATTCATTCATCCGATTGCCGATTTCATTCACCACATTTTCTATGATCTGAAACTGCTCAATCGAAATTGAATTTGGTTTTACCCCGTTTTGAATCTCCGCCATAACTATTGATAATAGACTTCTATCATATGAATAATGATCTAGATTACTGCTTTCAGACCAAGCTTTTGAAAAACGATGAAATAGACCTATCATTTCACCGATTTTGAATAGAATATCACTCGTTAACTCTGTTCCTTCAATGGTATTTCCATCTAGCCAGGATAAAAGTGTTGCCGGGGATCCATCACTTAAAACCGTTACTAATTCATCGTTGTTATTTGGAACAGGTATTTGAACTGGTATTTCGGTATGTTCATGAATTGCGTTTAAAATTTGCATCTCACTTTGGAGTGAAGCTATGGAATGGATCTTTACTCCGAAAATTTTAAGCGAGAAATCGGTGGTTGGCTTATGTATTCGTAGAAGATACTGCTTACTTTCAAAGAGATCAATTAATCTATACGTCTCATTTTCATTATGCCGGATCAATTTGATTTGCGGATTTTGAATTGGGTAGTTAGCGATAACTTCTTTTAATAAAGGATTCATTAATTTCTCCAGGGACAGCGGTATTCATATTTGTCTTTGACGCAGCTTTTTATTGTTAATCTAGTATAGAGATGTTTGATGTTAATTTTTGATCTTGTTTAGAACGTACGTTTGAGCTATAATGGATACAGAACGTTAGTTCGAGAAACAAAACGGTTTTATATGGACCTAAACGACAAACTGAAAATATTGGTGGTCATTCAATGATTGAATACTTATATGACGGATCGTTTCCCGGTTTATTAACGGCTGTATATCAAACGCTTGCAGAAAAGAATACCGATTGGAATATTTGCAGGGCGTCTGAGTTTCAACCGGATTTATTCAGTCAAACCCAAATTGTTGTTATTAACAATGATTGGGTCGGAAAGCTGGTCGCGAGTCTTGCCTGCAAATTATCGAAACCGGCTTTATTGGATATTTATTATTGCTTTTTGTCCGAAGAAAGGGGAATTGAAAAGCTTATTTCGGTGTTCATCAGCAAAGCAACACAATATCCGGGCACCCAGTTTGAAAAAAACTGCGGTGATAAAACCGTTCTGGAAATCCAGAAAATCAGCAGCCGGGTCTCGTATGAAATCCACCGGTTCCAAGGCTTTGTCCGGTTCCGGCAAATGAAGGACGGTATTTATTACGCGCCGGTAGAACCAAATTACAATATTATTTCACTATTGGCTCCCCATTTTACAGCCAGGTTTGCCGATCAGCAGTGGCTGATTCATGATCTGCGCCGGGGGAAAGGAATTTTTTACGATGGCGACAAGTGTTCTCCGGTTAGGCTGTCGGAGATTCAACCGGAAGCCCTTCGGCGCTGCCCGCCGGTTTTATCCGGCATGGAGAATTCAGTTTTTGCAGCGGCGGAACCGGAGCTTCAACATCTCTGGAATGATTATTTTCAGGCGGTGGCAATTCCCGAACGCCATAATAAAAAGCTGCAACGCCAGCATATGCCCAGCCGGTATTGGAAACACTTGGTTGAGCAGGTTGAAGAATAATTTCAAAATCCCCTTAATCCTGTTAATCCCGTCTCGTAGCCTTGTTTTAGGCCTACTAAATTCAAAAGCGTTATTTAGACAGGATTTATTGGATTAAACATTTTAATACCTTCGTTTTTGGCTTTGTATTTATGAGACATCCCCTTAATCCCGTGAATCCTGTCCAGTAGCCTTGTTTTAGGCCTATTAAATTCAAAAGCGTTATTAGACGGGATTTACGGGATTTATTGGATTAAACATTTTAATACCTTCGTTTTTGCCTTGTATTTATGAGACATCCCCTTAATCCCGTGAATCCTGTCCAGTAACCTTGTTTTCGGCCTATTAAATTCAAAAGCGTTATTAGACGGGATTTACGGGATTTATTGGATTGAGAGAATCCGAAGTTTTATAGAATAAAATCCGTCGACAGAAAATTGGATTTCCTTTCCCGCACAATCTGGGTAATCATGGTTTTATTCATCTCATTCTCCTTGGCGGCAACCATGGTCCGGATGGAAAAGACCCGCAAGGCGTCGGATACCGATAAAGTGCCTTCTGCGGAATCCTTTCTGCCGGTGAAGGGGAAAATATCAGGCCCCCGTTGGCATTGGCTGTTGATATTCACTCTGGAAACCTGGTTTACCAAGGGGTCGATGAGTTGGGCGATTTCAGCGGCGTTATTGCCGAAAACGCTTACCTGTTGTCCGTAATTGGATTCTTCAATATAACGGATGGGTGTATTCATATCCGAGAATGGAATCACGGGAATGACAGGACCGAATTGTTCCTCCACATAGAGTTTCATTTCCGGCTTTACGGGATAAACGATTGCTGGATAAAATAAGGATTCACAGGTGGCTCCGCCGCCTTCATTAATGATATTAGCGCCTTTACCTATTGCGTCTTGGATTAATTCCGTCAAATAAGCCGGTTTTTGGACTTCCGGTAATGGTGTGATTTGCGCATCAGGTGTCCATGGCATGCCGACCTTTAAATTGTTTATGGCTGCCGTAAATTTCCCTAAAAACGGTTCCGCTATCCGTTCATGAACAAAGATAATCTTAATGGCCGTGCAGCGCTGGCCGTTAAAAGAGAGTGTTCCCAATAAACATTCTTGAACGGCCAAATCGAGATCAGCGTCGGGGAGAAGAATCGCCGGATTCTTTGCATCTAAGCCCAGGACCGATCGCAACCGATGAGGCTTGGGATGTTGTTTTTTTATTTTGTCAGCCACTTTACTGGTGCCGATAAAGGCAAGCACGTCGATTTTCCCGGTGGAAACCACGGGGTTGATGATATTGGAGCCGCGGCCGTACACAAAATTGATCACACCCGGCGGAAAGCAATCCCGGAATAGTTCCAATAAGGGCCGGTACAATAAAGTTCCCAATTTCGGCGGTTTGCAAACGACGGTATTACCCATGATTAACGCCGGTATCAGAGTGGTAAAGGTTTCATTCAAGGGATAATTAAACGGCCCCATACATAAGGTCACTCCCAGCGGCGCCCGCCGGATTTGGCCGATGATGCCTTGTTCAACTGTGAAACGGGAAGAGACATGATCCAGCTCTTTTAAGGCATATACGGTATCATGGATATAGGCGACGGTTCTATCAAATTCTTTCACGGAATCCGGGTAGTTTTTACCGATCTCCCACATCAGCAGTTTTACGATTTCGTTTTTCCGGGATTTCATTTGGAAGGCGAACTCTTCTACTTTCCGGATCCGTTCCGCAACCGGCATGGTTGGCCATTGGCCCTTGCCGTTATCGTAAGCCCTGACTGCGGCATCTACAATTTCCAATACTTCGTTCTCGGAGAGCAGCGGATAGCTGCCTAAATCTTTTCGCACCAGGCCGGCTGCAGTTTTCACACAGACAGGAGAGCTGACTGCTTGAACTGGTCCAGTCCAGTTTTTTAATAGGCCGTTGACCAGATATTCGGTCTGGTGAATCGGTTCCTCGAACTTAAATTCCCCGGGTATTTGGTTTTCCGTGGGAAAAAGCGCGCTTAGTTGTTCCGTATTCATTGCGATACCTCCATGATTTAGTTTGGGCGCCGGGAATAAAACGATTTCTTATCAAGTAAATCGAAAAGGCTGGTATATTCATCAATAATTCCCGATAAATCCTTAATATAATTTTTGAGGACCGGATTGGAAATCAATAGATTACAGACTTTACGAACATTTTGAATGAACTGGGGCTGTAACTCATAGCGTTGTAAATCTTTGGCCAGAGGGCAGATGGCAGCGGCCCGCGGATCAATTTTGACAGTTAAAATATCTTTTCCGGTAAGATAAGGGGTCAAGGGAAAAATACGGCAGGCCAAGGGCCGTTGGTGGCGATCACATTCGGCGTTGCAGGTGGCCAGGAACATTTTCCGCTGGGGATGCGATTCAAGTTCCAACGGCTTAATCTCCAGGAACGTAACATCCCGCAACACCAGTTCCTCACCGGGAAAGAGATACATTCCCATAGTTTCACCCGGAATCATGCCGGGATTGGTGCCGTTGCAGCATGCCCGGTTACAGAGACGGCCGCAGTCAATCCGCAACGGAGTGGATTTATTTAAGATATGATATACTGTTTGATATATAGTTATGGAGTCCATGCTGATGCCTTAATTCTTTTATATTATTCTATTATTATACTATAAAAAGGGGATCAGGATTTACAGAATTAAAGAAAAACATTGCATCAGGATTATTATCCATTCTTCTTTCCACTTTTCCGAATTGTTACTATTCGGAATTCCGGCAGGAGTATTATCTCATAAAACGAATATATAATTGTCCTTAAAAAGTTTGCTTTTCAGCATACTTTTGGGGACAATTTTAAATTGCAGCTACGCTACATGTGAAAAACCGCTTATTGAGTTTGGCACACCGCGATTTCTTAGAAGGAGTAGTTATGAACATCCTGCATACTTCCGATTGGCATCTGGGGAAATATATCGACAATCGTGAGCGTTTACCGGAGCAACGGGAAGCCATCCTTGAAATTTGCCGGATTGCCGATGAACGTAATGTTCATTTAATATTGATCTCCGGAGATATTTTTGATACCGCGGTGCCGTCTGCCGCCGCCGAAGAACTTTTTTATGAAGCTATCGAGCGTCTTTCCGCGGGCGGGAAACGGGGCTTGGTGATCATTGCCGGTAATCACGATAATCCGGAACGTTTATGCGCCGCTAAACCCTTGGCTGATCGGAACGGTATTATTTTGCTGGGTATGCCCGGGGCTGAAGCCGGGGTTGTTGATTCCGGCGTTCTTGGGGTTAAAGTGATACAGGCGGGCGCCGGTTGGCTTGAATTGGCTATCCAGGGAGTAACGGAACACGCCATTATTGTTACCCTGCCTTATCCATCAGAAGCGCGGCTGGCCGAACTGCTATCTTCCAGTCTGAACGAAGCGGAACTGGGGGAGGCTTATGCGCAAAAGGTGGAGGCCATTTTTAATGATCTGGCGCGGCATTTCCGGGATGACACCGTCAATCTGGCCATGAGTCATTTGTTTATATTGGGAGGAGAGCCTTCCGATTCCGAGCGGCCGATTCAATTGGGAGGGGCGCCGCTGGTAAGTCCGGACAACCTGCCGCAAAATGCTCAATACATTGCCCTGGGGCATTTACATAAGTCACAAAAGGTTACGGATCGGGCTTATTATTCCGGTTCATTACTGCAATACAGTTTTGCGGAGACCGAGTCCCAGAAGGCGGTGATTGTCGTTCAAGTATTACCCGGTGAACCGGCTGCCATTGAACGGGTGCGGTTGCAGAGCGGAAAACCCTTGGTTCGCTGGGTGGCTGAGAACGGAGTGGAGGAAGCCGTGGGCTGGTGCAAGGAAGGGAAGGATCAGGATGCCTGGATTGATTTGGAGATTCACGTGGACAGCCCGCTAAATCTGGATCAAATCCGGACTCTACGGAGTCTCCGCGAAAATATCATCAATATTTGGCCGGTAATTAAAAACAGCGACCAGAATGTAACGCTGATGGAAAACCGGCGTTCAAAACCTTTGCAGGATTTGTTTGAGGATTTTTATAAGTCGAAAACCGGTATCGCGCCTCACGCTGACTTAACCCGATTTTTTTTGGAAATTGCCGTCATGGATGAGGACGAAATCAAATCGGGAGGAATCACTTGAAACCTTTAAAATTGACAATTACCGGCTTACATAGTTTTACCGACAAACAAGTGATTGATTTTGAAGAACTCTGTGAAACCGGCCTTTTTGGCATTTTCGGCCCCACCGGCAGCGGTAAATCCACTATTTTAGATGCAATCACGCTGGCGTTGTACGGCAATGTGGAACGCGCAACCCGTGGAACCACCGGTATTCTCAATAGTCAGAAAAATTCATTGGAAGTCTCCTTTACTTTCGCAATTGGAACCGATGATAACCGGAGAGTATACCGGGTTGAACGCAGTTTCAAACGGAACAAAACCGAACGCGATTCGGTGCGGGCCGGAGTTTGCCGCCTGGTACAAGTCAATCCGGCGGAAATAGTTATGGCGGATAGTTCCGAAGAAGTAAACAAAAAAGTCGTGGAAATCATCGGGCTTACCATGAATGATTTCACCCGGTCGGTGGTCTTGCCCCAGGGGGAATTTGCCAAATTCCTGAAGATGGGTGATGCCGAGCGGGTCCGGATGCTGGAACGGATCTTTGCCTTATCGGAGTTTGGCATGAAACTCATCGAAAGGGTTAAAAGGGAAAGAGCACGGTTGGATCAGGAACTTGGTTTGATGGAACGCGCTATTCAAGAACAGGGAGAGGTTTCTCCCGAAATTATAGACCGGTTGCAGCAAGATTTGGGGCAGTTGGAGCAACAAAAAAAGGAACTCTTTGAGGAATATGAACAAACAGCAGCAACCTTCGAAGCAACGAAGAACGTTTGGGAGTTGCAAACCGAGTTAAACCAACTGGAAGTGGAAGAAAAAAAACATACTGTAAATCAGGAAGCCATTATCGCCAAGAAAAAAGTGCTGGAAGCGGCGGAAACGGCGGAAACCATCCGGCCTTATCTGGAGAACTACCTTAAGGCCAGCAATAATTTTAATCAGGCCCAAGAAGCGTTGCAAGACATTTTGAACGCTTATGAGGCGGTTGAGAAAAATCACCGGTTGGTAAAGGAACAATTATTACAGGCTGAAAAGGAATACCGGGAAGAACAGCCGAAGCTCATTGAGCAACGAGCGAAGTTGGAGTCCCTGGTTGAACTGGAACGGGAACAAAATCAAAAAGAACAGGTTCTGGAGAAGCTTCGTTCCGATTATAAGGAATCCTTCGATTCCTTCACCATTCTGGAAGAGGATATCCAAAACGGTTTAGCCGAAAAAGAAAAGATTGAGACGGAATTGACCGCGATTCAGGCCCGGATTGCCGGTTTTACGGTTTCTTCCAATTTTAAGGAAAAGGTTATCAAAGGTGCGGCTTTAGAAAGTGAGTACCATAACCAGCAAGCGGAATACGAAAAAATAACTCGGCAGTTGCATGAGGATTACAGCGAGCAAGAAAACCTAAAAAGCCAATTACAAGAGTTTGAAACGGAGCGTTCCCGGTTGGACGGGGATTTACACCGAGTCAAGAATGAACTTGATGAACTTATTCAGGATAAACCCGGCGATATCAATTACTATCAAATCAAAAACGATGAACTGGCTGAACTGGAAAAACATATTCAGGGTATTTTACTGCTTTCCGCTGAAATTGATAAAGATACGGCGGAGTCAAACCAATATCGCCAGGACTTGCAAATAACCGAGTCCGATCTCCGGCTTTATCGGGAGCAGACTGTTGAATTCCAAAGTAGGATTGAGGCACTCATCAACAAACAAAATGAATTCCGGGCCGAATTGGAACTTCTTCACGAAATCAATTCCGCTTACCGGCTGGTACAAAACCTGGCCGACGGCCAACCTTGCCCGGTATGCGGTTCCGTTGAACATCCCGCGCCGGTGAAAATTCCCGACACCAATGAGATTGATGCCAAAAAAGAGGAACTTGGGCAGCTTGAGGCGGCCATTGCCGAAACCAAGAAAGAAATTGACGGTTCCAAAGAAGAATTGGCGAGACATCAAACTGTTATGGAGGAAAAACAAAGTCAGCTTTTGAAACTGCAAGGGCGTATCAGTGAAAAAGCCAGGCAGATCCAAGAATTACGACTGTTGCTCCCAGTGGAAATCAGGGAGTATGCTCCGGATGAATTGCAAAAGTTTGCGGATGAAGAGAAACGGAAATTAACCAGGTTACAACAAGCAATGAACCGTTGGGAAACAAGTAATCAGCAGATACAGCAAGAGTTTGAATCATTGAAGGAAAGGCATTCCGCAATAAACTCCGCCATTAAAGAAAAAGAAGGACGTTTGGTCATTGTTGCCGGCAATATCTTAAAATGGCAGGACCGATCGGAAACCTTAAAGATACTTCTTGGCGAGAAAGAAGCCGAGTATCTGGCGGCGCAGGCGGAAATGAACCTCAGCGACTTTCAAGCCGAGTGCGACCGGATTTTGGCTTCCGACCGGCAGACTGAAGAATTACGGGCCAAATATGAAGAATTGACCAATGAATTGAAACTGACCGTTAAAATGATCGAAGACTGGAAACTAAAAAAAGAGACTGTCCGGCTGAAACTGGGAGAACTTGAGTTCTCCGGGAAGTCATTACGGGATGAAGTGGCTGAAAAGCGGGGCAAAATTAAAGAGATAGCCGGTGATCAACCGCTTCAGGAGATCATTGTTGGAATCACGGGACGGATAACCGGGTTGAATCAAAAGCTGGAATCTCTCAAAAAACAGCAGGAATTATCATTGGAGCAGCTACAGAGTTCAATGACCGCCAGGTCGGAGAAGCTGAAAACCGCCGGGCTTTACCATGAAGCTCGGGAAATGGCCAGGGAGAATCTGGACAAAAAGCTGAAAGAAAAAGGATTCTCCGATATAGCAGCAGTGGAGGAGGCTACACGGGCGGAAGCGGAACGGGAGATCCTCCGTAAAGAGATTGCCGATTATGAGGATCTTGGCAGGAAGTTTAAGCAAGCCCAGGAAGTGCTTGAAAAGAAATTGGCCGGACGAACCGCGACTCTCGAAGAGTGGAATGCGATTCAACAACTGAAAGCAGAACTCGGGGAACGGAAAGAGTTTTTGGTGGAACAGGCGGCCCGGTTAACTCATAACCTTGAGGATTCCAAAGCCCGTTATGAAAAGGTCCGGGAGTATCAGAAGCAGCAAAAAGCATTGGCGGGCCGCAAAACCTTGGCCGATGAACTGCTTAAACTGTTGCAAGGGGATTCCCTGGTGGCGTATATTGCGGAAGAACATTTGCATTATATTTTAAAGGATGCCTCCGTGCGCTTAGCCATGCTTACCAATAAAAGATATGTCCTGCGGACCGATTCGGCCGGAGGTCCCGGCAAGGATTTCATCATTCAAGACAATATCAACGGCGGCATCAGCCGGCCGGTTTCTTCGCTCTCCGGCGGCGAGACCTTTCTGGTGTCGCTATCTTTGGCCCTGGCCCTATCCAGCCAGATTCAATTAAAAGGGGTGAATCCCCTGGAGTTTTTCTTTCTGGATGAAGGCTTCGGCACCCTTGATCCCAAGTTGCTGGAGGTAGTTATGGATTCCCTTGAAAAACTGCGGCACGAAAACCTTACAGTTGGAATCATCAGTCATGTTCCCGAGTTGCGGAACCGGATCAACCGCCGTTTGGTCGTTACCCCCGCCGCTATCAGCGGGGCCGGCAGCCGGGTGAGAATCGAGAAAAGTTAGTTTGGCGCTATCAAAAAATATACCGAATAGAAACGCGCTATACCTTAGTAAAACGTTCATTCTGGTTATAACGTTATTTCGAGAATGTTTTACTACTAATTCGCAAAGGAGTATCGGCTTATGGAATTTAATCGTGAAGAGCATCCGCACCGTCGGCGCAACCCCTTGACCGGGTCCTGGGTCCTGGTCTCCCCTCACCGCACCAAACGTCCCTGGAGCGGAGCCATTGAGAAGCTGCCCCCAGATGATAAACCGGAGTATGATCCGGACTGTTATCTTTGCCCCGGGAACCAGCGGGCCGGAGGTGTTCAAAACCCGAAATATGAGGGGACATACACATTTGTCAATGACTTTTCCGCCTTACTGCCGGATACCCCCGGCGGCGGCACGGATGATTTTTTTTATACGGCTGAAAGCGTTCGCGGGATCTGCAAAGTTATCATCTTTTCGCCTTCCCACAATTTGACTTTACCTTTAATGTCGCCCCAACAGCTTCTTGGGGTTACTGAACTCTGGCAGCAAGAATACCGGGAATTAGCTGCCAATCCCGTGATTAATTATATCCAAATCTTTGAAAATAAAGGAGCGATTATGGGTTGCAGCAACCCCCATCCTCACGGACAAATCTGGGCAACGGAAAGCATACCGGAGGAGATCAGGAAAAAGGCCGCCACCCAAAGCGAGTATTATCAAAAACAAGGCCGGCCTATGTTGCTGGATTATGTTGATCGGGAAATCCAAAAGGATGAACGGGTTGTGTATATGAATGATGGTTTTGTGGCACTGGTGCCGTTTTGGGCTGTCTGGCCCTTTGAAGCCATGATTTTGCCGCGCCGCCAGTTGGGCTCATTGCTGGAATTTACGCCCCGGGACCTGGAACTACTGGCGGATGCCATTCGGATGCTTACGATAAAGTATGATAATATCTTTGAAACATCTTTCCCATATTCCGGGGGTATGCATCAGACACCATGCGACGGCAAGGAATACCCCGGATTTACCTGGAATATGCTTTTTTACCCGCCGTTATTACGCAGCGCCACCATCAAAAAATTCATGGTGGGTTATGAATTACTGGCGGAGGGGCAGAGGGACATTACCCCGGAAATGAGCGCCAGAAAACTTAAGGAACTGCCGGCGGAGCATTATTTAAAAAAATAAATACAAAACACAACCGCACCTTTAGGCGGCATGTGATCAGGAAGTAATCTCAAATAAACATTGAATAGTCGGCAAACTTCATGGCCGGTAATATTTTTTGCCAAGCGGCCCTATAACGAATTTATCTCGCAGATCAGATAAATTGGGGCCGAATCTTTCTTCCAGTTCTTTTCGGAAAACATGCAATATTTCCATAATATACATATCATGAATAATGACCTCGGTAATTGGCATCACCAAGCCGGGGTGCATTGTCCATGCTGCACGGCTTTCGTTGCCAAGAGAAGTAATACCGGCAACCACCTCTTGATCATCCGCACTGAAAACAACCCAGCGGCCGCCATATTCTGATGTGATTTGTCGGCTCATGTCGTGCTGATAAACTTCTGCGAAATCAAAATCCAGTTCCCCATAAGAAACAATAAGAATCTTTATTCCATCTTGGGATGCCTTTTGTAAAGCGCCCCTGAGTTCTTCGGCATCTTCTTGCCAGACTTCTAATAATACACGATGTTTCGCTTTTTTAATTCCCTCTTTTATGCGGTCAATAATCGCTTCATGCCCGGATATATTCCAAATGCCATCCCGGTTTTTTGATGATTGAGTATATTGCTCCAATGCTTCCTGTGCTATATGAAAGATTTGCTCTGCCTTGTGTTTTCTATGTGCAATTAGCTCGCTTGGAGGTAGTGGTATATAAAGCGGGGTGGATTCCTGACTTACAATAACATCGCCACGGCTTACCATTCCTCCCAATACTTCGTAGATTTTAGATCGAGGCACGCCGGAATGTAGAGAAACTGCATAACCAGACAGCGGCGATTTTTCCAATAAAGCCAAATAAGCTTTTGCTTCATATTCGGTAAAATTCAAATCTTGCAGAATTTTTAGTATATCCGTGTCCATATTGCACCTCCTCGGTTTAATATTATACCATTTAACCCTTGACAAAAACAGTAATCCAAGTTATTCTGTCTATAGTGACTACTTTAGTAACTACTATATATTTTTAAAATCGTAAGGGGAATTCTTTTGGGTATTGACGGAAACAGCAATAACAATATCAACCGTGTTTATTATGTTTCAATCATTGCCGCCTTGCTGATATGGAGCACATCATTTATTGGGACCAAGATAGCGTATGCAACTTTTCCACCAATAACGCTGGGTGCTACACGGTTTATTATCGCCTCCATTATACTGGGCATTCTTTTTGTTGTGAAAAAAGAGTTTGTACCGCCAAAGCTAAATGATTTAGGGACAATAGCCTTAAGCGGAGTTTTAGGCATTACTTTGTATTTTGCTATGGAAAAAACGTGGGTGTAAAATTTACCACTGCTTCCAACGCGGCGCTGATTGTTGCTTCTTATCCCGCAATTACTGCCTTACTGGAACTGCTTATTTATAAAGTTAAACTTACCGGATCTAAAATAGTCGGCCTAACACTAGCCATTACTGGCATTTACCTGCTATCATATGTGGACGGGCGGTACATACGGAAAAAATCGAGTGGCTGGAAATCTAATATTAATAATAACGGGGATTATATGGTCATTTTATAATTTTACAACGCGAAAGGTAGTAAATAAATATCCTGCCATTACACTTTCTTTTTATCAAACCATATCTGGGATGATATGCTTTATTCCGCTAGCTTTTATCGAAAAGAATATGTGGCAACCGCCTACGGCAATCTCCTTAGCGGCACTTATTCACTTAGGTGTCTTGTGCTCGGTAGCGGCTTTCTTGTTTTATAATTTTGGGCTTAGAAAGCTTTCTTCCGGTACAGCCGTATCGCTAATGAACCTTGTACCAATTTTCGGTGTTGTTTTTTCCGTACTTATTTTACATGAAGCGGTTTCATTATGGCAGTTTATAGGTGGTATCATAGTTATAACTGGCGTCATGTTAAGTGTAAGACCAAACAACAAGTAATATTAATTTCTCAGGAGGTATTAGTCTCGTGGAACTTATTAAAACAAACATCCAACAATCATTTCAGACAGTATTGCCTGCGATTCCTGACCGTTGTGTTATGATTATGGACAAAACATTGACGGGAGGTAATTTAGCCAATGCAATTGCGGTTATTGCGTTAACTATAGGACAACGGCACCCTGTATTAGTCGGGAAACCACTAGCAGATGCATCCGGCTTTCCGCATCCCGGTCTAATCCCCATTGGAATACCTATGCTCTGCGCAGAGCAATCAGATTTAAAAGGAATTCGTCAAACAGCCATTGAAAATGATTGTGATGTGATTGATTTTCCAGTAGAGGGGCAACAAACCAAAAACTACGAGGAATTTATGGAAATGACTGCTCAAATACAACCGGAGGATATGAAATATACCGGTGTAGCCATTGTAGGTCAAAAAAGGGTCATCAATAAAATCGTACGCAAGCTGGAATTGATTTGAACAATATATTCCATTTAATTTTTACTGAACAAGCTTTTCCCCATATTCACAGCCAAATTTATGAAACCTTTGTTTTTGGTAAAGATATCATGCAATGCATTCACCAAATAATCAATTTCCTTTGTCGCAATCGATAATGGTGGTTCCAGACGGATTACGTTAGGATTGTTTAGAGTAAATGCGGTAATAATGCGATGCTTATTCATAAGTTCCCCGGCCACCATGGCTCCGGTGTACTCTTCGGCAACTTTCTCCAGGATTCCCCCGGTAAGCGCGTTCATCATACCTTGAGGCGGATTAAATTCAATTCCGATAAATAATCCCTGGCCGCGTACCTCTTTAATAAACGGAAATTCGGATTTTAACTGCCGCAGTTTTTCCAAAAGACAGCTTCCCTGTTCCAACGCTTTGACTGCCAGGTCCTCTTCGATGATTGCTTGAATTGCCGCTAAACCGGCGGCGCAAGCCATGGTGTTTCCTCCGAATGTGGAACTGTGAATCGTAGCTTTCGACGTACTACCGTATCCTTTGCGCCAAACCGCATCGGCCGTAATGTATACCCCAATGGGCATGACACCGCCGCCCAAGGATTTCGCCAAACACATCATATCCGGTTCAACCGCTTCGTGCTGGCAGGCAAACATCTTGCCGGTCCGGCCAAATCCGGTTTGGATCTCGTCCAATATCAATAAAGCATCATATTCATTGCATAATTGCCGCACTTTTGTCAAAAATCCCGGCGGCGGCACAATGATTCCGCCTTCACCCTGAATGGGTTCCAAAATTACGGCGGCTACATCCTTGGCCTTCAAAAGCTCCTCCAGTTGTAAGGTGTCGCCAAAGGGGAAATAGTGGAAATCAGGCACCAAAGGCTGAAACGGGTCCTGGTATTTTTTACGGCCGGTGGCTGTCAAAGCACCGAAACTCTTGCCATGGAAGGAGTTTTCCGCGGAAATAATTTTGGTCTTTCCGGTTGCTATCCGGGCCAGTTTAAGGGCGCCTTCAACGGCTTCGGTTCCGCTGTTGCAGAAAAAGCTGCGTTGCAGCTTCCCGGGGGTAATTTGGGCCAGGTTATAACCAAGGGCGCCGGCCAGAGTGTTCAAGGAAGCTTGGATCAAGTTGGGCTGCTTTTTGACTTTTTCAATGGCTGCCAGAACCCTGGGGTGATTATGCCCCAGATTCAGGGAGCCATATCCGCCCAAGAAATCAAGGTATTCATTACCTTCACTGTCCCAGACACGGATACCCTCAGCCCTGACGAACTGTTTGGTAAATTTGATCAGCGCCATCATCTCAACCAGACTGGCATTCAAATATTCCTTATGGAATTTAACGACATCCCGGTTAGATAGGTTTAGCGCTTCTTCCAGGGTTAATAAGTGGGTATCCGGCATATGATTAACTCCTCCTTGTGAAAATGGTTATAGTTATTGGTTATTAGAGATTAGTTATCTGGTTATCAATAAAAGAAATGAAATTGCAGATTATCATAGCTAAAAGCCCCTTTCCGCTAATCCTTTTGCAATTTTTAGATATTCATCCGGGATCTCTATTCCAGAAATCTTTTTCTTTTTGTAATCTACAATTTCTGCGTGAGATATCCCGCTATTTAGTCCTTTAATTAGGATGTGAGCATTTCCCCATTTTGAAGACCTTTCACTTACTACCCCATCATTTTCTCCGGAGATACTTTTGATATACAAATATGAGAAAAAGAAACTTAAATCATCAAATGGTCCATTCATTGTTGTGAAGTAGCTTTGGTAATAAACATTGTCCATATTTTTATTATTTCGATTAAATGTTTCCATTTTTTGACTAGTCAGTTCTAAAGCCAGATTATAAGGATTGGGATTCTGATCTCCATATATAAAGCCGAATGCTTTTGTTGCCTTGGCGACCAATGGATGATGTATCGGTTTTTGACGTACAATAAGATCAGCCAGTTCAGATCCGTAATGAGGAGAGCTAATTGTAGTTAAGCTTGCAACTTTCGAATCAAATCCCAATGAACTAATTAAAAATCTTGCATCGATACCACCTTTTGAATGGGCGATAATGTTAACTTTCTTGCAGTCTACAGAATCAATAATATTATCAATAGTATTCTGTAACAGCATCGCATTACTTTCAATGCTACCCCAAGCATCTGTATTCCCAAGATAAACCTTAAATCCGGCTTCAGCTAATAACTCCGGGATCCTCCCCCAGAATGAAATCAATATTGAGTTATCTTTTGCGAAAACGCCATGAACAAGAACAATTGGGTATTTAGTTTCCAATATTCATCCTTTCCCTGCTTCTTCCTTTTTGAGATAATCATCCGGCGGACCAAAGCGGATAGAAATACCGGATTGTTGTGAATCAACATAATTTATTGATATAAGATGAGTGATTAAAAACACCTATTTCCAAATATGGCTTATATCAAAAATTCCTTGTTCACCATTTGTAAATAGGAGTATCAATGGGCTTTTTGTCCGCCCAATCTCTGAACACTCCGAGTGTTAAGATGCAGTCCCATGCCCCACGGATTAGAGCCACAAGGATGTGGCGATCTAGCATTTTAAAATAGGAACTAAAAATTATGCTCATTTTCGGCTAATACAATAGGTCAATTTATTGTACGTCACTTCAATTCCTTGTCTAATAGATTTATGGTTGTTTTCTTCAGAGATTCTTTTCATATTACATTTTTCCATAACCTTATACGATGCAATATTTTTATCTGTACACGTTGCCATTATTTTACACATTGATAAATCATTAAATGCAAAACTTATAACCCTATTTACCGCTTCACTCATATATCCATTATTCCAGTATTTTTTATTTGAAATCCAGCCAATTTCAGCTTCTAATTTCTTTATTTCTAAAGTAATATTTCCAATAACTTTTAAAGTTGATTTTAACTGCATTACATATTCGTACCAAGTTGGGTATTCTGAACCCATAGACGTAATGCAATCATTAATAAATACTTTAATCTGTTCTTTTGACTTTGGCCAATAAATCATATATTGACCTGTTTCTTCATCACAGCCATATTGACATATATCTTTAAAATCCATTTCATTTATAGGGCGTATAATTAATCTTTCAGTTTCTAACATTATTTTTCTCAGCAATCGATTTTATCACTTTCAACCTTGGCTTTTAGGTTTAATGAAGCTCCATTGTCCTTCCTAGCGACACGATGTCGCGGGCATTGTTTTGCATGGGATTGCATCTAACTATCAAACTTGTAAACTATATTTCAAACCCCAACCCCGCTTCCAAAGCGGGGTTGTAATTAACTCCACCAGTCCCGGAATCATTGATCAGCAGGCCACCTTCGACATAAACACGCATATTGCGTTCCGTTCCAAAACGGTATTCGTAGCCGATAATTCCCATGGCCCCAAGATTGGATTCGATTGTTGAGGGCATGGCTTCTACACCCTTGAAGGAGCAGTATCCGTAAATGCCTTCATAAATGCGGCCGGGGCCGGCTCCTTGATAAAATCTCACTCCGGAATAACAAAACAGGCTAATATCATAATTCGTAAAGGTATTATCCACATAAATCAAGCCGTTGATTATCCATGAATAATTGTTGGCGTATTCTTTTTCATAACTGAGGGAAAACGGCAGGTTGAATCCGAACACGGAACGCTCTTCAGCCATTGCCGGGGTCGTCCTGAAGACCAGCATCATTGCCAGAACTGCGAAGCAGAGAAATATCTTTTTCATAAATGCGCCTCCGTTTATGCAATCAATGAGTGTTTGGAATAGAGTCTGTCTTAAACGAATGCTAAAAAATTGATTGTAATTCTGTATTTATCCAGAACAGAGCCTTAAAAAAGATCTTTAATTCTGTAACCACAAATGATACCCAAACAATTATATCAATTTTTTGACAGAATTAAAAGAATTAGCGGTCCGATGTCTATGGTCTTGTTAAAGCTGATGAATCTCTTTATTTTCAAGCGAAGCCGGAGCTGAAAAAGAGTTTATAATAGACGGGATTACCGGGATTTATTGGCTAAAAACATATTTGCATTGAGCTATTGAATATTATATAATTTTCTCATCCCGTTGTAGCGTAGCTACAATTCAAAATTATCTCCAAAGCTTGTTTTTTAAACAAATTTTTTTAGGATAATTATATATTTGCAATGCGGTGTGAAATATACAGATATGAATTGTTGAAAATTAGGGGAGGAACACGGTTTTGTTCTTATCTAAACGTTTGATGGTTATAGTTGTTGCGTTTTGCTTGCTATTAACGCCGATTGTCACTTATGCCGGCAGCGCCCGCGTATATAGTTTGAGCCTTAATACGAATGACTATTGGATTTTACCTGACTTTGCGAATATATATACGAATCCCGCTTATATTAACGTATATCCCCAGTCGCTGGAATTCAACGCTGCCAATTATCAAGGAAAGCCGGCGCCTTTTAGTTCCTTCACCGCCAAAGTGGATGAACGCGTTACGCTGGGAATCACCCTTGGCTATCCGCAGCCATCCTTTTTTAATCCGTATTGCGCGGCGAATCCGGGCGGCACTTTCAAGAATTTCGATTCCCAGGTGGAATTCAATAACGATTCCGGATTAGTTATCCCCGCAGCCAATCCCATTGAAACCAGCAATATCCTATTCCATTTCGGGTATGTGTTTGATGAGTTGAAAATAGGTATCAGCGCGTCTTATATCGGTTTAAACTCCCAAGATGTTACGGAGGACCCTCCGCCTGGAACCAGTGAAATCAGAAGCACCGCTCATCAGGACTATAGTATCAACATCGGCCTGTTGACCGGCGATATCGGGCCATTGAGTTCAATGGCGGTAAATATCGGGGGAGAGTTTCCCTCGTTGACCCGCCGGTATTCCAAGATTACCGCCACCGCTTCCGATATCCGGGAGATCAGCGCCACTGATGCCTGGATTTATAAACTAGGTTTTGCCGGGACTCTGGATACTACTCCGGATAACTCTTTAACCTTCAGCTTGAATTATTCGTCATCTTATTATCCCAGCAATTCGTTTGAACGTCGTGACAATAATAATGACGGTGATTTCACCGATCCGGGGGAAGAGGGATCCGCCGATAGTTTTTTGGCAGAGAGATACTCTATCAAATTCGGTATTTCCGACCGGCTCAAGCTATCCGGAAATGGTTTATTATTTGCGGGAGTATACGGCCATATCTTTAAATTCAAGCAATACGCCACTGGTTTACATGCCGATGGAAGCCAATATGACAATTCGATATATAAGTCCAACCGTTTTACGGTCCCGGTTATTATCGGCGGGGAATTCCGGTTAACCGACTGGTTGGTGGCCCGGATTTCAGGCGTCAAAAATATCATAACCTTTACCAAATGGTACGATGAATCAACCTCCGCTATTCCCTATACTGATTTTACCAGTGAAGCAGGCGATTCCTATATCAATGCGGGAATCGGTATCTATTACAAAAACTTCTCCGCCGATCTATGCTTTGAAACCCCGTGGAGCGGTAATAGCGACGCTTTTGCCGGTGATTTTAACGGTTATACGGCGACTAGGTTAAGCCTGGCCTGGAAGTTTTAGTTTCCTGCCTTAGAATAATGTGTTAAATAATGAAAAAAGCATGCAGCAGGGATAATTTTTCAAATGTCGAAATATTTAACTTAAACGATTCATTTAATAGGCTTGTAATCCAGTAATAGGCTTGTAATCCAGGAGAGCCCTTTGATGAGGACAACAGGAGGCCGGACAATGAAAAGCAGGTTGAGACCCATGGGAGTCGGCGCGATTTTGGATAATAGCTTTACAATTCTTAGGGAGCGGTTTTGGGCGTTTCAAGGGGTAAATGCCATATCGATGCTGCCGGCCTCTATCATTTATGGTATTATTTTGGTAATCTATTTTACAGTCGGAGGATTTGGTGAAACCAATAACCTTCCGGACTTATTAGCGCGAAATAGTATCAGTTTTGTATTCATGGGGTTATTATCGGTTATTTATTTGATTGCTGCTGTTATCGGTTCCGCATATATGACGTATGGCAATATCATTCTTTTCAGCGACGGCTTGCATAACCGAAAAATTCCGTTTCGCGAGATTTTCACGGCTATTCAGGGAAAACGTGGGCCTTATATTGGCATGATTTTATTAATTTCTTTGGCAAGTTTCTTATTGATGATCCCCGCTTTATTAATTATGATTGATTCGGTCATCTGGGGAATTGTGGCCTTTTTGTTGTCCATTATCGCTATAGTATTACTAATGTTTTACTTCCATTTGGCTCCAATAGTTTTATTCCTTGAGGATAAAAGGGTGTTTGCAGCTTTGCAACGGGCGTTTCATTTAATGGCCAAATACCGCTGGCGGATCTTCGGGATTTATGTATTGATGTACTTTTTATGGGGGGCGATGTTCGGGGGTTTTTATATCCTGGCAATCCTTACCGGTGTTTTTATCGCGTTGCAACACATTATCGCTTATGTTTTTGCCGGCTTGTTCGCGATTTTGGCGGTACTCGCTTTTAATACCCTGTATTCTTTTTTTTACGGGCCTGTTACCGCAGTTTATTACGATTTATTAATACGTAAGGAAGGGTATGATATCCAGCAACAGTTGGCCGAGGAAGATACCGGTGCGCCTTCATTAAGCGCTGAACGGAGCATGGGGATTTGAAAAAGTTCTTGTTGCTAATAAGCTCCATTATCATTATCAATGGGGCTTTTTTATATCATAGCGGCCTGAGTTACGGGCTGGAAGCTTTTCAGAACTCCATCCGCCGGGATTTGGACGCGCAAAAACTCCGGCCGGAAATACGCGCGATTTTGAAGGATCCCCGGTTTATTTACCATGATTCGTTTGGCTGGCTTAAATCCTTGATTAACAAGATTTCCCGGCCATTCCGTTTCAAGCCGCTGCCGCAGACGGCCTCTTTTAAATTTAAAGGCAGTAAATTTTTGGTTACCGGTTTGAAAGTATTGGGGATTCTGGTTTTAATCCTGTTGCCGCTGTTGATAGCTTATTTGGGAAACCGCTTCATGTTAAGGGATTGGCGTCCTAAAACCAAACAAAATCAAGTAACCGGTGAGCGATTGAACTCGGGATCATTAAAACGAACTGCATCATCCATGGCCAAAGCAGGCCAATACCGTGAAGCAATCCGTTATTTGTATTTAGCCGGACTTGAAAAACTAAAGGAAGAGGACCTGTTATCCCAGGGCGTTAAATATTCCGATAAGGAAAATTTGAAAAATTTACGGGCCATTCTAGGCGAGGAAGATTTAGGCTATATTGCGTTTCATGGCCTGACCGGAGTGTTTCAGGAAAAGTGGTATGGATTAAAGGAATGCGGCCTATCCGATTACCGGTTGGCTGAAAATGAACTGGAGCGTGTTTACTCGATAAAAACACCAGTTATATATTGATTTTGACGAATGTGAGATTGATAAATGCCCAAACGTTGGATATTATTAATAGTTTTCTCGTTTATTTCGGCTTTGATTGTGTTTATATTGTGGGCCGCACTGTCACAGCAGGAGTTAACGGCTTATAAGCCGGACAGCTATGGCTCATACGGCCTGAAAGCTCTTGAATTGTTGCTGAACAAGTCAGGTTTAACAACAGTGGAGAGCGACATTTTGGAGAACGATTACGAACAATTAGTAATTTATGTTAGCAATTCAAAATCTACCGCTCAAAGCCGCCGTCGAATTCTGGAATGGGTCAAATCAGGCGGTACCGTAATGGAACTGGCCCGTTTCAAACCTCAATTAGACCTGGACACTGAGCCTGTAATTTTGAAACAATCCAAGCCGATATTTGATTTTAACGATCCCGCCGCCGGACTCAAATATCATCCCGGTGGTGAAATGATTTATACTGGAGCCGTATTCGATACGAGTTTAATTTATAGAGACGAACAGGTTATCGTTTATCTAAATCAATATGAGGCTGGTCGTGTCATCAACTGGAATGACCCCGACGGGATAACCAATATTCATTTAAAAAAATACCCGGATAATGCGGTGATTTTTACTCTGATTGCCGCCAAATACGCCGACTCCGGGAGGATTGTTTTTTATAACCCCAACCCTTTCCACGAGAAAAAAGATTTGGAGACGGGATTACAAAGTAATTACTGGTATGCCGGTACTTTCATTGGACTGGGCATAATTCTTTTATTGTGGAAGCTTAGTTCTCGTTTTGGACGTCCCCATCCGTTAGTATTGGCCAAAGGACGTTCAAGCGATGAATTTGTATATTCAATGGCTGCTTTATTTCAACAGGCGGATTCCAAGGCAATGGTTCTTGACAATTTATACCGGGAGTTAATGCTGGCTATATCTAAAATAACTAATTTGCCCCTGGATAGCGATTGGAATCTTATGTTTGAGCGGTTTACATTGATAGTGGGAAAAAATTACGATAGCCGTAAAATTTTCGTCGCGGTTGAAATCTATCATAAGAATAAAGGCCGGAAAGTGAAGACGCCGGTCTTTTTGGAACTGGCGCGAAAATTGGACGCATACCGAAAGGAGTTAAACCAATGGAATCCGTAACCGGCATATGGCAACAAACCAAGGCTGAAGCATCTAAAGTAATCATCGGGCAGGAGGAGGTTATCCGGAATATCTTCGTTGCGGTGCTGCTTGGGGGACATGTGTTGTTGGAAGGGCCGCCCGGTGTGGCTAAAACATTAATCGCCAAAACCTTGGCCCGGGCTATTAAAGCCGCTTATAACCGGGTGCAGTTTACTCCCGATTTAATGCCGCTGGATATGACCGGAACCAATATCTTTGATTTTCAAAAGCAACAATTTCATTTTAAACCGGGGCCGGTCTTTACAGATTTACTGCTGGCGGATGAGATAAACCGCACACCGCCCAAGACGCAATCAGCTTTACTTGAGGCCATGGAGGAACGGCAAGTTACCATTGACGGTCAAATACATTCATTATCCGCTATTTTTACCGTAATTGCCACTCAAAACCCTATTGAATACGAAGGAACATACCCTTTACCCGAAGCGCAATTAGACCGCTTTTTGTTAAAGCTATTCATATCCTATCCTGATGAGGCAGCCGAAACTGAGGTGTATAAGAGATATCTGCACAATCCGGTGGGAGAAGGGGACCTGCAGCAGGTCCGGCCGGTGATTCAAAAAGACGACATCCTCGCAATACGCGATTTCATTAGCCGGGTTCAAGTCCGGGAAGAACTATTTGCCTACATTTACCAGATCATCAAAGCCACCCGGGAAAATCCGTTTTTATCCCTGGGAGCCAGTCCACGAGCGGGGATCTATCTTCTCCATGTAGCGAAAGCTTACTCCGTTTTGCAAGGACGGGATTACTTAATCCCGGATGACATTCAGGAGGCGACTTATCCGGTGTTGCGGCACCGTTTACTGGTTAGACCCGAGGCCCAAATTGACGGCAAAACCAGCGACTTGATTCTTAAAAACATTTTGGCCGCCGTCAAAGTACCGAGGTAAACCATGTATTTTACCTGGATTTTTATAGGATTGCTGATTTTATATGCCGGTTTGTTTTTTTGGTTCCCTGCAAAAGCGTATCTGGGAATTGCCTTGTTATTCCTGTTTATACTTTATCTTTGCGACTGCTGGTTGACTGTCAAGCGTAAAAAAATTCTGCTCGAGCGTGTATATCCGGTTCCAGTTTATCAACGCCAAAGTTTCCGGGTGCAGATTGTAATCCGTAATCCTTCCAGGTTCGGGCAGCGATTTGTTTGGAAGGACGAGCCTCCTTTTGAGGCTGAGATCACTGGTAATGAAGGCCGAAGTTTTATTCCAGCCCAAGGTTCAATAACCGTGTATTACGATCTGATTATTGCCAAGCGGGGATCTTTTCAGTTTGGTGATTTTAATGTCAGGGTGAACGGCGGGTTGTTCCTATTCAGCCGTCAATATAAAGTGGTGTTACCCCAGGCCATAAAAGTGTATCCCGCCTTGAACCGGCTTGGTCAGCCGTTTCAAAACCGGCAGGCCGGACAAGAGGATGGATCGCACCGGATTAAGTTATTCAGTGTTGGGGGAGAGATGGCTGAACTAAGGGAGTTTGTTCGAGGGGACGACTTCCGGAAGATTAATTGGAAAGTTACGGCCCATCTGGGTAAACCTTTTCTAAATGAATACACGCCGGAGAAAGATCAAAATGTTTTTTTGTTTTTTGATAACGGCCGGCTTTTATTTGACCAAAACAGCGAGTCAGGCAGCCGTTTCGATTATATCCTGGATTCCGCCATTATGGTAGCTTATAATATCATAAAACACGGAGACCTTCTAGGAGCTTTAAGCTTTAATCACCGGGTGGAACGATATTTACCTGTGGGAAAAGGGCTTAAGCAACTGCAAATACTTCTCGAACAGTTTTATGATCTAGAAGCGGTAATGATGGAAAGCGATTACCGGAAAGCATTTCAATTCTGGCAGACCCAAAATAACAAACGTTGTCTGATATTTATTTATACTGATATTGTCGATTTGGAGTCATCAAAAGCTCTTATCAGTCATTTGAAAGTAATCGGCCGGCATCACTTAGTGGTTTTGGTTACACTCCGTAAACGGCTTCTTAAGAAGTTGCAGGAAATTTCAATTACCAGCGAAACCCTGGCCTACCAAAAAGGTATTGCTCTAGAATTATTGGTGCAGAGAGAAAACCAGAAACGAACTCTCCTAAGTTACGGCATCCACGTTTTGGAGGTTGAACCCGGGAATATAGGAACTGCAGTGGCTGAGCATTATTTATTTTTGAAAAGAACCGGCCGTTTTTAATTTCCGGTCTTTGGGATTCCTGTTGCGACGCAACAAGTACCAGAAGAGTAAAACGCCGGTTAAAGCGGCAAATCCCAGCCGGTAAGCTTCCGGAATGATTTTGGCGCTGATGGTACTTAAAAATCCCTCAATTAGAGCCGCGATTACAAACAATAACAAGGTGGCAAACATCAGTTTCATGGCTTTTGGGCCTTCCACCTTTAAGGCATCCGAACGGCTTAATTCTTTCGGAAAGAACAAGGCTTTGGCTAATAAAAATCCTGCTGCCGCGGCCAGGCCGATTGCAGTAAGTTCAATTACCCCATGAGGCAGAATCATTGCCCAAAAGGAAAGGAAATAGCCTTTTTGCCAGAAAGCGGCTGATAAAACACCGATTATCATACCATTAAATAAAATAAGATAAACCGTCAGGGTGCCCAATACCATACCGCCGGCGAAGGCGCCGATGGCGACTCGAATATTGTTAATCATGATGAGGGAAGAAAAAAACGGTCTTTGGTCCAAAGGATGATTAAACCAGGTATCGGATTCGAAGCGCTGGATAAATTCTTCAGGCAAAAATTCTTCCGGCAGTAGTGGCGTTATTACCTTGGGCCCCGCCAGGAAGCCGCCAAAACCTAATAACCAGCCAAAGAAGAACAAGATGAAGCTAAAAAGGACCACCCGCCAGTTTTGGCGAAATAATGCAGGGAACTCCGTAGTAAATAAATTTTTCAATTGGGTCCAAGTAGTTTTTTCATTACGGTAGATCTGATGATAGGCCCGTCCCGTTAAGTCATTCAAAAAATAGATTAAATCATCCGGCAATGACTGTGTTTTCGCCAGTGAGAGATCGCTAATCACTTGTTGATAGAGTATTCCCAGTTCAAGCAGTTCTTCCTTGGCCAATGTTTTAAGTTTTAGTTTTTCGGCCTTTCCCAGCAGCTGCTCCAATCTGTTCCAGCGTTCCTGTCTGGTTTGGATAAATGCAATGCTCATGACTGAATTCTCCTTTGAGGAGGTACTAAGATGGATACACATCAAATCGTAACGCCTGAAAATGTTGAGCTTAATTATGAAATTGCCGGCATCGGCTCCCGTTTTCTGGCTTTATTGATTGACAACCTTATTCAGGGGTTTACTTTTTTTGCAATTGTTTTAGCTGCAATAGTCTTTGAAGTTGAAAAAACGCTCCAAACGATTCCGGGAGTAACCAGGGGAATTATTACATCGGCATTGATAGTTATGGCAGTTATAATTACATTTGGTTATCACATTATTCTCGAAACAATGATGAATGGGCAGACTATCGGTAAAATGATTCTGCATATCCGGGTCCGCAAAGAACAAGGGAACCGGCTGACCTTTTGGGATGTTTTACTCCGGAATTTTATTCGGTTTATTGATATGTCTCCGTTTTATATCACCGGTTTAATTGTCATGTTTATGAATAAAAAAGCCAAACGTTTAGGTGACCTTGCAGCGGGTACCATTGTAATCCGGGAAATACCCCGTAAGCAACTGGAACAATTCTTGACGGTCAAAGTCCCTGAGCCTATGGCTTATCAGGAAAGCTTTACGGTTAAAAACTCCTGGATTCAATCGGTTTTAACGAGCATTACCCAGAAAGACTATTTTTTAATGAAAAACATTTATTCCCGGAGATCTGAACTTAGCAATTTCAATGATTTAGCCGCGGGAATCATTCAAAAGCTTATTGCCAAATCTTCGTTGCCCGAGCGTCCGGCTTTTTATCCCAGTGAAGCCGAGGAGATATTGGCTGAAATGATCGGGCTTTATGAAAAGACGTATTCTTAGAGCTTGGTCATTTTTTAAAATATTTTTAGCCAAAAGGGTCACGGAGAATACAAAGAAAAGAGTTTTTTAGACGGGATTAATTAGATTAAACATTTTATTTCTTCGTTTTCGAGTTGCATTTAAATAAATTCCCTTTTCCCGCACAGACTCCTAGAGTTAAGCGCCTATAATAATGATTTTACTCAGTGCCCTCTGTGTACTCTGTGATAAAAAGCGCCGCTTTAAGTGCTTTCAACGTAGGTGAACCATTTGTCATCGAAAGGATACGGAGTATAGGCATCAATATATTTCAAGGCGTTTGTCACCGAATCGGTGATGAAATAAAGCCTTTCGGATTCCGGCTTGGCAAAGTTCCGGGCAATAATGGTTGTAAACTGGGCCAGCAGATCATCATAAAAATGATTGGCATTTAAAATAACGATGGGCTTGTTATGATATTTTAATTGTTTCAGGGTAATGATTTCTAACGTCTCTTCCAGAGTCCCGTAGCCGCCGGGGAGGGAGATAAAGGCATCGGATCTGGCGTCCATTACTGCTTTCCGTTCCCGAAGCCCCTCGGTAACAATCAATTCATCACAATATTCGTAAACGATACCTTGTAAGTTTAAGGCCTTGGGGATTACTCCGATGATTTTTCCTTGAGCTTCGTGGACTGACTCTGCAACCGCCCCCATTAGGCCAACCATACCGCCGCCAAAGAGCAAGGTATCCTGTCTGTCGGCAATTTCTTTGCCAAGCTTCCGGGCAATCTCAAAGTAGGCCGGATCGATAGCGCAACTTGAAGAACTGTAAACGCAAATGGTCTTATTCACAATGAGTCTCCCCAATGGATATTGTTTGTCCAATACTATAATACCATTTTTACAAATAAATGAAACTGGCAAATCTTTAAAATGTTGTTTTGATTCCGGCGGACTTTGGTTTATAATTAGAAGTGGATTTGGCTAAACATTGATCATGGAGGGTATCAGATGAAAAAGACCAAAAACGGAGTAATGATTGGCGTATTTACCAACGATGGAGAAGCAAGGTTTCCGTGGCTTGATGAACAGGGAATCATTGAATATGAAAAGTTGATTGGCAGAAAACTAGCCTCGCTGATGTGGTATGTCACCTGGGATGATCCGTTTCCGACCCAATCCTGTGAAATTGTCCGTAAACACGGGGCTGTTCCCCATATCACCTGGGAACTTTTTTGGCCATCACAAGATCCGGATAACGCCCGGTTTTGTCCCCAGGATCAAACCGGCTTGGACGATGTTTTGACCGGGAATTACAATTCATATATTGATCAATTTGCCATGAACGCCAAAAACTGGGGTGGGGATGTATTTATCCGTTTCTTGCACGAGTTTAACGGGAACTGGTATATTTGGAGCGGCAATAAAAACGGCCGGGAGAACGGCGGACCTGAAAAAGTCAAGCAGGTGTGGCGCTTCGTGGTGGATCGCTTCCGAGCATTGGGCGTAAACAATGTCAAATGGGTCTGGTGCCCGCACGCTTACGGTTATGACATCTCTCCCGAACCCTGGAACAGTCTGGCCAGCTACTGGCCGGGGAATGATTACGTTGACTGGTTGGGAGTGGATGCATACAACTGGTATCCGGAAGATCCTTGGGGCGGCAAACGGCTGTATCAGGACTTTGATGATTGTTTTGGCGATACATACCGGACATTGATGTCGCTCTCCAAGAAACCGATTATGATTGCCGAGATGGGCACCGGAGAGTTCGATTACCGGGGGACCACCAAAGTCCAGTGGATTAGCGAAACATTCGCCCGGATGAAGTTCTATCCGCAGATCAAAATGTATGTCTGGTTTCATATCAAAAAAGAATTGGACTGGCGTATCAACTCCTCCCAGGAGGTATTGGCCGCATTTCAAACCGCAATGGCTGATCCGTACTTCGTTTCGGACTATACCGTGGATTTCGATGAAGATATAGAGCCGGTTTTAATGCCTTAATTTTAATACCTTAAAAATTTACATGGAATTGAGGTTGAATTAATGGAAAAATGGGAATATAAAACGATTAAAATTGATTCGAAAGGATCAAAAAATGGAATACCGGATACCGGTGATTTTAACATGACGCTGAATCAATTGGGCAGTATCGGCTGGGAATTGATATTTTGTTTCCCTGTCAACTGCGGACAAACTTCGATTTCAGAGACTATTGCGGTGTTTAAACGGAGAACAAATCCTGTTTCAGCGGATTCCCGATTTGCGAGTCCCCGAACTCCCGGAAAAAAATCGCGGTCTCCCAAGGAAGATTCCCGTTCATACGGAAAAAGCCTCGGATATAAGGGAAAAAGTTTTGAATCCGATAGAGATAGTACCGGTTATAAAGGGAAAAGTTTCGGAAAAGCCGGAAAAAGCCCTGGAGCATACGGTGAAAAGCCGAAGTCGTATGGAGAGCCCCGTACCTATGGAAAAAGTTCCGGATACAAAGGAAAAAGTAAGGGACGTGCGGGAAAAGGCTCCGACGATTGACGAATTCTGCATATTAGACTTAAAATCAAACCACTCCGGTAATCTGGATCTCATCCGTGATGCCGGAGTGGTTTGTATTCTATACCAATATTTGGTTAATAGAATGGTCCAGAAAATTTTAGAAAAATAGAGGTATTCTGGTGAAGGCGGAGAATAATAAAAGTAAAGCTGTCTGACAGCTTTACTTTTAAATCATCCGACACTATTGATAAGGGGACAGATTCATGGTTGAGTTTAAGTTTAAACCAATTGAACAGACAAGAGTATCAACGAAAATAATGGAACAATTGATTGAAATGATTTACAGAAATGAGATCAGGACCGGCGAGTGTTTACCTTCCGAAGCAATTTTAGCAACAAAATTCGGGGCGAGCAGGCCTACGGTCCGCGAGGCTTTGAGCGGCTTAAAAGCGCTTAACTTAATTAATTCACAGTCCGGCAAAGGTAATTTTGTTTCAGTACAGCCGGATATGCTGTATAACTTGGAAAATATGATCAGCGAAATCAAAACCCGCAGCAGTTTCTTAGAAGCATTGGAAGCCAGGAGCGCTATTGAGGGTGAAATATGCTGGTTAGCGGCTCAGCGGGCAAATAAAAGCAACCTTGAAATGATCAAGGCATTGTTGGATGAGACCAAGGACGGTAAGTTTTCTTCTTTTGATCAATTTTGTCACACCGACCATCAATTTCATCTGGAATTGTCAAAAGCGTCAGGAAACTCGCTGTTTGTACGTTTTATCGATGAAGCCTTCGTTAAACTTTCTACTTTATATTGGGAAATTCTAGACAAGGC
>JARKQY010000026.1 GCA_029974635.1 Bacillota bacterium | reverse complement strand
GCAAGGGGAGGTTGTAAAGTCGCGTAAAGTTACCGCGAAATCCGGCATCCGAAAGTTGGATTCCCCTGTTGCCAAGCTGCCAAAACCTAAGATAACCTGGCCACTTGATGTCAACAAGGCTACGATTGCGGAGATTGAAAGCGTTCCGGGGATTGGACCCGCTCTGGCAAGTAAAATCATTGAATACCGGACCCGGAACGGCCTTTTTCAAAAATATGAAGATTTATTAAAAGTCAGTGGAATCGGCAATGCCAAACTGGAGAAATTCCGCCCTTTTCTGTGTATCAAATGAAGCCAACTTTTGGATTTTTAGCTGTCGGTTCAGGGGTTCTCGTCGCTGTCATAACTCAAATATCCTCTTTACATTGGCTGTTAGCCGGACTAGCGTCCATTGCGTTTGGTCTGGCTGGATTCATCAGAAAACGGCGGCTTAACCCGGTGCTCATTTTTATTTGTTTCTTCATCGGCGGCGGATTTTGGTTTTCTCTGTCCCGGGAAGGGCATCAGGCGGAATTAAAATACAACCGGCCTTTTTTCGGTAAAATCATCGTATTGGAAGGCGCGCCAGTTGAGCGGCCCATTGCCACCCGCTATGGATACCGGTTTATCTTTCAAGTTTATTCCACCAAACACGGAGGGCCTGTTGGACGTATCAGCGTAAACAGCCGGGATCCTTTACCGGACGCTTGGTACGGTAGAAAGCTCCGGCTTTATGGCAGATTCAAAGCAGCCTCGGATAATGATCAAACGTTGCCGGGGTTTTTCGAAAGAAAGCGGATTACGGGCGCGCTGTCCATCTTGGAACCACCAAAACTTCTAAAGGGTTATGGTTTGCCATTCCCGTATTTGTGGGCCGACCGCTGCAGAAGAACTTTAATTTCGCAAGGATTGAAAGTTCTAAAACCGGCTAATGCCAGTCTGCTTCATGGAATGATATTCAATGATTCCGTAAACGATTCTTCCAATGCCGAAGTTGTCGGTGACATGCGGCGTACCGGTACGATTCATTTATTGTCGGTTTCCGGGTTGCATATTGGCTTCATTGTGCTGGGGATCAATTTCTTGCTGGGATGGTTGCGCTTCCCCAAAAAGTGGCGCATTGCTCCTTTGACCTTGGTAATTTGTTTCTATATCTTAATGACGGGTATGAATCCCCCGGTACTCCGCGCCGGAATCATGATGCTCCTTTTCTACTTTGGAGAAATGCTGGGAACCGCTGATAATAATGTAAACCGGTTAAGTTTGGCCGCCCTTTTGTTACTGCTGATAAACCCGTATAATTTATTCGAAATTGGTTTTCAGCTTTCATTTTTAGGCACTCTAGGGGTGGTCTGGATTTACCCGTTACTGAAGGAGTATCTTCCGCTTAATCCGGAATTGCATGCCAAGTTCCCGGTATTAAACTCTCTCTGGCAAGGAACTTTAGTATCCGTTGGCGCCCAAAGCCTTATTACTCCGGTGATAATTGGTTACTTTCAACTCATCTCCTGGTCGAGTCCCCTAGTGAATATTATCTTGTTGATTCCGGCGGAGATTATTGTAATTGGGGGAATTGTTGGAGAAATCCTGGGAGCTGTGGCGCCTTTCTTAGGATGGATTATCCTGACCGGAGTCGGTTGGGTGATAGATCTGACCCGGTTGGTGCTGGATTTTTTCGGCGGACAGTTTTGGTCGTTTTCATGGGTGCCAAGTTGGCCCTGGCCCTGGATCGCCGGATATTATTTGGGATTGGTCCTATTTCTGGATTGGTTGCGGCCGAACCGTTTAACCCGGAAACGGATGATCAATGCCGGCGGTATTGTGATTGTCATTTTAGCCGGACTGAATGCCGCTATCTGGTTTCAGTATTTTGAGAAACAGGAAAGCGCTCATTTTCAGTTAAGTTGTTTGGATGTTGGCCAGGGGGATGCTATCTTTCTTAAAACACCCGATGGATTTACCATTTTAGTGGACGGCGGTGATGAAGGAAGGGGCAACTGGAGTATACTGCCGTTTCTCCGGCAGCGGGGCATTCGCCGTTTGGACCTGGCCATCGGCACCCACGGGCATAAGGACCATCTCGGAGGTTTGGCGGAGGTCCTTGCCGAAGTTCCAGTCGCCCGGTTGTTGCTGCCGCCCCAAACCACCCCCTATATGGAAAGCTTTTTGCGGAACCTGGGAAAAATAAATATACAACGGGTTGATGCCGCTAAGGGCTTGACGCTTAAATTGGGCAAATCCGCAATGGCTGATATTTTTTATACCCCGGATCCGGATTCGGAGAACAATCAATCCCTGGTGATGTTGGTCCATTATCGGAAAAATAAATTGTTACTGACAGGAGATTTGGGTTTCGAAAGCGAAGAAATTCTAATTCGAAAATATCCGGTGATATTGCAAGCCTCGGTTTTAAAAGTAGCTCATCATGGCAGCAATCTGTCTACCGGTTTGTCTTTTCTTACGCAGGTAAAGCCGCAGGTGGCGTTGATTTCGGCGGGAAAAGGCAACCAATTCGGCCATCCGGGCCCCAAAACCTTGAGACGATTGAACTCGTTAGGAATCAGGACGTACCGCACCGACCGGGACGGGCGGATTGATTTACGGATCAAGGGTGATAGGCTGCAGGTTTTTACCCAAAAGTGAATCCGGGTTCCGGGTCGATCGTTCAGTGTTCCGAGTTCAACGTTCCGGGTTTAAAGTCGGAGCTTCCATGTCGAATAGATGAACACGAAACGCGGAACGAGACATCTCCGAATCACAATAAGAATTATACGAGGAGTTCTTCCATGAATCGCAACGATTTTTTGAAACAGGTTCAAACCGGCCAATTGTTACCGGTCTATCTTTTTTTAGGGGAGGAAAAGTTTTTTCACGATCTGCTCATCAAAGCAGCGTTAAACAAGTTGATTGGATCTGACGAACAGGAATTTAATTATATGGTGCTTGATGCCGCCGGTATCGAACCGGAGGAGTTTATCCGAAACTTGGAAACAGCGCCGTTTTTCGGCGCTGTCAGGATAATCCGGCTTGAGGGGCTGGAAAATGCCGCCTCAAATTTGGACGAGGCGGTAATTAAAGGACTGAACCGTCTTGCTTCCGGAGTTTTTTTATTTATTACCGCAGTTAAACTGGATGGCCGGAAAAAACTTCACCAGGAGATGCAACGCCGAATTGTAGCGGTTGACTGTAACCGCTTAAAACCTCCCGAATTAGCAAATTGGATCCGAACCCAGGCGGAAAAGAACCATTTAGTGTTGACGCCGAACCAGGCCAGATTGATGGGGGAGCGGGTGGGTCCCGATTTACAACGGATTCAAACCGAGCTCGAAAAGGTAAAAGCCTTTGCCGGGGACCAAACCGGCATTCAGGATCAGGATTTGAAGCTCTTGATTCCCGGAGAACCGGAGCCGGATATCTTTGGCCTAATTGACTCGGTGGCTTCCCGAAACCCCAAATTGGGCTTGCCAAAATTAAAAGATTTGTTGGACTCCGGGGAGAACGAACTGAAGATTTTAGCTACATTATCCCGGCAGTTCCGGAATATTATCGGCGCTTTAGCCGCCCGAACCCAAGGCGCCAATTCAAAAACCCTGGCTGAGATCTTGGGAATCAACCCCTATGTCGCCGAAAAAAGTTTCATCCAATCCGGAGATTTCACCTTAACGGAATTAGACCGGATCTTGGAAAGGTTATTACTGGCCGATTACCGCATCAAGACCGGCCAAAGGGAACCCCGCCTCGAACTTGAACTAACAGTGGTTGAAATCACCACCGGGATGTAACCAGTTATTATTTCTGATATTGATCGTGGATCCGTAACGTCCTTCAAGGACGTTGCATTACAAGCAATTTTGGAAGTTGCTTGCCGGATTCATGCTAAAAATAGCAGGATTTTCCCGGAAAGTATCGAAAGTGTTACTTAAGATGGAAATTTATGACCAAAATTAAATAATTTTTTCGGTCATGAAGTAGATCATTTTTCCTTCCAGGATAGTAATTTGCAGTGAGATGATGATTATAGATCACGAAAGGCTAAACTTTTGACAAAATCATCCGATTACTAAGATTAGATACTAAAATAACATGGGGTGTCGAATGTGTGGCGGAAATTAATTGGCAACCGTTCCACGGATAAGATGGAACGGGCAATGGACGCGGCGAACCTGCGGCAACGGTTATTAACTCAAAATATTGCCAATGCGAACACCCCCCATTACAAAAGGCTGGATCTTGATTTTAAAAGCGTATTTGCGGAGGAGATCGATAAGAACCGGTTGGAAGTGAAGCGGACCCATCCCAAACATTATGGAAACGCCATACCGCCTGCCGGCTCTTTGAAAGTTGCCCGGGAAACGAAAACTAACCAGCGTTTCGATGAAAACAATATTGACATTGAGTTTGAAGCAGCCCAATTAGCTGAAAACATGTTATATTTTCAATCTCTGGCAACCTCATGGAAACAGGAGATGTCCAGATTGAAACAGGCCATTCAAGGGAGGTAAGAAAGATGGAATTATTCCGTAATTTAGAGATTAGCGCCACCGCTTTAACCGCGGAAAGATTACGCATGGATTTAATTTCGGATAATATTGCCAATGCCAATACGACACGTACCAAAGAAGGCGGCCCTTATCAAAGAAAGGTGCCTGTTTTTGCCGAGGTGCTGGATGAAACCATCTCCCGGGACGGGAGATTAATCTCGAAACCGGCGGGAGTGAAAGTATTGCAGATTCAACCCGATGGAAAACCGCCGCGTTTTGTCTATGATCCTTCCCATCCGGATGCCAATGCCGACGGTTATGTAGCTTACCCCGATATTAATCCGGTGGTGGAAATGGTTAATTTAATTTCGGCCAGCCGCTCATATGAAGCCAATATCACCGCGTTCAACGCATCCAAGGATATGTTCAGGGCCGCATTGGATCTGGCCAGGATTTAGTACTTGGTTATCTGGTTAGCCGGTTATTGAGCCATCAGCATCAGTACTTTACTGATTTACTAGAAACTAAGGAACTTGAAAACCAGATAACTAACGAAATTGCGAATTAGAAAAGCAAAGAACTATATAAAAATCCGGAGGTAAGCCATGAGTTTGTTAAATATAAACACCAAATTCATTCCCTTGTCAATAACGAAGGATATGATGCCCCAGCCGGAAGCTAACCCGGTGATGGCGGTTTCCTTTGAACAATCGTTGGCTAAAGCGTTGGAGCCGGTAAATGATCTCCAGATCCAATCCGCTGATTTGGATTCAAAACTGGCCGCCGGCCAATTGGAATATGTTCATCAGGCCATGGTTATGGGCGAAAAGGCAGGTTTGGCGCTGGATCTGACAATTCAAATCCGGAATAAGGTAATTGAAGCTTATCAGGAGATTATGCGGACCCAGCTCTAAGCCATATTAAGTGAAGCATAATTCCGGATATTTTCTTAAAAGTCCTTTTCAAACAAGCTCTTTTAGGGATGATTAGTGGTTTTCATTTTGACGGAGGGAAAATTGAAAGATTTCATTGAACAATTAAGAAATCTCTGGAATAAAATGGACAAAACCCGCCGGTGGATCGTAGTGGTCTCAGTGCTGGTGGTGCTCGTCTCTATTATCTTAATCGCCTGGATCGCCGGTTCGCCGCGGTATGAACTTCTTTATTCCAAACTTGACGAGGAAAGTAAAGCCCAGATTATTGTTAAGCTTAACGAACAGAGAATTCCCTTCCGGGAAACTCCCAGCGGCGGTATTGCGGTTCCGAATGCGACAACGGTGCGGGCTAATTTATTGCAACAGGGGATTCCCAACGGCGGGAGTGTCGGCTGGGAGATATTTGATAAAAGCACTTTTACGGATACCGATTTTACAAATTCAATTAAGAAACAAAGAGCGGTGACTGGTGAGATTGAACGTACTTTGCGTAATTTCGCCGGTATTGAAAAAGCAAAAGTTATACTCAACATGCCGGACAGCGGTGAATATATTTTCACTGATGATAAGCCGGAAGGAACAGCATCGGTGCAGCTTACCCTGCATGAACCGGGCATGCTTTCCGAAAATCATGTACTTTCAATTTTAAATATGGTCAAGGGGGCAACGGGCCTAAAACCCGAAAATATCACCATTGTCGATAATTTTGCCAATGATTTGACCAATAGCTTACGAACACAAGGCAAATTCATGAGTGGCCGTACATATGGACAAAGCACCAGTGCGACTGCGGATCGTTTTTCATATACATCCCAATATAACAGTATGATGGAGCGGAAAATCGAGGGTTTACTCGCTCGAATCTTCAGCTTTAAAAAAGTAAAAGCCGTTGTTAACGCCGAGCTTGATTTCGATTATGCGGAGACGCAAAGCGAAACCTTTGCTCCCAAAGGAACGGTTCGCAGCGAACAGCATAAAAGCGAAACTTATGAAGGGACCGGTGCCAATAGTGTTGGTATTCCGGGTACCGATAGCAATATTACCCAATACAAGGCGCCTGATGCCGGGACCTCTGAGTTTAGAGGCGAAAAAACGGAAGATACCCTCAATTACGAAATCAGCAATGTAAAACAGTTTACGGTTAACTTCCCCGGCAAAGTAAAACGCCAGTCGGTTTCAGTTTTGGTAGACCAAAATTTACCGGCGGATATCAAACAGAGTGTATATAATCTGGCCAGGCAGGCGGCGGGAATCGTGGATGAGCGGGGCGATACCATATCGGTTGAAACATTTAGCCTGGTTGCGCCACCTACTCCCGCAAAGCAATCCCTGCCATGGACTACTATCATTATTGCGTCAATTCTGGGAATCTTACTGATAACCTTAATCGTTCTGGTTATCATCAAGGAACCTATTCCGCAGCAAGTTGAAACTGTCAAGACAATTAAGTTGGAACCGGAACCACCTGAAAAAATATATCTCACCAAAGAAAGACCCGGAAAACCAGAGCGGGCGGAAAAACTGGCGAAAGACGAAAAAGGCAAGCGAAAACACCGGCTGGAAACGGAAGTGGAAGAAGACATGCCGATACCAATTGTCGGATCCAAAATTGACAAAATTATTGAAGACAGGGCGCAAATGGAACAAAGCGGCGCAACCGCCGAAGTTGCCTTCCCCGAGCCTGAGCTGACTCCGGAGGAAAAATTACGGAATGAGCGTCTCAAGGCAATTGAAAAACTGGCAATTGAAAAACCGGCCGAAGTTGCCGTTTTACTGCGCGCCTGGTTATCGGAAGAGTAATTCATCCGTGGACAAGATTTGAGTCATCCTGTTTTTTTAAATGCGCTTAAAGGTGGATGGCTGCTGCGTCAGCGCGTAAATTTGGATAATTTATAAAATTGGAGTGAGCCTTTTGGGCAAAACGCTTGAAATTTCAGGGAAACAAAAAACAGCGATCCTGCTGTTATCATTAGGAACTGAAATATCCGCCGGTATTCTAAAAAATCTCCGGGAAGACGAGATTGAAGAGATCACTTTGGAGATTGCCAATTTGAAACGGATTCCGCCGGAGATTCGCGATCAGGTAATCGAAGAGTTTCACCAGATTTGTTTGGCTCAGGAGTTTATATTGTCTGGCGGTATTGAATCCGCCCGGGAGATTCTGGATAAAGCCCTTGGTTCCCATCGCGCTCACGATGTCATTGATAAACTCACGGCCTCCTTATCGGTACGGCCTTTTGATTTTGCCCGGAAAACCGAACCCAGCCAATTATTGAATTTTATCCAGAATGAACACCCGCAAACCATTGCATTGGTTATGGCGTATTTGAAATCCGATCAAGCCGGTATCATTCTTTCGGCTTTACCCCCGTTGCAACAGGTTGAAGTAGCCAAAAGACTGGCGACAATGGATCGCACCGCCCCGGAAGTGCTGCGTGAAGTGGAAATGGTTTTGGAAAAGCAGCTTTCTTCGTATGCCATTCAAGATTTTTCCATTGCCGGCGGGATTGAATCGGTGGTCAATATCTTAAACCGGGTGGACCGCGGCACGGAAAAAACCATATTGGAAACACTGGCCGAAGAGAATCCGGAATTGGCCGATGAAATCAAACGGCGGATGTTTGTCTTCGAAGATATCGCATTATTGGACAACCGTTCGGTACAACGGATCTTGCGGGATGTCGATCAAAAGGATCTTTCTTTGGCACTAAAAACTGCCAGTGAAGAGGTTAAGAACCTGATTTTAAAGAACATGTCCAAACGGGCTCAGGATATGTTGAAGGAAGACATTTCCTTTTTGGGTCCGGTGCGGCTGCGTGATGTGGAAGAAGCTCAGCAGAAAGTGGTGAATGTGATTCGTCAACTGGAAGATGCTGGCGAAA
This sequence comes from Bacillota bacterium, assembly GCA_029974635.1. Lineage (GTDB taxonomy): Bacteria > Bacillota > UBA4882 > UBA8346 > UBA8346 > JAEZJQ01. The sequence goes on along the minus strand of JARKQY010000026.1, from coordinate 7,254 downwards.
TAGTCATTGCTCGCGGTGGCAAGGAGGATGAAATGATTGTCTAAAGTGATTAAGTCCGATGAGTACATAGAGGCACATCCGTGTCGGTTAGATCCAATCGATGTGGATGCTTTTTTTATTCATAATGATTTTTCGGAAAATAAAAAAATGGCAGAAGCCGCATCCGATGAGCAGCCTCGGGAAGAAACCGAATCCAGTGCTGAAGCAACCGTTGATTTAAGCCGGATCGCCGACTTGGCTGAAAAGCTGGGTTCAATCATGGGTGGTGCCGCCGAACAAGCCGGTGCCGCTGATGCTGAAACTCATTCGGAAGAAGCCCGGAAGTTTCTAGATACCGCTCAACAGGAAGCCCAGCGCATCTTCTCCGGAGCAAAGAGCCAGGCACAAGAATTGACTTCAAAAGCTGGCAGGCAGGCGGATCAAATTCTGAACGAGTCCAAAGAAGAAGCGGATCGCACTCTCGGCGAAGCCAAGCGGCAAGCGGAACTCATTCTTGAAGAGGCCAGACGGCAAGCGGAGTTAATGACCCAAACCGCCAAACAAACGGGTTACGAAAACGACTCCCTGCTTGAAAACGCCCAAAACAAATTTCGGGAGCTTTCCGAAGGCGCCAAGCACCAAGCCGGTTCAATCCTGGATGGTGCCAAAAGACAGGCCGGGGATATTACTTCAGGCGCCAACCGGCAGGCGGAAGAATTTTTAAACGACGCCAGGCAAAAAGCGGATTTTGCCGTCGAGGCCGCCAGTCAAAAAGCATCCCGGATATTAGAGGACTCCCGGCAGCAAGTGGAGGATACCCTTGAAAAAGCGCGGCAAGAAGCTGCCGCTCTCATTGAATCAGCCACAAAACAGAGCGAACAAATCCACCAAACCGCGGCTCAAGAAGCGGTAGAAATCAAAAAGAAAGCTCAACAAGAGGGGTTTGCAGCCGGTCATGAAGAAGGGTTGGCCGCCGTCCGCAAGGAGTTTGAAGCCAAACTGGCAGCCGCCCTGTCGTTGCTGGCCACTGCAGAACAGGAACGGTATAATCGAATTCTTTCCTCGGAAGCGGAGCTATTAAAACTAGCGGTGGAGATCGCTGAAAAGATTATTGGAGCGGAGTTGCAGCTGAATCACGCCGCTCAATTGGAGATGGTGAAGGCGGCCATTTCCGGCATACCCACCGCGGGATCGATTGCCATTAAAATAAATCCGGATGATTACCAGTTGTTCCAGGATAATTTACCGGAGATTCAAAAGGTCTTTCATGATCCGATACCGCTGAAACTCTTGCAGGATCAAGGGGTTGCCGTTGGCAATTGTTATCTTGAAACCGATCACGGCAATGTGGATGTCCGGATTAAAACCCAGTTGGAAGTGATTATGAGTGAGCTTTTAAAAATGGGAGGATTGGAATGAGCACGGCGTCCCCCCCTGCTTTTAAGGCGGAACGTTATACGGCCGGGATTAAAACCGTCATCCCGGTGAAACGTACCGGCAAGGTAAATCAAATTGTGGGATTAACCGTTGAAGGCGATGGTCCGGCCGCCAATTTAGGAGAGCATTGCCTCATCAGGGTAGCTGATAAAAAGGAACTGCTTTCGGCGGAGGTGGTCGGGTTTAAATCAGGCCGGATTCTGCTGATGCCTTTGGGAGAAATGGCCGGTATCAGTCCGGGCTGTGAGGTAGTTGCCACCGGCAAAGATCTGCGGGTCCAGGTTGGCCCCGAACTGCTGGGGAGAGTTTTGGATGGCCTGGGGAGGCCCATGGACGGAAAAGGATCGGTGGTTACCGGTATTTACCGTTCTTTGGCGGCCGCGCCCCCGAATCCACTAAATCGAAAACGCATCAATACTCCTCTGGCCATGGGAATACGGGCGATCGACGGCCTGATTACCTGCGGGCGGGGCCAACGGGTGGGAATATTCGCCGGGAGCGGCGTCGGCAAAAGTACCTTGCTGGGCATGATTGCCCGGAATACGGACGCGGATATCAATGTAATCGGTTTAATTGGAGAACGGGGCCGTGAAGTAAGGGATTTTATTGAACGGGATCTGGGCGCCGAAGGTTTGGCCCGGTCGGTGGTGGTGGTGGCCACTTCGGACCAACCGGCTCTGCTACGGATTAAAGGCGCCATGGTTGCTACGGCCATCGCCGAATATTTCCGGGATCAGGGAAAAGACGTTATGCTGATGATGGATTCCGTAACCAGATTTGCAATTGCCCAGCGGGAAGTGGGACTCGCAGTGGGAGAACCGCCGACTACCCGGGGATATACCCCATCGGTGTTTTCATTGTTGCCTAAACTATTGGAACGGTCAGGAACCTCGGAGACCGGAAGTATCACCGGTTTATATACCGTGCTGGTGGAAGGCGACGACATGAATGAGCCTATTGCAGATGCGGTGCGCGGAATACTGGACGGCCATATTGTTTTATCGCGCCAACTGGCGCATCTCAATCATTATCCGGCAATTGACGTTTTAGGCAGTGTGAGCCGGCTCATGATTGAGCTGGTCTCCCAGGCGCATCAACGAAGCGCCGGGGAGCTTCGGAGCATTTTGGCCACATATACCAATAATGAAGATCTGGTGAATATCGGCGCTTACGCGCCGGGTAGCAACCCCCAGATTGATGCCGCCATCAGCATGATCGGCCCGATTAAGGATTTCTTACGGCAGCAGATCGATGAGAAGTGCCCGTATCCGGATAGCATAACCCGTTTGATCAATATGATGGGCGGCAATATCGATCCATGAACAAGTTTAAATTTAAACTGGAGACCGTATTAAAGGTAAAAATCCGGGTTGAGGAATTGCGGCAAAAAGAGCTGCGCCAAGCCGAAGTATTGCGTTACCAGGCTGAGAGACAGTTGTTGCTACGGCAACAAGAGGTTGCTCAAACCATCAATAATTATCGCGAGGATTTGCAAAAAAAGATCGATGTTTATCAAGCGGTAAATTATGACCGTTTTTTGAAATGGCTGAATAAACAGGTGGATCTGGCAACCGGGCATCTGGAAAAGTGCAGCCGGCAGGTTGCCGAAGCGCGCAACCGGCTGATTGAAGCTTCCCGCGACAAGAAAGTACTGGAAAAATTAAAAGAAAAAGCCTATGCGGAGTATAAAGCGGAAGAACAACGCCTGGAAAATAATTTCCTGGATGAGCTGGGAACCGGGGCATTCGTTCGGCAGGCTAATGATCAAAGGGGGTCATAGCAAACATGGTGGAAGTTTTGCTTAAAATCGGCAAATTTCTGTTAGTGGTGGCCTTGATCTATTTTGGCCTATGGGCCTTAAACCAAACCGGGATCGTTGACAGCAAAAATGTTTTTTTGCAAACCGCCAGTCTGATCCCGGGATTGAACGATCTGGCCGATAATTACGAACTTGGAAGCAAGCGCAATACGCTGCTCAAACAAAAAGAAGATAGATTAAAGGCGCAAGAGGAGCAATTGATTGCGGATCAGGAAAAATTGGCCGCTGACCGCGACCGTTTTGAGGATGAGCAAAATCAATGGCGCAATGCGCAGCCGGCTTCAACCGCTCCCAAAACCGTCCGTACCGATAATGATACCGTTGTTCCGGGGATCAATCAGCCCGCGACTCCGGAGGAGAAGATCAAAGAATACCTCAACATGCTGGGTAAAATGAAACCGAAGCAGGCCGCCAGCGTAATTCAGAAGCTGCCGGAGGAGACGGTTTTCACCATTTTTGAACAGTTGAATCAATTTCAGGTGATTAAAATCATGGAGAACCTGCCGGAAGATTATCTGGCCAAACTAACCCAGGACAGATTGAGTATATACCGGAACCGGTAGCTTTAATACACGTATTATTAACGGTTTCCGTCGAAATATCACTAGAAGGAATTGATTGGGTAAAAAGTCGGATATAAATAATTCCGGCTTTTTTTATTTCATATAGTATCACTGCGATAAAGCTTAAACGGCAAAAAGCGGTAAAAAATGACAAAAAACGGTAATAAAAACTATTGAAGCATGGAAAGTAACATAATAGAATAAAAGCGGATTTTAATATATGGAAAGGAGCGCGTTGGAGCTTTTCGATAAATAATATGAAGATTGCCCCACAACAAGGGAGGGAGAATTTTTGAAAAAAACTTTACTACTTAGTGGAATCTTACTTTTTGGGTTTTTGATTGTGCTGGCATGTCTTAACGGCAGCCAGGCATCATTACAGTTTGCGTCGAATAATATCTTTTTTACTTCCTATCGTGATAATAATGCCGAGATTTACATGATGCGGATTAACGGTACTTTACAAACCCGCATGACCATAAATTCCGTTTATGACGGCGCACCATCCAGTTCGGCCGACGGAACCCAATTTGTTTTTGTATCGGATCGGGATGGCAATAAAGAGATCTATTTTATGAATTACGATGGGACCGGTTTATCACGGATAACCAATAATATTGCGAATGATATCGATCCTGCAATATCTTTTGATGCAACCAAAGTTGCATTTGTATCGGACCGGGACGGTAAAAATGAGATTTATACAATGGCCAAAGATGGTAATCAGGTAACCCGCCTGACTTATAGTACTCTTGATACCCGTTATCCCTCCTGGTCACCGGATGGTACGCAGATCGCTTTTTCGGCCGACGGTGGCATTTATATAATGAATGCCGATGGTACCGGCATGTTCAGGCTAACTACGGGTTCTGGAGTTGATTCCAGGCCTTCCTGGTCGCCGGATGGCGTCAAAATCGCCTTCGGTTCCTATATTGGCGGCAATTCAGAAATCTTTACCGTGAACGCCGATGGCAGCAATTTAGTCCAGTTGACCAACAACAGCGCCAATGACCAAGATCCGGCCTGGTCCCCCGATGGTGCCGCGATTGTTTTTATCTCCGACCGCGAGGGCGACTTTGAGGTTTATACAATGAATTCCACGGATGGTTCTAATGTAATTAACCTGTCAAGAAGCTATGGCAGCGATGATATCGAACCCTGCTGGGGCGGTTTGATTGCGACACCGACTCCCACAATAATACCGACGAATACTCCGACGCCGACGGCAACCCCGGACCCGACTCCAACGCCGACGTTGGAACCGACGGCTACCCCGACGCCGACCTGCACTCCGGACCCGACTCCAACGCCGACGTTGGAACCAACAGCCACTCCGACTCCAAGCCCAACGGCAACGCCTACTCCAACAGTTGCCCCGACACCGACGGGAAATGTGGTATTTATTTCGAAGCGTGATAACTCATACGGCGAGATTTATGTGATGAATTCAGATGGTACTGGGCAAAAACGTTTGACAAATAATACGATAACAGAAGATCAAGCTGTATGGTCGCCGGATATGAAAAAGATTGCCTTTATAGCTGCAGGGAGTGATGGAACGAAAAATTTGTTTGTAATGAATGCAAATGGTACTGGTCGGACCCAATTGACGTATGGTAATAATTATTTTCTTTCTCCATCATGGTCTCCCGATGGCACGAAAATTGCATTTACTAGTGCTTTAGTCACAGGGATATTTATTATTAATTCAGATGGAACTAGCTTAACGAAGATAATCGATAATGGAGCTCGTTGTTTTTATGTCTCCTGGTCGCCAGATGGCAGTAAGTTTGCATTTGCGTCGGATCGGTCCGGAAATCGTGAAATTTATGTAGTTTACACTGATGGTAGCTGCTTATCTAGATTAACTTATACACGTTATACGAATGCCCACCCTGTATGGTCGCCAGATGGAACAAAAATCTTATTTTATAATAGCGAAACTGGTTCGGGGAATATTTTTGTTATGAATGCCGATGGGTCAGGGAAAACTCAATTGACAAATGTAACTGCAGGAGGTTGTAGCCACCCCACTTGGTCAAATGATGGAAGAATTATGTACGTTTATGGTAGTAATAATATTGGGAATATTTATGTTATGAATGCGGACGGGAGTAATCAGCAAAGAATTGTCAGTAATATTTATACGGGTTGTTCTCCAGATTGGTATAAAGCACCTCAATTTCCGGTATTCATTCCTATACCAACGAATACCCCGACTCCACCCGTAATTTTAGGTTGGGAAGAAAAGGCCAGCCTACCGACCTTACGGTATGGGCTTGGTGCAGCTGAGGTAAATGGGAAAATTTATGCAATTGGCGGCAATAATAATACGGGGAAAATCTATACTGAAGTGGAAGAATATGATCCCTTAACCGACAGTTGGACATCTAAAACTCCAATGCCAACTGGGGATGCTAATTTTGGAATTTGTGCTCCGGGAAACGGGAAAATATATGTTATTGGGGGGAGTCATGTACTCGGTAAAGTGAGAGAATATGATCCTGTTACCGATACTTGGGTTACGAAAGCAAATATGCCAACAACCAGATTTAATGTAGGGGCTGTTGCAGTAAATGGGAAAATATATGTAATCGGTGGGTCTAACAGTTCATCTCTTTTAAATTTGGTTGAAGAATATAATCCCAGTACTAATACTTGGAGAACCATGGCACCGATGCCAACAGCGAGAGGTGGTTTTGCGATAGCAGTTTGTAATGATAAAATATATGTAATGGGCGGTAACATTCAGAGTGGGACAGTAAATATCGTCGAGGAGTTTGATCCGGCAACCAACAGATGGAGAACCGTTGCTCCTTTATTACAGATTCAACATCATTGCAAAGCGGCTTCAGTTAATGGAAAAATATATTTAATAGGTGGGCGCGCCGGGAACACTAATTCGGTAGATGAATATGATCCCGTAAATAATAGTTGGTTGGCTAAAGGAATAATACCTACCGGAAGATCGATTTTTGGGATTGCAGTCTGGAATGGCCAAATCTATGCCATTGGCGGTCAAAATAATTCTGATTATGCCCACAATGGTTTCTGTTATGAAACGGAAGCATATACTCCGCCGCAATAAATAAAAAAGTCGGGTTGTGGTGGCTACTGATAAGACGGTATGAAACAAAACTGAATTAGGGTAGCTGCCATACAGGGTGCAAAAGAGAAACGGGCGTATCGCTAAATCACGGTACGTCCGTTTTGTCACGCTTTAGAAGCCGGTTTTACGGTTCCGAAATATAAAACCATTTGCCATTCAATTTCGTGCTTTGGAAGCCGCATGAATACAGGATTTTTTACCCCCTATCTATTTATTTTTTATAATAGGTATCCAAATTTCACTTTTGTATGTTGGACTGCTCATATCGCCGTTTGAGTACCATTCAATTTCAGGCGCGGGAGTGTGTTCATATCCTGTCGTGGGGAAAAATTCTGAAAAAATACGCC
>JARKQY010000018.1 GCA_029974635.1 Bacillota bacterium | reverse complement strand
TGAAATGATTATGCCGGGTGACAATGTAAAGATGACCATCGAACTAATCACCCCCATCGCCATGGAAGAGAAACTGCGGTTCGCGATTCGCGAAGGCGGACGTACCGTCGGTTCCGGTGTGGTTACCAAAGTTATCGAATAAATTTTTAAATTTCAAAAACCGGCCCCAAAAAGCCGGTTTTTGAAATAAAAGTTAAATTTCTTGACAGACCTCAATAATTGTGGTAAATTTGGATAAGTGACTAATTGATCCAAGGGGTCTTATTTTTTTCGCTATTTTTAAGGATGGTAGCGACGAATGTATTATGAGGTTGGGAGGTATCGGCCATGCGCGAAGGAATTACCTTGGCTTGCACGGATTGTAAAAATCGCAATTACCGCACGAACAAGAATAAGAAAAATAATCCTGAACGTCTTGAACTTATGAAGTATTGCAAGTTTTGCCGCAAAGAAACCGCACATAAGGAAACCAGATAAAAGATAGAGGGGTGAGGAAAATGCAACCCACCAAAAAAGAATCCCCAGTTGAAGGAACGAAGCGATTTTTCCGGAATGTCACGGCTGAGTTGAAGAAGGTAAATTGGCCGAGCCGTAAGGAATTGACAACCTATACTATTGTAGTTATAGGCACCGTGTTGGCGCTTTCCATCATCATTTATTTGTGGGATTTAATTCTCACGGTTGTTTTTAAGCTTTTGGGATTCTATCGTTAATTAAGGAGATTTTTTATGGAGAAGAATTGGTATGTAATTCATACCTATTCAGGATATGAAAATAAAGTCAAAGCTAACCTGGAACGAAGAGTTGAATCCATGGGAATGGAAGATAAAATCTTCCGAGTGCTGGTTCCCACTGAGGAAGAACTGGAAATTCGTGATGGGAAACGTAAAATCACCAAAAAGAAGATTTTCCCAGGGTACGTAATCGTAGAAATGATTCTAACTGATGATTCCTGGTACGTAGTACGAAACACTCCCGGTGTTACCGGATTTGTAGGAACAGGTTCCAAACCGATTCCATTACAGGAAAAGGAAACCAAGCTTATTTTACATCAAATGGGGATTGAGGAACCGAAGACCAAGATTGATTTCGAGGTCGGTGAGACGATCAAGGTAATTCGGGGGCCTTTTGAAAATTTCTCCGGTATTATTGAGGATATTAATCCTGAAAAAGGAAAGATCAAAGTGCTGGTTTCCATGTTTGGCCGGGAGACCCCGGTAGAACTGGATTATCACCAAATCGAGAAACTTTGATTCAGTATTTGGTTGAAACTTGAAGGGTAATTTACTTTTGAACAAGCTAAATACTGTGTGAAAGTGGGAGGGTTTTGAGTCAATCGCTAATGAACAAGTCACCGGGTATGGCGCATTGATTTAGCCCCGTCAATACCACATTAAATTGTAAGGAGGTGGCGCGCGTTTGCGCGCGAGGCATGGCAAAAAAAATTACGGGATTCGTTAAGTTACAAGTTCCGGCCGGTAAAGCTAATCCGGCTCCGCCCGTAGGACCTGCGTTGGGACAACATGGTGTCAACATTATGGAATTTTGTAAAACCTTTAATGAGCGGACAGCTAACCAAGCCGGGATGATTATTCCGGTAGTGATTACGATTTATGAAGATCGTTCGTTTACCTTTATTTGCAAAACTCCGCCGGTTCCGGTATTGTTGAAAAAGGCCATTAACCTGGAAAAGGGCTCGGGTACTCCCAACAAAGCCAAAGTAGGCACCATTAGCAAAGCTAAAGTCCGGGAGATCGCCGAATTAAAAATGACCGACCTTAATGCGGCAAGTGTGGAAGCAGCTATGAGTATGGTGGCTGGGACTGCTAGAAGTATGGGTATTGTAGTCGAGGGATAAAAGGAAGCAATTTCATGAAAACCGTGGGAGGGTTATTTTCACAAGGCAAATGATTTTGACCGCCAATCCGGACAAAAGAAGGGATAATCTTGCGAAAAAAATCCGTGAAACCACTTTAGGAGGATTAAAGATGTCAAAGCACGGTAAAAGATACCTGGAAGCAGTTAAATTGTTGGATAAATCCAAACTATATGAGCCGTTGGAAGCATTGTCATTGGTAAAAAATATGCCGAAAGGTAAATTTGATGAAACGGTAGAGATTTCGGTACGCTTGGGTGTCGACCCCCGTCAATCGGATCAGCAAATTCGTGGCGCGGTTGTATTACCTTATGGTACGGGACGAACGGTCAAAGTCCTGGTTTTTGCCAAAGGTGAAAAAGCCAAGGAAGCTGAAGAAGCCGGCGCGGATAAGGTTGGTGCCGAGGATGTAGTTGAGGAGATTCAAAAGGGATGGTTGGATTTTGATGTAGCCATTGCTACACCGGATATGATGGGACTTGTTGGTAAGCTTGGTAAGATACTGGGCCCCAAAGGCCTTATGCCCAATCCCAAGACCGGAACAGTATCTATGGATGTAGCCAAAGCCGTGAAGGAGAGTAAGGCCGGTAAGGTCGAGTATCGCGTCGATAAAACCGCTATTGTTCATGTGCCGATTGGCAAGGTTTCTTTCGAACCGGATAAACTGTTGCGGAATTTCCGGACCATTATGGATGCAATCATTAAAGCGAAACCGGCCGCCGCTAAAGGCACATATATCAAGAGCGTAGTTATTTCGTCGACAATGAGCCCGGGGGTTAAAATTTCACCACAGCTCGCTTCTCAAGCCGGAGCAGCCGAACATTGATATTAAAATGAGGGTTGGCCCCTCAAATATGAAATTGAATATGGTTCTTGCCATAGACAGTAGGTTTCGTTTCCGCATAGCGGAAACGAGTAACGGATATTCTCTACCTACCGAGGCTGGAAGTATTTTGGGTTGATTACCAAACCTCCAGTGTTGCTATGGGGGTTTTTATTTTTGGTAATTCCAATCAAACTGATAAGGAGGTGTATATAAAGGATGTTAACTAAGACTGAGAAAGAGGTAACTGTTAAAGAGGTTCAACAAAAGTTAGAGGAAGCGAAGGCAGTTGTATTGGCTGATTACCGCGGTTTAAATGTTCAAGAAGTTACCGAACTTCGGAAACGCTTGCGTGATTCCGGAGTGGAATATCGGGTTATCAAGAATACGATGACCAGCAGGGCTGCTAAAGCTGCCAATATTCAAGGGTTGGATTCATATCTGAGCGGACCTACCGCACTTGCTTTCGGATATACTGATGTGGTTACCCCCGCAAAAGTTCTCGCTGATTTTGCCAAGGCTCATAAGAAATTGGAGTTAAAAGGCGGGATTTTAGAGGGACAGGTCATTGATGATAAGATGGTTAAATCTTTAGCTCAACTCCCGTCCAGAGAAGCTCTGTTGGCCCAGGTAGCAGGAGTGCTACAAGCTCCGATGCGTGGTTTGGTAACAGTTTTGTCCGGACCCCTACGGAACTTGGCTTATGCAACCGAAGCAGTTCGGAAGCAAAAAGCTGGTGAATAAAAGATAGTTGTACTCAGTTAACGCTATACAAATTTAATAAAAATTAGGAGGTTTTTTAGAATGTCTAAAGTAAATGAAGTATTGGAAATAGTTAAAGGGTTGACCGTATTAGAACTTAATGAATTGGTTAAAGCATTTGAGAGTGAATTTGGTGTATCCGCCGCCGCCCCGATTGCCGTTGCCGCCGGACCAGCCGCGGCCGCCGCTCCTGTGGAAGAAAAGACCCAATTTGACGTTATTTTAACCAGTGGTGGAGCTCAAAAAGTACAAGTCATTAAGGTTGTTCGCGAAGCAACTGGTCTCGGCCTGAAGGAATCCAAAGATTTAGTTGACGGCGCTCCGAAACCCGTTAAGGAAGGAATTGCGAAGAAGGATGCCGAAGAGCTGAAGAAAAAATTGGAAGAAGCCGGAGCTACTGTTGAGATTAAGTAAATCAAAAAGCGGAATATTTTCAAACGCTAGATAGTTTCAAATCAAAATATACAATATATAGTACTGGATGCACCATTTGTCTCTATATATTGTATATTTTTTTTAAATAAAAAACCTTCGCAAAGATAATCGAATTCAGTTTGGCAATTTCATAAAATTTTTCTTGACATGCACAATTCACTGTGGTATTATTATATCCTGCCGAAACTTAGTATGGTTGGAATTACCTACACACACTCTGTTTGGATAATTTTAAGAATACACAACAATTTTATAAAGAATGTGGGTTGATTATTAACTATACGAATTTTTTTGAATGAACCTTTTTATCAGTGTTGTAAGCGAGGATAACGAAGTTACCTTGCTTTTATCTGTTTTATTAAGGCGAAATTCTACCACGCTTTTCCAAACAATGCGGTTTTACTCCGATTTTGGCAAATATCTTTTTAATGTTTAACAATCAATAAAGAGGTGTGGAAGAGGTGAGTGGTTTGATTCAAACTGCTGGAAAACAACGGCAAAGAGTTAATTTTGGCAAGATTGAGGAAATTTTAGATATGCCCAATCTTATTGAAATTCAGCAACGTTCTTACCAATGGTTTTTAGATGAAGGTTTGCGTGAAATGTTTCGGGATATCTCGCCTATTCAAGATTTTACAGGTAATCTGGTTTTGGAATTCATTGATTACTCTTTAGGGGAGCCCAAATATCCGGTGGATGAATGCAAGGAAAGAGATGTTACTTATGCTGCCCCGCTTCGAGTCAGAGCCCGTTTGATTAATAAAGAGACCGGGGAAGTAAAGGAACAAGAAGTATTTATGGGTGATTTTCCACTGATGACCGAAAAGGGTACTTTTATCATCAATGGAGCTGAGCGGGTAATCGTTAGCCAACTGGTACGGTCGCCGGGTGTTTACTTTCAACGCGCCCAGGATACTTCAGGAAAAATGCTGTATTCAGCAAGCATTATCCCTAACCGGGGGGCTTGGTTGGAGTTTGAATTTGACACCAATGACATTCTATACGTAAGAATTGACCGAACCCGTAAAGTCCCGGTAACAATCCTATTGAAAGCCTTGGGACTGGGGAGCAACTATCAGATCAGTGAGCGCTTCGACGGGAAAGAGAGTGTTAAAAACACCCTGGAACGTGATAATACCCAGAATGAAGAGGAAGCTTTGATTGAGATTTATAAGCGGCTTCGGCCCGGAGAGCCTCCTACGGTGGAGAGCGCCCGGACGCTGTTTGATACTTTATTTTTTGACCCGAAACGCTACGAACTGGGTTCTGTAGGTCGTTATAAACTAAACAAACAATTGGGATTGAACTTTCCTACCAAAAATATCAAAGCCACCGTAAATGCCAAGGGGGAAGAAGTTCCCGGACAGGAAGCGGTTAAGATCTTAACCAAAGAAGATATTATCGAGGTTGTCCGGCATCTGCTGGATTTATTGGACGGTAATGGGGAAATCGATGATATTGATCATTTGGGCAACCGGCGCTTAAAACGGGTGGGAGAATTGCTGCAAAACCAGTTCCGGATCGGGTTGTCAAGGATGGAACGGGTGGTCCGGGAACGGATGACCATTCAAGATGTTGAGGTGATTACGCCTCAGGCTTTAATTAACATTCGGCCCGTAGTTGCCGCAATCAAAGAATTTTTCGGTTCCAGCCAATTATCGCAATTCATGGATCAGACCAACCCCTTGGCGGAACTGACCCATAAGCGCAGATTGTCCGCCCTTGGACCGGGGGGGTTGTCCCGTGAACGGGCAGGGTTTGAAGTTCGAGATGTTCACCATTCCCATTACGGACGGATGTGTCCCATTGAGACTCCGGAAGGTCCCAACATCGGACTCATCGGTTCATTAACGACTTATGCCCGGATTAATGAGTATGGTTTTATCGAAACACCATACCGTAAAGTATCCGATGGCAAGGTTACGGATGAAATAGTATACCTTACCGCCGATGAAGAAGATAAATTCATTGTTGCCCAAGCCAATGAACCCTTTGATCCCGAAGCCCGAAAATTCATCCACAGCCGGGTCTCCATTCGGCACCGCGATGATATCCGGGAGGTTCCTTCGAATCAGGTGCAATTAATGGATGTCTCGCCCAAACAGATCGTGAGTATCGCTACCGCCTTAATACCATTCTTGGAGAATGATGATGACAACCGGGCTTTGATGGGTTCCAACATGCAACGGCAAGCTGTTCCCTTGTTGAAAACCGCCGCTCCGCTCGTAGGAACCGGTATGGAATACAAAGCCGCGGTGGATTCGGGAGTCGTTGTAGTAGCAAAAAATAAGGGCGTCATTAAAAAAGTTACCGGAGATGAAATACGGATTCAATCCGACAATGGAATTGATGTATATAAGTTATTGAAGTTCAAACGTTCCAATCAGGGAACTTGTATCAACCAAAAGCCGATTGTAAGAGAAGGGCAGATGGTTCAGGCCGGGGAAGTTATTGCCGATGGGCCATCTACGGATTTTGGTGAATTGGCTTTGGGGAAAAACATCCTGGTAGCGTTTATGCCTTGGGAAGGTTACAATTACGAGGATGCCATTTTAATCAGTGAACAATTGGTTATTGATGATGTATTCACTTCGATTCATATTGAGGAGTACGAGGCGGAAGCGCGCGATACCAAGTTGGGAGCCGAGGAGATAACCCGGGACATTCCCAATGTCGGTGAAGGAGCATTGGATGATCTCGACGAAAGCGGAATCATTCGGATTGGCGCCGAGGTCCGGCCGGGTGATATTCTTGTCGGTAAAGTGACTCCGAAAGGTGAAACCGAATTAACCGCCGAAGAAAGATTGTTAAGGGCGATATTTGGTGAAAAAGCCCGTGAAGTAAGAGATACGTCTCTAAGGGTACCCCACGGCGAGGCCGGAAGGATCGTTGACGTAAAGGTTTTTTCCAGGGAAAACGGCGACGAATTGGCCCCGGGAGTAAACAAACTGGTTCGGGTATATATAGCCCAAAAACGCAAAATCTCCGAGGGCGACAAGATGGCCGGGCGCCACGGGAATAAGGGCGTTATCGCCAAAATACTTCCAAAGGAAGATATGCCGTTTCTTCCCGATGGTACACCGGTAGAGATCGTTCTGAATCCCTTAGGGGTTCCATCCCGGATGAATATTGGCCAAATCTTGGAAACTCATATGGGATGGGCTGCCAAAGCTCTGGGAATTCATGTTGCAACCCCGGTTTTCGGCGGAGCTGATGAAAATGATGTCATTAAGACATTGGAAAAAGCCGATTTGCCGGGTACCGGGAAAACCACGCTTTATGACGGCAGGTCGGGAGAAGCATTTGACCATCCGGTGACTGTAGGTTATGTTTATATGTTAAAATTGGCTCATTTGGTTGATGACAAAATTCATGCTCGTTCTACTGGACCATATTCTTTAGTCACCCAGCAACCGTTGGGTGGTAAAGCGCAGTTCGGTGGACAGCGTTTCGGGGAGATGGAAGTTTGGGCCTTGGAAGCTTATGGTGCCGCCTACACCCTGCAGGAATTGTTGACTGTTAAATCAGACGATGTTATCGGCCGCGTGAAAACCTATGAAGCAATCGTTAAGGGTGAAAATGTGCCTGAACCCGGGGTTCCGGAATCTTTCAAAGTCTTGATCAAAGAGCTGCAGAGTTTAGGCCTGGATGTTAAAGTATTAACCGAGGAAGCGCAAGAGATCCAGATCAAAGAAGATGATGAAGATGTTAAAGAAATGGCTAAAGAATTGGGCTTGGAGATTGAGACAACCCGGGATGCCATATATGATGAGGAACTTGACGAAGGCGATACCAGCGATGGATTTGATGAAGAAGACAGCGAACTTCTCGAGGAATCCTTTGAGGAGGATTTAACTGAAGAAGCTTAGTCCCTTAGCCGGATTAAGCTTCAGAAGCAAACGCCTGGCTATGCTTGAATTAGTCAGTTTAGCCATTATCTAAGGGAGGTAAATCATTTGCTGGATGCTAATAATTTTGACGCATTGAAGATTGGTCTGGCTTCACCTGAACAGATTCGCGCCTGGTCAAGCGGTGAAGTAAAAAAACCGGAAACCATTAATTATAGAACTTTAAAACCGGAACGGGAAGGATTGTTCTGTGAAAAGATTTTTGGACCCCAACGGGACTGGGAATGTCATTGCGGCAAGTATAAACGCGTACGTTACAAGGGTATTATTTGCGATCGTTGCGGTGTCGAAGTAACCCGCTCAAAGGTCCGGCGTGAGCGTCTCGGCCATATCGAACTAGCTGCTCCGGTCTCGCATATCTGGTATTTCAAAGGAATTCCAAGCCGGATGGGGTTATTGCTGGATATGTCCCCGCGCCATTTGGAAAAGGTTTTGTACTTTGCATCGTACGTTGTTTATGATCCGGGAAATACCCCGTTATTAAAGAAACAATTGTTATCAGAAAATGAATACCGGGAATGCCGTGAAAAGTACAACCAGAATTTCAAGGCGTTAATGGGCGCCGAAGCTATTAAAAAATTGCTTGATGAGATTGATACCGAGAAATTAGCTGTCGAACTGAAAAAAGAAGTTCGTGAGGTCAGCGGGCAGCGCCGAATCAGGGCTATTCGTAGATTGGAAGTTGTTGAATCCTTCCGTAAGTCGCTTAGCCGGCCGGAATGGATGATTATGGATGTCATCCCGGTTATTCCGCCGGAACTTCGCCCGATGGTGCAATTGGACGGAGGTCGTTTTGCCACTTCCGATTTGAATGACTTATACCGGCGCGTGATTAACCGCAATAACCGTTTGAAGAGACTTTTGGAATTAGGGGCTCCGGATATCATTGTCCGTAATGAAAAACGGATGCTGCAAGAAGCCGTTGACGCTCTTATTGATAATGGACGCCGCGGCCGGCCGGTTACCGGACCCGGGAATCGTCCCTTGAAATCGTTAAGCGACATGTTGAAAGGAAAACAAGGGCGTTTTCGTCAAAACTTGCTGGGGAAACGGGTGGATTATTCCGGCCGTTCGGTAATCGTGGTGGGACCGGAACTCAGGTTGCATCAATGCGGACTTCCTCAAGAAATGGCCTTGGAACTGTTCAAACCTTTTGTAATGAAGCGTTTGGTGGATAAAGGTTTTGTTCATAATATCAAAAGCGCTAAACGTATGGTGGAACGTCAAAAAACCGAGGTTTGGGATGTACTGGAGGAAGTTATTCACGAACATCCGGTATTGTTAAACCGGGCTCCTACTTTGCACCGGCTGGGCATTCAAGCTTTTGAACCGGTTTTAGTGGAAGGACGGGCCATCCAGATTCATCCGTTGGTTTGTACTGCCTATAATGCGGATTTTGACGGTGATCAGATGGCGGTTCATGTTCCATTATCCGCCGAAGCTCAAGCAGAGGCCAGGATTTTAATGCTTTCCGCCCATAATATTCTTTCACCCTCAAGCGGCCGGCCTATCGCCACGCCGACTCAAGATATGGTACTGGGTTGTTATTATCTTACCATTAACCGGGATAATTGCGCAGGTGAAGGCAAATTTTTCGGAAACCCGGCAGAGGTAATATACGCCTATGATGTAAGGGCTATTGATCTTCATGCGAAAATCAAAGTCCGTTTTCATGGACAGACCATCGAAACGACTCCCGGCCGGGTTATTTTTAACGACCGGGTAAAACTGGACTTGGATCCCGATCCGGTCGCCAATTTCCAAATATCGAATTGTGTTATCGATAAGAAAACTCTTGGGCAATTGGTGGGACGTTGCGCCCGGACACATTCGGTAGCTAAAACAGCTGAAATTCTTGACCAGATAAAACGTTTGGGATTCCGTTTTGCAACTCAATCAGGAACTACCATCGCCATCGATGATGTAACGATTCCGCCGGAAAAGAAAGCGATTCTGGATGAAGCGGAAAAACATGTGGAACAGGTTGAAGAACAGTTTAGACGCGGACTGATTACCAGTGATGAACGGTATCAACGATTCATTGATATTTGGACCAAAGCCAAGGAAAATGTAACGGAAGCTATGATTAAAGGATTGGATCGTATTAATCCTGTATATATGATGTCTACATCAGGAGCCCGGGGCAATACTTCACAGTTGGCCCAATTAGCTGGTATGCGCGGTTTAATGACGGATCCTTCAGGTCGGATTATTGACTTGCCGATCCGGGCAAATTTCCGGGAAGGCCTCAATGTTTTGGAGTTTTTTATCTCCACTCATGGAGCCCGGAAAGGTTTGGCGGATACCGCCTTACGTACCGCGGACTCGGGTTATTTAACCCGGCGCTTAGTTGATGTTGCCCAGGATGTAATTGTGCGCGAGGAGGATTGCGGCACAACCGAAGGAATCATGGTTACCGCCATCACCGACGGGAATGAGGAGATTGAAAAATTACGGGAACGGGTTGTCGGCCGGTTAGCCGTAGAGGATGTCCACCATCCCGAAACGAAAGAATTGGTCGTCAAAGCTAATGAGGAAATAACGGAAGAACTGGCTGATAAACTAGAAAAAAGCGGTATCAAAGAGATTTTGATTCGATCGGTCTTAACCTGCCGCAGCCGTTATGGAGTATGTATTAAGTGTTACGGCCGGAATCTGGCCACCGGTAAACTGGTGGATGTTGGTGAAGCCGTTGGGATTATCGCCGCCCAATCCATTGGTGAGCCGGGAACTCAGTTGACGATGCGGACTTTCCACACCGGTGGCGTGGCCGGAGATGATATTACTCAAGGTCTCCCGCGGGTAGAGGAGTTGTTTGAAGCCCGAAAACCGAAAGGGCAGGCTTTGATTAGCGAACTCAACGGTATTTGTAAAATTACCGAAGTTAAGGGAATTCGGCGTATCAGTGTAATAGCGGACAGCGGTGAAGAGAAGGTCTATCAAGTTCCTTTCGGTTCCCGAATCCGCGTTAGAGAGGGAGCTTTGATTCAAGCCGGAGATTTATTAACGGAAGGTTCGGCTAACCCTCACGACATTCTAAAAGTTAAAGGAACTTACGGGGTCCAGATGTACCTGGTTCAGGAAGTTCAGAATGTTTATCGTTCCCAGGGAGTTACCATTAACGACAAGCATATCGAGGTTGTTGTGCGGCAAATGTTACGCAAACGAAAAGTAGAGACTCCGGGGGATACCGATTTACTCCCAGGCGGCCTGGTGGATGTTTTTGAGTTGGAAGATGAGAACCGGCGAGTTGAAGCCGAAAGCGGTGAAGCTGCAACCGCCCGTCCGGTACTGCTCGGAATCACTAAGGCTTCACTGGCGACGGAAAGCTTTTTATCGGCTGCTTCATTCCAGGAAACCACCAGAGTTCTAACTGAAGCCTCTATCAAAGGGAAAATTGATCCGCTTTTAGGGCTCAAGGAAAACGTGATTATCGGTAAATTGGTCCCGGCCGGTACAGGAATGTCAAGATATCGTAATGTAAAGATCAATGTAGATTAATCTGGAAAGATTATGGCTTTTCAGAAAAAAATTCTTGACACCTCTCATAAATGATGTTAGAATTGGGAGGTGTCTTGATTGGGGTTAAATATGACTCAAGTGTTACAGGCGATTAAGGAAGCCAAGCATAAAATCATCGGGCTCAAGCAGACACTAAGAGCTATTCAACAGGACAAAATTGATTCTGTATACATTGCGAATGATATTGAAGATCATATTCTGCGGCAGATTACCGAGATGTGCCGCCAAAATTCAATCCCGCTAGTTCCGGTTAATATAAATCGGAAGGAATTGGGAAAGCTTTGCCGGATTGAAGTGGGAGCTACGGTTGTTAGCTTGATGAGGTAAGGTTCAGCAAATTATTTACCTGGTGTATCTGAAAATCATCAAGATTTCTTTTATAGAAACAACAATGTTCGCCAAATAAATTGGCAGTGATACGAGAAGGAGGTGGACGATTTTGCCAACGATTAATCAATTAGTAAAAAAAGGCCGGGAAGTAGTTGCCAAGAAGAGCACGGCGCCGGCGCTAGGCTGGGCATACAATGTCAACAAAGAACAAATGATTAAAACGGACGGTAGTCCACAAAAACGCGGCGTATGCACCCGTGTATCAACAGTAACTCCCAAAAAACCCAATTCGGCGTTGCGGAAAGTGGCGAGGGTGCGTTTAACCAATCGCATGGAGGTTACGGCATATATTCCGGGCGAGGGGCATAATTTACAGGAGCACTCGGTAGTTTTAATCCGGGGCGGCCGTGTCAAAGATTTACCGGGAGTCCGCTATCATATCATCAGAGGGACTTTGGACACTGCTGGAGTTCAAAATCGAAAACAAGGCAGATCGAAGTATGGAGCAAAAAGGCCGAAGGCTGCCGCAACCAAGAAGAAGTAGGGGGGTATTTTCGTGCCGCGTCGTGGCTCAATTACCAAAAGAGAATTATTGCCTGATCCGATTTACGGAAGCAAACAAGTGACTCAGTTTATTAATCGGATTATGTTAAGTGGCAAAAGAGGCGTTAGCGAAAAGATTTTTTATAATGCATTAGATATTATTGCCGAAAAATCCGGCAAGGATCCGATGGAAGTTTTTCAAACTGCGCTTAAAAATGTGATGCCTGTTTTGGAAGTAAAACCCCGACGGGTTGGTGGCGCGACTTATCAAGTTCCGGTGGAAGTTCGGCCGGAGCGCCGTATGGCATTAGCCCTCCGCTGGATAGTTTCATATGCCAGGGCCCGTGGTGAAAAGACCATGCAGGAAAAGTTGGCGGCGGAGTTGCTGGATGCTTCCCAAAACCTTGGTTCTTCCATTAAAAAACGGGAAGATACTCATAAAATGGCGGAAGCCAACCGGGCCTTCGCGCATTATCGTTGGTAGTTTTTAATCGCAAAATAAACTTACAAGATTAAAATTGTTTTGAGGAAACATGTTTTGTCTTACAGTTGGTGGAGGTATATAACTTGCCTAGAGCATATGACTTAAAGAAAATACGTAATATTGGAATAATGGCTCATATTGATGCCGGAAAAACCACTACCACGGAGCGGATTCTGTTTTATACCGGGAAAGTACACCGGATGGGTGAGGTTCATGACGGATCCGCTACGATGGACTGGATGATTCAAGAACAAGAGCGCGGGATTACAATAACTTCCGCTGCTACAACTTGTGAATGGGAGAATCATCAAATAAATATTATCGACACACCCGGGCACGTGGACTTCACAATGGAAGTGGAACGGTCACTTCGGGTATTGGATGGAGCGGTGGCGGTTTTTTGTTCGGTTGGAGGTGTTGAACCCCAATCAGAGACCGTATGGCACCAGGCTGATAAATATGGCGTACCCCGAATTGCGTTTATCAATAAAATGGATCGGGTTGGAGCCGATTTTTTCCGCGGTATTAATATGATTAAGACGCGCTTGGGAGCGAATCCCGTTCCAATTCAAATTCCAATTGGCAGCGAGGATAAGTTTCGCGGAGTGGTCGACCTACTTACCGAAAAAGCCATTATTTACACCGATGATCTGGGTACGAAAAGCGCTGCTACGGAAATTCCGGATGACCTTAAAGAGTTGGTCGCCGAATATCGGGAGAAGATGCTTGAATCCTTGGCGGAGTTCGATGATGAATTGATGGTCCGCTATTTGGAGGGTAAGGAGATTCCCGTTCAAGAACTGAAACAGGCGATCCGCAAAGGGACTTTATCTGCTAAGATTACTCCGGTGATTTGCGGTTCCGCTTTTAAAAACAAGGGTGTTCAAATGCTTCTTGATGCAGTAGTAGATTATCTCCCGTCACCCCTTGATTTACCTCCGGTTGTCGGTACAGTTCAGGACGGGACGGAAGAGATCCAGCGTAAAGCAGATGATAATGAGCCTTTTTCGGCATTAGCCTTTAAAATTATGGCTGATCCTTATGTGGGAAAGCTTGCGTTTTTTAGAGTGTATTCCGGTACATTAAAAACAGGTTCATACGTTTTAAATTCAACCAAAAACAAGCGGGAACGAGTTGGACGTATTTTACGGATGCACGCCAATCACCGGGAAGATATCGATATGGTACAAACCGGAGATATCGCGGCGGTGGTGGGGTTGAAAGATACAACTACCGGAGATACTCTGTGTGAAGACAAAAATCCAATTATTTTGGAATCGATGGATTTCCCCGATCCGGTAATTGATATCGCTATCGAACCCAAAACCAAAGCTGATCAGGAAAAATTGGGCTTATCCCTGTCAAGGTTGGCAGAAGAAGATCCTACATTCCGGGTTCGGACCGATTCCGAAACGGGACAAACCATTATCTCGGGTATGGGTGAATTGCACCTGGAGATCATTGTGGATCGTCTGTTGCGGGAATTTAAAGTGGAAGCTAATGTTGGAAAGCCGCAGGTTGCTTATAGGGAGACCATTCGGCGCGAAGTGAAGAGTGAAGGCAAGTTTGTCCGTCAAACCGGCGGACGGGGTCAATATGGCCATGTATGGATCGAACTTTCACCACTCGAACCGGGCGCGGGATTTCAATTTGAAAATAAAATTATCGGGGGAGTCGTTCCCCGGGAATATATCGGTCCGGTGGAAACGGGTATTAAAGAGGCAATGCTCACAGGTGTCCTTGCCGGCTATCCTATGGTTGACATAAAAGTTGCATTGGTGGACGGCTCTTATCATGATGTTGACTCTTCGGAAATGGCGTTTAAAATTGCCGGTTCCATGGCTTTTAAAGATGGAGCCAAAAAAGCTTCGCCAGTGCTTTTGGAGCCGGTTATGAAGGTAGAAATCGTTACTCCCGAAGAATATATGGGTGATATCATGGGTGATTTCAATTCCCGGCGGGGAAGGATCGAGGGGATGGAAGCCCGGCCCGGAGTTCAGGTTATACGTGGGAATGTGCCCCTTTCTGAAATGTTCGGCTATGCAACCGTCATCCGATCCGTTTCTCAAGGCAGAGCAACTTATGTAATGCATTTTTCGCATTATGACGAAGTGCCGAAGAACATTGCGGAAACATTGATTGAAAAAGTCAGTTAAAAACTTTGATTCAATTGTAAGCAAAAGAGGCTGTCTCAGAGAGTAAAATTGCTTTTCAGGCGGGCTCGAAATTAAATAAGTAAATTTTATGATTTAAAAAGGAGGAGCATTAATATGGGGAAACAGAAGTTTGAACGGACAAAGCCGCATGTAAACATAGGGACAATCGGTCACGTTGATCATGGGAAGACAACAACTACGGCAGCAATCACGCTAGTTTTATCGAAGGCCGGGAAAGCGAGCTATATAAAGTTTGACGAGATCGATAAAGCACCGGAAGAGAAAGAGCGGGGAATCACCATCAATACCGCTCACGTGGAATACGAGACCGACAAACGGCATTACGCGCACGTAGATTGTCCAGGACACGCGGACTATGTAAAGAACATGATCACGGGAGCGGCCCAGATGGACGGAGCAATTCTGGTGGTATCCGCGGCCGACGGCCCGATGCCGCAAACCCGGGAGCACATTTTATTGGCCCGGCAGGTTGGAGTGCCCTATATTGTAGTATGGTTAAACAAAGCAGATATGGTGGATGACCCTGAATTACTTGAGTTGGTAGAGATGGAAGTCCGGGATTTATTAACCCAATATGAGTTCCCCGGGGACCAGATTCCCATCGTGCGTGGTTCCGGATTAAAGGCATTGGAATGTGGCTGTGGGAGCAAAGAATGTCCGAATTGCGGCAACATTTGGAAGTTAATGGATGCAGTAGACGCATATATTCCGGCACCGGAACGGGCCACCGACAAGCCGTTTTTGATGCCGGTAGAAGATGTATTTACAATTACCGGACGTGGCACGGTTGCGACGGGCAGAGTGGAACGTGGTATCGTGAAGGTGGGCGATGAGATCCAGATCATCGGATTGCGTGAAGAGATCAAAAAGACGGTAGTAACCGGGGTAGAGATGTTCCGGAAATTGTTAGACCAAGCGGTAGCGGGTGACAATATCGGAGTATTATTACGGGGAGTCGACCGCAAAGACGTGGAACGGGGACAAGTGTTGGCGAAGCCGGGATCGATTACGCCGCACACAAAGTTTGAAGGTGAAGTATACGTGCTGACCAAGGAAGAAGGCGGAAGGCATACTCCATTTTTCAACGGATACCGGCCCCAGTTTTACTTCAGGACCACGGATGTGACCGGTGTGGCGCATTTACCGGAAGGCACTGAAATGATTATGCCGGGTGACAATGTAAAGATGACCATCGAACTAATCACCCCCATCGCCATGGAAGAGAAACTGCGGTTCGCGATTCGCGAAGGCGGACGTACCGTCGGTTCCGGTGTGGTTACCAAAGTTATCGAATA
>JARKQY010000013.1 GCA_029974635.1 Bacillota bacterium | reverse complement strand
ACATTCAGAATAATCACTTCTTCCGCTAAACGATCCTTGACCAGACTTTTAACATGAGACAACGCACATTCCGCTAATTCGGAGCCATCAAGTGGAACCAAAACCCTTTTATACATGATCATCGCCTCCTCTTTTTGTTTTTCAAAATCCTATTTTCAAATCCCTTCTTCGGGGGTGTTCTTGTACCGGTGACCATTGTACACTGTTCTCTTTTTTATTCCATCAATACTTCTACTTTTTCTCCACTTTGCCGCGCCGTTTCATTCGCTTCCCGGCGGTATTATCTTTTCCTGATATAAATTTAACTACATCCGAAATTATTGTCAAAGGGAAAAACTTTTTATGAGGACATCAAGCATCAAATCTCCCTGAACTTCTGATCTATATCATTTAGACATATTAAAATAAACTTCTCGACATATGGTATTTTTGCTTTTGTAAGCATATTTTTATATGCAATTAGGGGGAAAGTAAATCAATTCTGGAGAAAGTTTGCGACAAGCGCTGTGAACTGGTCTTCATCATCACTCACCGTGAGATCAACACCCCTCAAGTGGTCACAAAGTCGGAATTTACTTATAGTTGTAACCGTTTGTGTTGTTTCTGTGAGCGGTTTTTGTGGAGTAGTATTTTTTTCGCACAACATCCTGTGGTCAGTGGAAGAGAGGAGGTGATGACTTTTACCGGCGTCGTTTTGAGGTTATAATTAAGTATCAACACCGTGCCGTCCTTGGAGTTAATCGGATAAAACTGTCTTGCGACAAGTTAAACGAAAGGGGAAACGGAGATGAAAAAAACCTGTCTTTGGCTATTTATAGTGATGGTTATTACTGTCTTCCAGGCTGCGGTAGTCGGTGCAGCCACGGAAGCGGAAAAACAGGTTGCCATTGAAAAAGCTTTGGCCTGGATGGCTGCAAATCAGCAGCCGGATGGACGATGGAACTATGGTGAACCAGGTGGAGGGGATGTTGCGGCGACCGGCGCGGCCCTGTTGGCATTTATGGAGCAGAAGGACAAGACTGGAGGCTGGTTCGGCGTAGATTATACCCCGGTCGTTAACAAGGGGTACCAGTATATTATGAATAATGCCCAGTCTGTTTCTATTGGAGTTCAGACTTACGGCAATCCGGATACCAACGGCAATGGCATCGGGGTAAAGTTTGTGCTGGGCGGCGCCAACGGTAGAGATACCTATGTCACCGGGCTGGTGCTTCCCGCCTTAGTTAAGCGGGGCAACCTGAATGATGTGATCACGGTTGGTTCGCAGGCCGGCAAAACCTACAAGGCGGTCATCCAGGATACGGTCGACTATTTTGCCTGGGGCCAGAATGAAAACGGATATGCAAGGGGATCATGGCGTTATTATGCAAATTCCGGCGACGCAGATAACTCCACGGCGCAGTGGCCCGTGGTCGGCATGCTCTATGCCCAAACCGTTCCCGGAATTACGGTTCCCCAGTTCGTCAAAGACGAATTGAAGATATGGATCGATTATATTCAGCATCCCAGCGGTGGTTCCGGTTATAACTCACCATCTTCCTATCTTAATGAATCGAAGACCGGCGGCCTGCTTCTGGAGATGGTATTTGCCGGATACGACGGTTATAAAGCGGGGGACACCCTGGGCAAACAGGAAGCCTTGAACTACCTGGAC
>JARKQY010000052.1 GCA_029974635.1 Bacillota bacterium | reverse complement strand
AAGTTTTAATGCGAAGAGTTATTTAGCGTTTCGGGACTATGGGTTATGCAGCGGGACGGTGGTCAATTATCTCGATAATATCAAGGTCAGCGATATTTCAGATTATTGTTATACCGGGAAACGGACGGATCAGGATACGGGGTTGGTGTATTTTGGCGCTAGGTTCTATGACCCCGAAATCGGACGGTTCATCTCGATGGACCCGGCTAAGGATGGTTTAAATTGGTATCAGTACTGCAACAACAACCCTATAAATAACATTGATCCAGACGGACGTGAGCCTATTTCTATTACGGTGGCGACTGGTTTATATGCTGGAGGATCGGCATTAATTTCTTGGTATTTGGTAAATGCCTCGGCGATCAACCAGACGTTAGGCAGACTTTTTGAGCTTGCAATTAAATCTGCTCAAGCAGGAATGGAATCAGCTAAAAAAGGAGCGGAGACTGGCGAAAAAGGGAGTCAGAGCAATAATTCCTCTTCAAATGATCCTGATAAAGGTCCCAAAAAAACAGGTAAAGTAGCCTCTGATGTTAAATTTTCCAAACATGCATTAGAGCGAATGGAACAAAGGGATATTAGTCAAGAAACCGTTTCAAAAGTAATGGAGCAGAAACCTTTTCAATATTATCATGATGGTGTATGGAAAACCGGTTATTACGATAGTAACCTAAAAGTTTTTGTTGGGAAAGCTGGGGATACAGTTACTACAGTAATAAATAATGTTAATCCGCAATATGTTAATAACTTACAAAGTGCGACACCATAAAATTAGGAGGAAAATGATTAATGAGAGTAACATTAGATAAATCTATCGATGCGGCTTATATTTATTTAAAAGACCAAATTGATCCTGGTACTGTTAAAGTAACGTATCCATGCGATCCTTTAGAGGTTAAGGGCGAAATTAATTTAGATTTTGATGTTGATGGAGTATTAATTGGAGTGGAAGTACAAAATGCTAGTAAAAAACTTCCTTTTGAAGTATTAAAAATAGCAAAAACTTTCTAAGTTAAAATAACGGAAAGGCGCTGACATGCAAAGAACGTAGTCCAGCGGGTCGGCGATCGTCACTCACTGAAAGCTGGAATCCGGGCAGTGACCACCACCTGAACCTTCGCCGCTGACTCTGCAGGGGGTCGCCAACATAAGTTTTTTTACACAACTCCGGAGGAGCAGAGTCAAGGAGTTATCGGCAGTCGTGTAAAAAAGACTTATGTTGCCAGCGGGAAAGTGAAAGGTCTGGGAGTCCGCTGGTCCGCTTGCGCGTCCTATGGACGCGAGTCAGCGGCCCGGCACCGGCCATCGTGGCCAGACTGTCATCCGTGACAGTCTGCCGGTCTTGGAGTCGGCTACGAAGCCTATATTCCCCCTTTGTCCCCGGCCTGATGTTTTTGATGTAGAGGATACTACGTAGATACAGATATAGTGGGATGCAATAAAGAAGCATAGGTTGTTTGTTTAGTTTTGTTTGAGACTTTGTTGCTATAATAAACTAATATTACCATACTCCGGGAACAACGGTGCTGGTGATTGATTAAACTTACGGTTTTATGATCACCCGGTTGAACTTAAAAGGGGAAAGGCTGGATTATAGTAATGGCAAAGCGGTCAGGAAGAACGAAGTGAGCGAGGATCGAAAAATAGTCGTCCGGGACCAGCCGTTGTCGGGCAATTTGAAAAGTATCGAGGGACAAACGAAGATTGTCTTAATATATGATGGTAAGCACCGGAGAATCGTTTCTAGATAGCGCTGGCGGCAAAACCGTCTTGGCGAACAAGCGGGAAATGGTCATTAGTTGGGATTTTCAGGGGGTACCACCGACGTTGTAATTATGCCGGAGGTTGATTTTGGTTCTTTGTTGAAATAAGAATAGCCGGCCGGCGGAAGATAGCGGCTCTTTTTTATTAAAATTAGAGGGCTGCTATTCTTTCCAGCGAATCATTAAATGGTATCTTATTATTTTACCTTGAGGGGAATCAC
This sequence comes from Bacillota bacterium, assembly GCA_029974635.1. GTDB lineage: Bacteria > Bacillota > UBA4882 > UBA8346 > UBA8346 > JAEZJQ01. The sequence continues at coordinate 74,974 of JARKQY010000052.1, read as the reverse complement.
TCTTTTGATACGGCATATTCTTTTTGATCTTGACGGTACTTTGGCTCCGCTTGATATGGATTTGTTTCTGCAAAATTATCTGAAAGCCGTCAGCGCTTGTTTTTGTCATCAATTTCCCGCAGCGGAATTCCAGCGAAAGCTCCTTGAGAGCACCATGGTAATGATCAAGAATCAGGAAGCGGCCAGGACCAATGAAGAGGTCTTTTGGGAGGATTTTCCCGGGCGTTTGGGGACGTCCCGGGAGACTTTGGAGCCTATTTTTCATGACTTTTACGCCGGGGAGTATCGGGATCTGAAGAGTTGTCTTCAAGAACCCGGCCCGGCGCGCGAGGTGATCAAGGAAGCTCTTATCCGGGGATTTACAGTAACGGTGGCGACGAATCCCATTTTTCCCATGGAAGCGCTACGGGAAAGATTAGCTTGGATCGGTTGTGATGATTTTCCTTTTCAATTCATCACCTCCATGGAGAGAATGCATTTTTGCAAGCCGCATCTGGAGTATTACCGGGAGGTTCTGGCGATGTTGAGCGCCCGTCCGGAGGAGTGCCTGATGGTGGGAAACGATGTGGAGGAGGACATGGTGGCGTCGCTGATGGGGATAAGTACTTGTTTGGTTACCGACCGCATGATCCATCGCGGTAAACTGCAAGTGGAGCCGGATTACCGTTGTGTGTTGGCGGAGCTAATAGAGGTTATCCAGGGTCTAAAATAAAATAGCAAAAACCCCTGCTCTTATTCAAATGATTTGGAAGTGTTTTTGAGCCGGGGTTTTATCAAGCCTGAAATAGATCGTTGAATTTAGAAAGTAACTGTTTAGGTAATATCAAGCAATAAATATGGATATTCCTGCTCAACCAAGTTCTTCACTTAACCTTGCGCCTATTTCCTCGGGCGACAAACCGCTTGCTTCGATAAAAACCGCATCGGTGGTAATGTTGTGCATTCCCAAAAGATTTTCATCCATCCCGCTGCTTACGATGGCCGCCGCATTTTTCAATTTTTCGGGCAGTTCTTCATTATGCTGAAACTCCAAAACATCATACCCTTGATTGGTTAAGTAATCACTGACATTGGACAGTTGAGATTCAACCGCTATTTGCTTTTTCATCATATTTTCGCCTCCGGAGATAGTTTACCCGGAGCTTTGGGATAATTACTCGGAAATTCTTTAAAATTTTTGCAGACATGTTCCAATTCACCGTATATAATTAAATTTATGGCAAAATTTAAGGGACGGCAAGGATCATAACTGTGTCAGGAGAATTTAAAGGAGGAGAATCTTTCATTGGAAAGAGGTACTGAATGATGAGCAGAAAAATATGCGGATATTTTTTGATTTTATTACTGGTCGGTTTGGTATGGATTAGCGCGCCTGTTTTTGATGCCGGTATTTGGGCTGATAATTCGGAAATGTCTGAGGACGATGAAGAAGAATTTAGTTGGGATGATTTTAATAAGATGATGGAATGGCTTGTCGACCAAAAACGCGCTATCGATGTTGAAAAACTAATACCGCCCATTACTGTGGTCATCGATCAAGAGGCCAATTTTGATGGTTCCGGATATAAAATGCATGCCGAAGCCACCTTTGTAATTAATAAAATTTGGTTCCAGGGAACCGGTATTTTTTCCAAGGAAAACTATCTAGGGTTGAAGTTTGACCCAAAAGACGGTTTTGATGGGGCGGAGCTTACTGACGGGCTTCGGACCCCCGCCCAGTATGTTCAAAACAGAGGGGGAGTTCTTGGATTTCCGATCGGCGGCACTTTGCCGTTTTATATGAAAAGTTTAAAAGGGCATGGGACGGGTTGGCTTGGTGATGAGCGGAAAACATATAGTATGAACGAAAGATTCAGTGGGGATGTTCCTTCGATGTTACTGCAACGTACTCCCGGCGGAGTCAGGATATTATGCGAGAACTTTGGCATAGACGATAATGGCGAGGGACTGTTGAACAATTTTGCCGATCTTTCATGCGTAGTCCTGCAGTTTGATATCAAAGAGGGGGAAATGCAAAGTTTTTCAAAGACATTTTCACGCCAGGTAAGCAGCAAGGAATATCAAGCATCGGGTAAAATTAATGCGAGCATTCGGGGGAGCCTGGAGGGAGTGCAGGCTGATTTCACCGTTTCGGGCTCAACCAGGGGCGCAGAAATCAAATTAAACGCATCTCCTTCCAAAGGAGCGATCACCAAATATACCTGGTCATTTAAAGCCTTGAAGCCCCTTCCGGAGAATGTTAATTTTGATTCCAAAGCGGAATTGACCGGTGAAGAAGTGAAGGTGGTTCTTTTAGAGCCGGTGGAAGTTACCCTGAAAGTGGAAAACGGGCGGGTCAGTCATACCAAGAAAAAAACCGTAAATATTCAAAAACGGAAATGGCAGACTCCCTTTAAACATGAGAAAGAACCATTACCGTTGGCGGGAAACGGGACGAGTTTGATTTGTTACGGCGGAGAGTATCCTCTTCACCGTCAATACGGAAAGAATGTGTGCGCGTTGAGCCTTGAGCGTAATGTAGATGGTACAGTATATTATCCCGACGGCCAGGGATCCGGCTTTTCAAAAACGTGGGATACCATTGGCTATCAGATTGAAGAAGTTAAAAAAGGGCCTTTTAAAGGTACGTTTTATGTAAGTGATTATCTGCTTAAAATTCACCGTCGATCAATGATTAACTATAACTTCTTTCCCGGTTCGCCTTTTTACAAAATTAACAGCGGCAAATACAAGAGTGATTTAATGCGGTTTTATCAAGCCAGGATGGATCATGAGAGATTGCACTCCGATTTTCTGGAACAAGCGTTGCAAGAGCGTGACCCGGCCCGAGAATTAGAGAGGTTGTTCGGTACGAGCCGGGAAACACTGAAGGAAGAAACCGACAGATTGCTTATGCTAATTGAGGATGAATTATATCAAAAGCACGCTGATGAAGATCGGGTTGCGGCGGAATTGAAGCAGAAATACGGAGATGAAACCGGAATAATGAATTTTTACCTGACGGATGATCAAGATCCCGGTCAGATTACAACCTTCAGGTTTTATATTTATAACCTCGGCCGGGCGGGTTATTAGTCAATTAGTGTTCATACACCTGTCCGTCGCGTACATGAATGATCCGCCCGGCCTGTTTGGCGATATTGGTATCATGAGTAATTAAAACAATGGTTTTGCCGTTTTTATTCAGCGTTTTCAATATTTCCACGATCTCCTGGCCGGTTTTGGTATCCAAAGCGCCGGTAGGTTCGTCCGCGAGAATGATGTTGGCCTCACCGACCAGGGCCCTGGCGATGGCTACCCGTTGCTGCTGGCCTCCGGATAACTCAACGGGTTTATAGTGTTTTCGATCCGCCAGTCCTACTTTCTCCAGCATCTTTGCCGCGCTTTCCTCGGCCTGCCGCCTGTCCGCGCCGCGTAAAAGAAGCGGCAGCGCTACATTATACAGGGCCGTATATTTGGTGATCAAATTGAACTTTTGAAAGACAAAACCGATTTTGCGATTACGGATCTCGGAATATTCGTTCTCATCTTTGCTCTCGAGATCTTCGCCGTCTAGGATATACTCTCCCTCGTCATGAGTATCGATAAGGCCAATGATGTTCATGAGGGTCGTTTTTCCCGAGCCTGACGGTCCTAAAACGGCCACAAATTCTCCTTTTTTTACTTTTAACGACACTTCGTTCAAGACATTCACCCGCGTGGCTCCCGCGCCGTATGATTTTTTGATGCCATTCATCCGGATTGCATCGGTATTCATGGAATTTCCTCCAAACAACATAAAATTATGAGCGAGACTGTCCAAGCGAACTGATGCCGACACGGGATATATTCTCCTGCGCCTTGTCGGAATACCAGATTTGCAGGATATCACCTTTTTTAATCTTATTAAAGGCAACGTTCTTGATCTCCCTGCCGGTATTGGTCCGGACCATGGCAGTGATGGGTATGCCGACTGGAATAATAATTTCTTTACGTTCGCCCGTATACTTTAGGTTTCGTTGCCTTCCTTGACCGCTCCCGCTTTGCCGGTCTCCTCCGCCAGTCCACCCGCCTCCACCCGGTGGGGGACCCGTGTCCGAACCTTGTCTCCGGTTCAAGCCGCTCTGAAAATCAGGCATTTCAATAATCTTAAGCGTCACTAGATTACCGGCGATGGAAGTTACTTCTCCGCTCAAGCCGGGGGGTTCGAAGTCGCCCCGTCCGTTTCCCGCGTCCCGGAATGCAGTTTGGCCGGGGTTTGTATTATTTTGCGTCGCTCCTCTTTTATTTAGAATACTGTAGCCAGCCCATGCCGCCGCAAAAATTATGATCACTGCGGCAACAATTACGATTTTTTTCATGGCTTCCTCCTGGGTCATTCATAATTTAACGCATGAATCGGTTTTAGCTTGGATGCCTTCAAGGCAGGGTAGTATCCGAAGAAGGTACCGGTAAGCACGGAAAAGATTAATCCCAGCAAGATGCCTTCCGTGGAAGGAATCGCCTGCAGGTTGAGATATTTTAACAAGGGCAGGGTGACCAAACTCAATCCGCTGCCAATCATTCCACCGGCGATACTGATTAGCATAGATTCCAATAAAAACTCCCGCAGGATATCTTTTCGTTTGGCGCCGATACTTTTTAGGATGCCGATTTCCCGGGTGCGTTCTTTTACTGAGACGAACAGCACGTTCATAATTCCAATACCTCCTACAACTAAGACAATTGTTGCCACGGCAATGAGCAGGGCGGACATTGTTTTGGCCGTTGCCTGAGCGGTGCTTAGCCTGCTGCCGGCATCCATGATACTGTATGAACTGCTGTCACCGGTTTTATTTTCGATAAATTCACTAATTTCTTCAATGGCTGGGGCGACTGCATTAATATTTTCCGCCTGCACCGTAATCATAGGGCTCGACCGGCTGCCGGCAATATACTTTTCAGCTACTTCATAGGGAATAAATACACTATCATCGATACTTCCGCCTCCACCAAATCCTGCGGGAAGCCCCCCGCCGTTGTCGGAACCGAGTACGCCATCGCCCACACGCTTTAAGATACCTTTCACTTCATACTTGCGTCCTTTGATGGTGACTGTTTTTCCAATCACATCCGCAAGGTGTTCGCCGAAGAGAAGTTGCGCGATGTTGTCGCCTAACAAGGCGACCTTATTTCTTTTCTCCCCGTCTTTATCCCTCAGATAATTGCCGGAAGCAAGCTCCAGGTTGATCATCTGCTGGTAGGACTCACTGACACCCAGGACGGACGTATTTTCCGTCGCTGAACCATAGCTGATTCCCGCCTGCGCGCCGAGGGTGAATCCTACCGCCTTTACATTGGCCAAATCTTTCATCTGGGCCGCCTGTTCATTAGTTAACTGTCTGCCCCCGCCGCCGCTAGAAATCCTGGCCTTGCGAATCATAATCGTCTCCACACTCAGGCGCTTGTATTGATCGGCCACCGCCTTTTCACTGCCTTTGCCGATACCTACAACCATAATGATGGTGAAGGAACCGATGATGATTCCCAGTGATGTCAAAAAAACCCGGAATTTATTGGCTTGCAGGTTTAAAAGAACCGACCGGAAAATTTCCCCGAGATTCAAGCCTGAGCCCTCCTTATAACCACGTTCTCGCCCCTTTTCAGGCCGGAAACGACCTCGACATTTTCACCGTCCGACAACCCGGTGCGGATCGACTTTTTAATGATTTGTCCGTCTTTCCTTTTAACCTCGGCATACTGCCGGCTGTCTTCCGATTGCACGGCCTCATTGGGAATGATCAGCACGTTCTCTTTTCGATTGATAATGAACGAGATTACGGAAGTCATTCCTTCCCGGAGCAGATCCTGATTTTCATTCAGTTCCGCGGTAACTTCGTAGGTAACTACGTTATTGCCGTCGACTTGCGGTACGCCGTCAATCTTAACGATTTTGCCCGGTATATATTCGCTGTCGACTGCATCAACGGTTACCTCAACCTCTTGGCCCAGAAAGATATTGTTGATGTCCGATTCGGTAATATTGGATTTTACGTAAGTCTTGCCGGAATCGAGGAAAGCAATAAAACTATTGTTTTCGGTCGTAATAACGCCATTATCTGAGGCTATGGAGGCAACGCCTCCTCCTGATATATCTCCCACTATTTTGGCAAGGGAGATGATTTTGCCGTCAGTGGGGGCAACCAGCACTCTTTGCGCTAAATTTTCCTCGGCAGTAGTCAGTGAGTTTTTGGCTCCATCAAAGTTAAGCTTCGCCGCTTGATAGGATGCCACTCCGTTCAAAGCGTTGCCGATCAAAGAGATATCGGATAGTTTATTGATAATGAGATTGAGGCCGGCCTGTTGCGCCACATTGAGCAAGTTGGTCTTTGCTTTTTCATATTCAAGCTGTGCTTTTTGGAAATCTGTCTCATAATTTGGGGCATCAATTTCAGCTAATTTATCGCCCTTTTTTACTGTCTGTCCCGGTTTCACCCAAATATTTTTAATGGTTCCCTGAATCGCAAAATCCAAATTTTTAAGAGGTAGACTGATCTGGCCGTCTCCCACCAGGTCGATCTTAATAGTGCTTTGCCTTACCGGCTGCACGGCCAGTTTATCGCCGGTATCCGTTTTACCGAAACCGCCGGCTATAATCGTGGGAATGGCGATGACAACTGATAATAAAATCAAGGATAAAACCGCCCATTTTGACTTAATGAATTTTTTTAGGTTTTTGGCATCCAGCATTTTTTCACTTCCCCCATTGATTTTGCATTCGATTATTTTGATAATCTGTAAATCTTATTTCAGATATTAATTAAAACCGAAAAGGATTTAAATAGTTTCGATAATATTCTGGATGAGATGGAAAATCAGTGAGAAACCGTTGAGCTTTTCCTTTCATTCGTAATGACGGCGAATATGAATTTATCGCGGAAGATATTATCAACAATCCAGTGAATGGCATTCAGGAGCGATCCTGATTTTTATTTTGGCAGAAAAGGGAAATCATTATGGAATATCGAAATTTAGGTGTAGATTTATGTTTAACAGCAGTCTGCCTGCAAAATAAGGCCAAGGCACTGGCGGTTAGTTTCTCACATCGTTTCAGGCAAGGAGATTCATATGAAAAAAATATTTCTTTTAATAAGTGTTTCGATTTTTACTTTCGCATTCATTTTCTGCTCTGTGTTCGCAGGCACAAACCAAAAGATGAACAATATAGATTCCAATATCGAAACAATTCGGGTAAGTAACGCAAGGGAATTTATTAATGCTATTGGTTCTAACCGGATAATTGAATTAAATTCCGGTACATACAGCCTTTCAAAGTTTTACCCAGTTGAAACTAAACATGTATTTTGGAATAATATTGGGAATGATTATCAAATCGGTATTTATAACGTTGAAAACTTGTCTATCATCGGATTGGGCGATGAGCCGGTAAAAATTCATATCGAACCGGGAAGCGCTTATGTCTTTACTTTCAAAAATTCTAATCAGATTACTATTAAGAATATCAAAGCCGGGCATTTCCCAGAAAAAAGCTTTTGTGAGGGAGGAGTTTTCTATTTTGAAAATAGTAAAAATATAATCATCGAAGACTCCATTTTATTTGGATGCGGCACCGAGGGACTTACTTTATATCAAGTGGATAATCTTCGTTTTACCCGTTCTGTTATCAAGGACTGCTCAAATGGAATCATGACCGCAGAGAAATCAACTAACCTCGATTTCACCGATTCTTTGTTCTTTGACAACTTGCAATATAATCTCTTGAATTTCATCCAGTGTTCCAATATTTCGTTCGCTAAATGCGGGCTTTTTAGCAATAAAGCAGTCGGCAAGCATGGATTTTTTAATATTTTTGAAAGCAAAGGAATTATTATTAAGGAATCCAAGATTCATGATAATTCAGTGGCGCATTTGCTATTATCTACGGAAAAAGAAGTGGTGAAAGTCGAGAATACGATCTTTGCAAATAATCATTTTTACGAAGGCGGTTATTATAACTCAACTATTGACAATGTTTTTAGAGGGAAAAGGCCAGGTGATCACGGGCGATGGAAGGAATTTTACAAACGACTTGAATATATTTCGAGGAAAGTTAATGATCCGGAGAAGATTGATAAACCGAAAGGACGTAAATTATTTGTAGAATATTGGCAAAAATCCATAGTGGATGTAAATGCTTTTATAAAGCAACAAGGGACTAATTGGGAAACGGAGAGTATATTGGGTAAGTTCTATCAGGTAGCCATCCAAATGGATATCAAAGATGCCTGGGTTAAAGCGGAGATTCATTTGAAAAATGCCGCCAAGCTCAATACTGCTATACCCAGTGATAATCATTTGGCATTAGGTGTCTTATATGCTTCAAAACACCTCTTGTTTAGGATGGCGGAAAAGGAGCATCAATCCAAATTGGTTATTAATTTTAAACCGCAACCATCTGGTTATTTGGCGGCAGCTGAGAAAGAGCTTTTACAGGATAACAACTTTCCCGGTACGTCAAATATGTACTTGTTTTTAATCTATTATTTTCAAGGGAAATTTGAGGCGGCTTATGAGCAAGCCAACCGATACTTAGAGGTATTCCCAGATGATGAGTTGGTGCGCAAATTCAGAAGTATGGCTAAAAAGAGGATCGGCAATAAACATGCTCCCGGAGAACTAAATGTTTATATCGCCAGAGATAAAACCCGGCGATTATTTGATTTTTATTTCATTCAAGGGGGTACTTTCCCGCCCAAATATTCATTTTGATGATACGGATTATGAAACAGATTAATGCCGGCTTAACCTTAAGGGAGTATTGATCCCGGATCAGAATTTAAGCTTGGCAAACCAGCAAAGAGGTGTGTTATGAATTTCAAAGGCAAAATATGCATAGTCACCGGTGGAGCCAATGGAATCGGGCTCCGCATCGTCAATGAGTTTGCCAAAAGCGGGGCTAAAGTAGCTTTTATCGACCTGGATAAAAACGCGGGAGAAAAAACCCTGGCCAACCTGAAAGCAAGTGGCGGCGATGGACTGTTTTATTGGGGGGATATCGCCGCAAAAGCAGTTCTGGAGAACTTCGCAGAGCAAGTCATTGCAGCTTGCGGCCGGGTAGATTATCTGATTAATAACGCTTGTTTAAGCCGGAAGGGTATCATCAGCGGGTGCGATTATGATGATTTCAATTATGTTCTAAAGGTGGGAGTCACCGCTCCATATATGCTTGCCAAGTTGTTTCAACCTCATTTTAATGCGGGTGGAGCCATTGTAAATATTTCCTCAACCAGAGCTTCCATGTCGCAGCAGGATACCGAAAGCTACACCGCTGCCAAGGGTGGTATCTCCGCCTTAACCCACGCATTGGCAATCAGTCTCTCCGGTAAGGTAAGGGTTAACAGTATCAGTCCCGGCTGGATTGATACCAGCGCCGATTTTGATCCCGATTATGAAAGCAAATACAGTTTCGCTGACAAAAACCAGCATCCCGTCCGCCGGGTTGGCAAGCCCCTTGATATTGCGCATGCCGTCATGTTCTTATGCGATGAGGAGAATGGCTTTATCACCGGGGAAAACATCACTGTGGACGGCGGCATGACCAAACAAATGATTTACAGCGACGACCATGGCTGGGAGTATAATTTAAAATGACTTATAGTTGAGTGATAATCACCATTAGATGCCATTTGCATATTCTATAGCAAAAAGGAGTGCATCTAATATGTCCATAAATTGTCCCGGCGGCACCATATATACTATCCGGGCCGGAGACACCTTTTTTCTACTGGCGCAGAGGTTCGACACGACTGTAGCAGCTCTTATCGCTGCCAATCCGGGAGTAAATCCCGATAATCTTCAAATTGGCCAGCAGATATGTATACCTGGTATTGTACCTCCGCCATGCTCTGGTTTTCTTTACACCATTCAACCTGGAGACACTTATTTTATTCTGGCCCAAAGGTTTGGGGTAACTGTCTCCGCCATCACCGCTGCCAATCCCGGTGTAGATCCCAACCGCCTGGTCGTTGGGCAGCAAATCTGCATCCCCTCAGTCACACCGATGGTACGGGTGTGTGCCGTTCGGCTGCAGGGCATGGATCCGGCGTCTAACGCGGGGGGAGTTTTTTGGATCCGCCAGGAACCGGGCGCATCGCTATACTTTTTCACTGCAGTCAACTTGCCGGATCCGGCGGTTTTTGGCCAGGAAAGATATACCGGCATTATTAACTGGGGTCGCTTTGTATATGAACTCGAATTATCAGCCATTTCAGGTGTTCCCGGCGCCTGGTTCGGGATTGAAGCCACAGGACCCGTATTCCCGCCGGAGTTCTTCCAGAATGGAAATGTAAGTATTTTCCCCGGCCCTGTTCTGGGAGGATTGATGGGGAATTGCAGTTAAAGAAAGTCTATCTGTTTTGAATTGAAGCCGGCTTTCTTCTTGTTTCATCATTGAAAGAAAAGCCGGCAATTATATTTATAATTGATATTCATTTAGATTCTTTCACTTTGTATGTTTTTCAAAAGACACTCATTTGATTGGAACATAAATATCCGCTTCGCAATAATCATCCGCTGCGATTTGCGTATCAATGGATTCAAAGTGAAAATTATCACCATACATGCCTTCCGGGATATCGCTTAAACATGTCACTTCCAAGGAGGGATGACAACCTACGATGGGAAAAAGGTATATACATTGAAAGTTGAGGAGAGAACGGCATAAGATAGAATAGGTTTTTGAATCTTATGAAATGAATAGCCATCAGTATTAATGCGCATAATAAACCCAAGTATAGTTTTTGGGGGAGGTGTCAAGTATTAACGAACCTTTTGGGAGAGGTATTATTGCAGGTATGATCGGTGTAATTGCGATAAATATTTTGGAGATTATTATGCGGCTATTAAAAATCAGCGAGACAACACTTTGGGAAGCCGGCGGGTCGGTCTTTTTATCCGCGAAAGCGCTGGAGACACCATTAGGAATAACTATCGGATTCATGTCACATATTTTTGTTGCGTTAATTATCGGAGTTGTTATTTCATATTATATTTTTTTCAGTGGAACGAATATGGCTGTTTGGAAAGGTGTGGGTCTCTCTGTAATTGCAGTATTTTTAGTTTTGGGAATTTTTTTTCCGATGCGGCATTTGGCAACTGAAATGCAAAATAGTCCAAATGACGTTTTATCAGCCTTCATTGACCATATCGTTTTTGGAGGGCTGGCTGGTTATACCATCGCATATTTACAAAACAAAAAATAATGATAAAAATTATTTATCTCTTGCGCGTGATAACGATTACCGTTTGGGGGCTTCCCTTTTTAGGCATTATTATTCCTATCTTATAGCGGATAAAATAAAAAAAGTAAGCATAGGCAATCTTAATTAAATACTTGAAACCGAATCCGCCGATATTGAAATGAGGGGTATTGGCAGGCTGAACTCCAGTTGCAATAGATGTTTTGTCTATGCGCTTAGCTTTCACTTCAGACTTGAACAAACCTGTTCCTTTGCTTAGTATTTTCGAAATCATCAACTGTAGCAGGATCGAATATCGATAGATTTTTACAGATTCAAATCCAGTTAATCTAAGTAACTCTTTTAAGTTGTTCTCACTAAAAAAGAATAAATGGTCAGGATACTGGAACCCCGTAAAAAATCTATAGTATTTTTCTTTTACATCACCCAAATTTCCCGTCTCAAATACCACGATTCCGTTTTCTTGCAGACAATCCTTTATATTTTGAAATGCCGCGATGGGATCGTAAAAATGACTTAAGACATCACAATGATAAATAATGTCAAACTTTTTCCCGTTAAATGAAGAAATACCTAAAGGAGATTCTTCGCAGGGTATATTTAGGTTATTTCTGATGAAATCAGCTTGAATACTATTAAACTCTATGCCGTATACTTCAAAGCCTTGGTTTCGCGCTTCATCCAGAAAATACCCTGCGCCAGCCCCAATCTCCAATATAGAGCTATTTCTTTTCAATCTTTTCATAAGTTGCAGGGTGTGTCGTGCTTGTAATTTTTTGCCGAAAACCCCTGAGATATGGGATTTGGCAGGTATATGGGACTGGTCGTGGCGATACAAGTTCATAATTTCAAAAAAGGTTGGCCGGGGCGAGATAAATATCAATCCGCATTGCGAGCATTTTCTACCTTGATATCCATTTTCGGTGATGACAATTCGATTGCAATTTTTATTGCAAAAAATGCATTGGATATTTTCCATTTTTACCTCACCAAGGTTAACATTAACAAGTTTGTCCAAAAACAAACTTTGGTGATAATCTTGAATTGTAGCTACGCGGCAATATATTAATAAACTCAGCGTTTACAATAAACTTCGGATCAAAAAGGGAAAAAATTTAGTCCCAGGGTTTTGACGAGTCCTTGGGCAGTCAAAGATCACCTCTTTAAAATTTCATCCGAAATGATTATAATGATTTCAGTGATGAAGACCGACCGATGACTACTTTGCAAGGAGGCATTTTACCGGCGATGAGTTTAAATAGCGTAAAGCGGCAGTTTCAGGAGAATAACTGGGATTTGAAAGTGATCGAGTTTGATGAAAGCAGCGCCACGGTGGAATTGGCGGCTGGGATACTGGGAGTAGAGCCCGGTAGAATCGCCAAGACAATGGCTTTTCATTTGAAAGACCGGGATATCCTTATTTTGTTCAAAGGCGATGCCCGGATCGACAATCAAAAGTTCCGTGCTTGTTTTGGGGAGAAGGCTAGCCTTCTGAAACCGGAGCAGGTTCAGGAGGTAACCGGTCATCCGGTGGGCGGGGTCTGCCCCTTCGGGTTGAAGCAACCGCTCCAGATCTATCTGGATCTATCTTTGCGGGATTTCGACTACGTTTATCCCGCCGGGGGTTCATCAAACTCAGCAGTAAGGATCGATGTTTCCCAGTTGGCGGAGATTACCGGCGGCAACTGGGTGGATATTTCGAAAGGGACGGGAATTCCAATCAATACTTGCGCCGGCTGTGATACGGAAGGGAATCAACCATAATGCATACGCCGGATTTAGAGTATCTCAAAGTTGTCGCAGGTGTTTTTTTGGAACGACCCAACCGTTTTGTCGCTAAAGTTACGCTAAACGGCAGGGAAGAATGGGTTCATGTGAAAAATACGGGACGTTGCCGGGAGATTTTACTTCCTGGAACGGAGATTTTTTTGGAAGAAAGCTCCAATCCTAGGCGCAAGATGCGTTATTCCTTGATAGCCGCCTATAAGGGCGATTATTTAATAAATATCGATTCCCAAGCTCCTAATTTGGCTGTGAAGTCAGCCTTAAAGAAAAATAAAATCATTGAAATCCCGGATATCACTTTATTGCATCCGGAAGTTACCTTTGCCCGCTCCCGGTTTGATTTCTACTACGAGCAATCCACTGCAAAAGGTTTCATCGAAGTGAAAGGCGTTACTTTGGAAAGGGACGGGGTGGCTTTGTTTCCCGATGCTCCCACGGAACGGGGGACCAGACATTTACAGGAGTTGATTTTGGCGACTCGAAAAGGCTATCGCTGCGCGGTACTTTTTGTAGTGCAGCTGGAGGGGGTTAGTTACTTCCGTCCGAACTGGGAAATGGATGAGAAATTTGCACGGGCGGTTCAAGAAGCCGCGCAAGCGGGGGTCCGGATTTTGGCGTATGAGTGTATGGTTACGCCTGAAAAACTGGCCTTGACGAATCAAATTAAGGTTTCCACGGAAAGGTAAAGCAATACTTGACATAGTGTTGTCAGGGTTAGCTTGATAATATGAAGATAGAGACAGGAACATTAAGTAAAGCGAGAATTCCTGACAGGATGGGGTGGATGCCTATGAGTGAAAAAGCGTTTGACTATAAAAAGGAATATAAAGATTTGTATCTGCCAAAGGAAAAGCCGGTGCTCATTGAGATCCCGACTCTTCATTTTTTGATGGTGGACGGCAGCGGCGATCCCAATAACAACCCCGGTTTTGAGCAGGCGGTGGGATTGCTTTACGGACTGTCGTTTACCATCAAGATGAGTAAAATGAAAGGTAACCAGCCTGAAGGATACTTTGAATATGTAGTGCCTCCCCTTGAAGGGTTATGGTGGATTGATGAAGGCGGTTTTTCCTTCGAAAAGCGGGACAACTGGAAATATACACTCATGATACGCCAGCCGGAGTTTGTGAATGAGCAGGGTTTTCATTGGGCATGCGGTGAATTGGCCCGGAACAAACCGGAATTGGCACCTGAAAAAGCCCGGTTTGAAGCCTTTGAAGAGGGCTTGTGCGTCCAGATCATGCACATTGGGCCATATTCCACTGAGCCTGAAACCATGAAGAAAATGAATGATTTTATGAAACAGGAAGGTTTGCAGGATAGGGTGGGAAACGATGGCAAGCATCATGAGATTTACCTGTCGGATCCAAGGAAAAGCAAACCCGAAAATATGAAAACAGTGCTCCGGCACCCGGTGGTTAGAATGGAGGCCTAAATAACCACGCAAATATTATATGTTCTGGCAGCCGGGACAAAAATAAATACTTCCACCTAGATAACTTTCTTTCTTAATTAAATCGCCACACGCCGGACAAGGCAACCCTGCATTGTTTTTACTCATGACGGTTTGATAACCACCGTTGTTGCCGAACAAGTCCTTTTCGGTGTTTCTCCCGCCAAGAGTAGCCATGCTTGATAAGATCGTTTTGATGGAATGAAAGATTCGGTTTTTATCAGCTTCGGCCAGCGTATTTACCTTCCGTTTGGGATGGATTTTGGCATCCCATAGTATATCTTGTAGTACGCCATTGCCAAGCCCGGGAATCCGTTGTTCCGTGGCCAGTAAAGCCTTGGCGCTTAACTTGTGCACATTCGGGGAAGATATCATCCGGTCAAAATAAAATTCATCAAACTCTCCCAAGAGCAGAGAAGGCTTCTCCTTGGCGGTCTTATAATACACATTATCAAAGTTTCCGTTACCGAAGCACCACAATCCACCATACATTTGAACGGTTGCGCTTACGGCAGATCCGTCCTCAAACTCCACTAAAAGCTGATGTTTTTGGGGAGGGGGTTCGTTTTGGCCATGAAACCTGAGGTTAACGCCGTCTCCAAATAATAAAGCCATGGAGTCCGCTTGAATTTCTACCATACCTCCATATCCGGCGGCGTTATCAATGGATTTACCGGCCAGCATACCATGATACTTTTGAGGATCGCCGTTAAACCAAGCGAATTTATGGGGTGTTTGTCCGGCAGTTACCCTTGCTATTTTTTTGGTTACAATCGTATCGTTTAGCTGCCGGGCGAGAACAAAAGCTTCGGGGAATTCAATTATTGCAATCACTCTCCTGTCTTATTGCCATTGCTTTATTAATGATGGAGTTTTCGATACCAATTTATTTGAATTAATTATATCGAATAATTACGTATGAATAAATAGTATTGTAAAAATTATTGGTTTTATTTCGATATATAAAAAGGAAAAGCCGGATAATTAATCCGTCTGATAGAGCCGGAGCCGGTAATATTCTTGGTAAGATACATTACCGGTTATGGGGAGGTTCATATTTTGCTGGCATTTTTTCATGGCTGTCTCGGTCCAGTAATCATAAACACCATTAGGCTGCTTTGTGGAATAACCCAACTGCTTCAAACGGATTTGCAGGAAATAAACATCTGATCCGGTAAGGCCTCTTTTAAGCAGGCGCCGGTCCCGGAAAGGATCGCCGTCGATATAAACCGGGGTCCCCGGGTTTACCCATTGATAAACATATTCCAGATGGTGATTGAACATCCGGATACAGCCTTTGCTGGCCCTGTGCCCTATGGACCAAGACTGGTTGGTCCCGTGGATTCCGTAAACTCCAAATGGAACGGATAATCCCAGCCACTTGGTCTTTCCTCCGGTCCAATACCCCTTATTAATAATTTTCCAGGCTCCCGCCGGCGACGGGGTGTCTATTTTACCAATAGCTACGGGAAAGCTATGGAACGGCCGGCGATTAACCAATACCGATAGTGTGAGCGTATTTAAATCGATGAGTATCTCCACTTTGCCCGGAGGGAGATTGCTAGTAACACCGGCAGTGTTGGAAACGGATCCGATGGTTTGCCATGTTTCATGGTCAATAATACCACTGGCTTTGATATGATGTTTTTTTTGAAAATTTTTGACCGCTGTTTCCATGTTCCGGTCGAAGAGACCATTGGGTGTACCGTTATACAGCGATAATTCCGCCCAGTATTTCTGCAATTGATAAAGCAACTCATCATATTGTGTTTTTTCGGTCCGGGATAGTTCCGGTTCGGCCTGGCAATTACATTTAGACGGTTGGGGTTCGCAATATACGCCGTAAATTGGGTTCACAATAATCAATAGTATGAGTAACGCCCATAATATCTTTGTGCCCATAAGACCTTCCTTGCGACTTTTATTTGGATTTTCGAATTCAATATCCTTAATAATATATGCGGTTACTTTTGAGATATAAGCGAGTTTTCGCAAGGTGGAAAAAATACTCCCGCAGATCAACTTCATCGGCGGGAGTAAAATATCTAAAAAATCAATTTTTGACATCAATCTTTATCTGTCGGCCTTTTATCTCCTCCGCCTTTGGCAATTTGATTCCTAAGACCCCGTCTTTAAATGTGGCGGAAACTTTATCCTGCTGGATGGAAAAGGGCAGTTGGAAAACTCTTTTGAATTGGCCGATGCCTCTTTCCCGGCGGAAACAAGTGGCTCCGTCGGGGAGATTCGCCGGTTTTAGCTCGCCGCTAATGGATAATGTATCTTTTGTAGCCGAAATATCAACATTTTGGGCATCAATGCCCGGAAGATTGACAAATACCACCAGTTCTTCATTGGTTCCGTAAATATCAACCGTCGGAAGAAACCCAGAATTATGGTCGGAATTTTCTAACGCCGGATACCGGCTAAAACTGTCGTTAAAGATCCGGGACATTTCACTGCGGACCCGGTCCAATTCCCGAAATGGGTCAAAAACCATCAGGTTAGCCATTGAAATCAGACCTCCATTCGAATAATTTTTAATTGTAATTTAGGTTTCCCGGGAACCGGATTGTTAGCACTCGTCATTGATGAGTGCTAACAATTTTATTTTAGACAAAATGCGTTTTTCGATCAAAATCAATAGCGAGTCATTTTCTATCCTTAATTACGGTTTGATTGAATCGTAAAAAATTAGCTTTTTATTTTAAAATATTTTTTGCAAAATCATTGGATTACGCCCTTTTTTGACAAATGTTATTCTCCATTGTTTAAGGAAACAATGCCTTGATCTTTGATTTGTACTGTTTAAACTGAAATCCGGATTTGGGTCAAATGAGAAGATGAAATAACCAACGATTTTGTTTATGGGCAGATTGGTAAATCCTTGTTAAAGCCATGAATTCGGCTTAACGCCTAGTTTTTTGGCACCCTTTTATTATTGTATCTTTTGATATATAATGACTTTAGTGCATTCATTTTGTACCGCACTTCTTTTCATACTGAAATAAACAAACCAAGGAGGTGATTGCTTCAAGCAATGGCTAGTATGAAAGACGATAATTAGAAGGAGGAATGAAAATGAAGCTTTATCAATCGGGCGGCGCAAGAAACAATCTGTTTAAACTGTTGGGAATGGTGCTACTCATTTCATTCTTGGCGGTATTTTGCTATGCCGCAATTTATGCCGCACCGGCATGGGAGCCGAATGTAGCGTATAAAGTAGGGGATATCGTTACATATAGCGGCCAGAATTACCAATGTATTCAGGCGCATACTTCTTTGAACGGCTGGGAACCGCCAATCGTACCTGCTTTATGGAAATCTGTCAGTGGCGGAACAACACCAACCCCGACGAGAGCGGCGACCGCGACTCCAACAAGGATTGCTACAGCCACACCCACTAGAGCTGTTACCGCAACTCCCACGCCAGCCTTCCGGATACTTCCGGGGCAGCTGGAAGCGGAGGATTATGATGCCATGAGCGGTATCCAGACAGAAAACTGCTCCGAAGGCGGGCGAAATGTGGGCTGGATTGAAACCGGCGACTGGATGGATTATAATGTTACAGTTAGCTCTACCGCTACCTATAGAGCCGAGTACCGGGTTGCCAGCACCGGAACAACCGGTAGTTTTAGTTTACGCAGGGGAACCATAGTTTTAGCAAGTTATACCGTTCCCAATACCGGTGGTTGGCAAACATGGGCCACCGTGTCATCCAATGTCAACCTCACCGCCGGCGCTCAAACTTTACGTATTTTGGCAACCGGAACCGGATGGAATATCAACTGGCTGAGATTTTCCCTGGCAACCCAAACACCGACTCCTACAAGCATAATAACGCCAACCCCAACCAGGGCGGCAACCCCGACTCCGACAAGGACAGCTACGCCGACTCCAACAACACCCGGTACCGGACCTGGAACAAATCGAATTATAGCCGGGTACTGGGAAACATGGGACGGTATCGCCACCCATCCGCCGGTTGGACATATACCTTTAAACAGCACACCGCTGGGATACAATGTCATCAATGTTGCCTTCCCCATTCTGCTATCCGACGGCACTTGCGTACTTGAGGCGGGGGCGGCTCCTGGCGAACTTCCCCCTACCCCGGCGGAGGTCGCGCAAGCCAAGGCGGCGGGACGGAAGGTGCTTCTTTCCATCGGCGGAGCGGCGGCGGGTATTGACTTAAATTCCACTGCCGTAGCCGACAGATTTATCGCCACAGCCATTCAAGTAATCGATCGTTATGGTTTCAACGGTATCGACATTGACATCGAGACCGGGCTGGTGGCGGGTCCCAATTGGAACACCTTGTCTTCGTCTCAAGCAAATCTAATCCGGATTATTAACGGAATCGTGGATCATTACGGTCCGGGTTTTATGTTGACCATGGCTCCCGAAACCGCATATGTTACCGGAGGCACCATTGCTTATGGCGGGCCATGGGGAGCTTATCTTCCGGTGATTAACGCCGTCAAAAACAAGTTAACCTGGCTGCAAATGCAATATTACAACGGAAGTATGTATGGCAAAGATGGTACCGGTTACCCGGCCGGAACCGTAGAAGGCATCGTCAAACAGACCGAAGCTCTTATCGATGGTTTCACTATCGCCGGTTCGGGGGGAGTTATCTTCTCGCTACCGGCCAATAAAGTGGTCATCGGTTTGCCTGCCGCGCCCGGGGCCGGAGGAGGATATGCCAGCCCTGCCATTGTCCGGTCGGCATTAAGTACTTTACTTGCCAAGTATCCTAACTTGAGAGGCCTGATGACCTGGTCGGTCAATTGGGACGCTTCTCATGGATATGAGTTTGTAAACAACTACCGGCCGTTCCTGGATAATTACGGAAATGTGCAATAAGATACACCGTAATTCATGAGATCCAAAATTGGGGCTTCGGTTATTGAAGCCCCAATTTTGCGCGTTTACAGGTTCTGCTTAGAACACTTGCAACTCGTTTACATTACATATAAACATTGTAAAATGATCCATCCAGCCTCTTACTAAGGATGAAATATGACAAATCGCCTATAATTTTGCTATAAATAATTACCGGAAATGGACAAAAGGCAAAGGAGGCTGCTATTATGAAAAGACATCCGGAAACCGGTATCGCATTAATTTTTTGCTTATTTATCGGAGCAGGCCGTATCATTAAAAAAATATATGAATGTAAAAATCTATTTCAGGAATGAGGTTTTGGGTTTCGGGTCTATTGTTTAGCGTTCCGAGTTCCGGGTTTAAGGTTTGAGGTTTTGTTTTTGGGTATATCGTTCAACGTTCCGGGTTCCGAGTTCAAAACTTCGGGTTCCATGCTAATCGATGAACAATGAACCCGAAACGCGGAACGAGCATTTTCGAAACTACAGAAAATATCGACTCCTAGAGATCAATCGCAAATGCAATCAGTTTGAAGGTAATGTAAAACATAATTAATCCGATGAGGAAATCCAGGATACGCCAGGTGATCTTTTTTTGGAACAGGGGGGTAAGGACCCTTGAACCGTAAGCCAGACCAAAGAACCATATAATTGAAGCAGCGGAGGCCCCGATAATAAAACTCAAACGTTCCGCCGCCGGGTGCCTTGCGCCGATTCCGCCCAGTAACACGACGGTGTCAAGATAAACATGGGGATTCAAGAAACTGAAAGCCAATAATGTCAGAATCGTCGAACGTAGATCATTTCCTTTGTCCTGAATGGTGTTATTTTCCTCAAGCACTGCAGGTTTCCATACCGATAGAAAGGACCGGATGCCGTAAATGAATAGAAAGATTGCGCCGCCTATGGCGGCTGCAATCGTTAATACCGGAATGCGGGATATAACTGCGCCCAATCCCAAAACCCCGGCCGTTATTAAAAAGATATCGATACAGGAACACATCAAAGCGGTCATAAAGACCCATCTTTTCAAAATGCCCTGTTTTAGAACAAACGCATTCTGAGCGCCGATGGCGATGATTAAACCTGCTCCGATCCCAAGACCTTCTAAGAAAACTTCGCTGTGAAATAGATTCAAGGAATTGCTCCTCACTTCTTTTTAATGGCAATATATAAATCGATCTCCGGATTCTTTTTGCGGGTGCTGCGTTCGTCATGATACTCGAAATCGATTCCCGCTTGCTCGTATCCGGAATTAGGCAACCAGGATTCATAGGCATATTGTTTCATTTTGGAGATGGTGAGTCCCCAAAGGAACCTATTCCAGGGGCGGATGGAGAAGACTGCGTAGGTGGCCGCGGGTGCCTCAAATTGGGTCAGTTCTTCCGGGCTGTTAGCGAATGTTGTCACCACATCTCCCAGGATGTAATCCCAGGTTTGGGTTTTCTCATCGTAATTCCGGCTTACTGCTACAAAACTCCAGGGTTTTTTGCGGTCCGGTATTCCATTTTGGTCTTTGAAACGTTTATATTTTTTCCCCACGGCCGGTATATCCCGAAATACGGTTTTGATGCCGGTGTGGGTGGAAAAACCCACGGCTTTTAGCGGCTCATCCAAGGTCACGATTTTGGGTTCGGGATTTTCAACGGCGCCGGTATTGAATAAAAACATAAATAACACACCTCCGGAAACAAGTATTGATATTCCGATTAGAATAATTAGACGAATGGGCCTTGCGCGTTTTTGGGCAGTCATTCAGATCACTTCCCGCAATGTTTTGATTTATCTTATTCTTTAACCGGTATATAAATCTGGGTTTTACTCTCGGGAGTGTCGTCGGTAAAGTTTTGATCATGGTATTCGAAATGTTCGGCTGAGAGAAAATCCGTCCCGGAACCCGGCAACCAGGTTTTATAAATGTAATCGTAGGTTTTTTGAAGCTCCATCAAACGGCCTCTGTGAGTAAATACCGCGTATTGGCGCGCCGGAATCTCATGGACCATCATTCCTTTAGGTATCTCATGGCTCTCCGGGTAAGATAACACTTCTACGCCGGCCAAATAACCGAATTCCAAATCATCGGTGACGTCTTTGGTTTCAATGGCGGGGTCGTAAAGATAAATTCCGTAAGTGGTTCCGTCGATCATGTTCCTGATTTGATTGCGTTTTGTAATGAAACGGAACCATAGCTGCGGAATATGATTCTTTTTCATGGTGTTGATACATTTCATGCCCACTATGATCCGCGCCCGGGCGCGCTCATCGTCCAAGTTCACGATCTCTGGGTTCATTGTGATGCCCCCATGAAGAATATGTTGAATTTTATCGGTAGTCAGGGGCAATATCTCCCCCCGGCGAACCAGTTTCCCGTATTTCCGCAATTTCGCCGGAGTTAAATGAAATTGCCGCTTAAAGGCACGGGTAAAGGCCTCTTGAGATTCAAACCGGTATTCCAGGGCGATCTCCAGTATGGGACGATGGGTTTCCACCAATACTTTGGAGGCTTCCGTCAGCCGCCGTTTCCGGATGTAAGAGGAAAGGGTTTCGCCAAGATAGAAATGAAACACCCGGGAGAAATGGTAAGCCGAGAGGCAGGCTGCCCGGGAAATCCCTGCCAGTGTAATGGATTCGGTTAAGTTGGATTCGATGTAATTAACGGCTTGTTGAAACCGTTCTGAATAGTCATTCATTCATGGAGGTCCTCGCTTTCTGCAATAGATTATACCACAAATTGGATGGATGTTTTTGATTTTGATTGCGGTTTTCGTGAAGAAGATAAAGCAAATTTTCCAAAGAAATTTCAAGTTCAGAAACTTTTTCTTTGAATAGGATAAAAAATTGGTTTAGCTCCGATATTATACTTAGAATATAATTTTGGATATGAATCTTCATTGCAGGGAAATGTTGAAAATCCAGCGAACCGTTTCAATAATGGGGAATAGATTTAACTAGAAACCTAGCTTTCAATTTGACCAATGCAAATACTAATTACAAACGTTTTTATACTTCAGTTCGCAATATTGGTATAAATAGTATTGACTATGGAGGGCATACATTTATAATTAACGGAATAGGGGCTAATGATATTATCAAAGTCGACACCGTTATTTTTAAAGATGCCCAGGATAACGAATTGGGTAATTTGATCATTACACTTGCTATTCCTACAAGTCAATCTGCCGGTGGATTAAAATGCACTTGGGTTCCCGGGCAATCGACTATCACATATGAAGGTATTATCAATGTGAATGTCAGTGGTACTTATTCCGGGCGAAATGTTAATTTAACAGGTAATATTACGGTCAATCGTTCCCGGATCATGACGGTGACAGTTGGGGATACGACTAAAACAGTTCAGATTGTGGATAGCAGAATCGAATGATAGTCATGTGAAAATAGGAGGGTTTTTATGGCTCAGGTCGTCTGTTTCGGAGAGATCATGCTGCGGTTATCCCCGCCGGGTTATTTGCGTTTTGTGCAAGCGAATTCGTTTGATGCGGTTTATGGGGGAGGCGAGGCGAATGTTGCCGTATCATTGGCCAACTTCGGGGTTGATACCGCTTTGGTTACCAAAGTACCGGATAATCCCATGGGCCAGGCGGCAATTAACGAACTACGCCGCTATGGAGTCGATGTCCGGCATATCGCCAAAGGTGGAGAACGGTTGGGGATCTATTTTCTAGAAAAGGGAGCCTCCCAACGGCCTTCCAAAGTGGTTTACGACCGAAGATATTCCGCCATATCCCAGGCTGGGACCGGCGACTTTCAGTGGAAACAGATTTTTGAGGGCGCCAAGTGGTTTCATTTTACCGGCATAACCCCGGCATTGGGGGATAATGTGGCTGATTCGGTTTTGGAGGCCTGTAAAATTGCCAAAGATAAAGGCTTAACCGTCAGCTGCGATTTGAATTACCGTAAAAACCTGTGGAGCACCGCCAAAGCCGGTCAGGTTATGGGCAAATTAATGGCTTATGTGGATCTTTGTATTGCCAATGAGGAAGATTCCGATAAGGTGTTTGGAATCAAAGCTGCCGGCACCGACATCCACAGTGGCAAACTTAGCAACGAAGGATATCAAACCGTGGCCCGGCAATTAAAAGAGAAGTTTGGATTTGCGAAAGTGGCCATTACTTTGCGAGGCAGCGTTTCCGCTTCTGATAACAACTGGGGAGCCATGCTTTATGATGGCGACGAGTTTTATTTCTCCCGGAATTACCCGGTGCATATCGTTGATCGGGTGGGCGGCGGGGATTCCTTTGGGGCCGGTTTAATTTACGCGATTTTAAATCAGTATACGCCGGTTGAAACCATTGAGTTTGCGACAGCGGCTTCCTGTCTCAAGCATTCCATCGAAGGCGATTTCAACCAGGTCACTGTAGCTGAAGTGAATTCCCTGGCGAAAGGCGACGGCTCCGGCAGGGTGCAGCGATAATCCTCTGGCCATAGATACACTTCAATATTACACTGATGATCCATATAGCCATATTAAATGAGGGGATTCTCCAAAGAGTCCTCTTTTCACTTTATCAAGATCCTTTATGATCTTTATAGTGTTATTCAATTATCACACTTCTTTTAACCCAAATCCAAATCTTCAGCCGGCAAGCCCCGGCGCGGAAATCCAATAACTTCCGATGGAAAATATAAAGGATCATGCCGTTTATGACGAATTACTGTAACAAATATCACCTATAGATTTTTTGGTCAGCTACCATTATTATTTTACAAATTACGTTGAGGAATTTCCCATGAGACCTTTAAAAATCGTTCTCATCATTCTGCTTTCCGTTTGTCTCTCATCCTGTCTTAGCCAAAAAACCGGGACAATTAACCGCAGCTTTTATTATTGGAAATCCTCTTTTAAGTTAACCGGATCGGAAGTTGAAACCTTGCGAAAGCTTGAGATCAACAGAATGTATATTAAATTCTTCGATGTAGTTTGGAGCAACGGGCCGGTTCCAGTTTCCCAGACGAGATTCATTTCAAATCCGCCGTCCTTTTTAGCCATAGTACCCACGGTTTTCATAACCAATGAAACTTTAAAAAAACTATCGGTGAAAGGTGTTCCGGATTTAGCGGAGAAAATCGAATATAAAATCAGTCAAATGCTTGTCAGGAATGAAATTGGATTGATCCCTGAAATACAATTGGACTGTGATTGGACCTTGGATACCCGGGCGAAATACTTTGAGCTTTTGCAACTGTTACGAACCAAATTAAACGGTAGGAAAATCGCACTTTCAGCAACCCTCCGTCTTCACCAGGTTAAGTACCGTCGTCAAACCGGAATACCGCCGGTGGACCGGGGCATGTTGATGTTTTACAACCTGGCTCCGGTTACCAGTTTTACAACCAAAAATTCCATCATCGACCTTGAGATTGGCAAATCTTATACCGGAGCCCTTGATACCTATCCATTACCGTTAGACTTGGCGCTGCCCATATTTTCCTGGGGGGTTGTCTTTCAGGATAACCGGTTTATCTGTCTTGCCGGCAACTTGCGGCGGGAAGACATATTGAATAATCCTAACTTCGAGACTTACCGCGGTAATTACCTCCGGGTCAAGACCAATATTTATTTGCGGGAAACCCAATTATACCGGGGAGATTTATTACGGGTGGAAGAGAGTGATTACCGGATATGCCGGCAAAGCGCCGTTTATTTGGCCGATAAATTGCCTGAAAGTAAAGAGTTTACGGTTGCTTTATTTCATTTTGATCCGGAAAACTTAAGGGGGTATGGCGATGAAGGCCTTAAGAGTCTTTTTGCTGCTTTTCGCTAGTCTGTTTTTCATTGTAAATCTAAATTCGCCTATCGAAAGTTGTGTTTATTCGCCGGCTTATTTCGAGGGTTATCTTACCTTTTTCCAATCCAACTTAGCTCACGATTCGCTCTTTGAAAGGTATTACTACGATGCGGAAAACCAGCGCAGTCCTTACGATATGGATTCGGCCATAAGCGCTGCCAGAGTTGCGGAAAACCTGGCGGAATGGCGGGAGTTTTTCGGTGCGACAGTTCCCGTGGAGTCAATCTCAGAGTTGGTTTATAAAAAACCCGTTACTGAGTTGCAAAAAATTTATCAGCAAGCCATGTCCGGCAAAAAACCGGCGCCAACAGCCAATCCCGCGTTAAATGATTTGGTGAAGACAGGTCGTCTAGCGGCATTAGAATATCTTATTTTTGCAAAACAGTGCGAACCTTTTGTTACGGTTAGCGATCCTTGGTTTTACGATTATGAAACCGAGATTAAGGAAAAACGCAAGTCGCCCGAAATGCAGAAATTGATTGATACCGGTTTGATTAGATACCGTACGGTGATAATCCCATTCTTAAAGGTGCGTTACGCCTACCAAGTCGTCCGTCTGGCCAATTTCGCCGAAAAATCTCAGGATTGTTTGGAATATTATGATCAATTGGCGGCAAATGCTCATAGTGCCAGCATTATTGCAGGATGGTCGGTCCGGCACAAGATCGGGGCGTTGCAAAAACTGGGGCGTCAGGCTGAATCCCTATATCAAGCATCATTATTGTTCGATCAAAATCCCAAAATGATGGATGAGGCATATCTGGATTTCCGTATCCCATCGCAGCCGGTCTGGGAGAAGTGTCTGCGGCTGGCCGGCAGCAAACACCGCCAAGCTACCTTATGGATGCTGCGAGGTTTACAGGAGAAACGGATTTTATTGGAGCCGTTACATAAAATATACGAGTTGGAACCTCAATCCAGCCGGTTGGTAGTTATGCTGGTCCGTCATATTAACCGGATTGAACGTGAATATTTAAATTCTGCCTTGTTTTTTGACACTACCAACCAAGAGATGCTGGAAAACAAAGAACTAGCCGTCAAATACGGGCGTGAATTACAAGAATTTATCCGTTCCGTGGATAAAGAAAAAGTCCGTCAACCGGCATTATGGTATGCTGCGGCTGGTTATATGAGTATTTTGGATCATCGTTTTCAAGAAGCCGCTGAATTCTTGACGCAAGCCGAAAAGCTTAACCCCCGGAGTATCAATTTACGGAATCAGGTTCAGTTGCTGCAGAATTTAAATACAATTGCCGCAAGTCCCCGGATGACCGAGACTATCGAAAAATCTTGTGTCGGCACTCTGCAGTGGCTGGAGTCCATAAACGGAATCAAAAGTAATGCCGGAATCGTCCGTGAATCCTTTTATGCTCTCTTGGCTCAGAAGTATTTAGCCGCAGGCGACTATCCCAAAGGATACTGCTGCCTGGCCAAGGCTGATCTCGGCAGCGATGATTTACTGGAAAAATATCCTTCGCTCCATGAGTTGGATCAATTGATTACATTTATGGCGAAAAAGGAGCAGACCGCTTTTGAGAAAGTCATTACCGTCCATCCCAAATATAGCTTGGATGATTTATACGCGGTGAAAGGAACGATGTTGCTGCGGACTTCAAAATTCCGGGAGGCGCTGGCCTGTTTTGAAAAAATCTCCGTGAACCATTGGAATCAGGTGAAAAAAAATTGGAGTGGCGAAGAGTGGGATGGCTGGAATGAATGGGGCCAACTGCGCACCGGCTTTGAAAAAAACTATTATAACGCTGCTACTGGTCTGTATAAATACCCACCCAAGGGTTTCAAGCATTATACCAAACTGGAATTCACCAGCAAAGTGGCTGAACTGGAGGAGACAGCCCGTACGCATCCTGAAAAGGCTGATATCTGCTACTTCCAAATAGCCAACGGTTTTTTCCATACCCCCTTTTGGTCCTACAATGAGAATTTAAAAGGGTCAAAATATATTGGTAATTTTAATCCTTACGACTTCTCCGGTTTTATGAATGAAATGGTTCAACGGACCGATAAGTTCGATGCCGGTATATACGAACGCAAGATTGCGCTGAGGTATTACTTAAAAGCCATGCAGGTTACCAAGGACCCGGAATTGGCGGCTCAGTGCTGTTTTCTGGCTCAAGCCTGCAACACGGAGTTTTCCTATTATAAGGCCTTTGAAGAGCCGGGAAAGGATGAGAACTATTATTTTGAGATATTACGGATCAAGTATGGTCAAACCGAATTTTATAAATCGGTAATCCAGGAATGCGATACGCTAAAGGAATATATAAATAAATAGAACGCTGTGTATCGCGGGGGATGGGTTGTCACCAATACAACCGCCAATGCTTCAACACCCGTACCAGGGCCTCGAAATAGAAATAATCGCCCCAGATACAACACTCATCAACCCCGAGATTTCCGGGTTTGGAATAGACCCCGTGCACTAAGAGCCCGTTGGACTCCGGCACATTTTTGGTGGTATAGTTCTCTATTAATGATTTCAAAATCTTCAGCGCCGCATTCTCGTAAATCCGCCGGTACGGGTCGCTTAGGGGCAAGCGTTTCGCCGTTTCCAGCAATCCGCACACGGCAATGGCGGCGGCGGATGAGTCTCTTTCTTCGGGACCGCCGGTAAAAATCAAATCCCAATAACAAATCTCATCCTGAGGCAGCCGGTTCAGGAAATAGTTGCAGAGCTTTTTATTGATGGCGATTAACTCCGGATCATGGGCATAGATATAGCTGAGGGGAAATCCGTAGATGGCCCAAGCTTGGCCTCTGGCCCAGCAGGAATTGTCGGCGTATCCCTGTGCGGTCTTGCCGTACAAGGGTTCTCCGGTATCCACATTCATGTAGAAAGTATGATAAGTGGAGGCATCTTCCCGTATCAGGTAAGTGGCGGCCTGGCGGGCGTGATTGAAGGCGATATTGAAGTACCTGGCATCGCCGGTCATTATAGAAGCCCAATATAATAAGGGGAGATTCATGCAGCAGTCGATGATCATCCGGCCCCGTTGATTGGGATCGTTTAAATTGCCCCAAGCCTGGATGATCCTGGCTTTCTCAAAATAGCGGTTAATCAAAAGATTGGCGGCCTTCAAAGCTGTTTGCTTGGCAAGCTCATTGCCGGTCAACTTATAGGCGGCGACGCAGGAGAGGCTATATAAAAAACCCAGGTCGTGAGTATCAGTTGCGGTCTTATCATTAATACGCTTTGCATAACTTGCCAGTTGCGCTTCGGCGGTTTGGCGGTAGCATTCCCGCCCCGTGATTTCATAGGCCAGCCAGAGCATTCCGGTCCAGAAGGAGGAGGTCCATTCGATGTTGTCAATAGCGGGATAAATGTTATTCCGGCTGCAGGGGGCCGGAAATTTGGCCGCGAAAACGGCAAGGTTATTATCGATTTTTTCCAAAACATATTGGACAGCCGCTTCCAATGATCCGGCAGTTACATCCGGCAAATCCCGGTATCTTTCCAACTCTTTAATTCCTTCATCACGAACCCGCTCCATTCGGTAGTCCTCCTCATAAGTTAATATTTGGGTTTGTCCGGAAAGATTCTTCTAGACGGGATTAACTGGATTGCTCATTTACCCCGCTAACCAGCCGCCGTCTACGGCGATGGTATAGCCATTTACATAGTTCGAAGCTTCTGAGGCCAGGCAAACCACCATTCCCTGCAAATCATCCGGGGTACCCCAGCGGCCGGCGGGAATCCGCTGCAAAATTTCATTATACCGGCCGGGATCGGCCCGGAGTTGGGCGGTATTGTCGGTCACCATGTAACCCGGGGCGATGGCATTTACATTGATGTTGTATTTCGCCCATTCGTTGGCCAGCATCTGGGTGATTCCCAAAATCCCGCTTTTGCTGGCGGTATAGGAGGGGGCCCGGATGCCGCCTTGGAAGGAAAGCATGGATGCGATATTGATGATTTTGCCGCCGGTCCCCTGACTGACAAATTGGCGGGCCACCGCCTGGGAAAAAAAGAAGAGGGTCTTTAAATTGAGGTTCATCACGTCGTCCCAGGCCTCTTCGGTAAATTCCAAGGCCTCAGCCCGCCGGATGGTTCCCGCGTTATTGACCAGGATATTGATTTTTCCGAAGGCCTCCAGAGCGGCGGCGATGATTCCGGGGACCGGTTCGGTGGTCGTAAGATCAGCCTGCATCTCCAGGTATTTCCGGCCCAAAGACTCCACCCGCTGCCGGGTGTCCGTAGCTTTACTCCGGCTCACGCCGATGATGTCAGCCCCGGCTTCGGCCAAGGCCACCGCCATGCCTTGTCCCAATCCGGTACTGCAGCCGGTAACAATGGCCACTTTTGAATCCAAGCGGAATTTATCCAGTATCATCTCAGGGTACACCTCCGGAAATTAAGGCAGCTTTATTTTAAATCGGCCATTGAAACCGCATCCATATCGGAGAATGTCTGGTTCTCTCCGGCCATGCCCCAGATAAAGGCATAGTTTGTGGTCCCCACTCCGGAATGAATCGACCAACTGGGGGCGATGACGGCTTCTTGATCCCGGATCACCAGGTGCCGGGTTTCATCGGGTTCACCCATGAGGTGAAAGACCGCAGCATTATCGGGAATTTGTAAGTAGAGATAAACCTCCATCCGGCGGTCATGGGTATGGCAAGGCATGGTATTCCATACGCAATTGGGTTCCAGAACCGTTAACCCCATTACCAACTGGCAGCTTTTTACCCCTTGGGGATGGATATATTTATAAATGGTTCGTTCATTGGATTCGGCCATAGACCCCAGGTGGGATGATTCAGCCGCGGCGATTTCGATCTTTTGGATGGGATATGATTGATGGGCGGGAGCGCTGTTGAAATAAAAACGGGCCGGATTACTGGCATTACTGCTGGCGAAGTTGATCTCCCGGACTCCTGTTCCGATGTATAAACCATCCCGGGTGTTGAGTTGATAAGTTTGACCAGCGGCGGTAATGGTACCGGGAGGACCGATATTGATGATTCCCAGTTCACGCCTTTCCAAAAAATAAGCGGCGCCTAATTCCTTGGCGGCTTCCAAGGCGATGGGCCGGACCGGGCAGACTCCGCCAATAACCATCCGGTCCACCTGGCTGTAAACTAATTTAAGAGCGCCGTTAACGAACAGGTTTTGGATGAGAAACTCCTCCCGCAACCTGGCAGTGGTATAGTTTTTTACATCCTTGGGACTTGCCGCCGGTCGAATCTCCATGGTTTTATTCTCTCCTTTGGAAATGCAATTTAAATAAAAACGATTTCCATTCGATTGTAACACAATATCAGATTTTTTTCATTCCGGTTCTGGTTGAAAAAGAGATCATTATTGCATGAATTTGCCTTTTTAAGCCGCGATTAACAGGATTAAGAGGATTTTTGATCACAATTATCTGGATTAAAGGATTAACAAGATTTCTATAAATATTTTAATCCAATAAATCCTATAAATCCCCTCTAAAAATAAGTTTGGGAACTTAGTTGGCCCAAAACAAGGTTACTGGACAAGATTAACGGGATTAAGGGGATTAAATTTTTATAGATATTTTGATCCTGCAAATCCTATAATCCTGCTCGTAAACGTTTGATAAACATTTAAAACCGGGAACAATTTATGAAGGTAATTCAGAATCGCAATCCGAATAGTAATGGTGTAAAAATGATGCCAATTCACATAAGGCAATACGAAAAGAGGAGTCAATCTATGGAACGTACCAGGCAGTTGGGGGAAGAAAGTGTCGGCAGGCTTTTGTGGAAATTTTCAATACCGGCGATTGTGGGAATGATGGTCAATGCGTTATACAATATTGTGGATCGAATTTTTGTGGGAAGGGGAGTGGGTTTGCTGGCAATTTCGGCGACTACGGTAGCCTTTCCGATAATGATTGTCATGTTGGCCTTTGGTCTATTGATTGGAATCGGAGCGGCCGTGGTAGTCTCCATTAAGCTGGGACAGCAAAATAAAGCCGAGGCTGAGCATATCCTGGGAAACGCATTGAGTTTGACAGTCATTGTATCCGTCTTCCTCATGGTTCTGGGGCTGCTCTTTCAAGAACCGCTGTTGCTCTTATTCGGGGCCAGCAAAGAAGTCCTACCGCTGGCCAAGGAATTTATAACCATAATTTTGATTGGAACGCTGCCGTTTGGAATCGGACTGGCGCTCAACCATATTATCCGTTCCGAAGGCAATCCCAGAATAGCCATGCTTACAATGCTGATCGGGGCCGTATTGAACTGTATTTTGAATCCGATCTTTATCTTCGGGCTACACTGGGGTATTAAGGGATCGGCCCTAGCGACGGTGATCTCCCAGTTGGTTTGTACAATATGGGTTTTGGCTTATTTTATGGGAAAAAAGAGCTTGTTAAAGCTAAAACGGGAGAATTTAAGACTTAGCGGCCATATTGTCCAGCAAATTCTAGCCGTCGGACTCTCTTCCTTTTTGTTACAATTAGTTTCCAGTGTGATCATGATTTTATTCAACCAAAGCCTCCGGGTTTACGGGGGCGATGTTGGCATTGCCGCTATTGGAATCATAAATAGTATTGTGATGTTGATATTAATGCCGGTTTTCGGAATCACGCAAGGAGCCCAGCCGATTATCGGTTATAACTATGGCGCCGGAAACTACGAACGGGTGGTCAGAACCCTTAAGCTCGGGATTGTTGCCGCAACCTGCGTGACTTTGGTCGGTTTCGTTCTGGTTCAAGCCTTTCCGGATCAGATTTTGCGGGTATTTAGCAATCAGGATGAACGGCTGATAACCATTGGTTCCCCCGGTATTCGATTATTACTGTTGGTTTTACCCATTATTGGGTTTCAAGTTGTAGGTTCCACTTATTTTCAAGCGGTGGGGAAAGCCAAGTTATCTATTTTCCTAACGCTGTCAAGACAGATTATCTTTTTGATGCCGCTTTTATTGATACTGCCGCATATGTTTCAAATAACCGGCGTTTGGATCTCCGGGCCGATATCCGATTTTATTTCCACTGGTTTGACCGGGTTATTTATTCTCCGGGAATTGCGGGTTCTTAGACAACAGCAAGGAGCGGCAAAATTAGAGTTATCTGAAGTGTCATAAACATACTCTTGGATCTAACCTTTTAAGGAGATTCATCCGAAGTCTAAATTAGTTTTGTACAGCAAAGAGCGGAATAAACATTCATAATATTTAATTCGGTAATGAATAGTTTGCAAAAGAAAGAGCGAGAGTGAGTTCAAAGCAGAAAGTTGGAGGGCGGCCAAAATATACCGGAAAAAAGTTTGCGTTATTGGATTAGGATACATCGGGTTGCCAACGGCAAGCGTATTAGCTACCAAAGGGTTTAAGGTCCACGGTGTTGATGTCAATCATGAGCGGATTGAACTGGTCCGCCGCGGGAGGATAACCATCGCTGAACCGGATCTGGATATTCTGGTCAAGTCAGCCGTAAATAGCGGTAATTTGACCGTATCCGCCCAGCCGGTAACTGCGGATGTCTTTATGATTACAGTGCCAACCCCATTTCGGGAGAACCACATTCCTGATTTATCCTATGTGGAGGCTGCTACCCGTAGAATTGCTCCTTTTTTGACAGCAGGTAATTTGGTAATATTGGAATCCACCTGCCCTGTCGGAACTACGGAAAAGATAAACGAACAATTGGCCGAGTTGCGTCCCGATCTTATTGACCTTGAAGAAGATAGCCGGAAGGATGCCGAATTTGAAAGCCGGTTGAAAGTCTTTTTAGCCCATTGTCCCGAACGGGTTCTTCCCGGTCAAATTTTAAAAGAATTAATTGAAAATGACCGGATTATTGGCGGCCTTAACCGCGCGGCAAGTGAAAAAGCGGCCTCTTTTTACCGCAAGTTCGTTACTGGCCGCGTTTTTTTAACTACCGCCCGGATGGCCGAACTATCCAAATTGGTTGAAAACGCTTTTCGTGACCTGAATATTGCATTTGCCAATGAGCTCTCATTGATCTGCGACAAATTGGATATTGATGTTTGGGAGCTTATCAAGCTCGCCAATCATCACCCCCGGGTAAATATTCTGAAACCCGGCCCCGGTGTCGGCGGCCATTGTATCGCAGTGGATCCGTGGTTTATTGTTGATTCATTTCCCGAAGAAGCCCGGTTGATCAAAACAGCCAGGGAGGTTAATGATTATAAACCCCGTTTTTTGATTTCCAAAATACTTAAAACTGTCCAAACACTAAATAATCCCGCCATTGCCTGCCTTGGATTGGCGTTTAAAGCCAATGTCAGTGATTTACGCGAGAGCCCGGCGTTGGAAATAACGAAAGGATTAGCGAAGCAAGTATCAGGGGATATTTTGATTGTGGAACCGTTTGTTTCCAGTTTGCCTGAAGAGTTGGCGGGTTTTGACAATGTGGAACTGGTGAAACTTGATGAAGCCATTCAGAGGGCTGAAATTATCATATTATTGGTTGATCATTATGCATTTTATGATATCGACCGTAATTCACTGAAAGGAAAAACTGTTATCGATACTAGAGGCCTTTTACCACCAGCTCATTGAGATTCTGAATTCATTTATTGTTAGATAACGGTAATAGCATAAGGTAATACCTTTGGCTACCCTATAGGTAATACCAAATCCCAGCGGAACAGAGCCCGGGGTCGCGGAAAAACTACCGGTAAAATTATATTCGCCATATATGCTCAAGGGATTATTGCTGGTTGGAGAAATGACTAATGAAAATCCTAATATTTCATCGCTTGTTTGATCATAATCCATACAATAATGGGCATAAGCTTTAAACCCGGCGCTGAGTTTATAAGACAAGTTGGCGGTGCCGCTCAACAAGTCGTTCTTACTTGTTTTAACCGCATTCAAATCAGCCGCCAAATATTTGCCTGTATAAGCGATACCTGCAGTGGCTGTTTGAGGTTGACTGGCTTCAGTGGAGTAAAGTTGTTCGTTGGGGAAATAACCGAGTTTAAATGATAGATTAGGTACGACACCGCGTTCAAATTTTACGCCGACCGTTGAACGCAGTTTATCAACGGTATTGGTCAGAAAGACAAGGCTACTGAGGTTATTTTCAAAATATCCGACTGTAAAGGTTCCTAAATCTTGGTTCATTTTATATGTAAAGTAAATAGTGCCATAGCTAAAATAGATAGATTCGGGAGATGAAGATGATGTCATATATTGTAAAGTTGTATACGCATTGGTATTGTCACTGATTTTACTATTAAAGAAGAAATTGGCTTCGAGATAATCATGATTGCTGGCTACGTCGTATTTGAAATGAGTTAAACCGCTTATAGTAACACTTCCCCAAGCAGAGGAAGCCAGTATTAGATTTACGATAATGGATATGGCCAAACAGCCACAAATTTTTATAAATTTCGTTTTCACCAAGTTACCTCCCTGTTTCAACGCCAACTAAGACTTAAATACCCCGCTTGTAAGAATTATATTCAACGCAAAGCAACCCCACAATCAAGGCGGCCACTACGGCAATCCCGAGACACAAACCTAAGATTATCAAAAGGTTGGAACGAAGTATGGGTTTCACCGGAAATGCCTTGTCGATCCAACTGATTTTAGCCAGCGTAAGGTCGTTTAAACTTTGCAGTATGGTCTGTTTCTCCAGCAATTCCACTTCCAATTCTTTCAATGATTCGTAAGGTTTATTCACTCCCTTTACTGACCGCCGAGTCATAGGATTAGGGGGGGTAGTGGATATCAACCGGATGAGTTCCTGTTTTCTGATTTGTAGATCAAAATTCCGGATTTCATAGGCGCAGATATTTTCGATGATATGAATGGGAATATCCAGCCTTAAATTCAACTGTTCTTTCAGTGTAGCGGCAATCCTACTTTTTTCCTTCCAAAGGTGTACCATTTGTTGTTTGACATTAGGGCTGTTCCAACCGCCGGCGAGCAAGTAGCGGACCAGTTGTTTTTCGGCAAGATTCAGAGTGGATTTGAACCGGTTTAAACTCATTGGATCAAATGTCTCGTTAATAATGCCAATTTGTCTTTGCGAGAGATCCTTTTTTAGGTCGAGTAGTTTTTGAGTGGTCCGATAGAGATCGTCATTGACTTCTTTTAGATAATTATCGACGGCATTTCTATTGGTACTTATGACATTGGCCGCCGGCGGTTTAACTTGGGTATGGTCTGCCTGAACCTGATCCAGGGCGGTTTGAATTGAATCCAATGCTTGCCGGATTTTTTCGCGGCGTTCTTTTAAGTCATTCTGCATCAAGGTTTCGCCCAAAGTGTTTACTATCTTGGTAGCTTCGGCCAACGAATTGTAAGATAAACTAATTTCAATGACATTGCTGTATGGGATTTGTTTTACCCGCAGTTTCTTTCTGATCTGTGTAAATTCCATGGAATCGGGGGGATAATTATAGCCTAATTTTTCTAGGGTTTCCTGGAGCAGATTGACACTTTTCAACTTTTGAACCATATTGCTTACTTCGGGATAGTTTAGTTTCACAAATTGGTCGATCTCCGGTATTCCGGTATCTTTCGTTTGGATCAAAATAGAAGCCTTCACATGGTAAGTAGGCCCGGTCAACATAAAAAAAACCAAGCTGGCGATAAGCGCCAGAAGGAATGCGGCTGCAATGAGTGATTTTTGCTGGGACGAAATGGAGTTATTATTGAAATAATCCGCCAAATATTCTTCCCCCACTATGTTAATCGCATATCGTTATATCTATCGGCGGTTTTTTTATTTTATATTAGCGATATTTATAATTTTATTGTCTTTCTTTGATTGAAAATTGCTGGAATATAATTTCTAATGTTTTTGAGAGATTTATCCGAAGTAAATAACAGATTCAAATCATTCTTTTGGGTACAAGGAAGATTTACTTAATCCAGGACTGGATAAAGAAATATGGGTGGCGGTTTTTTCAATGTGCGGTATTGTCGGCGCAATGTCATTTACTAATGATTTTAATATTACTGCTTCTTATATAAACCGGATGCGGGAAACAATGATTCATCGCGGACCGGATGGAGCCGGAACCTGGGTTGCCGGAGACGGCCGGGTCGGTTTGGGTCATCGTCGGCTTTCAATCATTGATTTAACCAACGCCGCCTGTCAGCCCATGTGCAATGAAGATGAAACTCTTTGGATTTCTTTTAACGGCGAAATATATAATCATGCGGAAATTCGCCGGCAATTAGATCAGACGGGTACCCATATCTGGAAAACCCATCATTCCGATACGGAAGTTATCTTGCACGCTTTTGAAGAATGGGGGATTGATTGTCTAAATAAGTTTCGCGGTATGTTTGCAATTGCCTTATGGGACGCCCGAAGACGGGAATTGTGGCTAATCCGGGATCGTATCGGTATTAAACCGCTTTATTACAGCATTCACCACGGTCGGATTACATTTGCCTCGGAAATCAAAGCTCTTTTGCAAGACCCATCACAGGAACGCAGAGTAGATGATGAAGCCTTTTTCCATTACCTTTCATTTTTAACCACACCGGCTCCCAGCACATTATTTTACGGGATCAAGAAGATTCCTGGGGGGACCTGGGTACGGGTAACCGAAGAAGGAAAGGTTTACGAAGAACGTTATTGGGATGTTTGGGATCATACTTTATCTCTGGAAGGTGTTTCTGAAACCGAAATTGCCGAGCGGCTTTTGGATGAACTCCGGACCGCTGTTAAATTACGTAAAGTCAGCGATGTGCCGGTGGGGGTCTTCCTTTCCGGCGGCATTGATTCCAGCACTAACGCCGCTTTATTTTCCGAAGGGGAGATCCGGCCGGTTAAAACCTTTACTATTGGCTACCAAGGCGAGTTTCAATCATATCAAAATGAATTCCATTACGCCCGCAATATGGCAGCCAAAGTGGGAGCCGCTCATTACGAATTAGTGTTGACGGTTGATGATTTAATTGATTTTCTCCCCCGGATGGTGGAATTACAGGACGAACCCATCGCTGATTCAACCTGTATCCCGATTTACTATATTTCCAAACTGGCTCGGGACAACGGAGTTGTTGTTTGTCAAGTGGGAGAAGGTGCGGATGAACTTTTTTGGGGTTATCCCTGGTGGAAAACAGCGCTTTCATTCCAGTATTTATGTGATTTTCCTTACTTGGATTTCATAAAAAAAATGGGGCTTGCCGGCCTTAAAGTAATCAATAAAACTAATTCTCGATATTATGAATGGTTGCGGCGCAGCCTTAAAGGCCGCCCCGTTTTTTGGGGCGGAGCGGAAGCGTTTTATGAAATCCGGAAACGTAATTTGCTGTCGCCCGAATATCAAAAAAAGCTAGCAGGTTTAGACTCCTGGGAAACTATAGCCCCGATCTATCAAAGATTTAAAGCAAAAGCCGGCGTCCACGGCTCCCATCTTAATTGGATGAGTTATCTTGATCTTAATTTAAGGCTTCCTGAATTATTGTTAATGAAGGTTGATAAAATGAGCATGGGCGTTGGTTTGGAAGGAAGGGTGCCTTTTCTGGACCATAAGGTGGTAGAATTAGCTTTGAGTATTCCAGAAGCAATAAAGACCAAAAACGGCGTTTTAAAATATATCCTGAAAAAAGCAGTCTATGGTGTAATTCCCGCCGAATTGATTGAACGGCAAAAACAAGGTTTTACGGTGCCGGTTTATGAGTGGTTTTTTGATAAACTCGGGGATGAGATCCGCCGGGAACTGGAACAGTTTTGTCAACAAACGGATTTCCTTAATTATTCCGAAATAAAAAAACTGCTGGACGGCGGCTTTGCCTATCAGGTTTGGTATATATTCAACTTTGCGCTTTGGTGGAAAAAGTACCTGGCTTAATTGCCGTTTCTTTTCCGGCTTGTTAAAGCATAGTTGCGCTTATAATTCTAGGACTTTGTCGAGTCCGTGCAAAACACGGGAGGTTCATTGCTTTGGAGATTCTGATTAAGGCTGGCATCGCTTTTCTGATTGTCGGTTCAGTATGGCTTTTTATGCTGTTCCGTTTTAAAAAAGACTATTATATGTATCTCGCCGTTTTACCGCTGGCCTTCTTTTCATTGCTGTTTATTTTTCCATACAGCGCTGGTGAGTATTATTATCTGGTAATGACATTCGCGTTTTGGTTCCTGATCGCTCCCAAAAATGAGGGTAATCAGAAAATTGATTTGGGCGGCAAAATAATTGTTACTATATTGACATTACTGCTGCTTCTTGCGGCAATTATCGGGTTGATATACAATTTTTCGACTTGTGTTATTGAAATTATCGCATTGACCGGGTTATTGGCCTTGCCGATGACGCTGGCTTCGTTGAAAAGAGAGGGTGGCCCGGAGTTATTTCTTAAAGTTCTCAAAATCCTCTTTTTACTGGCAGCGGTGCTTGCGTTTCTAAATCTGGCGACTCTTTTGTTTGGGGGCCGGAATTATGCATTACGGTATAGCGTTTTCCCCGATTTTGATGATTCAATCGGTTGGCGTTGGGGTATATTCAGCAATGATTCGGTGGTTTTATCCACCTTGGCGTATTTCATAGCTTTGTCATTATTGTCCCAAAATAAGATAAGTTGTAATAAGCCAATGATGTATTTAATGATGTTGGTCTCGGTGGCCAACATTTTGGCGATGTTCAGTGTCACATTGACTGCGGCTTTGGCCTTGGCCACACTTATTAATGTTTTGCTATCGGGACGTTTTACGGTGAAACCACTTATAATTTTTGCTATTTTAATACTTTGTTTTTACAGTCTTTTTAGTGTTATCCCACTGCCGGGAGATTTAACCGAAAAGTTTGAACAGCTATACAACAATACGGTGGTTGCGAAAGCCGAATTAACAATTGATCCCACCTCCGGGCGCAGACAAGTCTGGAGAGAGGCCTTGGGAGAAATAAACTGGCTGGTACCCAAAGGGTTGGGATATGTTTTGCCCGAAGGCGGGCTTTATAATTATCATAATACAATCTTGAATTTTGCAGTTCAAGCCGGGCCGCTATTTACGTTTTTCCTATTATGGCTGTTGTTGCGGCAATTTTTTCCAACCCGGCGCCGGATCGGGATTTTACATGATAATCCCTTCATCAAAGGAGCTTATCTGTATTTTATATTCTACTTTTGCAATGAGATGGGTACCAGCTATTTTTTGCATACAGTCTCTTGTTTTTTGATAACTTTTTTAGCTGCCGGTATTCATTATTTTTTAAATTATAATTTGGAGATCCGGAGTGGTGAAAGCATATTCCCGGAAAGCTCCGTTCCTCAATCAGCGGGAACCGCTGCGGAAATAACCAACTGGATTAATTAAAAGCGGTGTGAAAAACTATAATATTAAGCGGTACACCGGTTTTAAATATGGACAATGAACAATTATTTTAAAAATTTATCCGGCTTAATCGGAACAAAAACCTCCCATCAGACCTTTAGTCTCTTCGCAGCCCAACTATACGGAGGAGCTATTGGTTTCTTTGTTAATATGTGGTTGGCCGGTGCAATGGGAGTCGTTGAATATGGCAGGTATTCTTTTTCGTTAGCGCTACTTAGTTTCTGCGCCATTTTTTTCGAATTCGGGTATTTTACCAGCGGCGCCAAGATATTGGCTGAAAGTAGCGGTGAGCAGCGAGAACGGGATTTGAACGGGATTTTAGTGATTATTTTCTCCGGCATTGCCATAGGTTTTACATTAGTAATTCTGGGAGTATCATTAACAGTAGATGCCGTATTTCAGGACAAAATAGGAGCAATTCTCGGTGCTGTCTGGTTTATTTCATTTTCATTTATGATATCGTCTTTTTTGGACTTGATACTGAAAGGCTACAATAATATCGGTTTGTTGGTGGCTTATCATCTTATTTGCAAATCAATATTTGTCCTTTTTATTTTGGGCTTTACGTGGTGGCGGAGGATCAATCCGGTTTCCGTGTTGACCGCCTTTTCCATTTCCGGAATTATGGCCTTTATTTATTGCTTGGTCAAAATCAAACCAGCCTTTCACAATATCAAGGGCGATTTTAAAACCATTCAGCAACTTACGAAATCATTTGGATGGAATGTTTATTCAGGTAAAATCTTCGCGGTTGCGGCGTACAATCTGGACAAGATATTGCTATCGTATTTTGCCGGTGCCGCTGATGTCGGCATTTATATGCTGGCATTCTCATTTGCAAATCCCATTAGCATTTTTGCAACGTCTTTAGCCGGGTCAAAATTCAAGGCGTTTTCCAAGCGCCCGATATCCGGGAGACTGCTTCGGATCCATCGATGGACGATCGGCCTTATGATCGTTGGAATCATGATCTGTGCGTATCTAATCGTCAGATTTTATTTGGGTCCGGATTATCATAAAATAATCCAGGTATTACCAGCTATCATCGGGGCGGTTGCGTTCCAATCCGCTTATCAGCCATACAATGCCTGGTTAACCTGTAACGGGTTTGGCAAAGAATTAAAAATAATCGCCTTTAAATTCACTTTTGCCGGTATTTTGGCGAATATTGCCCTTATTTATAGTTTTGGCATCTATGGAGCGGCCGTATCCAGCTTGATGGTTATGATTTACGCCTTTATAATGCACCGGCAGGCTTACCGGCGGTTAAGGACAGATAATATTGGATTGAATAGATAATGCCGGAGGTTAATATACGATGAAAGCTTTATACTTGCGTACCGTTTTTGCTTTTAACATGGCTGCCGGCGGCATGGTGGCACATACTGCCGGCGTTATTAATGCCTTGGCGAAACAAGCCGACTTGGATCTCATATCGAATGATCCATTACCGTGCGTTCAAGTACCGGTTGCGGTAATTAAGCCAAAGATCTATAAAATATTGGGCCGTTCCTTCAGTGAATTTGCCTATAATATCAAGCTGATATTTACGATCCAAAATGTTGGCCAATATAATTTAATCTACCAGCGCCATTCTACCGCGTCCTTTTTGGGAGCATTTTTAGGCTGGAAATATGGCAAACCGTTTGTATTGGAATATAATTCAAGTTCGATTTGGAAGGCCAATTACCGGAGTTTTTTGCCTGCGCAACCGGTGTGGCGATTTTTCAGAATACTTTATGATACCAGCATCTGGATACCTGCCGTCATGTTTATTGAAAAATATAACCTGAAAAAAGCCGCCTTGATAGTGGTGGTATCCCGGGTTATCAAGGAGGAATTGATAACCAAAGGCGTGGACGGACGAAAGATTTTGGTTAACCCCAACGGTGTGAATCCGGAGGTATATTTTCCAGGGGCAGGGGGCTTGGCGATAAGAGAAAAATATCGGCTCCGGGAAGAAATCGTGGTGGGATTCAGCGGAACATTCACCTTTTATCACGGAGTTGTTGAATTGGCGTCGGCCATAATACTGTTTTTTGAAGAAAATCCGGCTTTAACCGCCAGGGTGAAATTTTTCTTGATTGGGGATGGGGATCTGAAACCGGAGGTGGAAGCGGTAATAAGCAACTCGCCCTACAAGGAGCGGGTGATTTTTACCGGTTTGGTGCCGCAATTTGAATCCCCCAAATATTTGGACGCTTGCGATATCTTGGTGTCCCCGCATATTCTCTTTGGAGACGGGAGTGAATTTTTCGGCAGCCCTATCAAGCTCTTTGAGTATATGGCCATGGGAAAAGCAATCGTAGCTTCGAAACTGGGTCAAATCGGGGAAATACTCAATCACGGCAAAACCGCTTATCTGGTGGAACCTGGAGATATAAACCAGTTGGCAGCAGGTATAAAGCTGCTGGTTCAAGATAAGGAACTGCGCGTCATGTTGGCCGGTAACGTCCGGCAAGAGATCATGACGAAATATACTTGGGACCGGCATGTATCAAGAATCCTGGAAATGATCCCATATAAGGTTACGCCAAAGTGATAAAAAACGTTTACTCGCGCAAAGACGCAGAGTAAGAAATATTACCGCGAGGATCAAAACGGTTTTCGAAGGGAGCCGGAGTGAAAAAGTCGGGAAATGGGCTTACTTATATCCGAATACCCTATAAGGTATTGTTCCGGAAAATATTTGGCATTCGCCGTAAAATTTATACTAGCTTTCGATTTTTAAAGGATTTAATGGGGCCAACCTACAATCAATCATGGGAATGCGGTTTTCAAGCGCTGCATACCTTTTTTCCCAATAATATGGTTAGCCGGCTGCACCCGTTGGCGGTGGAGATCGCCGGTGTGGCGGCCAATTTCTGTAATCATCGTTTTGACTTGCTGGGATCAGGGTGGGTCCAGGTCAAGCATGGTATGAACTGCAGAGGGTTGGAAGGCTATCATTACAATATGGGACGGCCGGCTGCCAATGACTGTGAGGGAAAATGGTTAAAAGGGCGGATTAACGGATCAAACACTGCAATATCCCGGAATATTTGGGTTCTAATTGATCCGGAATACCATCCCATAGACTGGCAGCTTGATTTCAAATCCGGTTATCGCTGGCATGAGCATACCTGGTATAAATTCATTATATTCGGGCACAGGCTAGGAGCCGATATTAAGGTTCCCTGGGAACTTGCCCGAATGCAACACCTGCCTATGCTGGCTTGGGCGTTTTTATTGGCTCAAGAAAGCGCAGTAGAATTTGGTCCCCCTTCAATTTATTATAATGAATTCCGTAACCAGGTCC
Organism: Bacillota bacterium; assembly: GCA_029974635.1. GTDB lineage: Bacteria > Bacillota > UBA4882 > UBA8346 > UBA8346 > JAEZJQ01. The sequence goes on along the minus strand of JARKQY010000052.1, from coordinate 32,280 downwards.
TGGACTTTATTGCCAATAATCCCCCGCGTTTTGGAGTTAACTGGTATTACGCCATGGATGTAAGTATCCGGGCTGCCAACTGGCTAGTGGCATATGATATTTTTAAAAGTCATGGAACAGAGTACGATGAGAGATTCAAACGGGTGTTTATTCAGAGTATTTACGAACACGGCAAGCACATAGTGACCAATTTGGAATGGAGCCCAAATCATCGCGCCAATCATTATTTGGCGAATATCGCCGGTCTGGTTTTTGTCGCGGCCTATCTGCCCGAGTCTCCTGAAACTGATTCGTGGCTGGAATTGGCGGTTCATGAGTTGATTAAAGAAGTTGGACTGCAATTTAACGAAGACGGAACAAATTTTGAGGCATCCACCGGATATCATTGTTTTGTCGCCGAAATGGTAACTTATGCTACTGCTCTGATACTGGGACTTCCTGAACGGCGGTTGGAAGAATTAACGCGCCGGCATGTGATTGCTACCGATTCTGAAATAAGAATGGACCAGGTTATATTATATCCTTTACCCGGAGGCGGACGGCGAACCCCGTTTCCCGGGTGGTATTTTGAGCGTCTGGAGAAAATGGCGGAATTTGTGATCCACATAACCAAACCCAGCGGAGAGCTCTCCCAGATCGGGGATAACGATAGCGGACGCTTTTTTAAGTTACAGCCCAACTACCGGCGGATGAAAGTCCCTGATATGCGGAGCATTTTTAGAAACCTGGAGAATTATGATGACCCAACTGATAATGAGGGTTATTATCATGAAAATCCTCTCGATCACCGGCATTTGGTAGCAGCCATCAACGGTTTGTTCAACCGGGAAGATTTTACCGCGTTTACAGGGGTCGAATGGTTTGAAACCGATCTTATTGAACACCTTTCCGGAAACTTGCAGGTTGTTTCTTACTTAAAACCGGGACAAGGTACTGCCGCTGAGAGATATGGCCGCTCAAAGGATGAAGGCCGGCCGCAATCCGATACTGAATGGCAAGATATGCCGAATCATGTGCAGAGGGTATTTAGGGTTTCGGGTGAAGGTTTATTAACAGGATTGAAGACTTTTGCCTATACGGATTTCGGATTGTATATCTACCGTTCCAAGCGGTTATATCTGGCGGTACGTTGTGGTGCGGTGGGCCAGAATGGCCACGGCGGCCATTCCCATAATGATCAATTGGGGGTGGAATTGAATATAGATGGCGAAGACATTACGGCGGATCCAGGCAGCTACATTTATACCCCGTTACCGGACCAGCGTAATCTATACCGTTCAATTGCTTCCCACTTTGCTCCTGGACAGGAGAATAGAGAGCCGGCGGGATTGAACGGGGGTATGTTCACCTTGGAGAACGCGGCGCCAGGAGAATGTCTCCGGTTTGACAAGCATGAGTTTATCGGTAGACACCGGGATATAAACTTGCGGATCCGGCTTTTTAATGACCGGGTGGAGCTTCAGTCCGGGGGCGGGACCGGAAAGTTACGTTGGCATGGGGATGCTCACCCCGGTTTTTCGGATGGGTATGGTTGGCAACGGAGAAATACCGCATATTCAATACTGAAAGGAAATTGTGAATGAAAGACGTAAAGGTTCTGTATATCTCCGATATTAATCCGGATACCTTGGTTTTTCATTCTCAGGTGGTGGGGATGGTACTGGCCTGGAACCAAATTACCGAGGCTACATTATTATATCATTCCCGAAAACGGCACCCCTTTTCCGGCAACGGTTTTACGGCCGTTGAGAGTAAAGGATGGCCAAGTATTATCAGGCTAATATGGCGGTTGGAAACGTTGCGCAATAATTGGCGCAAACTGCTTGCCGGCTATGAGGTTATTCATTGCCGCGGCGCGGTTACCGCCTGGATGGCGCTGAAGGCCATACCAAGGAAAAAGCGCAAATATTACAAGATCATCTATGATTGCCGCGGGGCCTTTGTCGAAGAATTGAATTATCGGCCGCAGAATTTGATATACGCCATGTTGAATCTCATCCGCGGATCTGAATACCGCGCCATGGAACGCTGGGTCATGGCCCGGGCCGATGTTGTTCTGGCAGTCAGCGAGCAACTGTCATGCTATTTAGGGGAGCATTACGGCCGGAAGGCGGATCTAATCATTCCCGCGATTATCGATACTGAATGGTTTCGATTCTCTAGCTTACAAAGACAAGAAATTCGGCGTCAATTGGGCTGGGGGAATGAAACAGTTTTCATTTATGTGGGAAGCGCTGCTGAGTGGCAGCGGTTGGATATTTTGGGGCAATGGTGGCCGCTATATTTCCGGAAAAACCCGAGGGACCGCCTTTTGGCGCTGACCGACAGTCCGGCGAAGTTCTTAAAAGCAACCGGAATGATTGAGGGAGCCGCTCAATACAATATTACAATTGCTTCGGTCCCGCATTCGGAGATCCCCGGTTATTTATCCGCAGCCGATTATGGGATCATTTTTCGGGACGAATCACTGGTCAATCAAGTCTCATCACCGGTAAAACTCAGTGAATACTTGGCCTCCGGGCTATTGATCATCACCAATCAGAAGTATTTTCAAGAGCGAAATACTGACAGTATATTTTTAGCCGCTTCTCATGGTAATGATATTTTTACCGATATTCCCTATCGCGAGAACCAACGTTTGTTGCGATCGGAGTATTGGTGTGAACAATTGAGCGCGAAAAACGCGGTGAACAAGATTAATAAGATTGATCGGAGAAGCCGATGCAATATTTGAATTCATCAGTGATATTCAAGATCAAAAAAGTATTCCGATATTTTTTATTATATGGCTTCCGGCGCACCATCATCAAAATTTTAGGTCAATTGCATATGGCAAAAAAATATACCCGCTTGCCGTCTCCGCCTAAAAGGATCGGAAGCCGTCAAATAGTGGGTATCATCGGTTGCGGTAATTATTGCTTTTGTAATATCGCCTTTTATTTAAGGCAAAGAGCCGGAAGCGTCATGGCGGCTTGCATAGATATTGACATTAACCGGGCGGCGTCGTTAAGCGGTTATTATAAAATTCCGGTATATACGGCGGATGCCAGTGAAGTGATTGGAAATGAACAGGTTCAATTGGTGTATATTGCTTCAAATCATGCCTCTCATGCGGATTACGCCATTCGTTGCCTGGAACGGGGTAAAAGTGTTTATATTGAAAAGCCCCACGCGGTTTCTGGGGAACAGTTGGCCCGCTTGATCAAGGCAATGGAAGCTTCTTGCGGTAAAGTCTTTTTGGGATTCAACCGTATCCAAAGCCGTTTCGGGAGTATCATCAAACGATATCTTAACGGGCAGCCGGGCCCCGGTTTTTATAACTGGTTCATTGCGGGCCATGAGGACCTTTCCTGCCACTGGTATCAAAATCCGGGCGAAGGTGGCCGGGTATTGGGGAACTTATGTCATTGGATTGATTTTATTCTTTACCTGGCTTCCGAAAAGAACTATCCGGTCCGGATCATTCCGGTGGTTCATTCCGCCCCGAACGGCAATATAATTGTGGTTTATGAGTTCAAGGACGGCACTGTTGCCAATCTGTCATTTTCCATCAAGAACGAACCTTTCGAAGGCGTAAAGGAAAAATTTACGGCTCACAAGGGAAATTGTTTGATTACCATGTCCGATTTTCAAACCATGACTATCGAAGTGCAGGATGTCAAAAAAAAGTTTCACAATTTTTACAGGGATCACGGCCATAAGGCTAATATTGTCTCCGCATACGTAAATGTGGCAATGGGATTGCCTTACGATAGGGAGCGGCAGTTATCCTATGTGTGGAATACGGGATGGCTGATTCTTAAAACCAAAGAAGCGTTGGAAACGGGTATGGAACAAACAATATATCCGACATCGGAGAGGGCGTTCGATGAAAAGAGTTATCCCCAAAAGTAGACCAGTACTATATCATGAGTTCAAATCGAAAATCGGCAAGCTGAGAATTCTAGATTCGCGCAGAGCGAAACGGTTAGCAGCTACGACGAAACGGCTTGATGTATGTTCCGCTCAAATCGCCCACGTTTTCCATCTTTCCGGTTTTGCAGGCGAGTCGCCGTTAAGGGGTAAAACTTGTGTTGAGATAGGTAGCGGGTGGGTGTTAAGTCATGCATTGGTTTTATATCTATTGGGAGCCGCAAAAGTTATCGCGACGGATGTTCAAAGGGTAGCCAATCCTGCTGCTCTGTATCAATCAATTCATAGTTCCGCGATATCAATTGTGCGCGACATTTTGTCGCCATTTGAGGACCATAGCTTGATTCGAACCCGTGTGAACCGGTTACTTACCATCAAGACCTTTTCTTATGATGTTTTAAAGGATTTAGGAATAGAGTATGTTGCTCCCGTTGACTTGACGAAAGGGCCTCTCAATTTAAAGACCGATTTCGTCTTTTCATTTTCGGTATTGGAACATGTTCCTGCCAGTGATGTATTGCTTCTTTTGGAGAACTTAACCAGAGATCTCTCCGTTGAAGGAAAGATGATTCATTGTATCCACCTGGAGGATCATCGGGATATTTCGAATGCTCCTTTTGATTTTTTAAGTGAACCGGGGGAGAAATTCTCCAGGGAGGTGCAATGTACTAGGGGCAATCGACTCAGGTGCAGTCAATGGAGCGCCATCTTATCGCAAGTAAAGGGTATGGAGTTTCGATTTATTTACGAATGGACCCGTAGCGACAAAAAATTGCCAACGATAATAGATCCCTCAATTAACTATATTGATGACGAAGACTTGACAGTAAGCCATATCGGCATATTGGGCAAAAAAATGAAGATTTAGTCAAAACGAAAGTAGTAAAATAACTTAATCCAATAAATCCGGTTAATTCCGTCTAAAAATTAGTTGGTGAAGTTAATAGGCCCAAACAAGGTTACTAGACAGCAGGATTAACGGGATTATAGAAATGAAAACCGGAGGGTCCGTGTTTTGAGAGTATTATTTGTCACCCCCAGCCTTTCAGCGGTTTGGGGAGGAGTGGCCACGGCAATTCATGAATTAGCGCCATATTTAGTTAAACACGGGATTGCCGTTAAAATTTATACCACGGAAGGACATCGGACGGGAACTCCGGATTTGAAACCGTCCGGGGTAACGATAACCTCATATCCGACCGATTTTTTAGCCAGGATTTGGCCCGGCCATTCTTTCCGGCTGCAAAATGCACTCCCGGATTCCTTGGCTGATTTTGATTTGGTCCACATTCATGAGCTTTGGCATTATCCGGCCTATCTTGCCGCACGGGAAGCAATCCGCCGTTCCAAACCATATGTTGTTACTATTCACGGCGAATTGGAACCTTGGGCTTTGAAATATAGGGGATTAAAAAAACAGATCTATGCGTGCCTGATTCAAAAGCGCCACCTTAATTCAGCGACTGTAATTCATTGCTTAACCGAGGCTGAGTCTGCCCAGGTGCGGCAATTTGGGGCTACTGCACCAACCATGGTGATTCCCAACGGCATTTCCCCAAAATCCTGGGATCCCTCTAACTCGAAATTTGAGTTGTCACGGAAGTACCCCCACCTCGATGATAAATTGATCATTCTATTCTTAGGAAGGATTCATCAAAAAAAAGGGCTTGATTTGTTAATTGCGGCGTATCAGGAGATCGTTCAAAAATACCGGGATGAGGTTAGATTGGTTATCGCCGGGCCTGATGATGGCTATGAACCGGAATTAATCAGGCTAATACACGAGGCGGGTATTCGTGACCAAGTTTTGACAGTTGGCCCGGTAACCGGCCGTGATAAACATATATTGCTGGAAGCTGCCGCTGTTTTTGCCCTGCCGTCTTATTCCGAAGGATTTAGCGTGGCCGTATTGGAAGCCATGTCTTCCGGAACTCCCGTGATTATCAGTGAGCAATGCCATTTTCCCGAGGTGGGGGAGAACAAGGCGGGAATAGTGATCTCCACTAATGTGGACCAAGTTTATAACGCCTTGGACAAGTTGCTTTCCAATTCGGAATTGCGCCGTCAATTTGGTGAAAACGGCCGGAAATTAGTATACGAAAGATACACCTGGGATGAAATAGCACGGCAAATAGCGGATTTATACCGTTCCTTAGTTCTTTAGTCATCTAGTTTTCCAGTTCCATAGTTCGTCAATTTTTTTAATAACCAGATAACTAGATAACCCAGTGGCTAATATCCAATACCTATTAACTGTTTTCACTCGGAGGAAAAAACATGAAACAAATCACTCAAAATTTCAAAACAGGGGCCGTTGAATTGGAGGATGTGCCGGTTCCTGCGCTAAAACCGAAAGGAATTAGGGTACAAAATGTTTTTTCGCTCATCAGTTCCGGAACGGATAAAAAGTTCATTGATCTGGCCAAGATGAGTTATTTGCGTAAAGCGCGGGAACGGCCGGACTTGGTAAAACAAGTCGTCTATAAAATAAAGAATGAAGGCTTATGGAATACCTATAAAAATGTTTTGCGAAAAATCGGAACCCCGATCCCCTTGGGTTATAGCGCTGTGGGCAGGGTCATGGAAATTGGGACCGGTATTGATGATGTCCAGAACGGCGATTATGTCGCCTGCGCCGGCGCCGGGTACGCCAATCACGCCGAAGTCAATTACATCCCTCAAAATTTGTACGTAAAAATTGGCAGGGAAGATAAACTTGACGAATTGGCGTTTACCACCATAGGCACCATAGCGCTTCAGGGAGTTCGACAAGCCGAAGTCCGGTTGGGTGAAACCGTCGCTGTAATCGGGCTAGGGTTGGTCGGACAGATAACCGCGCAAATCTTAAAAGTCTCCGGGTGCAGGGTAATCGGTTTGGATATCGATGCAACCAAGATCAACCTGGCTGTGGGGAATGGATTGGAGGCGGGGGTTGTTTTAGGAAACCATGATCCGGTATCGATAGTTAAGGAATTCACTAAAGGGCATGGCGCGGATAAGATCATCATCACTGCTTCAACCAAGGAAAACGATCCGGTGGAAGTGGCGGCCGCCATCGCCGGAGACCGGGCCACGGTGGTCATGGTGGGAGTAACCGGCATGAATTTGCCTCGCAAACCTTATTATGAAAAGGAATTAACTTTTAAATTCTCAAGATCATATGGACCCGGGCGGTATGATTCCCAATATGAAGAAAAGGGAATCGACTACCCAATAGGTTATGTCCGGTGGACCGAGCGCCGCAATATGGAGGAATTTGTCCGCTTGGTTGAACATGACCTGATCGATATCAAGTCTTTAATCACGCATCGGTTCCGGTTGGCAGAGGCCCCCCAAGCTTATCGCCTGATTACCGAAAACCCCAATCACGAGCGATTTCTAGGAGTTTTGTTACAGTATGATTTTCCCCAAAAAATCGAAACTAAAATCCGGTTCCCCCAAGCAGGGCCGGAAAAATCCGCGACGCATGCGATTGGAGTTGGTTTAATCGGCGCGGGGAGCTTTGCACAGACGGTGATAATGCCGGAGTTTCAGAAAATCAGCGGCATTTCATTGAACGGAGTTTGCTCGGCCCAAGGAGTTCATGCCACCAGTTTGGCTAAAAAATTCGGATTCCAATACGCCACCGGAGATTATCAAGAGATTTTGGATGATCCCCAAATTAATCTGGTCATTATCGCGGCCACCCATAACTTACATTACCCCATGGTTCGCGACGCAATTTTAAAGGATAAGGATGTCTACGTTGAAAAACCGCTTTGTTTAAATGAATCCGAGCTGGAATCCCTGGTTCAGTTAATGAAAGAGCAGCCGCGCCGTTCGTTATTGGTCGGATTTAACCGCCGGTTCTCCCGGCATATCCAGCGCATCAAAGCCTATTTTCTGCAAAATCAAGGGCCTTGCATTATCAATTACCGGGTGAATGCCGGTAATATTCCCAGGGGACATTGGATTAACGATCCGGAGATAGGCGGCGGGAGAATTATCGGAGAGGTTTGTCATTTCGTCGATTTGGCCCAATATATCACCGGGGCGAAGCCGATTCAAGTATATACCCGGAAAATGAGCGCCAACCAAAGCCATATTATTAACGAAGATAACATATGCAGTATCATCACCTACGATAACGGTTCCTTGGCGACTATCACCTATACTTCAGTGGGAGACAAGGCCTATCCCAAAGAGCAACTAGAAATATTTTTCAATGGCACGGTGATAACTTGTGATAATTTCACCAAAACTCAAATTTGGAGCGGAGGCAGGAACGCCACTCTGAAAACGCCGGGGATGGATAAGGGATTCGGGCCGCTATATTCGAATTACGTTTCATTCTTACAGGGAAACGCTCCGATTCCGATTTCATTGGAGGATATGTTTACAAACACTTTGACCACCTTTAAAGTGAGAGAGTCTCTAATTGAAGACGCTCCGATCCGGATTTAAAGCATACTCCTGTATAGGCGTCGTCACTATGGCGCTAAAAAGCGAAGCCAAAAAAGAGTTTCGTAGCCTTAATAATAAATACAAGCTTTTTTAGACGGGATTAACGGGATTTATTGGATCAAAACATTTTGCACTGAGTGATGGGGAGGAGGATTTGACGGATATGCCAAAAAGTTCGGTGGTTTTTTGGGATCGGTATTTTTATCCGGATTACGATGATAATTGGGATCATAAATTATTCAGGGCGGAAATACTTAAACATCTTGACTCTACTGCCATATTACTTGATGTGGGGGCCGGTTCCGGCCTGGTTCCGGAAATGAACTTCAAAGGACTGGCCGGGCAAGTTTACGGGATTGATCCGGACCGGAGAGTATTGAGTAATCCTTATTTGGAGAAGGCGTTTATCGGTTTTGGAGATGCAATGCGCCCCTTTCAGGATAACCAATTCGATGTAGTGATCTGTTGTAATGTTTTGGAACATATTCAAGATCCGGGTTCCTTTTTCCGGGAAATCGGAAGAGTATTGAAAAAGGGCGGTTGGTTGCTGACCAAGACCCCCAATCGGTTTCATTATGTGGCACTGATTGCCCAAATTACCCCTCCCGGTTTCCACCGGTGGTTTAATCGAATCCGGGGCCGGAATATGGAAGATACCTTTCCAACTTATTACCATGTCAATACTAGAAAGCGCCAAATCCGGATCGCCGGGCAGACCGGATTTCAAGTCGGCGCAATCAACTTTTATGAAGGCAGACCGGAATATTTGCGATTTAGCTTCATTGCATATCTGCCAGGGATCATCTACGAACGGATTATCAATGGACTTGGTTTTTCCGGTTTAAAGGCGGTTATGATTAGTAAGTTTATCAAGCGCTAAAGGAACGCTGCAGCAAGGTTGCGCCAAAATCTTAAAACATATACCCGCCCAGAGACGTTGTCACTATGGTGGCGAAGGCGCAGAGATGAGGAATCATGATGAAAATTGGATACTTATGCCACTATTTTTACCCGGAGATGGGGGCTCCCGCGGCCCGGATTTTGGAGCTTTCCCGGGAATGGGTGCAAATGGGCCATCAGGTAACGGTAGTGACCTGTTTCCCCAATCATCCCACCGGAGTTATCCCCAAAGAATACCGTGGCCGTTTTTTTATGCGGGAAATGCATCAGGGCATCCGGGTATTCCGTAATTTTGTGCTGGCTTCCCCCAACAAAGGCATATGGCGGCGGACGATTTGCCACCTGTCGTTCATGTTTTCCTCGGTCATTTTGAGTCTGCCCCGGCTTGGAAAAATAGATGTAATCATCGCCAGTTCCCCCACGTTTTTTACTGGTTTCGCGGCGCTGTTCATCAGCTGGATTAAAAAAACCCCCTTTATTTTTGAAGTCCGGGATCTGTGGCCGGCTGCCATTACTGAATTGGGAGTGATAAAATCCAAATTGCCCATACGAATCCTGGAGTCCTGGGAGCTTTTTTTATACCGCCGCGCCCAAAAGATAGTTGTTGTGACAAAATCATTTAAGGAAAATTTAGTGGCCCGGGGAGTTCCGGAGCATAAAATCGAGATAATCTATAACGGAGTCGACTTGGAGAGGTTCAGCCATGTTGATTCCCGGAGAATAAAAAAGAAATATCAGTTGGAAGAGCGGTTCGTGGTATTATATACCGGGGCTTTGGGATTGTCCCATTCGTTGGAATATGTGCTGCAAGCTGCGGACCGTTTGCGGCAGGCGGAGAATATTTTGTTTTTATTCGTAGGTGAAGGGGCGATGAAAGAAACTTTACAAACTATGGCCCGGGATCTGCAATTGCAGAATGTTTGGTTCTGGCCGGGACAACCCCGGGAGATGATGCCGGAAATATATGCTTTGGCCGATATTTGCCTGGTATCATTAAAAAAGATACCTTTATTTGCAAAAGTCATTCCGTCGAAAATCTTTGAGATCATGGCCGGTGGCCGGCCATTGGTGGCCTGCCTGGAAGGGGAGGCAGCTCAAATATTGGAAGAATCAGGTTCAGCCATCATTATACCCCAGGAAGATCCGGCAGCCCTTGAAAAAGCTATTCTCCACCTGTTAATCGATCCCTCCAGGGGAGAACAGATGGGAAAGCGCGGTGCTGAATATGTAGTCCGTCATTATGACCGTAAGGTTTTGTCCAGGAAATATGAGGAAATCATTGATTCAATTCATAATAATTCCTATAAAAGGCCAAACTATTATCAAGGTCGCCGAATTTCAAAAAACAAGAGTTTATAGATTTTATTATCAATATTTCATTAAATTTTGCCGATAATATTATTAATAAAATATAAAGTGTGGGGGTGGTTTTATTATGGCAACCAACGCAGCCTTCATCTTAGAGAGTCATAAAAGCAACAGCCCCTTAAATCTCCAGACCCGCATCAATAAGCTATTTCGTCAGAATCTTAACTCTGATCTTGAAACCATCACCCAACAATATCAGCGGCGTCCGATGTCACTTATTGGGAAGCGGATTTTTGACATTATGTTTACGTTACCAGTAACTGTGATGTTACTGCCGGTATTTTTAATTATTGGGGTGCTTATTAAACTCGATTCGGCCGGACCGGCCATATTTACGCAGAAACGGGTCGGCAAGGACGGGAAATTGTTTACGATTTATAAATTCCGGACTATGATTACCGGCGCTGAAAATCTCGGCAAATTCTATGTTTGTGAAAATGATGCTTATATTACCAGGATTGGCAGAGTTTTGCGGAAGTATAAGCTTGATGAGCTGCCCCAATTTTTTAATGTCCTCAAAGGTGATATGAGTTTGGTAGGTCCGCGTCCCATGATCCCCCAAATTGTAGCTCAATATCCCACTGTGGCCCGGAATGTGGTGTTATCAGTCCCTCCCGGGATTACCGGATTCGGTTCATTGGTTTATATGGATGAAAGCCTGCTATTGGAAGCTGCGCACGATCCCAAGCAGATGTATACCCGGGAAATCATCCCCATGAAGTTGCATTACTATATAAATTATGTACAAATACATAATATCTGGCTTGATATTCAAATTATCCTGCTTACCGTTGTATTTCTGATTCGGTTCATTTATCATTCCGTCCGTGGGAATAAGGTCTTCGGGCGGCTTTATCCGCAGCTTGAACAAGGTGTCATTTCACACGGTAGCGAGTATAATATTCAAACCGGAATCTGGCTTTATAATCTGATATGTTCATTTTTCCATTTCAGTATTTAGCTACAATTTCTTTTTCACTTTGAACAATTGCATAATTATAACTTTCGGCCTGTGAAAATACAATCAAGTTGACAACCACTAGGGCATTTTGTTAGAATAAAGATGTTCAAAAATAAATATGGAAGTGCACCTAGGGTTCCGCTGTTTTTTCTATGTTATCCGGAAAATCATTGAACAGGTCAGGACCAAGTGGTGCAGGCACCTAATAGGCTACTGCGTATCTTATTCTAGGTGTTACACCGTAGAGGGATAAAAACCCGGGCGGGTAGGTTTCAACGTATGTAAGCGATATTGTTTCATTACATACGGATACGTGTGAACACGTTTTAAACCTACCCGCCCGAAGCTTTTTTAAGGGGGTACCTGTTTGTTGACGCAAAATGTATTTAGCAACTTAAGTCCGTTGGACCACCGTTATTACGCTTCCAATGAAAAGCTCTTCGACAAGCTGGCCGAATTTTTTTCAGAGAATGCCTACATCCGGTATGAGTTGCAGGTTGAGACCGCCCTGGCAAAGGTCCTCGCTAAACGGGGTTTATGTTCGGAACAGATTGCTACTGAGATAGCGAAAGCATGTGTAATGGTTCAACCAGAGGAAGTATATGCCGAAGAGGAGTTAACCAAGCATAATATCCGGGCTTTGGTGAACTGTATTCAACGCCGGCTCAGTGAAGCCGCCCGTCCTTTTGTACATTTCACCACCACATCGGTGGATATTATGGATTCGGCAACGGCGCTCCGTTTTAAAGACGCCACCGCCAAAATCGTAATTCCCAAAATGCTGGAACTGGAGACCGTTTTAATCAACATTGCCCGCCGTGAAAAGGCCACCCTGCAAGTGGGCCGTACTCACGGCCAGCACGCGGTACCTATTACGTTCGGGTTTGCAATGGCCGAATATGTGAGTCGATTTGGTTCCCGAATCGAGCTAATCAAGGCGACGGCCGATAATTTGCGGGGTAAGATCGCCGGAGCGGTGGGAGCCTATAATGCCAGTTCCCTCTTTTTCGATGACCCGCTGGAGTTTGAAAGGGAAGTGCTTCAGGAGTTAGGGCTTAAACCTGCCAATTATTCCAATCAGATCGTGGAACCGGAGTATTTGACGGATTATATCCATGCCATTATATCAGCCTTCGGAGTATTGGCTAATCTTGCCGATGACATCCGGCATTTGCAGCGGACCGAAATCGGCGAGGTCGGCGAAGTCTTCGAAGCAACTCAGGTGGGCTCTTCCACAATGCCTCATAAACGCAATCCCTGGAATTTTGAGCATGTAAAAAGCATGTGGAAAGAGTTTATGCCGCGGATGATTACTCTTTACGCGGATCAAATCTCGGAACATCAACGTGATTTGACCAATTCGGCGTCCGGACGCTTTGTTCCCGAGATTGTAGTTGGATTCGTAGCTGCTGTGGACAGACTGATTAAAGTGATGCAGCGTTTGGTGGTGGACAAGGAACGGATGCTCCGTAATTTTGATACCACCAAAGAGATGGTAATTGCGGAACCTTTATATATTCTTTTAGCATCCATGGGTCACCCTGATGCCCATGAAGCGGTCCGGGTATTGACCTTGGAATCCCAAAAAACGGGAAAGAGTTTACGGCAGCTGATTATGGAAAAAAATGAGCTGGCACCGTATTTGGAAAAGCTAAGTCCCAAACAGCGGTTGATCTTGGATGATCCGGAGCAGTATCAGGGGTGGGCCGGGCAGAAAACCGAACTGATTTGTAACACTTGGGAGCAGAAACTGCAAAATCTGCCTTCCTGACGAGGAGCGGTTTATATTGGAATTTACGGATTATATGGCGGATGGTTTGACATTGGAAGACAAGCCGAGAGAGGCTTGCGGTATCTTTGGGGTATACAGTAACGACCCTGAGTTTGATGCGTCGGGCATGACTTACCTGGGTATGTATGCCTTGCAACACCGCGGGCAGGAAAGCGCGGGCATGGTTATTTCCGACGGAACTCATCCGACGATTCATAAAAACATGGGTTTGGTCGCCAATGTTTTCAGCCGGGACACTCTGGATCGTCTCAAAGGACGAATTGGAATGGGTCATGTGCGTTATTCCACAACTGGTTCCAGCTTGTTGGCCAATGCGCAACCGATGATGGCCCGATGTTCCAAAGGTATTCTCGCTGTTGCCCACAATGGCAATCTTACCAACACTGAGCAGTTACGGCTGCAGCTGGAGATGGAAGGCTCGGTTTTTCAATCCACCACCGACACCGAAGTTATCATGAATTTAATCGCCAGGCACAGTAATGATACCCTGGTCAACGCCATTATGAAAGCGGCGCGGGTTTTAAAGGGTTCTTTTTCACTTAGCTTGATGACCAAAGATACTTTGATCGGTTTGCGGGATCCTTATGGAATCCGGCCATTGTGCTTGGGTGAACTTCCCAATACCCATGTTTTAGCATCGGAAAGCTGCGCCTTTTCTAGTATCGGAGCCCGTTTTATCAGGGACATTCAACCCGGAGAACTGGTTGTCATCGATAAAGACGGGGTGAAGAGTTACCAATATTCAAACTCACCCCGGCACGCCTTGTGCGTATTTGAATATATCTATCTGGCCCGCCCGGATAGCATCATTGACGGCCTGAATGTTCATTTGGCGCGGAAAGCTATGGGACGCGAGCTGACCAAGGAATTCAGCGCTACGGCCGATGTGGTTATCCCGGTGCCCGATACCGGTATTTCAACCGCCATTGGTTTTGCGGAAGCCTCCCGGATCCCTTATGATGTCGGTCTTATTAAAAATACTTATGTGGGGCGGACCTTTATTCAACCCCACCAAAATTTGCGGGATATTGGAGTAAGGATTAAGCTGAATCCGGTGGAAAGCGTTCTTAGGGACAAGCGGGTGATCATCATAGATGATACTATCGTCCGGGGTACCACCAGCGGTAAAATCATCCGGATGCTTCGGGATGCGGGAGCCAAAGAGGTGCATATGTGCGTCAGCGCTCCTCCCATTACCCATCCTTGCTATTATGGAATTGATACTTCCGTACGTAAGGAATTGATTGCCTCTTCGCAATCGGTAGAGGATATCCGGAAATATATCGGGGCTGACACTTTGACATATTTGACACTTGAGGGTTTATACCGGGCGATACCGCAGGGCAGGGATCTTTGTGTCGCCTGTTTTAACGGTCAATACCCGGTGGAGATTCCAAATAACGAGCGGAACGATAAATATATACTCGAGGGGTGAAGCAATGGCAGACCTCTATAGGGAGGCCGGTGTAGATATTGACGCCGGAAATGAAGCGGTAAAAAGAATTAAATCATTGGTGAGGAATACTTTCAATTCGCATGTATTGGGTGACCTAGGCAGCTTCGGAGGGTTGTTTAGCTTCCCGTCCGCTGATTTCCGGGATCCGGTTCTAGTGGCGAGCACCGACGGGGTCGGGACCAAATTGAAGGTGGCTTTTGCCCTGGAAAAATACGATACGGTTGGCTACGATCTGGTAAATCATTGTGTCGATGATATTCTGGTCCAAGGGGCGCGGCCGTTATTCTTTCTGGATTATATCGGCACCGGTTCGCTCCGGCCTGAAGTCATTGAATCCATTGTCAGCGGCCTGGCCAAAGGTTGCCTGGAGAATCAATGTGTTTTAATTGGCGGTGAAACGGCTGAAATGCCTGGGATTTACGCAAAAGGTGAGTTTGACCTGGCCGGAACCATTATTGGGGTGGTGGAACGCGACTTACTCATCACCGGAGCAGGTATCCGGCCTGGTGACTTGGCTCTGGGTTTGGCTTCCACCGGACTGCATACCAACGGGTATTCTCTCGCCCGGAAGATTTGTTTCGATGAACTGCAATTGCAGGCCCATGATCATGTACCCGGTCTTAGCGAGTCCATCGGTATGGAACTTTTAAGCCCCCACCGTTCTTATTTCCGTGAGTTATACCCCCTGGTAACCCAAAAGCTTATCAAAGGAATGGCTCATATTACCGGCGGCGGTTTTTATGATAATATCCCCCGGATATTGCCGGACGGTTGCGGCGTGGAAATCAAGAAGGGTTCCTGGCCGGTATTGCCCATATTTCAATTTCTGCAGAATGCGGCTGCAATACCTGACCAAGAGGCTTACCGGGTGTTTAATATGGGAATCGGAATGGTTCTCATTTGTGCTCCGGGCGATTTAGCAACGGTTACGGCGCTGGTTCCGGAATTATATAAGATTGGTACAGTAGTTGCCGGTGAAAAAAGGGTAACTATCATTTGAGTCGAATAATATTTATGATCTTTTTGGAGGATATGGGATGAAACGAATTGGGGTATTGGTCTCCGGAGGCGGAACCAACCTGCAATCCATTATCGATGCGGTAAGCCAGGGAAAAGTTGCAGCCGAGATCGGGGTTGTAGTTAGCAATAAACCGGGTGCTTACGCCTTGGAACGGGCTGCTCTTCACCATATTCCCAGCCGGGTTGTCGATCATCGTCAATACCAGTCCGTAATGGAATTTACCAGGGCGATTCTGGAAATTATGAAGGAAAATAAGATTGATCTGATTTGTCTGGCAGGTTTTTTGCGTATTCTTGACCGTTTGCTGGTTGACGCCTATCCGAATCGCATCTTAAATATTCATCCCGCTTTACTCCCGGCCTTCGGAGGCAAAGGAATGTATGGCCACCATGTTCATGAGGCGGTGATTGTATCCGGGGCCAAGTTTTCAGGGGCGACAGTCCATTTGGTTACGGCGGAAACAGATGTGGGACCCATTGTAGTCCAAGATACGGTTGCCGTAGATGATGCTGATACCCCGGAAAGCCTAGCCGCCAAAGTCTTGCAAGTGGAGCACCGGGTTTATCCACAAGCTATCCGGCTGGTTTTGGAAGACCGGATTATCATCGACGGACTTAGGGTTAAGCTGAAACCGGGCAGTCATTAAGCTCTTAACGCTGTAATGTTAATAATTCCGTTAATCCCGTTAGTAAATCCTGACGAACAAGGGTGAGAAAATGTTAGATGTTAATCAGATTAAGGAAATCATACCCCACCGTTTCCCGTTTTTGTTGGTGGATCGCGTGATTGAGGTTGAAAAGGGTAAAAAAGCGGTTGGAATCAAGAATGTAACCGTAAATGACTTTTTTTCGCAAACAGAATATTTCAACGGCCAGTATCTGTTATCCGGGGCTTTGCAGGTGGAGATCATGGCGCAGGTTGCCGGATTTATTATTGTGGATCTGGCGGGAGCGGAAGAAGTCAATTGCATTCCGTTATTTGCCGGAATAGATAAAGCGCGGTTCCGGAAAACCGCCAAGCCCGGAGATCAACTCCGGGTTGAGGTTCATCTGCAAAGGTATAAGGCTAGAACCGGTAAATTTCGGGCCAAGTCTTACATCAACGACGAAATTGCCAGTGAAGCCATTATCACTTGCGTGCTGGCCGTCGGAGAATAAACAGGGATGTAGTTTTTATCAAGGAGTTGATTAATTTATGGATGCAATTCGAGAAACCGTATTAACGAGTTTTCCAATGATCGCCCAGGGCAAAGTGCGCGATATTTATGACTTGAATCAATATTTGTTAATCGTGGCCACTGATCGTTTATCCGCATTTGATGTGGTATTTAACGAACCCATACCCGAAAAAGGACGCGTACTAACCGGGTTATCGGTGTTCTGGTTCAATGAAACCCGTCATGCCTTACCTAATCATTTGATTTCAACGGATATGACCACAGTCTCCGGCCTGACTTCCGGGGAGCGTGAGATGTTACAAGGCCGCGCCATGGTGGTGAAAAAAGGCGAAGTGCTTCCGGTGGAGTGTGTAGTCCGTGGTTATCTGGCCGGAAGCGGCTGGAATGATTATAAATCCAGCGGTTCCGTTTCGGGTATCAAATTACCGGCGGGACTCGTGGAAAGCGACAAACTGCCGGAACCGCTCTTTACTCCGACGACCAAAGAATCGGCCGGTCATGACCAGCCGTTAACTTACGGGCAATTGGTGGATAAAATCGGTAGTGAAACTGCGGCGAAACTCAAGGAGCAATCACTCAAACTATATGGAATCGCCGCGAGACGGGCCGAACAAAACGGAATCATCATTGCCGACACCAAATTTGAATTCGCCTGGGTAAATGGGGAGTTTACCGTGGTGGATGAGATCTTTACCCCGGATTCCTCCCGTTTTTGGCCGCTGGACCAGTATCAGCCGGGTAAATCGCAACCCAGTTTCGATAAACAATATGTCCGGGATTACCTGGAAGCCGTCGGCTGGGATAAAAATCCGCCACCGCCGCCGTTGCCTGCTGATGTGATCCAGCATACCAGTGAAAAGTATCTGGAAGCGTATCGGAGGATTGTGGGGGGGTAATTTTTTTGAAGATAATGGTCATTGGAAGCGGAGGGCGTGAACATGCGCTGGCATGGAAATTGAGTCAAAGCCTTTTGGTTTCCAAAGTTTTCTGCTGCCCCGGGAATGGTGGAACCAGTCGGATTGCGGAGAATACCAAGATTGATTCCGGTAATTATCATGCGATTGCCGACTTTGCCGCTGAACAAGAGGTGGATCTGACGGTGGTCGGCCCGGATGCATACTTGGCCGGGGGAGTCGTAGATGTTTTTCAAGAACGCGGCTTAAAGATATACGGGCCTACCAAGGCTGCGGCCCGGCTTGAATGGAGCAAAGCGTTCGCCAAAGAATTTATGAAAAAATATCGTATTCCCACGGCCGGTTTTGAAGTGTTTCATGACGCGGCGTCCGCCAAGCAACACATACGTGAAACCGGAGTTCCCATTGTGGTAAAGGCCGACGGCCTGGCTGCGGGCAAGGGAGTCATTGTAGCCACTGACTTGGAAACTGCTTATCAGGCGGTAGATCGGATGATGGTCGAACGGGTCTTCGGGGATTCGGGAACTGCGGTGGTTATTGAGGAGTTTCTTGAAGGCGAGGAGGTTTCCCTGCTTGCCTTTTGCGACGGGAAATCAGCGGTGCCCATGCTTCCGGCCCAGGATCATAAGCGAATCGGCGATAATGATACCGGACCTAATACCGGGGGAATGGGGGCATACGCGCCCGCTTCGATTTTTACCAGCGTCGTTTCCGAACGGGTCATCCGGGAAATTTTGAATCCGACCATTGAAGCAATGCGGGATGAGGGATGTCCTTTTGTGGGCACGTTATTCCTGGGTTTGATGCTGACCAAAGACGGTCCGAAGGTGATTGAATATAATGTCCGGTTTGGCGATCCGGAGACCCAAGCGGTATTGCCCTTGCTGGATTCGGATTTGGCCCAAATCTGTTGGGATGCGGTTTCGGGGAAGCTAAATCCGGAGTCGGTGCGTTGGAAAAGGGATACGGTGGCGGTTTGCGTCGTAGCAGCCTCGGCAGGCTATCCCGGAAAATTTGCTACCGGGAAAATTATCAACGGTTTGGATCAAACAGGTGATGCCTTAATCTTTCATGCCGGAACCGGATTAAACGGGAATGGTGCTTTCGTAACCAGCGGCGGCCGGGTTTTAAACCTGGTCTACCTTGGCCGGAACATTCATGAAGCCGCTGCGGGAGCCTATAAGGCTATCGGTAACGTGTCGTTTGAAGGCGTTTATTACCGGAAAGACATTGCCGGACGGGAATTGAAGCGGTTTACGATGTCATAGTTCGTCGCCGGTCATTTGTGGTTTTAAAATGATTTAATCCAATAAATCCTGTAAATCCTGTCTAAAGAGTTTGTGGTTTTGATGGCCTAAAACAAGGTTACTGGACAGGATTAAGGGGATTAGGGGGATTATTCATAAAAGCAAAGGCAGTATTTGAAAATGATTTAATCCAATAAATCCTGTAAATCCCGTCTAAAAGGTTTGTGGTTTGATGGGTTTAAAAGAAGGTTACTGGATTAACGGGATTAGGAGGATTCAGAAGATTTTTATAGATATTTTAATCCTATAATCCTAGAAATCCTGATCTAGGGGGGCTTTTATTGAGTTTTCCAAAAGGTTTTGTGTGGGGCGCAGCTTCCGCCGCATATCAACTGGAAGGCGCCGTTTATGAGGACGGCAAGGGGTTTTCCGTTTGGGACAAGTTTGTGCGGCAGCCGGGGAAGATTTGGAACGGCCAAACGGGAGAGGTTGCTTGCGACCATTATCACCGCTATCAAGAAGATGTAAATCTGATGCGTCAGATTGGCTTTACAGGTTACCGCTGTTCGATTTCCTGGCCGCGAATTCTCCCGTCGGGCACCGGAAAAATCAATGCCGGCGGCTTGGCTTTTTATGATCGTTTGGTGGATGCCTTGCTTGAGGCCAGGATCGTTCCCTATATTACCTTGTTTCATTGGGATTACCCCTATGAATTATTCATCCGGGGCGGTTGGCTAAACCCGGACAGCCCGGATTGGTTCGCTGAGTATGCAAAGATAGTTGTGGAGCATCTTTCGGACCGGGTCAGCCATTGGTTTACGTTAAATGAACCTCAATGCTTCGTCGGTTTGGGTCATTTAGACGGCCAGCATGCCCCGGGACTTAAGCTTGATATTTCTCAGTTTCTGCAAGTGGGCCATAATGCGTTATTAGCACATGGAAAAGCGGTTCAGGCCATTCGGGCTAACTCCAAAACCCCGGCCCGAATCGGTTATGCCCCTCAGGGCAACGCAACAATTCCATTCACTTTGAAACCAGAGGATGTGGAAGCCGCCCGGCGGGATACTTTTGCCGTTACGCAGCGGAATACCTGGAACAATGCCTGGTGGATCGATCCGGTTTGTTTAGGACATTATCCGGAGGATGGATTACGGGTCTTTGGCGATAGCATGCCGGAGTTTCCGGAGAGTGATCTGGATATCATCCATCAGCCTCTTGACTTCCTCGGTCTGAATACTTATTTTGGAAAATACGTCAAGGCCAGCCCCAACGGTCCCGAAGAAGTGTCATTACGGCCGGGTCATCCGATAACCGCTTTTGACTGGCCGGTTCTTCCTGAGGTACTATACTGGACACCGCGCTTTTTCTATGAGCGCTACCAACTGCCGCTAATTTTTGCGGAGAACGGAATGTCCAATGTGGACTGGATCTCCGTGGACGGTAAAGTCCATGACGCCCAGCGGGTTGATTATTTAACCCTTTATTTACGGCAGCTCCAGCGCGCCGTCAACGACGGGTTCAAGGTGGAAGGCTATTTTCACTGGTCGGTTATGGATAATTTCGAATGGTCGTTTGGATTTAGAGAGCGTTTTGGCTTGATTTACGTGGATTTTGAATCCCAGAAGCGGCTATTGAAAGATTCGGCCCTGTGGTATAAAGAGATTATTGCGACTAATGGGGCGTGTTTGTAGGAATGTCTCAACCATGAAACATGCGAAAAAGCACGAAAAATGATTACTCAAGGGTTATCTGTCGAATTTATGCTCTGAAAGTTGAGTCAAAATGTAAAAGTCCATCATAAGTGGGCTTTTTATTTTTGGGTTGACAAGAACATATGTTCGTGATATGTTTTTTGTAATTGCATCTAAAAATTAGGAGATGGATTGTTATGGAAAAATATGAAGGAAATTCAGTAGAGTTGGAGAATAAAATGGGCATAATCATTGTCGAAAAAAATATTAAATGTCGATTATGTTGAAAGATTAGAACAATTGAGGGAAGGCGCTGGGATTCGACGCAAAAAAATTGGATTATTCCTAAAACGAACTATTCCCTTGAAAAACTTGGCGAACTTTTTGGTTATGAAAAGCTTGAATTCAGTTCCGAGTTGGCTAATGAGCTAAATGACAAGACTGCCAAAAAAGTTGAAACCGAACTTAAGCTTAGCGGCTTAAGTCCCAGTACTCGAAAAGCATATAAACTTCAAATCGGACGTTTTTTAAAGAACTCCGGAAAAGTTGCCGCTGCTTTAACGATGGTAGAGATTTATAGAAGAAAATATCGTCCTGAAAGTTGGCTGTTTCCAGGTTCTATTCCGGATCGGCACTTGAGTACGCGCACGGTACAAAAGATTATGGAAGATGCGTTATCGAAGATTGGCGTTACTAATCATTTTACGGTTCATTCGTTGAGTCATTCGTTTGCAACGCATTTGTTGGAAAATGGAACTGATTTGCGATACATCCAAGAATTGTTGGGACATAATAGCTCAAAAACCACGGAGATTTATACACATGTAAGTCAACGTGCTCTTAAGAAGATTCAGAGCCCATTAGATACCATTGGGACTGATTTTAGTAATACAGGGAATGCAGACAAAGTTAGCATTAACCGAAATGGATCGCAATAATATCTATTAACCGGAATTCACAATAATATCATTACATTAAGCGTTATATGCAATAAACGGTTATTCAGTAGTTATACGACATATCGAGCCTCAAGCCGGCCCATCGTGGGCACGGCTAAAAAATATTTGGAGGTAATATTATGAAAGGTATTTGTTATAAAAACACAAAAACAACATTACCGAATTTTGTTAATACTATCCATGAAGATCAAGCTTTAGGATATGCGTATGAAACTGATACTCATTTTGTTCATTTCTACGGAAGGGGCTATGGATTATATGTAATTTCTCCTGGGCTTACAGTCATAGAAAAGAAAAATGGCTTACTACAAGATTGGGTACAAAGAGTATTTGGAGCAATTGACATTAAACCAACACTGTTCGAAGTGGGTCACACAATAGAAGGAGTATGGCGACCTGGTTTATATTTTCAAGAAGAATTATATCAAGGTCTTAATATAACTCAGATTCAACAGCGTTCTGCTGAACAAGCATTAAGAATTTTGGTGGAGAAATTAGATGAAGTTTTATTATATATTGAACCGGATAACGCTGGTTTAGATGCTTATAGTCATAAAACCCGCGAGTTGTTAATTCTTTCTTGTACCGAAGTTGAAAATCAATGGAAATCATTTATTAATAAGGCGAATTTACAACCTACTAACGGGCGAACTTTTACAACTCAAGATTATATCAAATTATTGAATGCATTATACTTAAATGACTTTCAAGTAAAATTAAGAAATTATAATTCTGTACCAATATTTAAGCCATTTTTGGGATGGAATATTGCATCACCAACTCAGTCATTACCTTGGTATGATGCGTATAATAAAACAAAACATGATAGAGATGTCCATTTTAGTGAGGCGAAACTTATAAATGTAATCTCATCGGTTGCAGCAAATTTAATATTGTTTTGTGTTAGATTTGGGCCTTTTCATCTTATAAATGAGACAAAAACCCTTTCTACAATTTTTAACCAAACATTTGAAATTGAAATGACAAATTGTGATACTTGTACTTTTTATGTATCTTTAATTTCTTTACCACCAAATACTTGCGATGATTTACTCTGTTACAATTCAAATATAGAAGGACATATTCAAAAATGGTTAGTTGATACATTAGTTATATAAAACTGTGTTAATCATATTGCCGATCAGCCAACCATCCGTGGTTCGGCTGACGTGAAAGCGAATATATTCTGTCCGGCTCGATACGACGTATAACATGGCATCTGACGCTGACGGGCGCGGTAAGAAATGTCATGAAGCTAGGAATGAAAGTCAATTCACGTAGATTGCGCGCCACATCCACCGACCTAAGATAGGATTTATCTAAGGCCGGTGGACGTCGCAGATGCCAAGACGATAAGCGCCATATAACCCAAAACCAGCGGCCTTCCGTGGCCGCTAAAAATTGAAAATAAGGAGATGCAAAATGGTACCAATTAATAATGAAAAACTACTATACTGGTATTTAAGGCTCAATGGATTTTATACTTTTTCTAATTTTATTGTCCATAATGAATATGGTGAAGATGTTCAAACGGAGATCGATGTAGCTGGTGTAAGATTGCCAGAAAGAAAAGAAAATCTCAGAAGACCAATGCAAGACGAAATAGAAAACCCATCAAAGATTTTTTTTGTTATCGCTGATGCTACAATAGGGGATTGTAAAATAAATGACCCATGGAAAAAAAATAATGTTATAAAAAGCGTACTAACTTCCCTTGGGGTAGTTGGGGATAGTCATAAAGATTTGGATGTAATAGTAGCAGATATTTGCAATAATGGTTTTTATTCTTTCCCGGAAAGATATTTTTCATTTTTGTGTGCAGGAAAAAACAAAAATAATCTTCCGGATAATTACAATAAGGTTCCCCAATATACTTGGGAAGAGATTCTTAGGTTTATTTATAATCGCTTTTTAAATTATAGTAGAGAAAAAGCTAATCATGTTCAGTGGGATGATACAGGAAAACTTTTATGGAATGAGTTTAAAAAAGTTCCAAATGAAATAGAGTATATTAAAAATACATTTATAATAACTTGATAATAGTTATTCAGAGTAAGCGACGGGTTGGTCGCCCTTGGCCCACCCTGGGTTATACGGCGCTTATCACCGCGTTACTGCTTACGGGGCGCGGTATTCGAAGAAGCTGATTCGAAGAAGAAAGCTGATTCATGAAGTTGGTTCAAGATGTTAATTCATGATGTAGGCGCGTCACACGGCTTCGAAAACATAGGAGCTATGTAATTTCTCAGCCGCGTCGGTAACCCCCAACGTTATCTGAAACCACACGCAAAGAAAACGCGACATCGTGTCGCTAAAAAATATTTTAAACAAGTCTTTTATTTGGAGGATTCAAATGAATGAAATTATAAAATCATTTGATGAAATAACCATCGATTGGTTAGCTCAAATATTAAGTAAACGATATAGTATAACATCTCAGGAAATTAAAGGTTTTCAAATCAAGAATAATTGGAATTTAACAGTTTCCGGAACTGCTATTATCGAAATTAACTATAAAAAAAATAAATTGGATTTACCAGAATCACTTTTTATTAAAATTACAAAATCCAATTTACCAGAAGAATTAAAAGGATTTGGAGAGAAAGAAGTTAGCTTTTATAATGAAGTCGCACCAAAATGCGAACAAAGCCTTATTCTTTTTTGTTATTTCGCACAATATGATGAAACAAATAAAATATTCAATTTAGTTTTTGAAGATTTATCAAAATCTCATTATGTGACTGAGTGGCCAATACCTCCAACCTTTGAAAATAGTAACCTAGCAATTGAATGTTTAGCGAGAATACAATCCTTTTGGTGGGATCATCAGGATTTACAAAATGTTGTAGCTGAATTTCCAACTAAAAAAATGTTTATAGTTGATTTTAATGATTTTGTAAATAATGATCTGCAAAATTTTATTGATTTTATGGGTGACAGATTAACTGAGAAAAGAAAAGAAATTATGAAAAGATATATTGATAATTTTGAAATCCTTATAGATAGATTTATGACTTTTAAAAATATTACTTTAATACAAAAAGACGCCCATTTTTGGAATTTTTTATTCCCCATTAAAAAAGAAGATCCAATTAAAATAATTGATTGGCAAGTATATTCTTATGGACTAGCTACAGATGACTTAGCTTATATGATAGCAATGCATTGGTATCCTGATAGAAGAAAAGAATTTGAGTTTAAGCTTTTGAAAAGTTATCATAATGTATTATTAAAAAATGGAATTTCAAATTATACTTTTGATGATTTAATCATGGATTATAAAAGATCTGTAATAAAGATGTTATTTACTCCTGTAGAATTTTGGAACAAAAAAATAAATGCAGTAATATGGTGGAGTCATCTTGAAAGAATCATGTTAGCATTTGAAGATTTGAATTGTATAGAATTATTAAACTAACATTAATAAACGATGAAAGTGACTGACATCCGTGTCAGTCTTCAAAGTACTGGCGATGTGGCATCAGATAACAGCAGGTTCCCGCTTCGGGGGCGGTGATTCGAAGATGGGTAGGTAGTGTCACGGAGGTTTGATGGCGTCGGTAACCACGGGACGTTATATAAAATTCTCGCCAAAGAGGGCCTATTCAGTATTTCAAAAAAGATAGGAGCGATTAAATTGTTCTGTCCAAAATGTAAATCAGAATATCGAGAAGGTTTTACTCAATGTAGTAATTGTAATACCGATCTAGTTGAGGAAATAAATGAAGATTATATAAAAGAATCTAAATCTAAGGAGCCAAAGATTAAGTCATTATCGAAGATTTTAGATATTAATATTGAAAAATGTTTAAAAATAGGGAGTATATATTACGTAATAATTAGTATAATATCTGCTTTGTTATCATTTATAGTAAAATTATTTTTTCCTACTGATTTACTAACAAAATTTGATATAAACTTATTTCTTTCGGGATTATTAACATTTGTAAATTCGGTTTTAACAAGTGCCGGATGGGGTTTGTTTTTATTTGCTTTTGGAAAAGTAGTGGAGATTTTAAAAGAAGGTAATAAGAATGATTAGTACAAAATTTTTAGTTAAAACTATTTGGAGAGTATCATTAGTATTTTTAATAATTGTTTTGACTTTAATTCCAATTAATTTTACTACAATAATTTCAATTTTCGTAAAGTCTTATAGACCTGATGCAATCATTTTAATTATTAGCAAGTTTGTAGGCAATATAAAATTTTCATTAGAAACTTTACTTACATATATTTGGTATTTGTGTATAGCCAAGCTACTGCTGTTAGTAGCAATGAATCAAAGAAATTTAAAATATAAAAACATATGTAAGTGAGGCGAGAACTTTATATAACACCGAGTGACTGCTTCGGGGCGCGGTATTCGACTCGAAGAAGAGGGCGTAATCATGAGGTTTTTTCAAGGAGCAGATTCATGGAGTCGGCGCGCCCACATCGATACGACTAAGATAGGAGCTATCTAAGCCGTATCGACGTCAGTAACGCGGAGACGCTAGCTGCAATAGGTGCAAATGTCACCCGTCATCCGGGCGGGCTAGTAAAAAGGTGAGCCTATGAAAAAGAAATGGATATTAATATTAACTGCCTCTTTGTTATTGATTTTTTTCTTATATTTTGTATATGTTTGGATTAATATTGCCCCTATCGAAGCAGCGATGAAATATGCATATCTATCAGTTGGAAAGTCCCTATAAAACTGGACATAAAAAAGAAAAATGGTACTTGGCAAATTATAAAAAGATATGAAGCACCATAAGATTTTGAAAGCAGTTGCCCTCCATGGACACCTTTCAAATGAGGGGCAACCTACTGCACATAACATGGCATCTGGCGCTAACGGGCGCAGGAAGTAATGCCACGAAGTTAGGTGTGAAAGTAAATTCATGCAGATTGCGCGCCACATCCAACGACCTAAGATAGGAGTTATCTAAGGTCGTTGGACGTCACAGATGCCAAGACGTTCTCCAACATACCAGACCTAGGCCAGTCCCTCGTGGACATGGCCTTTCAGGGGAAGCCGAAGATGTTTATCATTAAAGAAATATAACTAGAATTGATAAGGTAAAATCAACGGAGGGAATATATAATGGAATTTAGTACCATAAAAGTTGATATTCGTGAAGATAGAATTGGAATTATAACATTAAACCGCCCTGAAAAACGAAACGCCATCAGTATTCAAATGAGAAAAGAAATTTCATATTGCCTTCGTGAATGGAAAGAGGCCTCAACCATAGAAGGATTAATATTTATGGGAGCCGGGTCTTCATTCTCTGGGGGATTTGATCTGAATGAGTTTGGCAATCCAGGTTGTTTTCCGGAGCTTTTAAAATCATCAACGGAGTATTGTTTAGATATATGGAATTTCCCCAAACCCACTATTGCAGCTGTAAATGGTTCAGCAATGGGTGGAGGATTTGATCTTTTAACTCTTTGTGATATAAGGATATGTTCGGAGTCTGCTATTTTCGGACATCCGGAAATTAAGTTCGGAGGTCTTCCTTTTTTTACCCCTTTACGATGGATAATAGGTGAGGGACGGGCTCGGGAGTTATGTCTTACTGGCCGAAAGATTAACGCACAAGAGGCATATTAAATAGGATTGGTCAGTGAGGTTTTAAAGGATGATGAATTGTTTGAACATGCCATTCAATTAGGAAAAACACTACTTGAAGCCCCGACCGATGCCCTAAGGTTTACTAAAGAATTTTTCATTAATAATAGCGGAAAGGGATTTGAAGAATCATTTGTTATTGAACATGATGAAGCTTTTCGAAAAGTTCTTCTTCCCAAGGCGGAAAAAGGATTTAAGTAGTTTTAAGAGTAGCTAACGTTTTTAATTTTAGATTGCCGACTAGCTAACCATCCTAGTTCAGCTAGCGTGCAGGCTAAACTGTGAGTGAAGTCCGGTACGTCGGAGAACAGCTCCGTTCCTGCTTCGGGGTTCGGATAGTCAAAGAAAGTTAACTCAAAGAAGCCGTCAATTCATGTTGTATTTTCAATGAAGTTTATTCATGAAGCGGTCTCGCCCACATTTTCAAAACCAAGTCGGCGTCGCCACTAGGTTTTGAAAACGTCAGGAACAGGCGGACGTTCTCCAACATACCGTCCTAGGCACGGCCTTTCGGAGATAATTCGAAGATGCCTATCATATGGGAAAAGACAATAAAAAGCGAAGCTTATTACATATTAAACCAAAGAGTTTAAAACCAAAAGGGTTTGAATGCATACCTAAAGCAAGTGAGGATGGGGAGAGATATGGTGAAAATAGAAAAAATTATCGAAAATAAGAAACAGTTTCTTGACTTATTGTTGTTGGCAGACGAGCAGGAAAATATGATTGACAAGTATTTGCCGAGTGGAGACTTGTTTGCTTTATATGACGATGATTTGAAAAGTGTTTGCGTTGTAGTGCCGATAAATAGCGAAACCTGCGAGTTGAAAAACATAGCGACATACGAGAAATATCAAGGCAAAGGGTATGGTAGAGCATTGATAAATTTCATTTTTGATTTCTACAAAAACGACTACAAAACAATGCTTGTCGGGACAGGCGAAACGCCGACAATCTTGTCGTTTTATGAAAGTTGTGGATTTGAAAAGTCATATCGAGTAAAGAATTTTTTTACAGACAATTACGACCACCCTATTTTCGAGGGCGACATACAACTTGTTGATATGATTTATCTTAAAAAGGATTTATAGGAATAGCAGACCTAAAGCAAGAGAATTAGGAAAAAATCAAAATTTTAAAAAGGGTTTGAAAGTGTACCTAAAGCAAGTGAGGATGGGGATCTGAATCGAAAATTGTTTTTGAAATATACAAAAGAGCAAATAGTTATCAGGTTTGATGGGTTTTAGGGGTCCTGAATACATACCTAAAGTAAACGCAAACAAAGAGGATGGGGAAGGAATGTAAGTCACGAGGCCGACCAACCAACCGTCCTGGTTCGGCTGGCGTGTAAGTTGAACTGAAAGTGAAGGCCGGTACGTCGGAGAACACGAGCACTCACGCTGACGGGGCGCGGTAAGTCAAAGCAAGCGGATCGAAGATGTTTTCATGTCACGAAGATAATCAATGAAGTAGTGTCATGTAGTCAGCGCGCCCACATCGCTTCGGCAAGTCGAAGTGTCACTGGGCCTCAGCGACGTCGTGAGTGCCAAAACGTTTCCGGAAATACCGTCTGAACTGGGCCAACGCCGTATCGTGCGGCGTGTTAAGAACCCTTGCGGCGTTTTTATTGTGATTTTCAAAAGAGGATTTTTGGGGGGAATATCGAAAAATTTTTCGGCAAGTGACTTTATAAACTCGTCAAGTCTGAACTTGCCGAATCGAGATTTATCAAAACTCAATAAGCGCGTGGGCGCAGTTTATTCTTCAAGGAGCGGATAATGGAACAAACCAATGCTACTCCATGGAGTTTGTTTCAGGAGAGTTGCATTACTTACCGTAATAACCCGATGGTTATCGCTAACCGGGCCACCGTTACGTACGGTGATATGTATGATAAAGTAATGGATTTCACCGGTTGTTTTGAACGGTGGAAATTTAAATTCGGCGGAATCTATCTACCGAATAGTGCCGAATATATCGGCTCCCTTTTGGCTTTGAACAAGTTGCGGAAGATAACGGTCCCCTTGTCCAGCCAGCTTAAAGGGGAGTCGTTGGTGGAGGCGGTAAATTACACCGGCCTAGAGTTACTGATAACTGATACGAGAGGCTTTGAAGAGATCCAGCAACTGAAAGAGAGGCTGCATCTTGAGGTGATTCTGGTTTTAAAGCCGGACGGGACATTCGAGAACCACCAATGGTCACCGGCGGAACGGGAGCCGGAGAGCCTTCCCGCCGACAGCTTCGGGATGATCCTGATCGCCCGTGAAACAACCAAGCTCTTAGGGGTGGTTTATTCCAATCAAGCCCTAATTGACAATGCGTTAACCATCGCCGATCTCATGGAATTCACCAGTAGTGACAGGATCCTGAATACCAGGTCTTTTACGCTGGAGGATCCAATCGTGAGCGATATTTTGGCCCCAATGAGCCGCGGGGCTACGATTGTGGTGCTCAATGACCTTTTTCATCCGGCAATCTTGTTAAAGGCAATTCAGGATTATCAAATTACTAGTACAGTGTTAGTTGGTACCATGATTACTTTGATTTTGGAATACCCCCGCCTCGGTTCCTTTGATCTGAATTCGCTGCTGCGGCTTACATTCGCTAGAATCAACGCTTCTCCTTCGATTATAGAGGACCTTATCGCCAAATTGCCTGAAGTCAGCCTATATTGCGTTTACGGGCCCCGGGAGATCCCTTCGCGGGTCACTCATACTACTCCGGGGGAAACCCGGCGGTTTCCGGGATCCATTGGTAGACCGATGCCTGGTTATGAAATTAAAGTATGCCGGGAGGATGGAAGCCCAGCGGAGATTGGCGAAGAAGGGATACTTCACATTACAGGTAAAAATGTCATGAACGGCTTTTATAAATTTCCCCAGTTAACGGCGGAGGTTTTAACAACCGGGGGGCTTCGGACTCGCGATATTGGATACCAAGCTACCAATGGACTTTTTTATTTAACCGGCCGGACTGATGCACTGATTATTCAAGGTGGATACGAAATATTTCCGGTGGAGATCCAGGAGGTCCTGCTTAAACATGAGTATGTTGCAGATGCCCTGGTCTATGGAGCGGATGATGACAAAATGGGGAAGAAAGCCGTGGCATTAGTACAGGTTGTCAAGGGAACCATCGGCTTACCGGAGGTTTACAAATGGTACCGGCAAAACCTTGAGGACAAGAAAATTCCTAAGGAAACTTATTTGGTGGATAAAATTATCGCGCCAAATGTTATGCGTAATTGAAGGCATGTAAGATCCAAAAAGGGAGTTTCTTGTAAGTAGTGTTTTTATTAAAAAGAAAGGTTATAAAACATATCGCGGAATAAGTGTTGGAGATAATATAAATAAAGTTTTGTATCATTATGGAAAGGGAAATTGGGTTGATAGGAATACAATAGACTATCAAACATTGGTTAAAAGAGAAAGAAGATGGTGAAGAAACCCCTTATGGATCTATTTTAATATCAAGAACAAAAAAGTTGAAAATTTTAGAGTGTATCTTCCTATGGACTAATTTAATCTGTTATCGACTAGCTACCATCCGCGGTTCAGCTGTCGTGAAAGTGGTTTAATTCTGTACAGGGCTGGTACTGCGGAGATTAGCAGGGTTCCCGCTTCGTAATTCGAAGATGAGCACTCGAAGAAGCAAGTAGTATCACGAAGTTAATTCAAGAAGCATATTCATGATGAGTTGCGCCACATCATCAAAACTAAGATAAGAGTTATCTATCTTTTGATGACGTCGGGAACCCGCGAACGTTAGATGACATAGGCTGCAAAAGGCCGCCCCATCCTTTGGGGCGAATTTTAAGGAATGCCTTCGGAGTATAATTTAACTGTGGCGCATTAGTTTAAACTATCAACTAATGGTGATTTATACAATCTTACAGATAAATAAGAATTTGAATGGCTGATTATTTATATTTTCTTTGGAGGCTGTCTAAAAAGTACTTTAAAATCAATAAGATATACAATATATAGCATCATTACCTAAACAAAACGTTATATATTGTATATCTTTATCAATAAAATTCCTTTTGGGACAGTCCCTATTTTTTTGGAAAGTATACTTGACATTTGATTTTACCCGTGCTATGCTACAAATGGAAAGCATACTTTACATTTGTAGCAGGAGGCGATGCTGTGAAAAACAGACTGGAAGAAATCCGCAAGCAACAAGGAATACGGCAAGAGAAACTTGCCGCTGATTTAGAAGTATCTCGGCAAACGATTGGCTCTTTAGAAAATGGACGGTACAATCCATCTATCATTTTAGCTTTTAAAATTGCAAGATACTTTGGGATGAGCATTGAAGAAATTTTTATTTATGAGGAGGGTCAGGAAAATGAAACAATATAAAATTATGCGCTACATCGTATTTGCTATAATCGGTTTTGTAATTTTCGGAACAGGATTGGTTCTGATCAAACTGTTGCCTGATGCGGATGGCATACTCAAAACATTGCCATATATTTGCGTAGGTTTGGGTTCGGGTTTGCTCGGTGGCAATCTTGGAACGGCTATTAAAAATCGTGTCGCACTTAAAAATCCGCAAATCACAAAGCAAGTTGAAATTGAGGAGAAAGATGAGCGCAATCGTGCAATCAGCGATAGGGCAAAAGCAAAAGCTTATGACTTAATGCTATACACCTATTCCGCAATATTGTTGGCTTTTGCTGATATTAGAATAAAAAAGTAGACACCAGATCGTGGAAACCTTAAAATGAAAACAGAAGAAGGGAGCCACGAAATGGGAAAAGTGCCGCAATATAGCGAAGAGTTTAAAAGAAACATAGTAACGTTGTATCGTTCAGGGA
>JARKQY010000042.1 GCA_029974635.1 Bacillota bacterium | reverse complement strand
CTAACCGGTGGAAATTCGGCGAAAAGCTTTTTATTAGTTTCTGCCATAGTAATTAGTTTTTGAAAATCAGGGGGCAAAATTAAGTCATTTATGGCTCTAATTCAATATTTATCAACAGCTTTTTAACCGAACGGTAATATTGGAACATTATTGAGAATCAGGAAATTTGAAAATCGGCGGATGGAACCGGCCGGGAGATACCCGGCCTAAAGCCGTAAAAAAGTGTTCCGGGTGGGTGTGAACATTTGTAAAGACCGGCTATTCGGGATAGATTCCCAATCCGACCGCCTGTGACCAGTGCGGACTGTTGGTGCAGAATTCAACCTGGGTTACCTCGCCTTTGTTGATGGTGACCAGGAACAGTGCGATTTTGTTCTCTTTGGTTCCTCTGGAGATGATAATACAGGGGCGCCCTTCGAGAGGGGAAACCGTCTTTACATTCCCGCTTTTTTGGGTGTTGATAAAGCCAATTTCGGCAAACACCGGCTGGTCGGATTTGCGGATTGCCTCGAATTTGTTGCGGCAGTAATTTAATACATTAACCTTTCCGATCTTGTCAAAGGAGGTGCTTTGATCGGTACACAGAATATCATTCGAAATCAGCTCTTCGAAAAGTTTGTAGTCCAGATTATTAAAAGCTTTTGCAATCTGGTTGAGGATTTCCGAGTCGTTTATCATTCTGACGGTTTGATTTTATTAACGGGATTAAATTTAGAAAAAAATACCAAAAGATATGTTTTTGCCCCGTCATTTTGGAGTAATCGGTGTGAGGAGTGATTGTTGATTTGGATAAGTTTTTGACAATGAGTTGGATGTCTGGATTGAGGGCCGACGTTTTTTCCCGATTTCATTGTTTTGAAAAAGAATAAATAAGGGTGTTGCGCAACATATAAAACGGATGCAATCCAATTATTTTTAAATTTGTTCAGCCTACGCCATCCGTTTTTGGTAGCTATCAGTTTAAAACTAATCGGAACATGAGGAAAAAGCGTAACAGCATCGTAAATGGAGTGCGGGCAGGTGCCTGCGCCGGAAAGTTCAACAGCCCGCGGGCAGCTGGATTTGAAGCGGTTTGTTACACCGGTCTTCTCTTTTTTGCGAAAGGCACTTCGACACAGGCAAACGACTAATTCCCTAAAAAAATAGATAAATGAATACAACGAAGAAAGTTGCAATTGGTGTTGACGTCGGTGGAACAAATACCGCCATCGGTGTTGTTGACAAGGAAGGTAATGTGATGGTGAAAGACAACATTGCCACACCGTCGCATGGAGATATCGACCGGTACATCTCCGATCTGGCCACCGCTATTAAAGAGCTCATCAATTCGGTAAAGCTGCTGAATGCAGACATTGAGATCCTGGGTATTGGGGTGGGTGCTCCCAATGGTAATTATTACAATGGGACCATCGAATATGCGCCTAACCTCTCCTTCCGCGGAGTCGTCCATTTTGTGAAGTTAATGCGAAACCATTTCCCTGAAATGGAGGCGCTGGCGCTGACCAACGATGCCAATGCTGCTGCCATCGGCGAAATGATTTATGGCGGAGCCAAAGGAATGAAAAACTTTGTGATGTATACCTTGGGAACCGGGGTGGGCAGCGGAGTGGTTGTCAACG
>JARKQY010000034.1 GCA_029974635.1 Bacillota bacterium | reverse complement strand
ATAACGCTTGCCATTCATGAGTTTCTAAAATAATTTGGCACGATAAATCCGGGGTGACACGAGCTTGATAAGTTAACCAACTTAAGCGCCAAGCAATCACTGAATATAGGGCAATTGCATTACTAAGTCGTTCTTTGGTTTCTAGCTGTAACTCTTCAACATGACAGCCACTTTTTAATGTGTAATGAAACCGTTCGATTTTCCAGCGTTCGCGATACCATTCAATCTTTTGTATTGCTTCCGCCATATTGGTAACGGGTATTGTGGTTAGCAATAACCATTCAATAGGATCTGCCCCTTCTGGAACGTCAATTTCTCGGGCAAATATCACGTGGAGTGGAGTTGCTCCAGCAGGATTTTTACTTTGCGAATGAGCGAGACAGATATTTACCGGACAGAAACGGACATTCAATTTGGCTTGTCGCGGAGGCAGGTTTTGCTCCGGCTTTCTTGGTATATCGACCAAGCATTGCCCCATTTCCGGAATATTGTTGACTTGATCATAAAGAAGGTTATATTCTCCGGTAATCCGGCGATTATGTCTGGCCCGGATAACAAGGCGTGCCCCTCGCTGATGTGCTTTTTGGAATAATTCAAAGATATCGGCTTCCCGGTCACCAATGGTAACCGTTTGAACTGTATTGGGAATCTTCTTTAAGCTGCTATCCAGCGCTTTTAGCCATTTGAAGCTTTCCTTGGCTTCAATGGGAAGTTCAGCGCGCAGGTAACGTTTCCCAGCGGGATAATTTTCCCGGGACCAGATTTCTTGATATAATAATCCAAGCGGAACACCTTTTGAACTGACCGCGTATACCGAATGCATTAGCAAACCAAGTGAGTAGGGAGCTTTTCCATATGGTGCTAACCCTTTAGTATTTCTGTGAGTACTAAAATCGCATTTCGTCGTGTCTTGGATTAGTAAAACCAATGGATACCGCTTCAGTCGTTCACCCGTATTTAGAAAATGACTTGCCAAAATGGCATCCGGTGTTACTTTGTCGTTCGCGAAAAAATCATAGGCTGCACTAGTTTCCGCCCAATTACGGCAGGCATCCGGAATTGACTTTTCCGGTCTTTCATCAAGCCGGGTGGCGGTAAGTATTAAACGATTAATCAACCTTTGGTCATTGATCGGTACATTTTGAAATTCGTCTACAATGGAATTCTTTTCGTTTGGCTTGGTTTTCATCATGGTTTTCTCCTATTTTTACGGTTATAATTCGAGAATAACCATTGGAAAACCTTGTGATTACTTAATTTCTCTTTATTCTGATTTGATCGATCCGATCCAATTGATCGAATTTACCATCTCCTTTTCTAGATGTGGGTAATGTATAGATTTCAAAAAGAGAAGGAGACAAAAGAGGGTGAGTTGATCCTAGACCCAAATACTGAACAAAATAAATATTATATAAAAAATAACTATAATTGTTTATTATCTTGACTGTAAATATTTTACTGCGTTATAATTATCTTATCTGAACTAGAAAGGGGGTTATTTGCATGATAACGATTCAAATTGAGGTGGCCTTTACCTAACTGAATAAACGCAAAAGGTTACCGGTTCAATTCAGGCCTAAAACTCTATGCCTGTTTGTTTGGTATGCCTTTTGCAGGATTATCAAAATAACCCTTTGCCAAATAAATGCGTTGTGAGTACGGTACCGGTTATCGTACTTTTTTGTTGTTTTATTTGAATCCGCAGCTGGTTATTGACTGCGGGTTTTTTATACTCTTTTTTAGGAGCGTGGAGTCGTTTTGAAATATATAAACGCCAAGGAATTATTACCGGAATGGCTTTTACACATAGTTCAGGATTATACCCAAGGAGAGGTTGTCTATATACCGCGGAAGGAAACCAGCCGCTCCGGATGGGGCCAGGTCAACGGAACCCGGCAAAAATACACTGAACGGAACACCGAAATCATCCATTTGTTTCAAAAAGGCGCTAGCATGGAGCAGCTTTCGGAACAGTTTCATTTATCGGAACACAGTATTAAAAAGATAGTAGGGCAAAGAGATGCAAGGCATATGGATGGATCATCTCGAAGCGAAAAAACAAGGAAAGTTAAGAATGCATGAAAAACAATGGGGGAAGCAAATCGCTAAATTTCAAAAAGAGTTTTATCAGAATCCGTAGCTGACTATAAAATAGAGGTGAAAATATGTGAAACATGAATTTCAATATGAACCATTAAATGAAAATTATCTAGATGCAGCGCTGGCTTTGGTAATGGCGGAATATAACGAAGAAAAAATGGCTGTCTCCTTTTTGCCGGAAGATAAAGAATTCCTCAACCCGCTGAAAGACTCCATTCGAAGCCTATTGATAAATGGAACCGGAGTTATGGCTGTTTGTTGCGGCGAATTGCTCGGTTTTATTGCCGGATTTGAGGTTGGGGAGCTTTTCGGCAAATGTAAAGGAATCTATAGTCCGTTGTATGGACATGGGGTAAAAAAGGAATGTCGAATTCCCGTATATCAGGAATTATACCGATATGCCGCCGAAACATGGGTTAAGGAGCATTACATGACTCATGTACTAACGTTTTTTGCTCATGATAAAGAAACAATAGAATTATGGTTTTGGCAGGGATTTGGTATGCGTTGTGTTGATGCGATTCGCGAGACATTACCAATGCATTCTAAAAACACAACCGTCATGATTCGTAAATTAAGTATTGGTGACATACCTATATTAGCTGATATCCATAGAAAGCATATCCGTTATTATAAAGACTCTCCAATTTTTATGCCCAAAACAGAACGAGAGCCGGTTCAGGAACTCGCTGAATGGCTTGCAAGAAATAATCATCATTTGTGGGCGGCATATCAAGGTGAAAAACCAGTGGGATATATGAGAATAGAACCAAATGCCGAGATATTTATTTCCGAACATAAGGATATTATGAACATAACCGGAGCCTACGTCTTAGAAAACGCGAGAAAAACCGGTGCCGGAACCAAGCTGCTGGCGACGATTCAGAACTGGCTTTTAAATAACGGATACCCATTGTGCGGAGTCGATTTTGAATCTATAAACACAATGGGGAGCGGCTTTTGGAATAAATACTTTACACCCTATACATATAGCTTGGTTAGGCGAATTGATGAACGGATTATCGTTGATGTTATTGGATACGGTAAAGCAGACTTAGCAAGGAAAAAAGATGTTCCCCGCATGGGTCTGGGATGTGCACCGGATAAAACCCGGCAATAACCGTCATATTCCATTAAAAATCTTTAAACTAGGATTGACAAATTCATTTTTGAGGAATAATATGTTATTAAAAGTTAGTAATTAATTACTAACTTTTTGGGAGCAACTGATAATGGGAAAAAAACAAGAATTAACCAAACAAAAAATTATCGACGCCGCAATTAAACTCATCTCGGTGAATGGGTTTAACGCAACAACCACCGCTTTAATCGCCAAAGAGATTGGATTATCGGAGACCATCATATTTAAATATTTTCGAGACAAGGAAAATCTTTTGCGGCAAATCGGCAACCTGGCCATAGAACAGATTTTCGAGAATATTTCGCTGATTCCCATGATTAAAAATATTGAAATGGCTAAAGATTACCCGGTTAAGGAATTTTTGAAATCGATTTTGACGGAGCGGATGCAGTTTCTTGAGAGAAATTTTGAGTTAGTCAAAATACTGTTAATTGAAATGCAATATAACGAAGAACTGCTTTCTACGGCCCAGCAAATTATATACCCCAAAGCTAATGAAATTATTGACAGTGTTTATCGGATTATCATAGCCAAAATGCGGGTATCCGAAGATAAAGCCCGGGTAATTTTGCGAATTATTGCCGGTACTTTAATATCGTTTGTCATCCAGCGGTATTTATTACAGGTTGAATTTAAACCCGGTGAGATGGAGACCGAACTTAACGATATTATAGAATTGATCGACGAGACTGTTGCGAAAAACTAACAACTTCCAAAGAGGATGATAATTGTTGACGGCAGCACGTATTGGCCTTCCAACGGCATTAATGCACTCATACTATCGCAGTTTTTGGAAGCCCTTCTTTGAAGAGTTGGGTTTAGAGGTTATTGAGACCGGGCCGACAACCAAAGCGATTTTAAACAAGGGGATCCGATATTCGGTGCCTGAAATCTGCGCTCCGATGAAAATTTATACCGGCCATGTTTTGGAATTGCTCGATCAAGGAGTTGACTGGATATATATTCCACGATTTGTCTCAATCAGAAAAGGGGATGTATTTTGTCCCAAATTTTTGGGACTACCGGATATGTTGAAACATACAATTCCGGACTTGACTTCGAAAATGGTGACTCATCATCTGAATGTCAAACACGAAAATATCGCCTGTATGAAAGAGTATCTCGAAATTGGGAAATTATTTACTTCAAACTATCGTAAGATAAAAAATGCGGTTCAAACCGGCCGGAAAAAATGGCTGGAATTTCGAAAGTACTGTGTTTTGGAGCGGTACAATTGTCAAACGGCTAATGGGAAGGTATTTACCGGAAAACCCGCCTTGCAAAGCGATCTTCCGATTAAAATCGGGGTCATCGGTTACGTTTATAATGTATACGACGATATACTTGGTATGGATATAATAAGTAGATTATATAAGCTTGGCGCCAATACCGTAACCTTTGAAATGCTGGAGCAGGGTGAAATCGACCGGCAGCTTCGCGGGTATAAAAAACGATTATTTTGGGCCTTTTCCAATAAATTATTGGCCAGCGCTCACCAGTTTTTTCGTGACGCTACCATCGACGGAATCATTCATGTAACAGCCTTTGGTTGTGGCCCCGATTCTTTTCTGGGTAAAATTTTAGAAATTAACTTCAGCCAAAGCCCAAAACCTTTTATGACGGTTAGAGTGGATGAGCATACCGGGGAAAGCCATTTGCAAACCAGAGTGGAAGCATTTATCGATATGATTGCTAAAAGTAAGAACTTTAAGGAGTAAGTTGGAAATGAAGTTAACCTTTCCGTATATGGGTTCAACGATAATTTATCAAAAACTGCTACAACTTTTGGACCATGAAGTAATTATGCCGCCGCGTCCGACACAGCGCACGATTAACCTGGGGGTCAAATACAGCCCGGAATTTGCTTGCTTTCCGTATAAAGTCCTGCTTGGTTCGTATATTGAGTCGCTTGAGTTAGGAGCGGATACAATCATTACTTCCGGTGGACATGGACCTTGCCGGGCCGGGTTATATAGTGAAATCCATCTTAAAACACTGCGAAATCTGGGGTATCATGTCGATATGATTGTATTTGATGATATTTATCATTATCCGAAACTATTCTTGGAAAGACTTCGAA
This sequence comes from Bacillota bacterium, assembly GCA_029974635.1. Classification (GTDB taxonomy): domain Bacteria; phylum Bacillota; class UBA4882; order UBA8346; family UBA8346; genus JAEZJQ01. The sequence goes on along the minus strand of JARKQY010000034.1, from coordinate 38,053 downwards.
TGATTAAAAATCATAAATCATTTTTACAGCTTATCAGAGCAATTTATACTTCATATCAACTAGCCCATGCCATTGACTCTCTTCAAAAATTTATGGAAATTAAACAAGCTTACGAATTGGAACAAGGAGCTTTTGCGAAAGCTTTTGAGATAATGCGCCAAAAATTTGCAAAAGCAGCAAATACGGTTAAAGATGTTCAATGTTTGCAACGAGAAGGAGAAATGCTATTCAGCTCAATCCCGGTTCATGAACCGCCGGAAAGCCAGAAAGTCCGTATCGGGATAGTTGGAGAAATATACGTAGTCATTGAATCCTCGATTAACACGGGAATCGCTGCGTTACTTAATAAACTTGGTTGCGAAGTCACCCGTTCTTTATACGTCTCGGAATGGGTAGACCATGCTTTACCGCGATTTATCAAGAAATCGGATACGGCAATTATTAAAAATAGTAAAAAATACATGGAAATGGGTATTGGTGGCCACGAAATTCATAATATCGGACATATGATTCATTATAAAGAACAAGGCTTTGATGGTATTGTTCATCTGATGCCATTTGCATGTTTGCCGGAATTGATCACCCAAAGTCTGATTCCCAAAATATCCATCGATTTGGATATGCCCATTTTAACACTGGCCATTGATGAGCAGTCCGGAGCGGCGAATACCCTGACCCGTTTGGAAGCGTTTGTTGATTTAGTTAGGAATCATAAGCTGCAAAAAGCTGGATAAGTAGGTGGGATAACCATGAAAACATACCTGGGAATCGATGTGGGCTCCGTCAGTACAAATATTATCGCCTTGAATGAAGCTAGTGAAGTATTATCATCCAAGTATATTCGGACTAACGGCCAACCGATGGAATGCATCAAAAATGCAATGAAAGAAATAGCCCGTGACCTCCAAAATCTGGAGGTTGCCGGGGTCGGAACTACGGGCAGCGGCCGGCAATTAGCCGGAATCATTACGGGAGCAGACATCATTAAAAATGAAATCACCGCCCATGCAACAGCAGCTATTCATTTTTATCCGGACACGAGAACCATTTTTGAAATCGGCGGGCAAGATTCGAAGATAATTCTGATCAAAAACGGGATGATTGTAGATTTTGCCATGAACACTGTTTGCGCTGCCGGGACAGGATCTTTTTTGGATCATCAAGCGGAACGGCTTAAGGTGCCGATTGAACAATTCGGGGAGTTAGCCTTAACTTCCACCAAAGACACCCGTATCGCAGGACGATGCACTGTTTTCGCGGAATCCGACATGATCGCCAAACAGCAATTCGGTTTTTCAAAGGGTGATATTATTAAAGGACTTTGTGAGGCGCTGGTAAGGAATTATATAAATAATCTCGGCCGTGGTAAAACCTTGACTCCTCCGTATCTATTCCAGGGAGGAGTAGCGGCAAACGTCGGCATTATTGCGGCCTTTAAAAAAGAGTTACGGCATGAAATCATCATTCCTAGATACTACAATGTAATGGGAGCCATCGGCGCCGCTTTATTAGCCAAGGATTATCTCGAAAAAAATGGTTATCAAACCCGTTTTTCCGGTTTTGAGATCACCGATGTCAACTTTGTTCCGAAGACATTTGATTGCAACGGCTGTCCGAATGCGTGCGAAGTGATTGAAGTAACCAGGGAAGATACGGTTATTGCCCGCTGGGGCGATAAATGCGGGAAATGGACGAATGAAATCTCGTATTCGCCACCGGGTTATTTAACTGAAGCGGCTTGTAGTTGAAAATAAATCCATTGCTCCCATAGTAATATCATTTATTAAAAAAAGCCCCCTATCAGAAGAATATCTGCCTGTTTTGTTGAAAACCTCCCTAACCGGATTCCTTTGCGGGTATTTTCTTAATAATGATGGCGGTTAAAGCGCCATATAGCAAATAACTAAGAAAAATAAAAAAAATAGTTACTATGTCGTTCCTTAGCGCAGGAGGATAGTTCAGAACCTGGCTTAAAAGTCCCAAGTGAAAAAAGAATATAGCTGCCCCGATGGCCAATCCTTTAAGAATGTGATACCGGTCTGTAAAAACCTTTGTAAAAAGAAAGGCGATGATTACGCCCCAAAAAACACCAACACCAATATGAATCAGGAAAGCCAAAGCCACTGGCAAGAGAACATGCTGAAACTGCATAACCGCTTGCCCTGCCATAAAAAGCCAACAATGTTTAGCCAAACCCATTAATTCCAAGAGTTCTAAAAACAAACAAATAACTATGGCACTTAATGAACCTGCAATGGCTCCCCGGCCAAACTCGTTTACCGATTCAAATTGTATTTTCATTTTATATCCATTTAATACCTAGCAGAGCGTTATGCGAAAAACTGCATTTAGAAATGGCGGAGAGACGCTTTGCTTAAGTGATTCGCCTGTGCCGAATTAGTAAGTTTTACAAACTTAGTTTAAACCTTCGGAATACCTTTTATTCTTGTGAAAAAAGGAAGAAAATCCCTTTTTCATTTTATTTCCTGGATCGTGTACTCCTGTGTTCCCAAGTTCCGCTTTTCCAACTGTTCTAATTGAATAAACGGATTCTTATGATGGAGCCGTTCAAGCAGGTGCCCCGAATCGCCCAATTCGACTCCCTGAGGGACTCCGGAGAGGAGAAGATCGTCAGTCTTGATTGCGTCAAGACACGCCCGTTCGATGGCGATGATATCTCTTGAAGCCATGACTCCAATATCCGGCACCAGGGAAGGGGTGGTAAATCCCCAACAATCGCATAACGCGGTGATATTGGTTAAAAAATTAATATAAAAAACGTTGCCGGGTTTGAAAATGTTTAATACTTCATCAGTGCATATGGCCATGCCGGTCTGAAAGTCATTGAAACGGCCGGCATTCATTTTAATGGCCGAGGTTGGGCAGACTTTTACGCAATGCTGGCAGAATGTGCAGTGATGAAAGAATATGTTGTATTTCCCATTTTCATCAAAGCTGTTGGCATGATGATTGCAGTTGGTAATACACAGTTCACAGTGGCTGCATAGATTTTCATCCCAGTCGATGCCACCCTCCAAGGCATGGAGTTGTTGTCTTGTCCGGTCAGTCACGCAACCCATGGCGATATTCTTGCAGGCACCGCCATAACCGCAAGCGCCATGGCCTTTTACATGAGACAATACAATCATTGCTTCCGCATCATTGATGTTTCCTGCAATATCAATGTTCTTAAAGGTCTTAAAGTCGACCTTCTTTTCAAAGTAGTATTTACCGGTTACGCCACAAGCCGGGATAATAGGGACTCCCAGATAATCCTCGGTATATCCCCGGTTTTTCGCTCCGGCCACTTCTTGATCGGAGATATACACTTTTGCGCCATATCCGGTTAATTTATCCACCAGTATTTTGACAAACATGGGATGTATGGTCGAATAGCCGATATTCCTCCCCAGGTGCATTTTAATCACAGTCCATTTATCTTTTACGGTTTCCGCCATATCCATCGTATCAATGAGTCTGCCGAATTTTGCCGGAAGTGTGGCGTCGGGAGAGTAACTGTCGTATTTGACGGAAGAAAACAGAACATTCGAAGCCATAAAAATCCCTCCTGAATTTTGTCCGATTCATGAATATTGTATCATTGATGTTATCTAAGATCTAGTTTAAGGTAAACAAAGTTCATACATTTAATTGAATGGAATCCAGTTAATAAATAAGTTTCAATTAAATGGATTCGTATTCCACTATTTACAATCGCTGTATATTATGATAGAATAATTCCAGAGGGGATATTTCGTTTTCAAGCGAAATGTCCTTCACGTTTTTTTAGCGTAATTTTACATTTAATGGTTACATGAAATATGAGCTTTTAAGGACATTCGTCTTACGGCGAAATGTCCTTCGCGTTTTTTTGGGGCAATTTTACATTTAATGGCTATCGATAAAAAGGAGCTTTGGAAAGGAGTTGTTCTCTCATGATTCAGACGGTTTATTTGACAAAAGATGCTTTTACTTCGGTGGTTAGTGATTTAATTGAAATTGAAGAAGGAATAAACCAAATAAATGATTTTTTTCCCACGCAATATAAAGAAGCGGACGAAATAAAACAAGTTTTACGTGAGTATATAAGCCAAATCAATGATATTTTACGAAGTATTTTTGTGTCGGAAACCGCCGGCAATGATTTTCCGTACGTCATTATCGGCAGCGAGGTGGTTATTGAAGACGTAACCAGCTTGAAAACTTGTCGTTATAAACTTGTTTCGCCATTTCAAAAGAAAGTCAAGTATGGCGATGAAGTCTCCTTTTTGTCGCCGTTAGGCAAGGCCTTGCTTTTAAAACAAGTTGATGACAATTTTTTTGTAAAAGCGCCCGGGGGAGAATTTCAATACCGAGTTTTGTCGGTCAAAATAACTACCCGAGCCTAACCCTGGTTCGGGTAAGTTTTAGTTTTAAAAAGTTACTTGCCCGAATTCAGGTTGAATAAGTGCATTTGCGATAAAAATCAAAAAGATTACAGGAACTTAATGAATCTATATGGAATTATTTTTTAAACATGAATCCGGCAAGTAACTTTCAAAATTACTTGCCGGATTCTGTAAAAAACCTGATCCGGCCAATTTTTCTCCGACACAGCAGGACGAGGTTTAAAGGACTGGCTGAAAAAATGATAGAATTAACGTGGGGGGTTCCTTGGGTATCGATAAGCAGTGGCACAAACCGATTTTGAAGAGAGTGTTCATCAGTTTGGCGGTTGTTATTGCGCTCATCTCCGGTGGAAGTGAAAATCTGACGGCCTTTAATGAGACGGAGTTGGAAAAAGTTGCGGTAATACTGGAAAACATGACCTTGGAAGAAAAAGTCGGCCAGATGTTTATCTTTGATTTCCGGACATATAATAACAAAGGTCTGACGGAAATCAACAGCGGCATTACAGAGGCAATCCGCCAATTGACTCCGGGCGGGATCATTCTCTTCGCGGAAAACACGGTGGAAGCCCTGCAGACAAAATATTTGGCAGAGGATTTACAGCGAAGTTCCCCCAAAATACCGCTCTTCATCGCCGTGGATCAGGAAGGCGGAGCAGTGGCGAGGCTGAAATACGCCACCATAATGCCCGGTAATATGGCGCTTGGGGCTGTCAATGACAAGAACCTAACTTATCAGGTTGCCAAGACTGTAGGGAATGAACTTAAAGTGTTAGGTATCAATATGAATTTCGCCCCGGTTATTGACATCAACAACAATCCTGCCAATCCGGTCATCGGCGTCCGGTCATTCGGAGATAGTCCGGAGATGGTCACCGAATTGGGAGTGCAATTCGTAAAAGGCTTGAATGACGCCGGGGTTATCCCGGTGGTCAAACACTTTCCCGGCCATGGCGATACCGGGGTTGATTCGCATATTGATCTTCCACTGGTTCCTCATGACATGGACAGACTGGAAACAATCGAGCTCAAACCCTACTATGCCATGATCCGGAATAAGGTTGATATGATCATGGCGGCCCATGTGACTTTTCCGGCTATTGATGAGCGGGAAGGCATACCGGCGACGCTGTCGTTCAAATGCTTGACAACGCTTTTGCGGGAAAAGATGGGTTATAATGGCGTCATTATTACGGATGCCATGAATATGAAGGCGATTACCGAACGTTTCGGAGATGCGCAGGCAGCAGAGGCGGCAATAATGGCAGGGGCCGATATCGTTTTAATGCCGCAGCAAAAAGCGAATACTCTCGGGTATATTACCAGTCTGGCCAGAGAAGGCATTATTCCCATGGAACGAGTCAATGATTCGGTTAAAAGAATCTTAACCCTGAAGTTGAAAAGGGGAATTCTGGGGCAGAGCAGACCGGCTGATGACCAGAAAGCCTTAAGGATAATCTCCGGTGAGGCTCATCAGAAGCTGAAGGCGCAAACCGCCGCCAAAGCCGTCACTTTAATAAGAAACACCGCCGGTACCTTACCCTTTAAACCGGAGACCGGCCAGCGAATGATATTTTTTACTCCCTCCCAAACTGGAACCGAAACGGTTAAGGAAACAATCAATACTTTTTTGGCCACGGAAATGAAGATGGATAGTACCTCTATAACCGTTTATAATTATGAGAACCTGACAACACTGACATTGGAACAGCAACAAGGGGTTTTAGAGAGTGACTATGTTGTTCTGTTTACCCGTACGGTTAATTCCATGGATATCTCTTCTGAAACCGGGTGCATGGCGTCGTTTGCACTAAAATTGGTAGCTTACGCCGCGTCGGTTGATAAAAAGCTGGCTGCCGTGGCGATCCGTAATCCTTATGATATTCAGTTCATGCCTGAGGTAAGATCATATATTGCCGCTTATACCGATTGGAATGGCGGCGGGGTGGAAGCAGCGCTGCGTCTAATAATCGGTCAAATAAAGCCTTGCGGAAAACTCCCGGTGGCTATACCGGATATTAACGGAGAGATTTTATACCCAGCCGGATTCGGATTAATGAGATTCTGATGTCTATTGAATGGATGCACACTATGCCGGAGGAATAACTTGAATACAATTTTATTAATAGTTATATATATTGCCTTTATCTCATTAGGATTACCTGATAGCCTGCTTGGTACCGCCTGGCCGACAATGCGGTCAACTTTGAATCTGCCACTGGAAGCCGCCGGGTTATTTATAAGCATAACTACCTTGTGTACCGCTATCTCAAGTTTTGTTAGCGGCCATATCATTAGCCGATTGGGTACGGGGCGGGTCACATTCATTAGCTGCGTAATGACCGGTTTGATGCTGGTGGGTTATTCGTTTGCCCCATCCTTTATATGGCTGCTGATACTCACCATACCCCTTGGATTTGGAGCAGGGGCGGTGGATACCGGGCTAAATAATTATGTTGCCAAATATTTTTCCTCCCGCCATATGAGCTGGCTGCACTGTTTCTGGGGCGTCGGCGCATCACTTGGCCCAAGCATCATGACCTATGCTATTACGCAGCTGGATAGCTGGCGGACCGGATACCGGAGTATCGGAATCATCCAATTGTCATTGTCGTTTATTCTTATGCTCTCGCTTCCTTTGTGGAAAAAAAAGGAGTCCCAACCGGAACAATCGGAACAAACGCATCGTATTCAGAAGAATGTATTGCAGAATAAAGGCGTATGGTTATCAATCATTATATTCCCGCTTTATATTGGAATCGAAGCCGGCACCGGGGTATGGCTGGGCAGTTTATTAGTTGAGGGACGCAACATTGATCAACTTACGGCAGGCATTTGGATTTCACTTTTTTATGCAAGTATTACGGGAGGCCGTTTCTTATCCGGATTCATCACCAGTAAATTGACAAACCGGCAAATGATTCAAGGCGGGCTGATAATTGCAATTATTGGGGCGGCTATGTTGATGGTTCCGGTAAAAGCTTTTATTTTACCGGGGATCATATTTATCGGTCTCGGGTGTGCCCCGGTATTCCCCTGCATGGTGCATGAAACACCCCGCCGGTTCGGTAATTCCCAATCTGAAATAATAACGGGTTACCAGGTAGGTATGGCTTATTTAAGTGGCGTACTGATAATTCCATTGATAGGATTAGCTGCAGGCCAACTATCCCTGGAAACAATACCGTTATGCATTTTACTATTTGCGGTTTTGACCCTCATAAGCACTGAGCGGCTTAACAAAATGACCGAAGATTTTTGAATTAAGACTATCAATCAAATGGTCTTGTTATCTTTCATTTTTAAGTATTGATAATGCTTGTAAACTCCATAAAAAGCCAAATAGATAATGGGGAACCGTAAAAGAACGTTCCAACGGGTTTCGACAATCAGGCCTGCTTTCGTTAAAAAAACGCCGATAAATACACCAAGCATGGCATATGTGGCAATATATAGCAGGAGTATATATTTTTCTTTTCTGGCGGGAAGAAAGTAGATAAAAAGCATAACAGCGGCAGCCCAAGCTAAATTAATGAACATCGGAGAGCCGTAAAAATTAAACGGGTCGGCATTTACATAATGGTAAAGCTTCAATGCTTTGAAAAGCAAAACTAGAGTTACATCGAGGCCTGTTCCCCACAGCAGACTGAACCAAAAAATTTTTTTCAACTCCTTTCGGGGGACGAAAACTAAAACAAAAAAAAGCATTATGAAGGCGAAAGCCGGATAATATAAACTATTTGACAGGCTCAATTAAAGTCACTCCCGAATAATAGCGATTTGGATTTGTTTGATTATTTTATACTGTGGAGTATACAATGCCAACCTTAGAAACGGAAAGATTGATATTGAGAAAATTTTCGGGTGAAGATTGGAAAGATTTATATGAATACCTTTCCCAAGAAAAAGTTGTTAAATACGAACCGTATGATGTTTTTTCAGAAGAAAAATGTAAACAAGAAGCTATTCATCGTGCCGAACAAGATTTTTTTTGGGCTGTTTGTTTGAAAGAAAACGGTAAGTTAATCGGCAATATCTATTTTCATCAACAAGAACCCAACCAATTTTTAACGTGGGAAATTGGTTATGTTTTTAATCCTTCATTTTACAAAAAAGGCTATGCAACGGAAAGCTGTAAAAAAATATTAAGTTATGGATTTGAACAATTACAAGCCCGTCGAATAATTGCAATGTGTAACCCCATCAATACACCATCATGGAAATTGTTAGAACGGCTCAATATGCGAAGAGAAGGGCATTTGCTTAAAAATATTTATTTTAAGCTTGATGAACATGGCAAACCTATTTGCTCAAATTTTTTCCATCCCCCAAGTAATTCATCGAACAATCGATTTGAATGTAGACAATATTGGAATCATTTTTCCGGTATATTTTTCAGGGATGCCCAAAATCGTAGTTGATTTTATAAATAGATTAGAATCAAGTAAAGCAAAATATATCAAGTATATTTTTGCAATATGTACATGCGGTGCAATTCCAATGGGGGCATTATTGCAGACCCAAAAACAATTGGGGAGAAAAGGATTGACTTTGCATGCCGGCTTTGCAATCCGGATGCCGGGGAGTTATTTAGTAAAATATGGCGCATTCTCCGTTGCAAAGCAAAAAGATTTGTTCAATAAAGCAAAAGTCAAAATCGAAACTATCGTAAAAATGATTACGAATCAGCAAGGGAATAAAATAGAACGCAACAACTTTTTGATTAACGCGGCAGGCAATTTCGCCTATAACTCAATGGTACCCAAATTCCCAACCCTGGATCAGAATTTTAACGTGAATGAAAAGTGCACTAGTTGTAATACATGTGAAAAAGTATGTCCCGTGCACAACATAGAAATAAACAACGGGAGACCAAAATGGCGGGGAAATTGCGAGCATTGTCTTGCTTGTATTCAATGGTGTCCGACAGAAGCTATTCAATACAGTACGCAAACTAATGATAGAAAACGATATCATCACCCTGGAGTACTGGTTAAAGAACTATATCGTGAGTCTTAATAAAAAACGATTCTAGACGCATATGGGCGGGAGAGTTTGCATTGTGGAAATTTTAAACAAATTACAGGGTGGGGACTTACGTTCCATTGGCAGATCCAATGAGGTTGTGAGTGATATCCTTGCCGACAGTACATTATTTGATGTGGCTTTTGACGGAATGTGCAATGCGGATCCTGTCATCCGAATGCGGGCGGCGGATGCCATTGAGAAAGTGACCCGTATAAAACCTGCTTTGCTTGTTCCGTTCAAAAAGAGACTCATCGCAGAAGTATCCCAAATCCAACAGCAAGAGGTTCAATGGCATCTGGCACAGATCTTTTCACGGTTGGATTTGGAGGACGAAGAGCTAGGCTGCGTTGTTAAATTGCTGCGCCACTGGATTGAAAGCAGCAAAAGTAATATAGTGAAGGTTAACTCGCTTCAATGTTTGTGTGAGATAGCGCTCCGGTATACAGACTCAAAACCAGCGATTGTTCAGATACTCCGGGAATCCATGGCCAATGGGAGCCCGGCTGTTATCAGCCGAATAAAGAAATTGCTCCCCAAATTAGGTCTTTCACCAGGTTAATGGATTTAGCCATTTGTAAAAAACGGTAACTATGGAAACGCATATGAGAGCATTAATAAAAATGGAGTGGTAAACAATTATTAAAATCGTCAATGTCAAAGAATATGACAGGGGAATCGATGAAGCAATAAATTACATACACGGAGTATGGGGAAGTGAACAGAACTATGCCTTTTACCGGGATGCAATTGTAAATTCGTCATTGCCTGGTAAACCACTGCCCCAGTTTTTTTTATTGTTAAAAAACGATAAAATCATCGGTTGCTCGGCATTGATAACCAATGATTTTATCAGCCGTCATGATCTATACCCTTGGATGGCATGTTTATATGTCGCTGAAAAAGAACGCGGCCGCGAATATGGAAAATTATTAATGGAATATGCGGTGCAAGCGGCTAAAAAGGCAGGATTTTCAGTTGTTTATTTAACAACGGATCATGATGGTTATTATGAAAAATATGGCTGGCAGCGGATGGAAGATGGAATTAATTTGTTTAGCTCGGAACCAAGCCGGATTTATTCAAAATCACTATGATATGAAAAAAAGGACTGCCCTTACGGGCAATCCTCACAATACTTTTAAAATGCGGTTACGGATTCAGTTTGGGAAGATTCGGAATGGCCTGGTTGGGGTCGCCGGCCAATGGCAAGTTGCGGCAGACATACTGGCCCGCGCTATTAACTGTTGCCGCACCGGCGGGAGCAGGCGCGTATACCCTTTCCTTCCAGACTTGCCAAATCATGAAACCATCAAAGGATTTACCTTTATTTTTGATATAATTCACCAACGTTTCGACGTTATAATACTTAGTAGCCATGTTATTTTGGCCGGTAAGCATTTCAGCGTCGTATACGGTGCCGGGTTCGGCGTTTAGCTTTAATACGGCGCCTCCCGCACCTTCCGGTGCAATCTCCATTCCCATGTTAATGGGGCCGCTGTAAATAGCGCGATAGGACTCGTACCCTTCGCGGGGATCGTAATAATCACCGCCATCATAGGACATTAAATTGATAAAGTTAATCATGTAGCCATTGTCCTTTACAACCCGATACATTACCCCGCCAAATGGGGATCCCCACTGAACTTTACCTTCTTCAAACGGAGTGCCTGCTACATAGTAGGCGCCAGTAGACCAGCCGGCAATTGAAATACCGAGATTCACTCCCCGTGAACGGATTTCATTGTATAGACTGGTAATAATGCCTTTAATCTCACCGTCTTTAGTGCCTGCGAATTGGTCCGGACCCAGTTTATTCACACTGGCTCCGTTTGCTTCCCAATCGACGTCAATGCCCGAGGCGCCTAAATCCAGCGCCAGATCAACCACCCGTGGCGCATTGAAGTTAATCCATTCACTTCCTTGGCTATACGCCCAACCGCCGATTGAAACCCAAACCTGAGTGCCGCGGGCTTTCAGGGCCGCAATGTTATTGCGGAGATCCTGGGCTTGTTGTTGGCTAAACTTCTTTTGACCGTTATTGGTTGTCGCTCCTTCAACAAATTCAAAACCGGCCACTGCCTGGTCAAATTCATAAGAACCTTTGACATAGGTGGTATTGGGTTTTGCGAATGCCAGGTTTAAGTGAGTAAAATAATTTGGTATATTGGCCGTCATCAGATCATAGATGCTTGTATTCCAGGTGCTTGAATAACCCACATACATTCTTGAACCCGGCGGGACTGGTGTACCCGTCGTCGGTGGCGGGGAAACTATCGGGGTAGGCGTCGGATCTGAATTATTGCCGTAAGCTACAATATTGCTTTTAACGCCGCCACCGTTGGTTACGTAGAAAGCATCCCCATTGGAAGCACTGTTAATGGTATAGGTGCGGTTACCGGTCCACGCCAGCCAATTGTTATTCTTGTAAATGTGATAATCACTGCCATTAGCGGAATCAGTCCAGCTTAATACATTTCCGTTAATGGAGAGTACAATTCCGGAACCCGGGGTAGGAGTGGGATTGACCGGAGTCGGAGTAACATAAATCGGAGTCGGGGTTGGGGTTGAATTTCCATCCGTGGACCCCAGATTCCTCCACACGCCGGAAACACTGGTCTCCGGATTTTCTCCTTGGGTCCACCATTGCGCTTCATAGATATAGCCGTGATAAGTTACCCGTTGGCCTCCGGTATAAACAGTAGTGGAATTCCATTCCGGATAAACCGAATCCGGGGTAGGGGTAGGAGTAGGATTGATTGGAGTAGGAGTAACAGTAACGGGAGTCGGAGTTGGGGTTGGGGTTGAACTCCCATCCACAGGTCCTAGATTTTTCCATACGCCGGAACCACTGGTTTCCGGATTTTCTCCTTGGGTCCACCATTGCGCTTCATAGATATAGCCGTGATAAGTTACCCGTTGGCCTCCGGTATAAACAGTAGTGGAATTCCATTCCGGATAAACCGAATCCGGAGTCGGAGTAGGATTGACTGGGGTCGGAGTAACAGTAACGGGAGTCGGAGTTCCACTAGGCGGTGTCGGCTGACCGCCTGACATCTTAGTATACAATAAATTTTGTAACGGGAAACCAGTCCCGTCTGTTGAAATTTCCCAGGAAAAAACACCGCCGAAACCATTACTTCTGGCATAATCGCACTTCATCCCAATTGAAGCCGGATCATCATAGGTATAGAAGATGCCTTGGGATGCGTTGTACAGGTATGGTTCATTATTAATCGAATCCCGGTATTTCGTAAAACCGCCGCCACTCTCCAGAGTTAATATCTGGCTATACGAATTTTGTCCGCCGGGGCTGGTGGGATTATCCAAATTACCAACCGGAGCTCCGTTGGCAGTGGCATACAGCCCGTTTATCCCGTTAGTCCCAACATTTTTCCAGCCGCGGGAATAGAAAGGTATGCCCAAATTTATTTTATGAGAAGGAACCCCTTTGGACAGGTAGTATTTCATAATATAGTCGATACAATATTTATTCTTAATATCAACCGGCGAAGTTGGAGAAGGATCGTTGGGGTTCGGGTAAAGTGCCGCCTGAAGGTTGGTATTCGTTTCCCAAGCCCCATGAATATCGTAAGTCATTACATTAATCCAGTCCAAATATTGATGATAAATTCCGGGTTGCTGGAGATCGACTTTATCGTAACCGCCGGGACCGGCAATTGTAATCAATTTATTTGACAGACCATTACTGTTATACGCTTCACGAAGCTCTCTCAATAAGGAAGTAAAGTTGACGGTGTCCTCAGGTCCGCCGGGACAACCTTTATCATATGAGTCGTTGGGATCCGGAGCCCGGTTGACGCCCGGGTATTCCCAATCGAAATCCAGCCCGTCGACGAAGGGGTATGTTTTTAAAAAGTTAATACAACCCTGGATAAAGATCGAACGGGTGCCTGCCGAAAGAGCCATCGCATGAAAATTTTGGCCACGGGTCCAGCCGCCGATGGATATCAAGAGTTTGGTATTCGGGTATAGACTTTTATAATATCGATATTCCCCAAAATGACCGGCAAGCCGGGGGCTAACACTATAGCTGTCGGAATGGGGAAAGGTCATTTGAAAATCCGCCCAATCATCGGTGGAAGCTAATTGGAAGCTGGAATTGACTTCAAAAAACGCATGATTGATAAATGTAACCTTGTCCCAAGGTATCATGTTAACATTCATGTTTTGATGAGCCGCACTATACACTCCCCAGTTCGGGAAATATGTACCGCATTGATACCCGGAAGCTTGAGTAATACTAGTGATACTACCGGTTATCATAAATGTAACAATTAAGGTAACTAGTAAAATCGCAGGCATTATTTTATATTTTATTTTCATTAGGTATTCTCCCTTCCTTTGTTCTTGCAAACACTTTTTAAAAAAGTTAATGTTATAAGCTCTGCATATTAAGTTTGGTTTTAGATCATCATCTCCCTAAATTTGTATTTATTGCAACAGAAGAGCAATGACGAGATATCATCACCTCCTTTACTCCTGCAGTGAGTAAAAATCAATTATTTGCAATATGAAATAAAGTGTTTTAATAATAGGGATGTAAATGTAAGTAAAAAGGTTTATCATGATGGCAATGAGATTGGATTCTTAATAAAAAATGGATCAAGGGGAGAGAGAAAAATTATTAAACTTATTTTCTATATGAAAAAAACCAATTAATAATATACTACATTTTTCTTAATATATTCTTAAATTTCTATATCATAGAGTATAATATATCGATTACCATTAGTCAATTATCAGATGCAAAAAAAATAAATATTCGAAAAAGTGTTGTTTGATATTACAAATCTAAATGAAAATCTTGTCAAAAGACACTTTTTGCAATTCTTACAAAGATCTATCTGAAAACAACCGTTGGTTATTATTTGGAAAATACGGATAAGCATATCTAATACAATGAAAACTTGGAGCCTGTGCGGGTAATAGTTTTCGGAGCATATTTAGTATATAGCAATACGATCTAATATAAAATATTCTGATTCTATGCCACAAAAAAATGTTACTTGGACAGAATCCTAAAGTAATTTTAAATAGAGACAGCCGGAACTTGAGAAAATCCCTAAAATTATCTTAATATCCGGCAGGGAAAAGCGATATTGCCAATGAATTACTACCAGAAGTTACAGAGAGGTTGAATCTGTTTGTATAGTCCGAAATGAAACGTGTAGCAAAAGGAAAATTAATAAATAAAAACATAATGAGAGGGATAAGTTGATGAATTGGCTAAACCATTTGGAACGGAAACTGGGCAAGTACGCCATTAAACGGTTGATGATTTACATTCTGAGTTTAAACTTCCTGGTCTTTTTGTTAATGCTGACAAATCAGTTTGAAATCCTAAATCTGTTACGGCTCGATCCGGGTCTAGTCCTTCAAGGGCAAGTATGGAGACTTATCAGCTTTATTTTTATTCCGCCATCATTTTCCCCGATATTTATTTTATTTGTGTTATATTTCTATTATTTGATCGGAGTCAGTTTGGAAGAAGAATGGGGTAGTTTTAAATTTAACCTCTATTACTTTACCGGGATGTTGGCAACGATTGTCGCTGCATTTATCGCAGGGGGAGCCAGCGGGATATTTTTAAACCTATCTCTCTTTTTAGCTTTCGCGTTTTTGTTTCCCAATTTTGAAATCCGGCTCTTTTTTATCCTGCCTGTTAAAATTAAATATTTAGCTTGGGTTTACTGGGTAATCATCATATATACCATTGTTTTCGGCACATTGACTGATCAAGTTGCGACCCTAGCCTCGATAGTCAACTATTTTTTGTTTTTTGGCGGCGATATCCTGCGGCGTATCCAATTAAAACGGCAGGTAAATTATAACCGGAGGCGGTTTTTTAACGAAATCAACCGCTCAAATCCGATCCATAAATGTGAAGTCTGCGGCATCACCGAAAAAAAGGACCCGAGAATGGATTTCTCCTACTGTAAGGAGTGCGATGGAGATTATGAGTATTGTACTAAACATATATTGCAGCATAATCATGTAAAGAGGAATTGATCCCCGAAAATGAATCAGCAAAATATTGTCTTAATTGGAATGCCGGGCGCAGGCAAAAGTACGGTGGGAGTTTTGCTGGCGAAAACGTTAGGAATGTCTTTTGTGGATACCGATTTGCTCATTCAGGAACAAAAAGGACGATTATTACAAACTATTCTTGATACGGATGGCGTAAAACGGTTTCTGGAAATTGAAGCCGGAATTGTCCGCGGACTTCAAGTCGAAAACAGTGTTATTGCCACCGGAGGGAGTGTAGTTTATCATCACGACGCAGTCCTTCATTTAAAAAGAAACGGTTTGATTTATTATTTGGAACTCAAATTCAACGAACTCCGGCAGCGGATTCATAACATGTCCAGCCGTGGTATCGTCAAAGAAAAAGACCAACAGTTAATCGATATTTATAATGAACGAATTATTCTATACCGGAAATATGCCGATATCATCATCGACTGTTCCGGCGCCACCATTGAGGATGTAGTAACGAAAATTGTTAATAATGCAACCAAGTAAAGATCAGCAGTCCATATATGCAAAATTACAGATAAGAAAGGTGAAAATTGGATGAACAACCCACTGGTTTTGGATGGCAAAACTCTGGCCAAACAAATTGAAGCGGATTTGAAAACGCGGGTGGAGAAAATCAAAGCGGCCGCGCAAGTCACTCCGATATTGGCCACTATCTTGGTAGGGGATGATCCCGCTTCGGTTACCTATGTGAAAATGAAAGGGAACGCCTGTCAAAGAGTCGGCATTGATTCTTTAAAAATCGAATTACCGGGCAATGCAACCACGGAAGCTGTTATTGCCAAAATAACCGAGTTGAACCGGAATGAACGGGTCCACGGCATCCTGCTGCAGCATCCGGTTCCCGGCCATATAGATGAGCAGTCCTGCTTTAATACCATTGCCATTGATAAAGATGTGGATGGGGTAAACACTCATAGTTTCGGCAATATGGCCATGAAGCTGGAATCCTTTAAAAGCGCCACCCCTCTTGCTATTCTTACGGTTTTGAAGCATTACCGGATTGAGATTGAGGGGAAGGAAGTAGTGGTAGTAGGCCGCAGCCCTATTTTGGGCAAGCCGGCGGCAATGATGCTGTTGAATGAAAATGCCACGGTTACCATCTGCCATTCCAAGACCCGGAATTTAGCGGCTATCATCCAGCGAGCCGATATCTTAATCGGCGCCGTCGGCAAACCGAGATTCATTCAAGGAGATTGGCTGAGAGAAGGAGTGGTGTTGGTGGACGCGGGCTATAATCCAGGCAATGTGGGGGATATTGATTTGGAGAATTCCGTCCCGAAATGCTCCGCCTATACTCCGGTACCCGGCGGAATCGGGCCCATGACTATCAGCAGTTTGATACGGCAAACCGTTGAAGCCGCCGAAAGGAAATACCGGCTTAACTAAATGGAAAATCATATTATGGCGGGACGGGAGAAGCCAAATAATGAGAAGTGAGAGAACGCCTCGGTTTCACTATGGTTGGATTGTGCTGGCAATGGGAACTCTTGCTGTTTTCGGCGCCCTTGGGTTGGCCCGTTTTGGATATACCATGGTGCTTCCGGCCATGCAACAGGCTTTGGAAATGGATAACTCACAAGCTGGATTACTGGCTACGGTGAATTTGGCCGGTTATTTGGCGCTGTCACTGATTGGCGGCGCATTGGCCTCCCGGTACGGTGCCAGGTCGATTGCTTCGCTGGGTCTGGTTTTGGCTGGTGCCGGGATGATTTTTACCGGTTGGGCCCAAGGATTTCTGCCGGTGGCTATTTGGCGCGGATTGACCGGCATTGGCAGCGGAGCCGGAAATATTGCAGTGATGGGGCTTTGGGCTGCTTGGTTTACCAAGAAACAGCGCGGATTGGCGTCTGGAATTGCCGTATCCGGTTCATCCATTGCTTTAATTTTCACCGGCATTATTGTACCCCGGATTTTATATACATATGGGGAAGCAGCCTGGCGCAATTGCTGGTTCATCTACGGAGCGATAACTTTGTTACTGGCTGTCGGTTCATTTCTATTTTTACGAAATTCTCCGGCTGACATGAAACTGAATCCCGCCGGAAGGGACGGGATGAATACCGCCCCGCTCCCGCAACTTCAAAAACTCCAATGGCGGCGGGTATATTGGTCCGGTCCGGTGTGGAGCCTGGGATTGGTTTATATGGCATTTGGCTTTTCGTATATTATCTATATGACGTTTTTTGTGAAGCACTTAATCGCCGGTGCGGCGGGATACACCCAGGCAGCCGCCGGGAACCTTTTTATGACCATGGGTTGGTTCAGTTTGGCGTGCGGAATTATTTGGGGCGCTTTATCGGATGTCATTGGCCGCAAGAATACGCTGATCGTTTTGTATCTGATTCATACCGTAGCCTTTGCTCTTTTCGCCATTGATCATTCCACGATTCCGTTAACTCTATCGGCTGTTCTCTACGGACTTACCGCCTGGAGCATCCCGGCGATCATGGCCGCTATTTGCGGTGATTTGCTGGGAGCTGATTTAGCACCGGCGGGTTTGGGATTTATTACATTGTTTTTTGGAATCGGACAGGCATTAGGTCCATTGGTAGCGGGGAAAATTGCCGATACCGTCAATTCCTTTTCGCCAGTATTTATATTGGCGGCTGTTATCGCTTGCAGCGGGGCTGTGGGTTCGATGTTGCTTCGTATCATAAAATCGAGTCCGGTTGTTGAAACGAAATAAGTTTCATTCAATAATAAATATGAGCCGCACAATCCACCAATAAGTGACATGCGTTACAAGATTGTTTACGAAATCATACCACCTTTTTGCCAAAAATAGGCCTTTGAGAAGGAAGTAACCTGCGATGAATCCGAAAATGACGCTACGGTCCCTTGCATTACCTATGTTTATCGAGAGTTTTCTCCGCCAAATGCTGGGTATTGTTAATATATTTATGTTGAGCCAGTATTCGGACAACGCCGTGGGAGCAGTCGGGGTTTCCAATCAAGTGATTGCCATGGTTGTCATGTTATATGGTGTGATTGGTTATGGCTCCGCGATTATTGTCAATCAATACCTGGGTTCCGGCCAGAAAGAAACCGCCGCCCAGGTTGCCAAAGTCGCTTTATCCGCCAATCTCATCTTCGGTCTTGGCTTAAGTTTATTACTGGCGGTCTTCGCCAATGGAATACTGAATATTATGCATATTCCCGGTGATTTAATGGGTTATGCTTTAGTTTACTTGGTAATTGTCGGCGGTGCTTCTTTCACCCAGGCCATAATGGCTACCATGTCGGGGATTGCCCGGAGTTACGGTCATGCAAAGTTTCCCATGTATGTCGCCGTTGAAATGAATGTATTGAACCTAATTGGGAATTATCTGGTTATCTTTCGGCCTTTTGGACTTCCGGCGTTAGGAGTGGTAGGCATATCGGTGGTGGTGGTGATTAGTCAAATCATTGGCGTGATTACCATGGCTATCCAGTTCTTTCATTGGGTCGATATCAAATTTACCTTGAAAGATCTCTGGTATTTTCCGAAAAAGATCTTGAGAGACATCATCAAAATCGGGATACCATCTGCCGGTGAATTTCTTTCCTACAACGGTTCCCAAATGGCAACGACTTATATCATTGCAATGTTGGGAACATATGCTTTAAATGCCAAGACCTACATTCAAAACATGATGTTTATTGTATGGATGCTGGGTTTGGCCATCGGTCAGGCTTCCATGATTTTAATAGGCCACCTGGTGGGGTTAAACCGAATGCAGGACGCCTATAAACGGGCGATACGCAGTTTAACGATTGCCATCACGGCGGATACCGCTTGTGCCATCATGATGTTTATTCTTGGCAAACCGTTATTGGGGATATTTACACGTGATCCCGCTATTATTCAAGTTGGCATTACTTTGCTTTTAATTACCGTTTTACTTGAACCCGGACGGGCTTTTAATCTGGTAATTGGAAATGCGCTTCGCGGCGCGGGGGATGTAAGATATCCCGTGTTTATGGGTATTTTATCGATGTGGCTTATTAGTGTGCCTCTTTGTTATATTCTGGGAATTGTCTATAAATTGGGCTTACCCGGTATATGGCTTGCTTTTGTAGCGGATGAGTGGGTCCGGGGAATCATCATGATGCTGCGCTGGCGAAGCGGAGTATGGCGGGATATGTCATTGGTGAAGGCTAAATATACCGAAGATGTGGATGTCCCCACTTAAAAAAATGTGGCGGGTGGAAGGAAGATTTTTGAATTCAACGAATAATAAAGAATAGCTGAGTGTTATCTTTTAAATGTATTTCATTTTTTGAATCCGGCCTAAAAAACTTCATTGGAGAGCACCTATGGATTATAAATTAGTTTGGCTGGGACAAGGCGGCTTTATCTTTCAGTTAGGAAATACATCTTTATGTGTTGATCCGTATCTATCGGATTCCGTCAAAGAATTAGATGGTTTTGCCAGAATACTGCCGGTGCCGGTGGCTCCCCGGGATTTGAAAAGCGAGATCATCATTTGCACTCATGATCACCTGGATCATCTGGATGACGAAACTATTAAGTACACTGATTATCAATCACTGACATATGCAGGCCCCAGCAGTTGCCGGCAACATTTTCTCAAGCTGCAAATACCGGAAAACCGGCTACAATTGTTGAACCGGGGAGATTCCATCAAACTGGAGGATGCTGATATTTTCGGAACGTATGCCGCTCATACTTCTGACAGTATCGGAGTTGTCGTTCGATATTCCGGAATAACAATCTACTTAGTTGGGGATAGCTGTTATGATGATAAACTCCTCGAAGCTCAACAGTATCATCCCGATATCTTAATATGCTGCATCAACGGTAAGCTTGGTAATATGAATCACCAAGAGGCCGCGGCACTTGCCCGGCAATTGGGCGTCAAGACAGCCTGCCCTTGCCACTATGGAATGTTTTTGGAAAATACCGCTGATCCGGGGGATTTCAAACAGTCCTTATCCGGGAGCGGTATTAAATATTTTGAATTTGAATTCAACCGGTTTGTTTCCATTGCAGAGATACTGATTTGACGGATACCCGGCGTCGATTGATTAAATTGATAAATAAATGGAGCTGATGGTGATGGAGAAATTGGGTACGGGTAAAAAAGCATTGGTTACCGGCGCCAGCAGGGGGATAGGCAGGGGAATCGCATTCGTAATGGCCCAGGAAGGTTATGATCTGGCAATTTCCTATTCGACGCAAAAAGCAGAAGCCGAGCAAGTCGCTCACATCATTGAAACTGAGTATCAGCAACAGTGTTTTGTGTTTCAAGCCGACATGTCCGAAGCGGAAACTCCCGGGCGTTTGGTGGGCGATGCAGTGAATGCCTTGGACCGGATCGATGTTTTAGTAAACAATGCCGGGATCACGTTGTTCGAACGGGATTTGGGGGATGATATCGCCAAACTCAATCTGTTAATCAATATCGATTTCCGGGGGTATTTCCTAGCGGCCGCGGCTGCGGCAAAACACATGATCGCTCGGAATAGCGGCGGTAACATCATCAATATTACTTCTTCCCGGGGTCAAAGGGCTTATCCCGAAGATGCCGTATACGGGGGTCTAAAGGCAGCCATGAATAGAGCTACCGAATCGCTGGCCCTGAAATATGCTCCGCATAATATCAGGGTGAATTGCATCGCGCCCGGGGCTACCGTTATCCGGGATCATCCTCTCATTAAGGAGTTTTATGATTCCATGCGCCATAAAATTCCCTTAGGAAGAGTAGGAGTTCCCGAAGATATTGGAAATGCCGTTGTTTGGCTGGCGTCCGATAAGGCTTCATATATTACCGGGATTACTTTACGGATCGATGGCGGCCTGATTCTGCCGGGAATGCCTGAGAATCCTAATCATGATCTAAATCAAGGCTGGGGAACAGCTACCAACACTACCGACTTCCCTGGAGACAAAAAATGACCTCCATTTTTAGGATTAATCAGATTAAGAGAATTTTAAAAGCAAGGGAAATATTGATTTAAGATGATTTTAATCCAATAAATCCCGTCTGAAAAGCTTTTAAATTTACCAGGCCTAAAACAAGGCTACTGGACAGGATTCACGGGATTAAGGGGATTATATAAAGATAAAGTAATTATGGTTTTAAATAATCATAATACTCTAAATCCAGTCTAATAAAGGTATGTATTGATCATTCAAGTTGGGGGAGATTAAGAATGAAAGACTTGAAAATTACCAACGTGAAGACAATCCTTACTGCCCCCGATAACGTCAATTTGGTGGTGGTTAAGGTGGAGACATCGGAACCGGGGTTGTACGGCCTGGGGTGCGCCACTTTTACCCAGCGTTATTTAGCGGTAAAGACAGCCATTGACGAGTACATGAAGCCGTTTGTCATCGGGAAGGACCCTTTACGGATCGAAGATATCTGGCATACCGCATGTGTCAGTTCGTACTGGAGGAACGGGCCTGTTTTAAATAATGCCATTTCCGGAGTTGATATGGCGCTATGGGATATAAAAGGCAAGCTTGCGGGGATGCCCGTATATCAATTGTTGGGGGGCAAATGCCGTGAAGCGGCGGCAGTTTACCGGCATGCCGACGGCCGTGACGAACAGGAAGTCGAAGATAATATTCGGGCTTATATGGAGCAAGGGTATCGTCATGTCCGATGCCAAATGGGGTTATACGGCGGCGCCAACCATAAAATGAATTCACCGGAAAATGCGCTGCCGGGGGCTTATTACGATCCCGATGCTTACTCCCGAAGTGTGGTTCGCCTGTTTGAACACCTTCGTAATAAACTAGGGTTTGAAATTGAACTTTGCCACGATGTCCATGAACGAATCGCACCCATTGAAGCGCTACGTCTCGCGAAACGGCTTGAACCGTACCGGCTTTTTTTCCTAGAGGATGCGTTAGCGCCGGAGCAGATCGAATGGTTTCAAATGATTCGACAGCAATCTGCCACCCCCATTGCCATGGGCGAGTTATTCAATAATCCCGTGGAATGGACTTCGCTTGTTGCCAACCGGCTGATTGATTTTATCCGGTCTCATGTCAGCACTATCGGCGGGATAACTCCCGCCTACAAGCTGGCTCATTTTTGTGAAGCCTTTAGCGTGCGGACCGCATGGCATGGACCGCCTGATGTCTCACCGGTAGGTCACGCCGCTAATGTTCACCTGGATGTTTCAGTCCCTAATTTCGGAATACAGGAATGGAGCGGGCTTTCGGAGAGAATGCATGAAGTGTTTCCGGGCTGCCCGGAGCTAAGGAGCGGTTATGTATATCCAAACGATAGACCGGGGCTGGGCATTGATATCGATGAGTCCAAAGCCGCCCTATATCCTTGCAAAAACGATTTGCCCAAATGGACTTTGGCCCGCCTCCCGGATGGGACTCCGGTAAGGCCGTGAAGACTTCCTGTTTAGAAGGTTTCTTGTTATTTAATCATTTTATGACGTTAATAATTGCCACCTTCTTCGATTTACTCCGATAATTTTCCGAAAGGCTCTCAAGAGTTTTTTTCTGAAAGCCGAATAGATTATTACCGGAAAAAACAACCAAGGTGAATCAAGGAGGATGGTTCAATTGACAAGAATGTCATGGAAGAGTACTTCTTTAGAAGAATGCAATAAGGCGGTTAAACTTGAACAGGTTTTACATTTGGCCGAAGAAATGTTTGATGCATTAGCTGATCGTTTACGCAAAAAGGTGGAAGATCAGCAACCGGCAAAATAAATCCAGATACGGCGGATTGAGTGTAAAGGGAGAAAGAGGTGTTTTTGATGGATGTGGCCAGCGTTGCAAGTGCTTATACGTACCTGAAGCAAGCCCAATTGCAATCTCAAATTCAAACCCAGGTATTACGAAATGCCATGGACAGCCAAAGCCAAATGATGCAAGCATTGCTTCAAACGGCTCCAACAGCGGCGGCTCCGGCAAATCCGCCAAATTTGGGAAATAATATTGATATGTATATGTAGAAGAACGGTTATCGTTATTATCAGAAAGTAGTATTAATGGTTTTCGTACCCAACAATACGGAAACCATTATTTTTTCGCTCATTTGGCCCGGAAGGCGCAAAGATCTCCAATACCCAATAACTGTTTTTTCCAATCTGGATAATCTTAACGGGTTTAACAAATAGTTACGAAAGGAAATTCCTCGAAATAAAGCGAAAATCGTATTTAAGAAGCAAAACATGCAACCAAATCAAGCAAAAAAGGAGTGTAAAGATGCAGAAAATAACGAGTATCGCAGTTTTGATTCTAGTACTATTGATTTCAGTGACGGGGGTTGCCTTTGGAAGCCCCGAGACCATCCGAGCCGAAAACGGTCTGGTTCTTCCGCCAACCGGTTTGGAAATCGACTTCAATAGTAATATTATTAACACTAACGCTTCGCTAGAAATGGTTCCGTCATTTACCGCCAGTGTAAGCTATGGTGCTTTTCCTTCTGTTACCATCACCGGCGAGTTTACCAAAAGCTTTAACAATAATGATTTAGATGGAAAACTGGTCAAGCTTTATTTTAGCCCAAGCCAAGAATCTACGGGTTATACGGCATATCTGGGTTATGATCTGGATAAAGCCGCGATCCCGTTATATGGTGTCTCCTTATGGTTTAATTCCGATAATTTACTGGCTTTTGTTAATCTGGAAACCAGGAAAAACGCCCAATCCGGGGAAACGCCATTTATGATCACTCCCGGGGGAAATCTCCGCTTGGGTAAACTGCGAATCGGCGGAGAAGTCTCAATGAAACCGGAAGATTGGAGTTTTCAGGATGTACGGGCCGGTATATCCTATGCGGTATTTCAAAGGATTTACGCCAAGTTTTCGGTTGACAACGCATTTAATAATACCCAGGGGCAAGTCTATCAATTAGGGTTGAGTGCGGAGATCTAGAAATTACGTGAAAAAGGTTCCTTTCAGGGGCTGACTCAATGGAAATTGAAGTCAGCCCGCTTCATGTTCGCCAGACATAAATACATTATTTTTGCGTAAGATATAAACTTTCTGTAAAAGATTTTGTTTGGCATCGGCTAAAGAATTGTCAATAATAGAACCGTAATCCTATTTCAGATGTTTATGGGAAAGTTGACCCGTTATATATTTAGTGTTAAACTGAAATTCATACATCAATTCATCCGGAGGATCATCAATGCACCCATTTGCAGAATATGTCAATCCCGTGTTAGCGGAACGCTTGCAGCAGTTGAATATGGATAAAATCTTCATCCGGGGTTCCGGCTGCGAATTAACCGATACAACGGGCAATACATATTTGGATTTTATTGCTTCATATGGTGCGTTGCCATTTGGTTATAACCATCCCGAGATCTGGGCGGCCATCGCCGAAGTACAACAGCATAGCGAACCCAGCTTCGTTCAGCCGTCTTTCTTGGAAGCCGCGGGCTTACTGGCGGCAAGATTAATCCAGTTGGCGCCCCGGGGGTTACAGTATGTCACCTACGCCAACAGCGGCACGGAAGCCAACGAAGCCGCCATCAAAATGGCCCGGAGCCGCACCGGCCGTTTGGGAATCCTCACCACCCACAACAGTTTTCACGGCAAAACATTAGGGTCATTATCCGCTACCGGCAAAGACTCATATCAAGCAGGCTTCGGCGCCCCTGTCCCGGGGTTTGATCGGATTGCTTACGGAGATCTTCAGTCCCTGGAAGAAGCATTGCGGGCCAAACCCGAGGGTTACGCCGCTTTCATCGTGGAGCCCATTCAGGGTGAGGGTGGAATTATTATTCCTCCCCAAGGTTATTTGCCAAAAGCTTTGGAATTATGCCACCGCTATGGAGCCTTGCTCATTGCCGATGAAGTTCAAACCGGTCTTGGCCGCACCGGCAAAATCTTCTGTTGTGAATACGACGAGCTCACACCGGACATCCTGACAATCGCCAAAGCATTGGGCGGAGGCCTTGTGGCCATTGGCGCCTGTATATCACGGGAAGAGGTTTATACTCCGGATTTCGGCTTGAAACACTCCTCGACCTTCGCCGGGAACACTTTGGCTTGCCGGGTGGGGCTCAAGGTATTGGAATTATTATCCCGGCATGATTTCAAATTGCTTCAGGATATTGCGGTAAACGGAGAGTATCTGCTCCAGGAGTTACAGCGAATCCACGCCAAATATCCCGGAGTCATCGCCGGGGTCCGGGGCCGGGGGTTGATGCTTGGCCTTGAATTTCAAAAAAATGCCGGGTTGTATCCCCGGAGTTTCTTACAAGTTATGGCCGAACAGGAACTGCTTACGCCGGTCATCTCCAGTTATTTATTAAATGTGGAAAGATTGCGAGTCGCGCCGACCTTGAACGGGGCATCCGTGATCCGGCTGGAACCGCCGTTGATCGTTTCGTTAAGCCAATGCCAACAGGCGATTCAAGCGGTTGAACATGCAGTAGCCCGTTTGGCTTCCGGGAACACAGCCAGTATGGTAGCCCATCTGGTTGGAGTTTCAGTTCCCCAGACAGATCCTGTCAAAGCTGTCAAACCGGCGGCCTATCCAACGGATGACGACCAGGAAGGCCGGTTCGCCTTTTTGGTGCACCCGTTGGATCTCACCAAATATAAGTTATTCGACAATTCATTCCATATCTTCAGCGACGCGCAGATGAATCAATTGGCCAAACGGTGCAACGATCTCTTGGAACCGTTCCGCATCGGTGAAACCCGGATCATCTCCCCAACCGGGCAAAGGGTCTATGGTGAATTTATTTGCATCAGCCGGCTGCCGGAAGAATTACTGAATCTTCCCAAAGAGCAAGTAGTAACCGAATTGGGAAAAGCAGTCCTGCTGGCCCAGGAACGCGGCGCCAGAATCGTGGGGTTAGGCGCGTATACTTCAGTGGTTTCAAAAGGCGGGAAGGACTTACGAAATTTGGGGGTGCCGCTGACTACCGGGAATAGTTACACCGTAGTTGCAGCCGTTGAAGCCGTCTTGGAGGCGGCCAAACGTTTGGAGGTTGATGTTTTCGGGACAACCGCCGCGGTGGTGGGCGCCACCGGCTCTATCGGACGGGTTACCGCCTTGCTGTTAGCGGAACAAGTGGAGATCTTGTACTTGATTGGCAACCCGCTGAATCAGGAGCATAGCCGCCGCCGCTTAATGAAAGTGGCAGCGGAAATCTACCAGTATGTAAATCAACCGGATGTGAAAGCGGACGGGGGGATTGCCCGGTTTGTCAGGCAGCATCCCTTGGCTCCTTCCCCGGCTGCGGATTTACATGCCTACCAGGAATTCGCGGAGGCGGTGCTTCATGAGTCTCCGGTAGTTTACACGGTGGAGTTGGAGAAATACTTGCCCTTGTCGGATATAATCATTACAGCCACCAGCCAGGTTAACAGTTTGATTCAGCCGGAGATGCTTAAGTTCGGAGCAATTGTCTGCGACGTGGCCCGGCCCCCGGATGTGAGCCTGGAGGTAAAAGAAGCCCGGCCCGATGTTTTGGTCATCGACGGCGGGGTTATCGCAGTTCCCGGCAGTACCCCCTTTGGTTGGGATTTCGGGTTCGAAGACGGCATTGCTTACGCTTGTATGTCGGAAACCATGATGCTGGCCCTGGAGCATGATTATAAGCATTATAGTCTGGGAATTGATATAAATATGGATACCATTGGGTATATGCGAAGCTTGGCGGTGAAACACGGATTTAAACTGGCTGGGTTCCGGAGTTTCGATCTGCCGTTATCCGCCGCTGCCTGGGAGCAGGTTGTAAAGGCGCGCACTGTTAATCAAATATCTTTAGCCAAATAAGTATTACTTCAGGGACTTATTTAATGTGGAAATCGCCCGGTATGCTTCTGCGAATGATTCCGCAGGGAATGGGCCGGCTACTGAAACTTTTAGATATTTTAATTGTTGCGCCGTAAATTTTGAAATTTCCTCCGGTGTTACCTGATCAAACAGGTTTAAATATGATTCGGAATCTTTGAGCCAAGCTAAACCAAATATTCTTTCATATAGTAAACCGTCCACTCTGCGAAAAATAGAGTTGTAGAGAATTTTGGCACGGTTTTTTTCTTGTTCCTTCATGCTGGAAAGCTGTTCTGAAGCCAAGGGAGCAGTGGCTATTCCGGTCAATATCCGGATTATCTCGGCGATTGCCGTGTCCGCATCGGCCGGTAGCGTTGCCAAGGAAATAATTAAAGGGGAAGCCGTGGGTTCTTGTAAATATGAATAACTTACTTGCAGGTCATAGCACAATCCCATTTCTTCCCGGAGTTTGTTCCATAACTCCTTCTGGAGGAACCGCTGGGTTACCATCATCGCGAATAAACTATTTTCGGTAATCGAAGATCCGGGTAAGCCGATATAAATATTGGCGACATTATCCTGAATCTGATTGTAGCGAATGACTGGTTTCGGAGCGCAATTAACAGCCGGGATTTCAGGAAAACGAATTACCTCGCGCATTTCGCGGCCACTGGGTCTCATCAAAAAATCCGACGGGAGATCGGTGGTGCTTGCAATCAACAGATTATTGGGACGGTAAACCTTTCGAAACCAAGTGTTCACCGCATCAATATCCAAGTCGGCGTAATTGGCGTTAAACGCAGCCAGATACGGATGACTATTTCCGTATAGTAATCTGTACAAATTGATTTCGGCAATGAAACCCGGACTTCGGGGTTGATTTTTATAGTCTTGAATCAACTGATTGCACTCATCGTATAGCAGCAGGGCATCCGTTCGAATTATCGAATCCAGTTCGGCCATGAAGGATTTGAATTCCCTTGCGGAGACCACGAAATTAAACTTGGAAAATTCGGCGGATGTATAATAAGCAACATTCAAAGCAGAGCTATTTGAAAATATTAGATATAATAAACGGTTCATTAGTTCGGTCAAACCGGCTTTACCTTCCGGATCATCAGCGTATCCGGTTTTGGCGACCAGAGTTATTAGGCACAGGTTTGGTATTTCTTCCTTGGGGATTGCAGCTTTTAAAACGGTTAAGCCGTCTTCCCGGGTTTCGGTTTTAGGTGCCGCAGGGGCGGCATAACTAAAAAACGGGTAACAGGAGAGACAGAGAAGTAATAAGATTACTATTAATCTTATTATTAATTGCAGTCGATTCTTTTTCGTTTTCGAATTCATCGGAACCCTCAGTCCTTTTTATAAAGCTTTGACGACAATTTTTTGATAGTATTTTCCAGCCAGGTACTTCTGGACAAATTTCTTGAAATTTCCGGAAGATAAATATTGAATACTCCGTAAATCTTTGGTGAGAATCACCGCCGGATCGAACTGCGCCAGTGTAATATAATTGTTCAATGCCGCCGGATTATAATTTAATGATTCAAAGGCTTTTTCCTGGGTTTTAGCGAACCGGGATAGAAACTTTTCAAACTTCTTCGCCTGCAGATATTTGAAGTAGCGGGCTAAATTTTTCTCGTGCCATTCCCCTATTTCCAAGGAGTATGGATTGTTCGGGTCGCGGTAAATGAAGACCAGAAAGTAATGCCCGGACAGATTAATTAGGGCAATCCGGTAGTCAAGAGGACGGTTCGTCGCATGGTCGTATTGATGGGATTCATACTCCAAAATAAAGGGAAGCACTTTGGCAACCTTTAAATCTTCAAGGGTAATATTTTTCAGCTCAAACCCGAATAACACTTGATATTTTTCGCCCATCAAATAATCTTCCAATACTATATTACTGACCGGATCTTGGAACAGCCAGTCACTGGGCGGCAAGACCTGTTCGGGACTGGGCGGCAATTTTTCCAATAGATTGAATACTTCATCAGGTTTAAAGGAACCGGTTACGATCACGGTCATTAACTGGGTCTGATAAAACTGCCGGTGATATTTGATTAAGTCCTCCTTACTGATTCCAGTGACCGAATCATCAAGCTGATTCCGGGTCAATTCGTTCATGTAAAGATAGAACGTATTGCCGGGAACATTCCGGAGGGCTTTCTCAACGGTTACAATCTTTTTTTCGAGGGCGATATTTTTCTCCGCCAATTCCGGCGTTAAAATGAATTCCAGGTAAATTGAAAGAGCCGGAAGCAGATTAGCGGGCAGTACTTCCATATAAAATTCGGTGCGATCAAGATAAGTGAAACCGTTATGATACCCCCCTTGTTCATCCAGGAGTTTATATAGCTCACGGGGGGGGGTATTTACGGAACCACGGAAGACCATGTGTTCCAATAAATGAGAAACACCGCGCAACCGGCGCGGTTCATGAATGAACCCGGTTGGGACAACTACCCGGACGCAAGTCGTATTAACACGGGGCTGAACGCTATAAACCACTTTAATCCCATTGGAAAGCGTCTTGGTTCGATAATCAGGGGCGGCAGCCAGAGCTGACAACGGCAAACAAAGCAAAAACAAGAAACACAAATTGACGATAATTTTCGACCGATTTCGCATCAGGGTCATCCTTTATTTAAAATAATTTTTTCCGGGGCGGTCATATACTCAAATTTGAATTTAAGTCTGGAAGGCAACTTGATGGACCGTAAGGATTTAATCTGTTTGCTTTCTTCAGGAGAAAAATTAAGATCATAATTCCAATCGATGAAGATTAAATCGCTGGGGTCGTTGTAATAGCCGTTATCGTTGGTGTCTACGAGAGCCAATTGAATATCGTCGTTGTTTCCCCGGATAGTACCCGTAAACCAGGTCCGGGTTTTTAAATAAAAATAATCGGCAAAGCCGGCTTGGGCTACCATTAAATATGGCAACTCAAACTGGATGGGTACTTCGAAAGTATGATCGGTATAAGTGTACTTTACTTGAAAGGTAAGTGGTAACGGAGAGTAGTAAACGTTAATCCCCGGGTATTTTTCACTTTTATAAAGCTGTTGGGGGGAAACTTCAGAGTAGTCGCCATTTCCTGCGACATCTACCCATAATTGCTTATCTTTGCCTTCCAAATCAAACAGTACTCCGTAACTTACGGACGGACTGCCCAGTTTGAGTTGTCCAAAGTATAAAATATTGGCAGGAGTTTCAGGAGGAACGGTTATCAGTGAGTTATCCCGGATTTTAATCATTTTGATAGGGTAGGCAACCCCCAGTTCGGTTTTTTTAGAACGCTCAAAAAAGGGGGTATCACTTTGGGCCGGGCTTAATGCAACTTCCTCTCCAGGGGTTTCTGCAAAAGCCATCATACAAAGAATAGCCAAACTAAAAAAACATATGTAGAAAAATATATTTTTTTTCAAAATTGCTCCCCCTTGGTTTTACTTAAAATATTATACAATTATACATTATTATACATTTAATAACGAATCCCTGCAGGAAAGTTGTTATTTTTTGTCGAAAACAACTAGTCAAGAAAGGGGGGCCGGCATGTTTAAGCTGAAATCCGCAGGCCTGATGATTCTGTTGTTGTTACTCAGTTCCGGTGGCGTATGGGCCAATGAGTATTTTTTATATGATTTGGAAAAAAATAAAATCCTGGTCATGGGGAATGAAGAAACTGCTTTTACGGAGCGGATGGACCTGGAAAAAAATCCGGATATGTTGATGCGTACGAAACACCCGGATAGATTTCTGGCGGTGTATGCCCCCCGGTTCCAACAGGATAAGCAGGGACGAATTATAAAATATTATCAACCCGGGAATCTAACCATTATCAATCTGAGTACCGGCCGGACCGAAGATTTAGTCGAGTTAGGCTATCTGCCGTTTATGCATGCATATACCAAAGACCACCGTGATTTTTTCATGATTTATCAAGGGCAGCCTAATGGCATGCCGGAATTACTTTATTACAACACTTCCGCCCTAAAAAGTAAGAAGTTGACTTCATTTGCAAAACAGATCAGGTTACTGGAAGTATCGGAAGATCAAAAAAATTTGTATATTGTAACAAGCCCCGAAAGGGATAAATACCAATTGCTCACCGTCAATATTGCTTCACTGGAGATAAAGAACTCCCTTACCCTTGATAATCATCCGGATAATCTTTTTGTTCTCGGCAATGATCGTATCGCTTTGATCGACACTCATCCCAAAGGCTCCAATTCCAGAACCAACGGTTCAGTGAAATTAATCGATACCCAAAATAATTCCATCATTGAGGAACGCAAGTTTACGTTTGTAAAAGGCCAGTTCCAATGGTATAGCGATGTCAAAACTTTAATCATCATCACTGCTGATAAAAAAATGAGCCGTTGTTACAAGCTCACCCGGGAAGGATTCCGTTATTATCAGATTCCCGATGAGTGGATTGATTATAGTTATTTGGCTGCTAAGGATCTTCTTTACATACTAACCACAGATAGTCTAAAAGTAATCGATTATAAAAATTCAGCCACCCGGATGGTAAATACGGAAGGGCCGAATGATGATCCTGAAAACTACCATTTCTATCATTTACCGAATTCCAATTGGGCCATTATTTATTGCGTCAAAACCGGAGATGTAAAATTTTTTGACATTCAGAACAATAAGATCGTCAAAAAAGTCAATTGCGGACGAACCGGGATCAAAATTCTGAAAACCTTGCTGATGAGTATGGACGATACCGGTACGGTTGTTACCATTAATCAGTCGGCTACGCGATTTTATATCCTTAATCGCGCCACCAATGATATTACTGTGTTCGACGAAAGCTTCAAGCGGATTACCTATATTGTTCCCCGCGAACCGCTACTGGCCATGTACCAAGTCCGGCAGCCCAATTTGGAGACAATCGTTATTACTGAAAAGGGAGTATACCGGATAAATGAGCAGGATGCAACTTTGGCGCCTATATATCAGTTTATTTCCCTGTCCCAGCCCGCTTTTTTTCAGGAAGAAGCCAAACGGATTATTTTAATGACCAATCAGGAGCTGCTTGTCATTGATCCGGTCTCATTCACCATCAAAAATAAATTTGACCTTTTTATCGGTGCCAATGAAAAGTATACCAGATTAAAACCGGGGGATCAAAGATACTATTTTATCCGTCCGCTATGATAGCTGGAAGTCAGTGAGTTTTTTAATCAAACAAAGCGCTGATGGGAACATCCTGATGAATTCGTTTGATAGTGTCGCCCAATAGCGGGGCTACATTTAAAATGGTAAACTTTGAGGACATTTGGTCCAATGGCAGCGGCAGCGTATTACAGACAACGATTTCTTTAATCGCACTATTATTTAGCCGTTCAATTGCGGGGGGAGAAAAGATACCGTGAGTTGTCAACAAGTATATTTCCGGTTTGGAACCCCTTTCCAGCAAAGCATCGACCACTTGCATCACACTGCCGGCCGTGTCCACCATATCGTCAATGATAATCGGCGTTTTATCTTTAACATCCCCGATAAAGTAAGTTAACTCAGCGACATTGGGAGCAGGCCTACGTTTATACATGACTCCCATCGGCATGTCCAACCGGGCCGCCAGCTTCTCGGCTTTTTTTACGCTGCCGGCATCAGGACCAATAACAACCCCCTCATTAATGTTCCGCTGCTTAATATATTGCGCCAGCATTGGCAGAGCAGTCATATGATCTACCGGAATATTAAAAAATCCTTGAATGGCGGGGGCATGAAGGTCCATTGTAATGATACGATCAGTGCCAACCGTTGAAATAATATCAGCCAGCATCCTGGAAGTAATTGGTTCCCGCGGGGCTGATTTTTTTTCTTGACGGGCGTAACAATAATACGGGATAACTGCAGTAATTCTTCCGGCAGAGGCCCGTTTCAAAGCGTCAATCATCACCAGCATTTCCATGATAGAGTCGTTGATATTATTTACAAAATGAGCAAATGATTGAACGATGAAAACGTCTGCACCGCGAATACTCTCCTCATATGCTACATATATTTCGCCGTTTGCAAACCGGGAGATCTTTACAGCTCCAACGGAAACTCCAAGAAAATCTGCAATCTCCTTAACAAGTTGAGGGTTGGTAGTTCCCGAAAAAAGTTTTAGCGAACCGTACCTTGACAACCGGATCATCTCCAAATCAGCCCAATTCAGGCTAAAATAAAAACAAAAAAGACCCGCAGGTCTCTTTGTGGAATTTCAAACCGCTCTTTGAACCCGATTTGAACGCAAGCAGCGGGTACAAATCCGGACTCGCTTAGAAGTACCGTTAATTATTGCATGAATCGTTCGAATATTCGCTTTCCAGCGATGATGAGTCTTAATATTCGAGTGGCTAACTAGATTACCCGTTTGAAAGTCTTTGCCACAGACGGAACAGCGATTTGCCAAAATTCACACCTCCACGATATTTACCAATACCCAAATTTAAACACAATTATTTTACCATAAACATAACGATATGACAAGGAAAAGTTAAATTTTCAATATGGAGCAGGAAATCGGCCCGGAAATCTCGAAATTATGAGTTTGATTATAGACAAGGTTCGGCGCGGACCTGTCAGGAATAAGGAGGAAGACTGTTGCCGGAAAAAGTTAATCCCGTTCAACAATCGTTAGGACTTATTAATATTGCTCCCAATGCCGTCGCTATGGTAGCGGGAATCGCCGCCTTGCAATGCTTTGGAGTCGTCGGCATGGCTTTACGAAATTTGCAAGACGGGATCTCGGAATTGTTAACGGGCAAAGACAATTTGACCAAAGGAATCGAAGTTTCCATTGAGGAGGACACGGTGAGTGTCACCTTATATATAATTGTCGAGTATGGGGTGCACATCAAGGAAGTTGCCCATAATGTCGTTGAAAGTGTGAAGTATGCCATCGAAAGCCAACTGGGTTTGCATATTTCGCAAGTTAGCGTTGTGGTGCAAGGAGTTCATATTAATAAAAACTAGTCTCTTTAAGGAGGCAATATTTTGCAGCTAGAGGTAATTGATACTCGTTCATTATTACAATTGGTAACTTCTGGAGTAAACAGCCTGCGCTCTCACAAGGAGGAAGTGGATGCATTAAACGTATTTCCGGTGCCTGATGGCGATACGGGAACCAATATGTTTCTTACGTTTCAATCAGCGCTACGGGAAATGAGCAAGAACCAGTCTCTGCTAACCATTGATCTTTTGGAATCAGCTGCTTATGGAGCGCTAATGGGCGCCCGCGGCAACAGCGGCGTAATTGTCTCCCAGTTTTTTCGCGGCTTCGTTAAGGCATTGCCAAAGGATATCATTGGCTTAACCAAAGCAGAAATAGCGAAAGGCTTAATTGGCGCTTCAAATTTATGTTATCAAGCTGTTCGTAAACCCGTCGAAGGTACAATCTTAACTGTTATCAAAGAAATAGCCAGATTTGCTTCACAAAATGCTGATAAATCAATATCCTTGACTGAATTTCTCAAAGAGATCTACCGTCATGGTAAGGAAATATTGGAAAAGACCCCGGATATGCTGCCCGTTTTGAAGCAGGCAGGGGTGGTAGATGCCGGCGGGCAAGGTTTGGTGTATTTTTTTAAAGGAATCGTTCAGTATTTGGATGACGGCAGCGTTGAGATTGCTGATGGCTATGCAAATGAATCCAACAAAATAGTCAGTTTAACTCCGTATGTTGACGGTGATTCCTTACCTGAAGAAGAAATTACTTTTCAATATTGTACTGAATTCATTTTAAAAGGCAAGCAGCTTGATTTGGAGGATTTAAAAGATAGTTTGAATCCTCATGGGGATTGTCTGTTGGTAGTAGGAGATGAAAACACCGCTAAAATTCATATTCATACCAATAATCCCGGGATCATACTGGATCTTGCAGTCCGGATCGGTGATATGTCGGAGATACAAATTAATAATATGGTTGAACAAAGTAAACAACGCCTTGCCAAACAATTGGTTTCGAATAATAATCTTGCCAATAGCAAGATTGGAATTGTATCCGTTGTCGCTGGAGATGGGATAGACCGAATCTTCCGTAGTTTAGGGGCTCAGATAATTGTAAATGGCGGTCAAACGATGAATCCAAGTATTGAGGAATTAACTAAAGCATTATCTCAGCTTGCCGCTCCGGAAGTAATTATTTTGCCGAATAACGGCAATATCATTATGACCGCTAATCATGTTCAGGATCTGGTATCCAAAAAGGTTCACGTGGTTCCAACCCATAGTATCCCTGAAGGATTGGCGGCTATGATGAGTTTTAATGAAGAAGCCAGTATTGATGAAAATATAACCCGGATGACGCAACGGTGTAATTCGATCATTACCGGAGAAATTACATATGCGGTCCGCGGTGTTCAACTGGGAGATTTGGATATTAAACAAGGCAGTATTATCGGCTTGATTGACGGTGAAATTGTAACCTATGGTGATAATCCGGAAAACGTTATTGAAAGCAGTCTGCAAAAAATTCCCAATGCCCGAAGCGGTTTAATTTCAATCTACTACGGGATTGACATTATACCGGCATCGGCCCAGGAACTGCTTAACCGGCTTGAAGCCGCTTTTCCGGAAGCCGAGATTGAATTATATTATGGAGGACAGCCATTATATTATTATTTATTCTCCATTGAATAGTATCTTAAATGTGAGTTGTGGGACATGAGGGTTATTGCGGGAAAGTATAAAGGAAGGGTTTTGAAAGGGCCGAAACATGAAGGGCTACGGCCTACGGCCGACCGGGTTAAAGAAGCATTATTCAATATCCTGGGAGCCCGGATTCAGAATGCCGATTTGCTTGATTTATTTGCGGGTACCGGAGCGGTAGGCATCGAAGCCCTCAGCCGGGGCGCAAATTCGGTAGTGTTTGCGGACATGAATCAATTGAGCATTAAACTGATTCATGCAAATTTAAACATTGTAAAACCGGAGGAATCTTTCCGGGTGCTTCATGGTCCTGCGGAACGGACTATTGCCATTCTCGCCAATCAAAAAATGAGTTTTGACTTGATTTTTTTGGACCCACCCTTTGCTGATCGCGATTTACCCGGTATAATCATCTCTAAAATCGTGCATTGCGGTTTATTAAAAATAGATGGAATTCTAACGGTGGAGCATTCAAGGAAACTGTTGATTCAAACTCTCGACTTAACATGTTTCCTGACTCGGAATTACGGTGATATCAATCTTAGTTTTTTTCGGAAATAAAAAATGAATGAAGGTATCATTATGGAATCTAAATATGTAAAAGCAATTTGCCCGGGTAGTTTTGATCCCATTACCAACGGGCATGTGGATATTATTGAGCGGGCCTCCCAATTATTTCCCGAGGTGGTTGTGGGAGTGCTGCAAAATCCCCATAAAAAACCCCTATTCTCCATTGAGGATCGGGTGGATTTGATAAAATTGGCGGTGCTACATCTGCCAAATGTATCGGTTTGCGCCTTTGAAGGATTATTGGTTGATTTTGCCCGTAAAATCAACGCCAACTTGATTGTTAAAGGATTACGGGCAATATCCGATTTTGAAATTGAGTTTCAAATGGCATTAAATAATAAAAGGCTCTCCCCGGAGATTGAGACCATGTTTATGATGACCCGGAACGAGTACTCCTTTTTAAGTTCAAGCATGATTAAAGAATTGGCGCAATTTGGGGGATCCATTCAAGGCTTGGTCCCGACGGAGGTTGAAAAGGCAATACACAAAAAATTTTGCGGTATGAGTTGAAAATTTTTGCGATTAAGTGTATATTTTTGACATTACTTTAGGAGAAGCCAATGCCGAAAATGAATTTACTTATGCTCTTGAATCATCTTGAAAAGATCGTTGATTCCAGTTTTGGGATTGCCGGTAAGGTTTGGATTGACAAGGATGAATTGGAGGAGTTGATTAAGAAGATTCAAATTGCCATACCGGAAGAGATTAAAGAGGCCGAATGGATAAGCCGCGAGAAAGAACGATACTTGAATCAGGCACAGGAAGAGGCAAAGCGAATCGTCCGGGAAGCTGAAAATTATGCCGAAAAATTGGTGCGGGAAGACCAAATCATCGGCCGGGCGGAGGAAGAAGCCAGGCGAATTATCTCCGAAGCAAAACATACCGCCGCCGATATTGAAAACGACGCTCTCCAATATGCCAATCAAATCCTGGAACAGTTGGAGGAGAGTTTGGAACGCACCATTCGGGTGGTACATAAAGGTCGGGAAGAATTGGTCAATCAGACGAAAAATTTTTAATGAGGGAATATGGTTAACGGAATTATTATCGCAATCGACGGTCCGGCAGGTTCCGGGAAAAGCACCATCGCCAAGGAGGTCGCTTTAAAATTCGGCTATACATATATCGATACGGGCGCCATGTATCGAGCCGTTACATTGAAAGCTCTTCAGCAGGAAGTTGCTACTGCTGACAGTGTTGCTTTGACAAAGCTTGCTGAAAATACCAGCATCCATTTAGAATATCGAATCAGCGGTATGGATCCGGGAATGCTTGTAATTTTGGATGGGATTGATGTTACTGCCCCTATTCGCTCTTTGGAAGTGAATCAGAATGTGTCCGCAGTTGCGGCAGTACCCGGAGTAAGGACCGCCATGGTTAAATTGCAGCAAAAGATGGCTGCCAATGGCGGAGTGGTAATGGACGGCCGGGATATTGGAACGGTTGTACTACCGCAAGCCGAGCTAAAGATATTTTTAACGGCTGCGGTGGAGGAACGCACCCGGCGAAGGTGGCTTGAATTACAGGAAAAGGGAATTACCATTGAGTTTAATGATTTAAAAGACCAGATTCTTAAACGTGATTACTATGACAGCCATCGGGAGACCGATCCGCTACGTCAGGCCGAGGATGCTGTTT
>JARKQY010000008.1 GCA_029974635.1 Bacillota bacterium | reverse complement strand
AGAGATCAAAGGGCACGGTGAAGATAGCCTGCCAGCCATTGTCGGCATAGGCCATGACTTTGTTGCCCTGGAAGGCGAGGCCTAAACCGCCGGGGGCGGTATAGCCGCCGTTGGATTCCAGCAATAAGGAGAAGTTGTCGTTGTTCGTGGAACCGATTTTGGCATCGAATTCAAATACCGCCTCGGCCAGGGGGTTGAAGTTCTGCCAGATGTTGTCCAGGCCGTTGGGGGTGGTGGAGTGGTTGATCTGGATGCTGTTGCCGCTCTGGCTGAACTGGGTGCCGTGAGTGGCGCTTTGGTTCCAGCCGGTTAAGGGCAGGTTGTCGAAGTCGTCAAAGATGATGAACTGGTCGTTGGAGGTAATGCTTCGGGTCCTGATATTGGCCAGGTAATTGGTGACGGCGCCGCTGCATAAGCCGAAATCGCTGAACCGGAGGCGGCTCCGGGGGCTGAAATTGCCTTTTTGTTTGACTTTTAAGTCGTCGTTGATATAGACGGCCACCCATTCCGGGGTGGAGACCACGCGATAGTGGAGCCAGGCGTCCCAAGGAATGGTGAATATCGGTTGCCAGTTGTTGTGATGGTAATACATGACTTGGTTCCCTTTAAAGGCGATTCCCAAACCGTCGGTTGCGGCATAGCCGCCGTCGGACTCCAGCAACAATGAGAAGTTGTCGTTGTTCGTGGCGCCGATCTTGGCGTCAAATTCAAAGACCGCTTGCGATAGCGTGTCGAATTGCTGTTCCATATAGTCCAGGCCGTTGTCCGCGGTGCTGTGAATGATCCGGATCTGGCCGTCGTTCCGGGAGAATTGGGTACCGTGGCTGGCCTGGACGGTCCAGCCGGCCAGGGGCCGGTAGTTGGCGTCGTCGTAGGCAAGGCTGCCGTCGCCGCCGGTGGCCGCTCTGGCCTGGAAGTTGGCGATATAGTTGATAACCGGTCCGCTGCCTAAGCCGTAGTCTTTGAAGGCGAAGTAGCTCCGGGGGAAGAATACGCCCTTCTGGAGATATTTGATGGCGCCGTTGATATATAGCTCCACTTTCTTCGGGGTGGAGACGATTTTATAGTGGTTCCACTCGTCAAAGTTGACGGTGGCGATCTCGCGCCAGTGGCCGTTATAGAAATACCGGAGCTGATTTTGGTAAAAGGCCAGCCGTAGGCCGTTATCGGTTTCCATGCCGTCGGAGTCCAGGAGCAGGGAGTAATTATCGTTGTTTACGGAGCCAAGCTTGGCGTCGAATTCGATGACTGCGTCCGGGAGGGCGGCGAAGCTTTCCCGGTATTCGTCCAGGCCGCTTTCGACGGTGCTGTGATTGATCTTCAGCAAATTGTTTTCGGGGACGAATTGAGTGCCGTGGCTGCCGATGGTGCCGGGGACGGTTACTTTGACGTTATTGATATAGTTGGTCACCGGGCCGCTGCAGCGGCCGTAATCCCGGAACCGGATATAGCTCCGGGGCTGGAAGGCGCCGGTCCGTTCGTATTTGAGTTGTTCGTTGACGTAGATGAAGATTTTCTCCCGGGTGGAGACGATCCGGTAATGATACCATTCATTCAGGTTTAGGGGTACGACGAGGTTGTCCAGATCGCATAAGCCCGATTGATGGTAGGATAGCCATAGTCCGCCGGCGGTATTGCCGCCGTCGGATTCCAGTACCAGGGAGTAGGAGTCGTTATTTAGAGACCCGATTTTGGCGTCGAATTCGATGGTGATATCCGGCGCCGGGGTGCAGGTTTGCTGGATGTAGTCCAGCCCGCCGGGGACGGTGCTGTGGTTGATTTTGATCAGATTCCCGGTGAAGTTGAACTGGGTCCCGTGGGCTATGGAGCTGGTCCAGTTGCTCTCCGCTTGGACCGGAGTGGTGAAGGCCATCAATAGTATTATACTGAATATTGTCAGTAGTTTTTTCATTGCCAAAAAACCTCCCTGGTATCATCGTAACATTTTCATCACGAAAGTAACGAAATACACGAAATGTAAAACCCTGTCTTTATTCTTTTTGCGAGCGTTTCGTGGTTAAATAATTTTTTAGATTTTTTAATCCAATCAATCCCGTTCATCCCGTCTAAAAAACAAGGTTGTTAA
This sequence comes from Bacillota bacterium, assembly GCA_029974635.1. Classification (GTDB taxonomy): domain Bacteria; phylum Bacillota; class UBA4882; order UBA8346; family UBA8346; genus JAEZJQ01. Next base: position 40,490 of record JARKQY010000008.1, on the reverse strand, counting down.
TTTAGCAGGCCGAAAACAAGGTTACTGGACAGGATTGACTGGGTTAAGGGGATTACTGATTTTGATTCTGTTAATTCGTTAATCCGGCACATCCTGCTCAAGGCAGTGAAGTCACAGTTGAATTCTCATCATAATAATCAATCTTATTGCCGCTGCCGGTGCAATTGCTAACTGTCGGGTTGCTGCTGCCGTCCGGGCTTTCCTTATCTTCCTTGATTCCATAGATGTTGTTCACAAACGAACAGCCGGAAATTGTTGGGCTGGTTTCGCATATATGAATTCCCACATGGCTATTGGAAAACACGCAATTACTTATGGTCACCTGGGAATGATCCAGAATGGCCAAACCCCGTATCGCAGTGCTTATATTGCCTCCGTTCACTATCCCGGATGATTGGCCTTCGAAAATGATACCCTTCCAATGCAGCTGGGCATTGTACGCCGTGAATCCGGTTTGACGCCCTGGGTCCTCCAGATGAAAAACTCCCCGGATGTATAGCCCGCATTCTTCTTTTACTTTTATGACGGCGCCCGGGCTGATGGTCAAGGTGATATCCTCCGGCACATAAATATCCCCTTTGACAACATGTGGTTGAGCGCCGCCCCAGGTCTCATTCGCGTAAAGCCGGCCCCGGGTCGTGTTGGTAATAACTATTTGCACTTGTTTCGTCGTTATATTATCATCCGCATCAATGATTCGTAAAGTCACATTATAGGTACCAAGGGAAGTGTAAATATGGGTTGCTTCTTTCCCAACGGCTGTTCCACCATCGCCGAAATCCCACTCATAACGTAACTGGGCCGGCTCATAACCTTCCGCCCTTACATTAAAGTTGAGGCTCTGGCCGGGAGTTCCGTGGTTCACTTCATAATTCACGTCGATACAATAGGGTTCCAGACTGCCGCTGGGAGGCAGCGTATCGATAGCTAAAGTCCGGCGCGCGGTAAAGCTTGGGGTTGACACCGGAGTATTATTGGCTATTTCTTGATACTCGAGCCAAAACTCATAATTGCCGTCCGGGAGGCCTAACAATTCGATGGCTATATCCGTGCTTTGAAATACCGGGGTCATCCCGGTAATTCCGGTATCCAAATTACGATAATGCAATCTGAATTGGAATTGGTCCCCTTCCATATCCGTTAATTGGGCAAGATTAGCGTACAGGTCTTTGGTATTTACGCTTGGGCCGGCAACTGCCTGCCCGCTATTATCTTTGATAACGATACTGTTCGCGGCGGACGGTATGTTCGGAATCGTAACCGTGGCGGAATTTTTCACCGACGGGACTTCATAGGAATTTTTCGTATAGACGCTATAAGTGTATTTCCCATGGGGCGCCAGATTATTGGTGTCCGTATACTTAAAGCCGGCCCCGCTTAACTGTTCCCGGGTTAGAACAATGGCGGCAATCGGATTCGGCCCTGTTCTTTCAATGACATATTGAGCGGCATCCGCTTGATTCTCCAGTTTCAAATCTACTTTGTACTGGCGGACGCCATTAACAACGGTTGCGAAGGCCTGGGCCGTGATTGTCGCCGGCAATGACCAAAGCTTGAATGCATTGGTATGGGTCCATACGCTCTGGTTACCTAAGCTATCAAACGCCTGGATATGGAGATACTTTGAAACATTCTCTTCTCCCGAAAGATTGTAAAAGGTGCATTGCGTCTGTTCCGGACTTACTTCCTCCAAATTGCTCTTTGGATCCTCCGGGCTGTTGGTGATTGCCACTAGATATTTGGAGACGCCGGGTTCATCCAGTAACCGGTTCCATGTAAGAGTAACGTTATAGGTCGTATCGGGATTTATCGCAAATTGGACCGGATTGCTTGGTAGCGTAACCGGGCTGACTGATCTGTCAATAACTATGGTAAGCGGATCGGAAAGATCGCTTTCATGCCCTTCCTTGTCTTGCGATTTGACTCGTACCGTATACTGGCCTTCAGCCGCAAATAACGGGTTTGATGCATCAGTGTATGAATTTTGGGTTATATACCGTTCCGAACCATTGCATATTAACTTGTAACCGGCGATTCCGGATGAGGGAGTTCCGGAATCACTTGCCTGGTTCCATTGGAGTCTCACCCGGTCTAAATTGGTGTATATTTTACCGTTGATAATATTGTTGTCCTGTATGTCCAGCACTTTAAGTCCCGTGGGCTTTGACGGTTTGGTTTCATCAAAGCGATAACGAAGGGTGACAATGCATCTAATTGGTTCTATGGTATTAAACATAGCGTGGGAACGACCTACATGCACGCTGATATAAACGCCATGGTCTTCTTGAAGATTAAAAGTGCCGGAAATCCTGGCATCACGGCCGCTAATCTTGTCATATTCGATTTTGGCGCCCGATGATGGATTGTAAGTATAGATTGTAATACTGGGCTTATCCGCTTCATCCGGAAGCCATCCGGTTAGTCCTCCGGTTTCTAGGGTATAGCTGACCGGAATCTTATATGGTCTGGTTATTAAATTATTAACGCTATTTAAAGCCTGGCCGACTGTATAGCCGGAGCCCCCGAGGCGGGGAGTATTCGCGGGGAAATACATGGAATAATCCTGGGTATGGTTACCATCAAAAGTAAAATTATAACTCCGGTCATAGATCACGTCATTATAATATAGATATCCTGAAACGACACCCGGAGAATACTGTCCAAAACGTCCGCCGTATGAGTGTGCTTCATAATTTCCGGGGTTTAACTCACTTGAACCGCTCAATGAGGTAATATATAAGCCATTGCCGGATATGTAAAAATATGCGGCCGGACCATATCCGGTATTTCGGGGATTGGCCCTGGACATATCGATATTCCAATATACCGTTGTTCTCGTTCGTAACGTAAAATATCTGATTACCGCAGTGGAATTACTTGGACTTGTGCCACAATCAATATAATTTGTAGTTATTAATGATTGGGTGTCACCCAAAGCCGCTGTAAAGCATAATACCAACAGAATAGCAACACCCAACCCCCGGCCAATCCATCTCCAATTACCCGGCTTCCATAAACCGTTCCATTCCATCCCCAGTATACTTAACATTTTCCGTATCATCTTCCGCATTGCCGGACCCCCGCCTTCGCTTTTCCTTTTCATAACCGGGCTATCTTGTTGAACATGAATCCGGCAAGTGACTCTTAACATTACTTGTGATGCGGACTTGCCGGAACGAGGTTTAAATATATAACCGCGATTCGAGAAGATTTTTAGTCAAATCAGGCCGCTCTTTGCCAAAAAAACGGCCAAACCCGGCCGCAACTAACCCGGCCGGGCAAATGATATAACCGTTACAATTGTTGATACTAACCACACTTCGCAAACCAAAACACCCACTGCTTAAAAAAGTAACGTTAATATGATGCAAATAATTTGGAGTAATGCAACGTTCTGGAAACTATTCTATCAGTTTTTATTCTTTCCTGCAATTTTCCAAATCATATTTTCATAAAATTGTTACATAAAATTGTGACAATTATTCCTAGCTTCTTGGTGAATTTTGCTGATTATATGGATAAATCAAGGAATGCCATATGATCTCGGATCGAATCGGCGGAATCCAATAATTGCTCTGATTATTCGAATTCATTGACTCTCTCCCGCCATCATTGACATATTCCAGACATTGTTCTTTTAAAAATCCAGGCTCCACATCTTCAAACCCAACCTTCAGCGCCTTTTGGCAAATTATTGATTCGCACATTCATTGTACCTTACTTTTTGATGGCAGTGTAGTCATTTTTCATAATTGACGTTATACAGATGTTGATGGGCTTTACAACTTTTTCATTTTTGAAACGATTTTTCACCTCTTTCCTCATACATTTGTGTCTAAATAAAAACCCCGGGATTCATATTCCCGAGGTCAAGCCCTATCTAACATTTTCAGTTTGGCTCCGCTCAAAATTATCGGCTCTTTCATAAAGACTTGTTGATAAAATAATCCGGGGCTAATCTATTATCAATAATTTTCTCTGACAGACCGAATTTACTATATTTAACCGCGGTTCAACTGAATGATTTTGGTAGAATCCGAGTCAAACACAACAGTTCCCAAACTTAACAACTTGGACTCCTTGATGCTTTTAAACTTATCCCGTTCCAGCTTGCCAATCACGATATAACGCACATTGTATTTGGAGATTACATTTTGGGTGGCAATCAGATCGTCAGATTCATAAACCGTTACAATATCGTTGACCCGTATATTGATTTCATCGTTATTCCCCCGCCAGTACCATTCATGAACATACCAGCCCAGAATCGTCGGCAGACCGGTATGCACCGAAATCCGGGCATAATCGGAATAACTGTCGCCATTGGCTTCAAGGACCAATGGTTGATCCTTGATATTCGCGTTTAACCATTGGATCGCATCATAATCATCCGGGTACCGGCCTTGTAAATATGCAGTACCGTCAATCCCCTTATATTGCTGCAAATTATTATAAGGCTGTCCAATGCCATATACCGCATATAACATTACGATGACCCAAATCAGCCCGAAGGAACCACCCATTAAAATGCGTTTCAGTTGGGAAAAGTTTTTGGTAAACAGCCTGACCATGATATAGCCAGCCAGGATATCGAACATTACAAAAGCTTGCAGTGTAACCTTCCATACCGTATTCGCCCGGTAAAAATCGGACCCGGAAATATCCTTCTGGTAAAACAATTCGGAGAGCACTACCAGGCCCATGGCGCAAATACAAAGAATCAGGGCAAAGATATCGGCGGTGGGCAGGTTGCTGAAGAATTGCGCAAAACCCTTTTCAGGTTTGGCGGCGGCAGGTTCCGGCGGCGGAACCTGCTTCTTTTTTGGTTTGTTGACGGCTTGAACTTGCTGATACCGGGGCTTGGTACGGAACAAAAAGATAATGAACAAAATCGCAAAGCAGAACTGGTAACCCCAGACCACAAACAATTGATACCAATACAACGGCGATAACAAATGGGCCAGATTGGTCAAATGGACGCCCTGGGTCGGATTGATAAAGCGATATAAAAACGGAACCAATAACAATAATGAAATCAACAGGATTTTACCGCTGCTGACCATGGTGATTAAAAAGGCCCGGTCTTCAAAATGATATTTGATCAAGTTGGCGGCCAGGAAGACAAAGAGCATGACCGTGAAATAAATTGGATAATCCCAGGTGTTGGTCATCAATAATACCGGTAAACTCAAGATCATGATGAGATTATCCAAAGGCACATAATAAATCGGCCGCTGGACCTCGGTTTTCAGCGCCAGTTCGTCCCTGGCCCTGGCGAGAAACGCCAGTAATAAGGCGATAAACGTAAGCACGAATATGACATTGATGATTTGAGCATGTAGATCACCTAAGATATAAGAATAAGCGGGATATTCGGTTATCAGCTTATCGTTGGTCTCCGGATAATGTCCGATGTAACTCCGGGGATCGGCATAAAAATACGGTTTTACATCTTCTTTATAAAGTCCGATGCTTTGGGCGTAAGGCAGCAGGTGGGCGTAGATTAGCGTATGCAAATTGCCGCCCATCGTTAACAAACTGGCCGAAATCAAACCGGCCAGAATAATGCTGATAACTTTGCGTTTCCCCAGCAGAAAGACCATATTGGCGGAAACGGCAAAAGTTAAGACGAACCCCAGGGCAAAAATCGTCGCCAAACTTAGATTATAGGTGATGGATGTGGAAAGGCCGCTGAGTTTGGTCAAAAAAGCAAAAATATACTGGCCGTAATAATAATAATTGGCGATTTGGCCCCCGAACCACATGTCCAGCGGCGGCATGAAATCGGTGCGCATCAGATTGTTCAGGAAGGCAAGATCCATAAACTTTTCTGTTCCGTTGATGTCCGGATTTTGGCCCCGCACAAAGGCAAAAAAGACTAGACATAACAAGAATAACGCCTCTTCATATACGAAAACCTTGGCCAGTTTGGCGTTTTTAAAAATCTCCCCGGCGGTAGTCCAGCCTTTCAAACCAATATAGATAATGATCGCGGCAAGCCCCACCCAGATATAAACCACTTCCCTGGTAAATGGAATAATCCGGAAAAAAGAAACCATCCACAAGCTGAAGGTGAGTAATATGATACCGATGGTCTTGGCAAACAGGTAGCCTTTGTCGAAAAAGGACCCGAATATTTTGGAAACAAGCGGCAAAAAGGCAAATCCGATGAGTACCATCCAAAACCACCAGTTAAGCACCATCTGGGCATCCATTCCCAATAAACCAAACGCCATTATAATAACTGCAATTAAGAACAACCATTTTGGAAGCATTCCCTTCCCTCCAAACTCTTAATTAATAACAATCCGCTTATCGATAATTACCCTTGGCTAATTTTTGAATTGTAACTACGCTACAATATGGGTTCATGACAAATACTTGCGCCGTATCTTTAGAATTTCCAGAACCGTCCGGAAGGCCACGGGAAGAAACTTAATTTTGCTACCCCGGATATCCTCCCAGTATTGTAAAGGATATTCAATGATCTGGCGCTGCCGCATCCGCAGCAGTATCTCCACATCGAAGATCCAGCGTGAAATGAAAGGCTCGCCAAAAATTTCCGGAATCAATTCCTTTTTGAAAATTTTCGCGCCGCACTGGCTATCATAACAGGATAAATTCAACAATACACTGGCGAATGTAGCAAACAAACGGCCGAAATAATGGCGTAAAACGGAACGTTTGATATTACTGCCGAGCCGGCTGACCCGGCTCCCCCAAATCGCGTCCGGTGTGTAGCCAAATAAGGTAATATACCGAAAGAAATTGGGTATTTCCGTCAAGGGGGTGGAGAGATCGGCATCCCAATAACCAACCCATTGAATCTCCTGAAATATGGGAAGCTGCTGTAAATGCAACATTCCCTGACGGACGGCCTCCGCCTTGCCGCTATTCTTCTCCAACCGCAAGTAAAGGAGCCGGTTGGTTTGATGGCTGGAGATCAATTCATGAGTGCCATCCGTAGAACCATCATTTACAAATAATATGTAAATAACGGGATCAATTTCTTGAAACAGTTCGATCTTCAGGCGCTCCGCCTCGTTATAACATGGCACAATCAAACATATCCTGTTTTCTAGTGGAGAGGTCATTATTTACTCCTTGCCAGTTTTCGATTCGATCTGCTTTTAGTATTCCGTTGAATGAATTTGATGATGTAATACACGCCATTTAAGAAAATCACCAATGAAATCACGGCAATTACCATTGCCAAGCTATCGTCCTTGGGCAGCCAGTAAACATCCTTTTTCGCCAATTCATATAAATACCACTGATTTCCCAGGACGCAAGCGCTCAATATGATATTGGGCACCCAAAGCCATCTGGCCCACAAGGTGCTGACCGCCAGAAAAATCAGGGCCGGAACCAAATACCGTTCATGCATCCGGCCGTAAACCATGAAGAAGCCAAAAGCCAGTATATAGGATATATAATATAATGAAAACTCATTCTTTTTCACTTGAATCAATAACCCGGCGACAAAGATCCAGAGGAGCGCCAGGAAAATCTTTTCCCAGGCCGCATAAGTGAGTCCCAGGAAAGGTTCGCTATCGATGACGATCTGCCCTCCCAAAATGGTCCACAGATTAAAACCGTTAGCGGTGGCGTAGGGATAATCATTCACATACTTTAAATATAAGCGGGGAACCCACAAGAACAAATCAATCACATACAGCAACAAATTCCCCTTGGCCGCGGGGGTGGGTTCATAAAAAGGCAACACGATGAATACATAAGCTCCGATAACTCCAAGTGTCGCGTATAAAAATTTCAGCCAATACTTTTTATCAAAATGGGAACGAATTTCCGTTGGCGAATAGGTGGTTTTGAAAAACGGCAACGCTTTCTTCCATTGTAAATCGCCGAATAAGAATACATAAGCCACCAGCGGCAGCAAAAAAATACTTTGCGGTTTGGTAAGTATGGCAACCATATATAATACAGCGGCCGTCACATTGCGTTTTAAACAGAAACAATACACAACCGCCAACAGAATCGTAGCGAAGAAGGAGTCAAACTGCCCCCAAATGGATGAATTGATAAATACGGCCGGATTTAAAACATAAAACACACCGGTCCAAAAGCCTGCCCGCGATTTGCCCAGGTGTTTCCCGATCCGGTAAATCAAATAGGCGCCGATAAACTCGAATAATACCGCCCACATTTTGATTAAAAACTCATGGGTTAGATCACTCACATGGAAAATCGAGGCGATTTTACCGGAGATCTGCAAAAAATACATATAGAAAGGGGCATAAACAATATGCGATGACTCGTAAAACCCGGCATAACCCCGGTCGGCCAAATAATGGCTCCAATAGTTATACATCCCCATATCCACCCGGTGGCTGGGAAGAAACGAGAGCAAAATCCGGATAATGATCACCGCGGCAACTATGGTAATCGAAAATTCAGGTATTTTGGAGAGCAGGCCCGGTTTCTTTTTTACGGCAGACGGTTTTGATTTGCCGGTTTTTCGATTGCCGGAGGTTGTTTTGGTCATTTTTCCATTCTCCTTCTTTGGATAGTAGACAAAGAACTCACCCTTTATCCCTCTATTTTGTGAAAGAGAGGGATAAGGTCCTGTCAGGCAAGGGATTAAACTCTGCGCCTTTGTCACCTTGGGTGACGACTTCTCTGCGCGAGTATATGTTTTTAGCGCTTTGGCATTACCTTATTCAGATGCCAACAGGTTTTTGCGACGCGGTCTCCTTTTTCATTTCATGATACTCTTCTTCGGTGTTTATTTCCCAGGTGTCATAATGCCGATGGGGTTCCAGGATATTCCGGGCGGCATAAAAACCGGTAAGAATCGAATGATCCATATTGTTATATTTAAAAAGGCCGTATCGTCCCGCCAATTGCAGGTTTTTAAATTGTTGCAGGTAATCCTTGACAATATTCAAATGCTTCTGGTAACCGGTGTTATATACCGGATAAGCTTTTGGAACCCGTACCACAATGTAGTCCTCAATCTCCGAAGCATTGCATATCTTTATTTTTTCAACCTCGGCGGCCGCCAGCTTAAACAGTTCGGCATCCGGAAGATTCCATAACTCATCGTTTTCGGTGCTGAAATACTCTAGTCCCAGAGAGGTTTTATTGGGATCAGGCGCCATTTTCCGGCTCCAGTTCTTAAAATTCTGAATCCGGCCCAGCTTCACCTCGGGTGAATGAATATAAATCCAGTTATCCGGAAACAAAACCGGGCGGTTAACAATGATATCGACAGTGATTAAACTACGGTAAGCCAGACTCTCCGCAGCTTTAACAACCTCCGCCGGAGGCCGCGGGTTTAAGATTTGAATCAATTCAGTAATGGGAATGCTGGAGACAAAATCATCACCGGCCAACTGGTGAACATTTCCGTTGGAATCACTGTAGTCCACACTACGGATGATGTAGTTTTCATGATTAACCCCGATGATCTTCGATTTCAATAAAACCCGTCCGCCAGCGGACTCAATCTTGTCTTTGGCAGCGGTGTACATCATTCCCGGGCCGTATTCCGGGTAATCGAATTCATCGATAAGGGTCTTGATCTTGCTGTTTTTCGGTTTGAAGACGGCGTTAATAATAGCGGTGGTCAATGATAAGCCTTTGATACGCTGGGCCGACCATTCCGCTTCCAATTGGGAACAGGGAATTCCCCAAACCTTTTCCGTATACGTTTTGAAAAATATGCTGTATAATCTTTTGCCAAACCGGTTGGAGACCCACTGTTCAAAAGTATCTTCCACCGGATAAGGAAAAAGTTTTGACTTCAGATAACTCAAAATAATGACAACCGTGTCAAAGATTCCGACCCCAAAAAGCGCGTTAAGGGGTGTCAACGGATAATTGAAAAAGCGGTTCCGGTAATAAATCCTGGATAACCGGGGGGTTCTGACGAAACTGCTTCCCAAGATCTCATTCCAAAAAAGATTTACTTCATCGAATTTAGTGAAAAACCGGTGTCCGCCCAGGTCAAAATAGTAACCGTTGTACTGAATGGTTTTACTAATACCCCCCACCTGGTTTTCGGACTCAAGAAGAATCACCTGCTTGTCTTGCTTTAGTTTATACGCGGCAGCCAGACCGGCCGGACCGGCCCCCATAATTATCACCTGGTTCATTGAACAGTCCTCATTTATAATTGAATTTTGGCGGTTTCCTGTTTCAAACGGCCGATATTTTCGTTTTTAACCGTTAATACATAAAATGAAAAGCTCTGACCGGCATGCTCCGAAGTCAAAATTTCATCGCAGCCCAGGAAGTTCAATCTTTTGAAGGCCTCAATAATCCGGCTGGTTTTGTCCTGAACTTCCCAAATCAGTTTTAGATCCTTGGTCCCGATTGGATAATTGAAAATGGCATTTTTATTGTTCTGCAAGATCTCAGATTCATTTTGCAGGTTAAAGGGTGTCTGATCGCTGAATGCCATGATTTTTCGGTCATCGTAATCTTTTAAAAACATATGGGTAATAGCAAAACCCAGGTACTGGCATATCAAAGTATCGTAATCCGGTTCCGGATAACCTTGCAGCTTGTTAAACTCTTGATAGCGCAATCGCGGTGATGGATCGGGAACTCCCGCCACTATGTCCCGCAAGTACCGGGATAAAGCAACATCTTTTTGGGGCAGGAGCCAAATGGAATTCGGGTCTTTGGATTTGCCGTGAATGTACCCGATACAAGGAATCAATCCGGCCAGTAACACCCCGGAGATTACAGCCAATCCGGTTATTTTTATGATTTTATTCCGGTAACGGGAGGTTAGCTTCATAATCTCATGAAAGGTAAAGGCCATCAAAATAATCCAGAACGGGGCGGCGTGCAGTACCCTGAAATCATAACAACCGGCCACAAACGCGCCGCCAATGGGTATGACCGCCAACAACACCATTTCATACCGCTTGCGAAGCAAGGCCAACATTACTCCCGGGATTAAAAATGCATAGTATGAAAACGGAATCAGCACAAATTCCCAGATAAATTCCCGTTTATAAGTGAAATCGCCAAAAAATACTTGCCAGGTTTGATCATAATAAGGCTTAATCCCATTCCAGCCGCCGGAACGAAAGGCATCTAAAAATGTCCGGGTCATATTGCTTTCATGGACAAAATAGATGGGATTGTAACAAATATATACCAGCAACGGCATCATTGCCACAATCAGACTGGCTCCGAATAATTTCGCCAGGTTCCAATTGATTCTGGAAAAGTATCTTTTAAAATGGAAGCCGAATATCAATAAAAACGCCGCCAAAATTCCCATCAAGTATTGTTTCCCCATAATGGCGCTGTCAACACAGAAAGCCGCCAGCATTGCGCTGACCACAATGCGGAAGGAGGAGCGCCCTTTGAATCCGGTATATAAGAAATATAACGAGGACATGATTAGCGGCGCCGCAGCTGCGTAACGGTGCCCGGCAAACGTGTGCACATAATGCAACGGCAAGAAATTCAGGATAACTCCTGCGGCAATGGTAACAGTGTAATTATTGAAAAGTTTTTGAATAAGTAGGCAGGTAAATAAAAACGTGATTAACCCGAGTACGATCAATGAGATATTAAAAGTCAGCAGATTGTAACCGAACAATTTGAACCAGAAAGTGATGTAATAATGAAACATCACTTCCCGGGCAATTCCAAAATCCGGGAATGCCGGTTGAAAAGGTGCTCCGGAAAAAATGTACGTCTTGGCGAAATAGATATCCCAAGCGGCATCATCAAACAGGCCGTTTTGATTCCAGGGAGCGGTTGAAAAATTCCAAAAGTGGGAAAGAATAAAAAAAGCAGCCAATGCCCCAAAAATATATGTAGTTTTGTTAGGTATAACCGCAAGTTTTTGGCGGATTTTTTCCCGGGACGGGCATACGGCTATGAATAAAAACAACAATCCTGTAAGCCAGGATATCCAGGTTACAGGATTGCCGTAATAGCGATGCGTATAATGAAGAATGCTTGAAACCAGGCAAATGATACTGCTAAGTAAGGCCAGAATAAACCAAGCCCGGCGCAGAGCGAATACAGATCTAACAGTCAACTTCCCATGTTGCGATCCGAGGTTGATATTACTTTCCTTGGCAGTTGCCAATTCCTGGTTCTCCATAGCGGAGCCAGCTATTTGATTGGTATCCGTCCTGTTCATCTCATTTGCATCATTTTGCTCAATTTTATCCATATCCATCATTTACCCGCCAACTTGTTTTTTGGTTTGTTACACAATTTTTCAGTCCGCTGCTTCTTCTTCGTCTTTGTCTTCCACCGAATCGTTCTCTTTTTTTTCTTTCTTGGTCAGTTTAATCTCGAAATAAGCCAGCAGACCCAGGCCGAGAAGGCCGAGAATGACATAGATAATTATCGGATTGGATTTTGGGGAACCAGGATTGCCGGTCTGGTTTCCCGTATCTTGCTGTTTCCCGGGAACGAAAAATTGTTCGATTTGAAGGTTGGAACCCGGGTTTTGAACCAGCTCCACGGTAAGATCGTCGAAATATGCAGTCCCCCGATTTTTGGTCCCCTGGCCCCCCAAACGGACACCGATGGATAAGGGATCGGATATTTTCAAGGTCTTAATGTAGAACTCCAATAATTGCCACTGGTTTCCCGTATTCGATAATTCCCTGGACGTATAGATTCCCTTGCATCCAAAGCCGTTATCCACATAATATAAAGTGATATTGGCGGAGCCGGGTTGGTTGGCAATATTCTCAGCCCGGATCCAGCAACTGATACGATACACTTTATCCTGTTGGACCTTTAGTTTTTGGGCAATTATGGTGTCAAACTCTTCCGTATTGGTGATTACCAGAGAATTGGAACCAGAGCGAGGCGCGTTTTTACTGATTCCATATGTAACACCTTGGGGCAAATCGCCGTCTTTATAAGTCCACTCAGCGGGCAAAGTGCCGGAGACCTCTTCAAATCCGGGATTTTTAATTAGATTGGGGCTTGCCCCATAGGTCAAACAAGTTGATACCGCCAATAAAATTGCGAAAACCATCATCACAAACCGGACTTTCCTAACCACAATGATTCCTCCCTGTCTTTTCTTTTTTTACATTAATCAGTTGCATAAATACTGATATCCCGTTCCATGTTTTGATATACTAAACGAAATGTGTTTCGAATCAAAGCTTCATTTAACAGATAAAAATCAGCCTGCCGGTTTTCGGGTTCAATTACGATATAATCAATCCGGTGATTACGGACCAGATTCTTTAGAACAGTTTCATCCCAACAACCGTAAATTTGTTTGACAACCTCTTCCCGGGCATAGGTATTATACCCGGCGGACCATGGGAAATAAGGCCAGCCATAAAAAATCTTGCGCCCCGCCAACAAAATGGGGTGAATGCCATAACGGCCCGTTAAAAACAACTCACGGGGGTTGGTATTTTGGGCTACCCAGGTCAGCACCGGATCATCGGTGCGGACTGTGACGGCTAATTCCTTCCGGTTGGAATTTACTAAAGTTATCAAATCAATTATTCCGGTAAATATTAAGGCCAAAAACAGCAATACAGCAATGATTTTGGTAAATACAAACCGTTTTTTGAACAAGCGATAGATAATTGCAGCGGTGATGATATTTAATAAGATCACCGCAATCATCACATATTTGTGATTAACGGCGGCATCGGGGGTTAATTGAACCGTAGTGGCAAAAACCAACGGGATGACAAAGGGAATGACCAACAGGCGGCTCCCTTTCGGAGCAATAAATAACCCCGCAACTATGATCCAGGGTAAAATCCCTAATAACTCCAGATAATAAGCAGCGATTGCATTAAAATCCGCGCCATTGGCTAAAAAACCCGGAGCATACCGGGGATTAACCGCTTCCCCTCCGGAACCGATGAAGAACTGTGATTGCAGCAAGGCCAGCAGAAGAGTAGGAACTGCAATGGCCACATATTCCAACCTGTGTTTGGAAAAAATGGCCAAAAAGGCCAAGATTAAACCCGCCGCAATCAAGACCGCCCCATTCCAAAAACTGGTGGCGCCCAGTAGAATGCCGATGATGAGTGCCCGGAACAGATTTTCAGGCAACCAGGCGTCTTTCTTGAATAAAAACTCATCAAGCCGCGGGCGCAGCCATTTTTGCAAAGAGCCCGGTGCAGCTTTTGCGGTTTTGGCATTTGCACCGCGCTGCGGAGTCTTCTCCGGTACGGCGGCCGGTTCTTTTCTGGCGGCCCTGAAAGCCGCTATCATTTTCTGATATAACGGATATAACAAAATCAGAATTAATATTAGGATCCCGAGAGAAAACGCCAGATGGCGCTGGTTGACATAGACGTTCTGGGTCCACAACCCCCAGTCTTCGTAACGGGTTTTGCCGATAAACCGGTCATTGGCCAATATGCCGGTAAGCCATTGATTGGTTGGGAGGCCGGCCAGATAAGTAACGAAGGCCCATGAACTCCGGAAAAAGAAGAATACGGCGCTTAAAATTCCGGCCCATTTAACCCCCATGATCAATACGGCCAACGAATATAAAAGCATTACAAAAGCGACTAACGAGAGAATGCTGGGCAAATTAAAAGCCCAATCCAGCCGCAACCCCAGAAATTCCAAATTACCCACCAGAAACTGAAATAGAAAGTGATACCGGGCATGACCATCGGCAAAATGCGGGTATTCGGTTGGAAAATTGGATCCGAGCGAAAAAGAACGGATCACGGCTAAGTGCGGCCCAAAATCACTAAATACAGACCGGCCGATATAAATGACATTGCCTTCTATCCGGAAGACATGAAACATCAGGAAATAGGCCACAACGAAAAAAACGGCGCAAGCTACCAATTCAAACCGGTATTTCCTCACAAAGGATTTATCAGGAGAAGATGCTTGATCCTTGATGTTTTGAAGCATATTGCGGTATGCGCTCCGCTGGGTAACTATTCCGAGAATAATCACTATGCCAAACACGAGCAACGAAATCAGGTTTCCGTAAATAAGGGGCCGGGCGGCGCTTTGGAATAAATACGCCCCGAAATAAGTAACCCAAGTCATCAGCAACGTCCCGATCAAAAAGGAGCCCGGCGCAACCACCATCCAATTTGCCAGCGGGGCCGGCTTACCCATGATGCTCTCAGTCGCGGAGAGTTTGAATAGTTGCGGAAACAGCCATTTCAAAATGGTAAAACCGCTCCACCCAGCTACAATAAGGTATAAACAGGCAGTCATTTTGGCTCTTCTCCCCTATGTTCCAATTTTTCGGTGATTAAATAACGCGGCCGGAATTTTACCTCTTCAAAGATCTTGGCAATATACATACCGATGATTCCCAAACTAATCATCAGAATACTGCCGATGATCAGCAGCAATACGATGACTGTGGTGAAACCGGCGCGGGCGTCTCCATGGAAGTACAGATATAAAGTTTGAAATATTAACGGAATTGCCCCCAACAAAAAAATAATGCCTAAGAAAGTTACAATTTGTAAAGGGATTGAAGAAAAAGAAGTTATTGCCGTCATCGCCAGTTTGAATAAATGCAATTTTGACCATTTCGAACCGCCTATCGGGCGTTCCGGGACCTCAAAAGATACCGCAGTCCGTTGAAAGCCCACCCAGGCAGCCATTCCCCGGAAAAAAGTATGCCGTTCCGGCATTTGCCGCCAGGCAGCCACTACCTTGGCATCCAACAATTTGAAATCAGAAGCGTTATGTAAATCAAACCCGGATAATCGCTGCATCATATCATAAAAAACCCGGGCAAAGAAACGGTTTGACAGCTTCTCCCGTCCTCTGGAACTCTTGACTCCTTCGACGATTTCATAACCGGTTTTCCATAGCCGTATCATTTCAGGGATAAATTCCGGCGGATGCTGCAAATCCGCGTCCATGATCAACGCGGCATCACCCCGGGCCGCGTCCAGTCCGGCGCACAAAGCCGCTTCCTTCCCAAAATTACGGCTGAAGCGGATTACTTGCATTCCGGGATAAGAGGCGGCTAAATCCATCAGAATTGCCCAAGTATTGTCTTTGGAACCATCATCGACCAGAATAAATTCGTAGGATATGCTGTTTTTTTGCAATACAGCACCGATTGCCTGGATGCTTTCCCGAATCTGTTTCTCTTCATTATAAACCGGGATAATGATGGATATCAAATCACTACGCCCCATTTCTCTCCTTGGGATCCGTTACGAAAATAAATCGCTTGTAAATGATAAAAGTCCAGGAGACGATAGCTCCCATAACCAAAACTTTCGATAGGTAATAATTGATTCCCCAGATATCGGATAACAATTTCAATAGAAGGGTGGATGTAGCGACGTTGAAGAGAAACATCGCCAGGTATCTGGGTAATTGGTGACTCAGCTTCATGCGTGATTGAAACGACCAATACCGGTTCATGAGAAAGTTGAAACAAAAAACGACCGCCTGGGCAATAAAGCTTGAATAAAGATAATACACTCCCAAAAAGTGCAGGAATACAAAATAGATGAAATATTCCAGGCCAAAGGACGAAAAGCCGGTTACCAGGTATTTTTTAAACTTGGCAATAGCGCTTTCATGAAAAAACTCGCCGAAAAAGGGGTTCCGTTTTAGATAATCAGTTGCGTACTTGATTATGGTCATTTTTACCTCGTCAATGTTATAGAATTATTACAATTTAATACGGGATAAGCAGTATGAAAAATCAATACAACTCGCCAAACAAAAATAATACACAATATAAACTTCCGAATCATACGGGAAGTTCGTATTTGTTAATGATAACAAATATTTATTTAGAAATTGTTTATATATATTTTACATTGAACCAATCAAATAGTCAAAAAGTTTCTGTTAATTCCCTAGCTTTGTCTTACATTGTCGATCTCTTCCGGTATTAATAAAAATATACTTTACTAAAAACCAGCACTATAAATGATAAAGTTGCCGAGACAAATCGGATCAGGTTCAAAACATAGAATCTTCTCCTGATGTCTTCCCAATCAGTCGCCTCGTTTTCAGATCGCCACGAGGTAACTTTGTTATATATTGGAAAATTAAGTTTCATGGTTACTACAAAACATCCAATCAAAAAAAGCATTCCGGCGAGTATGAGGGAAACTCCCAAGGCCCACTTTTTTGCAATAACCGATAGTATCCCAAATAACAGCGGGACCAGAAAAGAAAACAAGGTAAGGACTGTAACCAGCGCATTCCCTTTGGCAACCTTCAGAAATCCTTGAAAGTTAGAATAATATTCGCTCCGGTTCATCAATAACCATTGCTTTTGCAGAATGATTACCAAAGTCATCATCAGTCCGGAAAATAATCCGGTTGTGAGTATCGCAAGCGCATGAAATAATTCACTAACAGTCATATTATCTCCGCCTCTCCGTTTATTCGTATGTTATCTTTTTCATCCGTAAAAATAAAATCATTTTGTTGATAAATTACAACGTATGCGATGCGTCCCCCTCAAAAACCTAATCACTCAGAATGAACTTGCCGACCCCCTCTTTTTTTCTGTTATACCAATCATGAACAACCAAATCTAATTGATTAACTTTCATGAACCCAATATCAAAATTATTATATTTTTGAATTATTGCCGCTAACTTTTCTCGATTTTGCAAGCTTTTATTGAATCTCACGATTGTAGAATGGGCTGAAATGCTTTGGTATCTTTCCTTAAAATCAATATCGTTTTCCAATGCAATTTTTCTCATCCGCTCCCGTATCAGTTGCAGCTCAAAATCATAATATCCTTTCGCTAAAATTGCAGCATTACTGAAAATTATGCCTTTGAATTTAATTTCAAAGGGCGGCAAACCATTTATGGCTTTTTCGATTATCTTAACAGATCTGCCAATAATATAATCATCTCTTTGATAGCCTTCATTCGCACTGATAAGATCCAAAATTGTTATATGCAAATCCGATTCAGGATAAAAATATTGCTCCGGTTCCGTCTTTTTAACTTCTTCCATTAGAAATTTAAAGTTTTCAACTATCTTTCCTTTTATAGTTATCAGTAATGAGAGCCCAAACCTTTGATCCTGTTCAAGGTTATTTAATACCGGATCAATATTTTCTTTCCTATTCAGAATTGCTTCTTTGCCTGCCGCATTTATTCTTAAGTATAAAGCCTCTAAGGCTTTGGTTATTTCGTCTCTGGTGATCACATTAATTACCTTTCTATATATAAATCACTGTTTAATTGCCCGAGTTGCAATATACGAAAGAATATATTGTGCCAGAATACCTTCATGATGATAGTCTTCATAAAATCCATTAATTGGTCAACTCTAATCAACTGTTACGGGTGTTCTCAGCTTCCAACCGTCGATCTCAAAACCACCCATTGCCCTTAATACATATTCCTTTAATTCTGTCAGATGCTGATATAAAACCGTTCTTTCTTGTACTTCAATGCACTTAATATATTGCGCGACAAATTCTCCGTCCGGGAATTCTTTGATGTTATATCTCCGGGCATATTCTTTATCCGTAAAAAATCTATAGATTTTATATTTTGATGGTAATACCGCCCTTAAAAAGCGTGCGTATTTCTCCAATACCATTTCCAAATAATTATGATGTAAATAATGATAATAAGGAGAATTAGTTTCAAATTTAACTTCCCCGTTCTCTTTTACTTTTCTCCCACGCCGCTATTGCTTCCTTAAGTTTTTTTCCCTTATTTTCCGGTTTATCATAAAAATCACGGATAAATCTATTATATTCAAACTGTGGCGCAATTTCAGTTTTAAATTTTCCTTCTTTCTTTTCTTTTTGTTCAAAAAACCATTCATCGATAGCGTCCTGATAAGTCTTACCCACATTATTCTTACAAAAATTCATGAACCGCGTAGTAAAATGAAATTGAGGTCCAATTATCGATTTAAAAAATGCTCGATTCTTTTCGTTGTTTGTATAGCGATTGGTAATTATTGTATTGACACTCAATTCGTCCTCATTTTTTACGTGTGAAATACTTTCTCTAGATTTTCTCTTTGATTCTATTTCCCGTTTCCCAGTCCTTAAAAAATATTCAATACGCCGGCTTATTTCAAGCTTCGATCCAGTTGATATTATATCGTTCTTCCGGCAAAAATCTTGTAATTCTTCTTTCAACCAATAGTGTGTTTTAAAGTCTGCAATTGTTATTTCTGTGTTTAATACCGGTCTACCTTCTGATTTATTCTCCTCTAAAAAATCCATAACTGGTCCCCTTATCTTTTAATCCCGAATCTAAAATCAACATCTCTCAGTGATCATAAAATAACAATCCGACTCCATAACGGCCAAAATAATAGCCTTCATTTATGGCAATTCCGGATTGTTGAATCTATAATAGTGAAACGGTAATACTTCAGTCTGACCGTTGTCCTTTATCTTAATTATGGTGGGCGTGGCTATTTTTTGGAATATAAACCTGTTAACTGGGCTTGGCCTAAAATATGCTGTTCGATTGCTTTTAAAAGTTTTTTCCTGGTCATCTTTGGATCCAACTTTATCTTCGCATCTAAAGCGTATATTTTAAAATAATAACGGTGTGTCCCAAAAGGAGGACTTGGCCCCATATATGCGTTTCGATTAAAAAAGTTTTTGCCTTGAATGGTTCCATCAGCAAAAGACTCTTGCCCGGGAATGCCTTCCTGTAATTCCCGCTTTTCAGCGGGAATATTATATAGAACCCAATGTGAAATTATGCCAACTATTGGAGCATCCACATCTTCGACAATGATTGCAAAACATTTGGTTTGCTCCGGAGGATTTTCCCAATTCAAAGGGGGAGAAATATTCTTTCCAAGACGAGTATTGCTATAAGGAACGGGAATTAATTCGCCATTTTTAAATGCTTTACTTGATAATATGAATTCCATATTCTTAGGCTCCTTTGTTGTTGCTCCGATATGGTTGCAGAGTATGACAATTAATAGCGCCAATAGTACAGTCTTTTTCAAAGGAAACTCCTGTCAACAATTTTGGATTTTTAAACTCTATCAAATTTAAGAGTTGCTTGTTATTTTTGCTTTCAGTGATTATTGTACCACATTTTGGACTTTTAAAATAATATTTCATTCTTACTTTTATTTGTCGTTTCAACACGATACCGTGGTGGCATAAACTTAAAGAATGACATGTAATGTCTTGTACCTATCGGCCGGCGTCCATTCCGGACAACTTTCGAGATATCATGAATGCTACCAACCGATGGCAATGGAAAACGCCCAAAATATCTGATGGTAATCTTGGGCGCTTAAAAATAAATATTAACCTAACTTACCAAGAGAGTTCCCAACTATAAACACCTGTAGTCAATTGATTCTAAAGTGGCCTTTTTTTGCCAATCTGTATTCAGGCTCGAAACTTTCAAATATACTTCGGCGGCATTGAGTATAGATCTCTTTCATCAAACAAACCGTTGAGTGTCGGTGCAGTCTAATTGTTACTCCGGGCAATCATACCGTCAAGACCGGTTGCTACAAAGGTACCGTTACCAAATGCGGCCGTGAGTAAATAATTGCCACTGGTAAAGATATTCGTACCGCTGGTATCAACCAATGTCCAGTTCCTCCCGGAATCGGCGCTGCGGGCGATCTGGTCGCCGACGGCTACGAAGACACCGTCGCCATAGGCTACTCCCATTATATGTCCGTAAGGGCCATAGACTCCGCTGAGGTCGATCTTCTCCCATGTGAGTCCTTGATCAACGCTGCGAATGATCGTGCGATCGCCTCCTTTGGCCACGAAAACCTTGACGCCGTCGTATGCCCCGCAGGTAATCGAACCAATGTAGCCTTCGCCGACGGGGTTGCTGGATACGCTTTGCCATGTCGCTCCCCCGTCGGCGCTCCGGAGGATATCGCCATTGTTGCAACCGGCGATAAAAACGCCATCCCCATAAGCAAGACTGCGGATGTGGGAAATAGACTGATTCGTAATCAGGCTGCCCCATGTTTGGCCTCCGTCGGTGCTGCGGGCGATCTCCCCATTATGACCGGCGGCGACGAATATATTTTGGCCTCCATAGGCTCCGAAAGCAATAGCATAAATGATGTTGTGAAAAGGAACCGCGCCTGCTTTAACCCAGCTTGCTCCCCTGTTATTGCTCCAGGCGATTTGCTGATTACCCACGGCCACCAAGTGACCTCCATCACCCTCACTAGCCATCGCGTAGATATGCGAGCCAGCGGTAAAAGGAAAACTAATCAAAGAACTCCACGACTCTCCGTTATCAGTACCTATAGCGACTTCTCCGTTAGCGCCCCCGGCCATAAATCGAGCATAGAGAGTATCCTGATAGAAGACGATTGCGTTGAGCGCAGTGGTCTGGCTAAAGGAATTGCTGATTGAATTGCTCCAGTGCGAGCCTAATGCATTGGTAGTCGTCCATCCCGGTGACGTGGCAGGAGGGTTGTTATGACTCCCGCCCCCGCAGCCGGCCAAAAATGATATTGCCGGAAATGATGCCAAGAAGATTAAGAATAACCATCGTTTCACGATAAAATCCTCCTACCTTTGATTACAATAGTCCGGTTGAAATCCTGCTATCTACTGCTCCACCAGTTCCACCCGGCGGTTCTTGGCCCGGCCTTCCTCAGTCCGGTTCGACTCCACCACATACAGTCTTAATTTGGGATTTGCCTGGAGCAGCTTGAGGGTTTCGTTAATCACCAATTCGGCCCGGCCCCAGCCGGAGGGCTACTCAGCGGCACTGATGGGTCGTTGAAGTCGATATCGACCGTCGTTCCCCCGCTTTTGGCAACCCCGGGTACGCCGCCGTTCCAATAGTTATTGCCGAGCGGTACATTGCTACTGCCGGTCATGTTATTAAGCATTGCCGGTTTACTTCCGTCGAAGTCATTCTGTTCAATCTGATGCGGCGCAACACCGGGATTATTTAGGTTATAGAAATATATACTATGGTTACCTCCGCGGAAAATATTCCGTTTCATCTCGAAAGAGGTACTACTTAAATCAGTTCCGACTTCGAGAAAGATTTTCTCGAAGGAACAGTTTTGGATGATAGCCCAGCCCTCGTTAATGATGTAAAAAAATGAACCACCATAGCTTACGTTAGAGATAATCTTCACATTATCAAGTTTAATTCCACAAAAACTAATTGAAGCGCCACCCGACCGTAAATTAGAAATCTGAACATAGCGGAGTAAGGTGCCGGAATCATCGCCGGGGTTATAGTTGACTGCGCTGGTAAACTCAAGAAAAAATCCTTCTTCATCAAGCAGACCCCCGGTTTTATGGGCGGTGAAAGTAGCGTGTGTAGTACCTGAAGTTACAACCGTGCGTAACAGGCCGCCGCTTATATAGAAGCCTCTCCCGGCCTCCAGATCGATGGTGCTGTTATCCAGGACGTAGAGCTTGGTATTATTGGCAAATATAAGATTACCGCCATTCACCACCGTGTAACCTTCGGCCACGTAAGGACTATTCGCCTCTTGAGCATTGAAGCCACTAGGGTAACTGGCCGCCAGACGGGTGCCGTGCATGCTTTTCACGGTATTGGAAAAGGCTGATTCGGCGTTGCCCACGGCGGTTACTTTGTAGTAGTATAAGACCCCATCCTCCGCCGGAGATTCGATCGGATTGTCGTAGCTGGTGGAAGTAATCGGGGAACCGTTTAACTTGGCAAAGGAACCGCTTTCACTCACGCTCCGGTAAACATTATAGCCTACGAATCCATCCCCGGTTGATGCGTTCCAGCTCAGATGGATATTTCCCAAAGAACCGGTGGCCGTAAGGGCCGTTGGGACCGTCGGAGCACCGGAAGGATTGCTGGGAGGATTAGGGTTGCCGCTGTTCCCTCCGCCGCAACCGGAGAGGGTGAGAGCTAATATAAAAGTTAACGCCAGACTAAACTGCAAATACTTTTTCACTTAAGTTCCTCCTATCGAAATTATGGCAACTATCTAACGAAGCGGAGATGACGCCTCCTACTTATCTTCAAGATCGTTAACCGAGATCTTTTCGATCCTTGCCGCGGCCTTACCGGCCCACTGATCGGCCGCCTCGCGGGTCTCCAAGCCGAAGACGGACAACTTAAACTTTTTAATCGCGCGGTCGCTGATGATCAGGCCCAGGTACACACATTGATATTCGATCTCGTCCGGCTGTTTCCCGGCGCCGATATACTTATGGACCACCCGCCGGGTAATCCCGGTCCCCCAGGCATAATCGGCCGATTGGGGCGGGTCGAAAGCCACCACCGCGTCCGATTTATCCCCGCTGTAGTTTTCCAATTTGCTTTGGATATCCTTCTCCAGTTGTTTCCGGTACATCGGGGCTTGCATTTTGATCAGTTCCGGCGCTTTCTCCATAATTATCAACTCGAACTTATATTCACTGGAGTAAATGGAGTGGCGTCCAGCCAGTTTTTTGACGGCGCTGAAGCTCACGCTCCCATAACCGGGCTGCTTGCTCGTTTGGGGTGAAGTCAGCGTATATCCTTCCGGCGCCAAAGCCTGAACCCCCGGGGGCAACTTATCGGATTTAGCGAACGCGTTGCCGGTCAAAAACAATAAAATAACCGCAATCATTCTCAGACGGGAATACTTTTTCATCCTCATCCGCTCCTATCTCTGATTTACAATCATCCGGTTGAAGTCTTGCTGTTACTGCTCCACCAGTTCCACCCGGCGATTTTTGGCCCGGCCTTCCTCAGTCCGGTTCGACTCCACCGGCGCCGCCGGCCCGGCTCCGAAAGGCTGCAACCGGAAAACGGCGACGCCGTATTTAGCCGTCAACGCTTTCACCACGGCATTCGCCCGCTCCCCGGAGAGCTTGAGATTGTAGTCGAAAGTCCCGACATTATCGGTATGGCCGACGACATACAGTCTTAATTTGGGATTTGCCTGGAGCAGCTTGACGATCTCGCTCAGGGCCGGTTCCGATTCCAGCTTAAGTTCGGCCTTGCCAGAATCAAAGCAGATCCCGTAGAGGGCGACTTTGCCGGTATTGTTGATACTTTGCGCCATGCTGTCGGCATTGGCGACTACGTCCTGGTTCATGGCCTGTTTTTCAACGATATATAAAAAATAGCTGCTCGTATGTTGCGTGATGACATGAACCCAAGTTTCCATCCCGTTTTTGACGATCTTCAAAACAGCTTCCCATTCGTTTTTTGAAGTATAGACGACCTGCCCGCCGATGGCCTTGGCCGCATTGATATGGTTCCGGGCGATCTGGAGGGGACTGGGAGCTGTTTTATCTTTGGGCATATAACTAATGCGATAGTAATATCCCTCCACCGCGGTCTTTTGTTTATCGCCGGTCGGGAATTCATACTTGTTGAATTCATTTTCCGTATATGTATAAATAAAATAATTCGGCATCCGGTTAAAGAGGGGATGATCCTTACCTCCCCGATCTCCGGGATCGCTTGCCGCCAGCCCCATTCCTGATGGAAATAATATGAAGGCAGCCAATAGGATGACCAGGCAACATCTTAACATGAAAAACACCGCCTTTTTGGGATAGTGGATAATAAAACGCCTATTGGGTCCTTACCGGGCGGAAGCCGTAATTGCTATATTCATCAGTAGGATTAAAACTCATCACAGAGCTAACCGTTACCATATTGTCAGGATTTGAAAAACTTCCGCCGCGAGCTTTCCGGTTTGAACCATTCTGATCAAAACACCATTCCCAAAGGTTTCCGTTCATATCGTATAACCTCAGAGCATTGGAATTTCCGGTTTTCGGGGTTGTCAGGGTTGCGTTGCCTGCAGTACCAACCACTTTAGATTCATAGCCACTATTATCCGAATACCAGGCTACGGCCCCGGTGGCCACGGCGTTGGTGTAGGCTGCCGTCGCTCCACTGGCGTAATCGGGCGGGGTCCAGTTCGTCCCGTCGATATACCGGGCCGCCAGTTCCCATTCGCTACTGGACGGCAGCCGAAACCCTTTCGCCGTATCTACGGCAGTCACGCTATCACACGCTACATTGTCGGAATTCTTGATAGGCCTGTTGTTGTAAATATATACGCAAGCAAGGTTCATCCCGTTTTGCTCGTTGTAATATTCGGTCAGCGCATTACACCAAACCATAGCATCCCTCCAACTGACCATACCCACCGGATGATCATCGGTACTGGCCGTTCCGGGGTTGGCAAACGTATATCCACGATCGCCTGTCGTCCCCCAAGTACGCACCTCATTCCATAACTCCCGCGTCACCTCGGTATCCGCCATCCAAAAGGCGTTAGCTACCGGATCGGAACCTGGAATCGTTGCCGCCGGGACATAATGCATCTCAAAAGATACGCTGCCGACCGTATGGGTTGTTGACTGACCGGGAGTATATGTTGTCCCGCCGCTTCCGTTACCACCGCCTCCTCCGCTACACCCGGATAAGACAACTGTCAGAATAACCGTTAAAATTAGTCCCCAATGGAAATACTTTCGCATCTTTATCCTCTCCTTTTTTACTGCTCCACCAGTTCCACCCGGCGATTTCGGGATCTTCCTTTTGCCGCCGCGCCCGACCTCCGGCGAGCTTGAGATTGAGTTCCGGGCGCCTGCATGAACCAATTATCTTCTTTGAAAACATTGGCGAATGAGATCCCGTTCACCGACAAAACCAGTAATTTTAATGGTTAAAATGCCTTTATCCATTCGTTTGATGATTTTTGCCCCATAAAAGGTTACCTCCGACGCTTCTCCTTTGGCGCCTTGGGCATTCACATTCATTCCCTTATACCAATAGATTTCTCCACCGCCGCCAATGGTTTCTTTTCCAATAAAACGATTCTGAGGATTCGTCTGTGTCTTCGATTCATTCTCAGCGTTTTGTTGCGCTTCTTTCCACATTTGCGACAGATAATCGGCCTGGGTACTTTCTAGATATCCGAGTAATAAATCCGAAAACCCGGGGGTTACGAAAGGTTTGGGCAACTGATTAACTCTTCGGGCCACGATATTGGTGGCGTTAAACAGGCCCAGATTTTGGGTGGAGGAATGTTCTTCATCAATCACAAAACCGGCTGGAATATATGACGTCAAAAATTTCGAAGGCGTAAACGAGGCCGAGGTTAGACTGAAACTGAAACAGAATGAAAGTAATAGGTTCATCACCAAGAAAATTAAAGGGAAATACTTGATTTTTAACATTGTCTCCTCCAGATAAATTTGAGATTGTGTAATTATTTAATTACCCCAATCTCAGTGTCGCCATCGCCATCCTGGAAGCGATAATTTTGGCCAGTTCAATGGTCTGTTCAATCGTGAGCATGTTTTTACCAATATTGTTCGGATTGCCAATACCACCTCCCATCGGAGCTTCCGGTGAACAGTTTGCTTCTCTATCATAACAACCGTTGCTCAACAGACTTTCAACAAAATTTCAACAATTCATCAAAGGGATCTGGAAATCGGTATTGAATCATTTACATGATAGTCTTCCGTCGCAGCCAAGTCATTAAGTTATGGATGAGTTTCAGGTAAGCAGGTATCAAAATGACCGAAATTTTACTCGCGAAATTACTGCCGCCGCGGCCGGGAAAAGGAATGATCGACCGTTCCCGGCTCATCCATCTCCTGAATGGGATTGAGGAACGCAAGCTAACTTTGCTCACGGCTCCGGCCGGCTATGGTAAAACTGTTTTGATGCTCCAATTGGCTGATGCGGCTAAGCGGGCATTGGTCTGGTACCAGTTGGACGCTTACGATAACGATCCGGCGGTCTTTTTAAAATACTTGATAACCGGAATCCGCGGTCAGCTTCCTGACTTCGGGCTTCAAGCGCAACAATTGATCGAGGAAGGTGGCGTCGAAAACCGCTTGCGGCTGATGGTTACAGCTATTGTCAACGGGCTCATCCAACAAGCCGATCGTCCGTTACTGCTGATCCTCGATGATTATCAGACAATCTCCGAGCCGTTGTTGCACCGTTTTGTGCTGGATTTTTTAGAGCACCTGCCAGCCTGCGTTCATGTGATGATTGCCAGCCGCGCTTTGCTTCCTATAAACTTATCCCGTTTCAAAACCTCCGGCGAAGTATTGTGTATCGGCATTGAAGAACTGCGTTTTACCAATGATGAGATAAATAACTTTTTAAATGAAAAAACGCCGCACCTATCCCCTCAAATCCAAGAGTTTTTGAAACAGAAAGTAAACGGATGGCCGGCCGCGGTGAAATTATTAGCGGATTCCATATCCAACACCGATATATCGTTGCAGATCAACAGCAGTACGGTTGAAATATATAATTATCTGGCGAATGAAGTGCTGGAACAACAACCGGAACAGATCAAAGAGTTTTTGCTGAAAACAGCGGTATTGGAAGTAATCACCGTCGGCGACTGTAACCTGCTGCTCAAACGGGATGATTCCGAACTCATCATGGATCGATTGGAAAAGCAAAATCTGTTTTTGCTTCCCCTGGTCGAGCTTAGACACGCTTACCGTTATCATCAGCTTTTCCGGGAATTTTTGCTCGAACGGCTAGGTCCGGAACGTAAAACATGGCAACGGGAAGCGGGAATGATCGCCCAAAATCGAGGCGATCTGGCCAGCGCCATTGAATATTATCTGATGGCCAATGCTCTGGATGATTTTTTAGCCATTCTGCCAGAAGCAGGAAAGCGAGCGATTCGGCAAGGCCGCTGGCAGACATTGGAACGGTGGCTGGATTTTTTGCCACGTGAACAAATCGTCGGGAATTCATGGCCGGTCTTCTTCCAGGCGCAGGTCGAAGCTTACCGGGGCCGCATGGAAGAGGCGTCAACTTGGTTAAGACAGGCGATTGCCCTATTCTCCACCCGGCAAGATCTGAGTGGGTTGGCGGAAAGCCAGCTTTTACAAGCCCGAATTTTACGTTTTAAAGGGTTTTATCAACAGAGTCTTGAGCTGCTGGCAAAAGTTCTTCCATCTTTACGGATTGCTGATCATAAATTGCGTTTCGATTTTACTCTGGAGCAAT
This sequence comes from Bacillota bacterium, assembly GCA_029974635.1. GTDB lineage: Bacteria > Bacillota > UBA4882 > UBA8346 > UBA8346 > JAEZJQ01. The sequence goes on along the minus strand of JARKQY010000008.1, from coordinate 12,610 downwards.
CGTTAAGTCTGGTCATGACCGGCCGTTTCCAAGAGTCGGAAGTCTTGTTGAAAAAATCCTTAATGGAAGCCGAACGGGATAAGGATGTCTATATTGTCGCCTATCTGCTGGAATTATTGGGGCTTGCTTATTATTTGCAAGGGGAATACTCCAAAGCCCTTCAAATCTACCAGCGGAAAATAACGGTCGCTCCGGAACAAAACTTGCCCGATTATTATACTCATAATTATACCGCCGCCATCTATCAGGAATGGGGCGAACTGGACCGGGCTTACGAATATGCCAGGCAGAATTTGGCTTATAAAGAGAACCTTGGACTAACTGAAACCCTTCCTCCGGCTTATTTCCAAATGGCGGATATCTATTTAAACCGCCGCGATTTGCCGAAGGCAGAGGAATATTTCCGCAAGGCCGTCGACTTACTGGAAAAAACCAGCGGTGAACGCTTTTATCTGACCTTAAACAAAGCTTACCTGGCGCGGACTTTAAGTGAACAGGGACGTTTTGCCGAAGCTGAGGCGATCATGGAGGAGACTTTGGCGGAAGCAAAAGAAGCTGCCGGGCTAGGGTTGGCGATTGCACAGGAGCTTGGAGCTCCCATCCTATGGCGGTATGGCCGGAGACAGGAAGCGAAGACAATGATGTTGTCCGCTACCGCCACTTTGGAACAAATGGGCTTCTCCCGGCCGTTGGGCCATGCTTATGCGGCTTTGACGATGTTTTACGCCGCGGAAGGCGACCAAGCGGCTGCGGCCAATTATGCCGCAAAAACCCTGGCAATCTCCGCCCGGAATAATTATTACCAAAGTTTTTTAGTCGCCGATGATATTTTCCGGCCCATTCTCCATTTCGGACTCGAACACGGCATCGAAATTGGATTTGTCCAAAAAGTGCTGGCCCGTGTAGGCAAACCTGCGCTGTCGCTTCTCGGCGAACTGGTTCATCATCCGGTGGCGGCGGTGCGCAGCCGGGCAATCGTTCCATTGAGCGAAATCGGCGGCGAAAGCGCCGTATCCATTCTCAAAACGTTCCGTGAAGACCCGGATCCGACGGTACGCCAATTAGCCGTCGAAAATTTACAAAAGATAGATATCACTGCCGGGCTTCAAGTTAAGAGCCGATTGAATGTGCTGGAAATAAAAACCTTGGGCCCTTTGCGCCTGTTTACCGGGGAAACGGAAATAGCCCCAATAAACTGGCGAACATCTAAAACCCGCGATTTGCTGGCTTTTTTACTTCATCACGGCAAACCGGCCTCCAAGGAAGTAATCCTTGAAGCGCTTTGGCCTAGTTATCCATTTGAAAAAGCACAGGGTCTGTTCCATACCAATTTGTATTATTTACGGCAAACATTAGAGAAAATCGGCTATCCGGATTTGGTTGTTTATCAAAACAAGCGTTGTGAATTAGCCGCCAAATTATTTGCCACCGACCGGACCCGGTTTCAGGATCTTATTACGGCCGGATTTAACGATGAAACAGCGCCGGAAAAAGCTTGCGTTTTTTTGGAACGGGCGATAAATTTGTATATGGATGATTATTTATACGAACTTGACTATGTCTGGTTACTGCCGGACCGGGAGTATTTGAAAAATCTTTACTTCGAGGCCGGGTTGCGGCTGGCCCGGTATTACTTGGAGCGAAAAGATTATCACCGTGCCATCAGCCACTTGCAATTATTGGCGGGCTTGGATTCCTGGTCCGAGAAAATTCACCAGTTGCTGATGACCGCCTATGCCGGCCTCGGGAACCGGAGCGCCGTCCGGGAACAATATCAAACTTTAACGCTGATCCTGAAGAACGAACTGGGTCTGGAACCCAGTCCGGAAACCCGGGAGATCTATCAGCGGTTGTATCAAACGGGTTAACGCCGGAAATAGATCAGCTTTTAATTTTTATTCATTCAGCGCTTTAGTAACCTGTTCAATCAAACGGAACCTTCCATTGTTCAAGAGTTTGGATAGTTTCTTTTTTGATCATAACAACGGGCCTCAACAAATTCTCAATAATTCATCGCAGGGATCTTTGAATGGGTATTGAATATTTGTATAAAACTTTCCGCTGCAGTAAAGGGACAAAGTCGACTACTAAGTTTGAGACAAACAGGTATCAGTATGACCGATATTTTGCTCGCGAAACTACTGCCGCCCCGGGCGGGTAAAGGGATAATCCACCGGCCCCGTCTCCTCAACCTTTTGAAAGGGTTTGAGGAACGAAAATTAACCTTGCTTCAGGCTCCGGCCGGTTATGGCAAAACCGTTTTAATGCTCCAATCGGCCAAAGCGGCGCAACGGCCGTTGGTCTGGTATCAGTTGGACGCTTATGATAACGATCCGGCAGTTTTTTTACAATATTTAATCACCGGCATCCGCGGCCAGATTCCTGAATTCGGAATCCAGGCGCAGCAGTTCATCGAGGACAGTGGTCTCGAAAACCGTTTGCGGCTGCTGGTGACCGCGATCGTCAATGAGCTCGTTCAGCAAACTGAACGCCCGTTACTGCTGGTCCTCGATGATTATCAGGCCATTTCCGCGCCGTTGGTGCATCGTTTCATGCTGGATTTTTTAGAGCACCTGCCGGCCCGGGTTCACGTAATGATTGCCAGCCGCGTTTCACTCCCCTGGAACTTATCCCGCTTGAAAACCGCCGGCGAGGTATTGAGCGTCGGAATCGAGGAATTACGCTTTACCGATGATGAAACCAATGATTTTCTAACTAGCAAGGCGCTCCAACTATCAAGCCAAACCCAGCAGTTTCTAAAGCAAAAGATCAATGGCTGGCCGGCTGCCCTCAAACTGGCGGCGGATGCGGCCAGGAACGCCAATCTGCCTTTACAAATCAATAACGGTACGGCCGAAATATATGAATACCTGGCGAATGAAGTATTGGAGCAACAGCCGGAGGAGATCCGCGATTTTCTGCTGGCCACGGCGGTTTTGGAGACGATTACTTCCGAAATGTGCGATTTATTGTTGGACCGAAGCGACTCCCGGCCGGTCCTGGATTATTTGGAAAAACAACAATTGTTTTTAATACCGCTGGCCGGTCCAGAAAAAGCTTACCGCTATCACCAATTATTGCGCGACTTTTTCATGGAGCGGCTGGGAGTTGGAAGAAATGAGTTATTGCGTAAAGCCGGTGCAATCGCCTTGCAAAACGGCAATTTGGATCAGGCGATAGAATATTATCTCTTATCCGGGATTGACCAAAAATTAAATTCTCTGCTTGAGAAAGCCGGCAAAGAAGCATTCCGGCAAGGGCGCTGGCAAACGGTGGAACGCTGGCTGGAAATGTTGTCCCGGGAACAAATTGCGGCCGATGAATGGCTGGGCTTTTTTCAAGCCCAAATCAAAATCTACCAGGGGAAACTTGATGAGGCTGAAAGCTGGATCGATAGATCCCTGGCTCACTTTTCCGCCCGGCAGGACACTATCGGCATAGCCGAATGCCAATTTCTACAAGCCCGCGTTCTTAACGGGCATGGCCGGCACCGGGACAGTTTATATTTATTGGAAAAAGTTTATCCAGTTTTACAAGAAACGAAACCGTTCTTACGCTTTGATTTGCCCTTGGAAATGGCCATAACCCTCTTTCGAAACGGGCGGCTCCAGGAGGCTGAAGAACTTCTAGCCCGGTCTCTCAAGACCGCAGAGGAGCAGAATGACTTCCGGATCATGGCCCATCTGTTGGAAGGGCTTGGCCATATTAATTATTGGATCGGTGAACCTGGTAAGGCGCTGCAATGTTACAAAAAAGGAATTAGGATTTCCCCGAGCCACACTTTGCCCAGTTATAATTTTCAGGACTTCATTGCCTCCATTTATCAGGAATGGGGTGAATTAGACCTGGCCTTCGAATATGCCCAGAGGAGCGTAAACGTGAAGGAAACCTTGGGTATGATCGAAGCTTTGCCCACCGCCTACTATCAATTGGGAAGTGTTTATGTTGACCGTGGTGAATTTGAAAAGGCTGAAGAATGCTATTTTAAGGGAATTGATTTAGCTGAAAACGGCGGGGGACTTCATTTTCTCTCTTTAAACAAAGCATATTTGGCTAATTGTTTATGTTTACAAGGCCGGCTGATTGAATCGCTAGCTTACGCCGAGCAAGTTTTAACCTTGGCGCGAACCCAATCTCAAACGCTGCTAGCAAGCTGCCAGGTACTATGTGCTCCGACGTTTATCCAAAGCGGCGACATCGCCAAAGCGAAACAAATGCTCTTGGAAGCATTACCGCCTTTAGAGCAGTGGCAGTTCGCCAAACCGTTAAGTTATTGTTACGCCGATCTCGCTTTGATTCATTTCAAAACCGGCGATCTACAGCGGGCTGGAGAATTATCCCGTAAATTATTGATTCTAGCGGCTCGTAAGAATTTTGTCCGCCTTTTTTTAGCGATTGCCGAGTGCCAGATCATTCTCCGTTACGGAATGGAAAACGGAATTGAAGTTTATTTCATTCAGCATATTTTGGTCCGTTTGGGAAAGCGGGCGACAGCTCTCCTGGATGGCCTGGCCAGGCATCCGAATCCGGAGGTCCGCTGCCGGGTTGTTATCCCTTTAAAGGAAATAGGGACTGAAAATACAGTTTCAATACTGAAAATTTTAAACACGGATACTGATCCAGCCATACGCCAACTGGCAGGGGAAGCTTTACAAAGATTCGATCCGGTCACCTCCGAACTTCAGATTAAAGCTGAGTATTATACTCTGGAATTAAAAACCCTGGGGTCTTTGCGCCTATTTACCGGAGCGACGGAAATAACATCAATCAACTGGCGCACGATTAAAACCCGTGATTTACTGGCATTCTTGGTTCACCAAAAAACTCCGGTCTCCAAAGAAGTGATCCTTGAAGCGCTCTGGCCTGATTATGAATTTGAAAAAGCACAGGGTCTCTTCCATACCAGCTTGTATTATTTACGTCAAATATTAAAGACAATCGGTTTTCCGAATCCGATTGTCTCTCAAAACAAATATTATCAACTTGCCGCTAAATTATTTGCCACCGACCGGACCCGGTTTCAGGAGCTCATCGCGGCCGGATTTAACGATGAAACTTCCCCGGAAAAAACCGCTGATGTTTTGGAACGGGCCATCACCCTCTATACCGGTGATTATTTGCAAGAACTTGACTATGCATGGCTGCTGCCGGACCGCGAGTACTTGAAAAACCTTTGCTTCGAGGCCAGGTTACGGCTGGCCCGGTATTACCTGAAGGGCAAAGATTATTACCGCGCCATCGATCATTTGCAATTACTAGTGGCCTCAGATCCCCTCTCCGAAAAAATTCACCGGTTATTAATGATGGCTTATGCAGGTACTGGGAATCGCAGCGCGATACGGGAACAATATCAATCTTTAGCATTAATCCTCAAGAATGAACTTGGTCTGCATCCCAGCCAGGAGACTCAAAAGGTATATCACCGCTTGTATCAAGCGGGTTAACGCCGGAAATACATAAAAATCAATACCTTCACTTTTTTATCTTCCGGGATCTGTTCGAATCTTTAAGTAGTTTCTCTCTTTTTAACCTTGATTGGAACAAATATCTCTAGTTGTGCATATCCCATAATTTCTTTGGTACGAAGTAAAGGCATATGAAACATTGTTTGATGTTCTTCTCTTTCATCTAATTCAAAACAACCAGATTGTTCAATCCATTCTTTTATAATGCTGTACACAATTTCTCCATCAACATCGTCACCGTCTTTTGAAACAGCAGAAGCATACGACTTAGCTTCACAACGCCCCCGCACTTTTAAAGGTTTTTCTCTAACTTTTTACTTAAAATTATTTCCAGGGAAGGTTCGCTATCTAATAATAAACAACCGGAATCCTTATATCCTAATTTTCTGTAAAAGTGTTGGGCGTGTTCATTTGATAATGTTGATGTTAAAACCAAATCAAATCCTTTTTTATACATTTCTTTTTCCCAAAAATCAACCATTGCTTTTCCTATCCCATTCATTCTGTATTCCTCAAAGATGAATAACATATTCATAAATGGTATGTTATCCCAAAAATACCCAAAACGTAACCACCCAAAAATTTTTCCCATTTCTTTTACCACAATTACTTCTTTGTTCTGAATTTTTATTGGAATCATATCTGATTTCATGTGTCTATCATAGGTTTTTAAAAAATCTAAGCAATTTATATCCGAGTATTCAATTATAAAATTGTTTTTCTCCATTCTTAAAACACCTCTATATCCGCGCACGGAAGCGCCGGTTTTTGCGTCGTCTTTTCCCTTTCGATTAAAAAGCCTAAACTATAAGATGCTTGTTATCCCTTTTCCAATATGCTACTTACCCGTAATATAAAGAATACGAAAAAAGGTTATACTCATAATCTTTGTTGTTTTAACTTTCGTTTTTCGCTTAATAATCTTTCCTTGTTGGGACTGGTGTCATCCAATAAAAAACCTGCCCAATCAAGTCCAAGTTTATCGGTATTTTCTTGCCAGTACAGCAGACGGTAATAATAGTAATTTATTTTTTCGCTGACCGGTTTTTGAAAGTTATCTTTTCCGTATTTTAAGACCATTGCCGTCAATTCATAGATAGGCAACCCCAAAGCGTGTGTTTCTACATGCACGGTAGCTCCGGCATGACCAATTGCGTGGCACAAGGCACTGTATTCCTTATCATCAATTTTTTTTGCTACTGCATGTACATCTAAAATAGCCCGTTTTGCTACGGGCATTTTAATTCTACCTCTTGCCCAAGCCTCACAAAGCTCCAAACTCGTTCTGGGTCCACGTTCATCAGGATACTTCGCTTCAAATTGCTCCAAAGGTATTTTTGCACAATCCAACGCCCACATCACAAGGATTTGGTGCTTTTGTAATTGAATTAGTTTTAGCAACTCTTGTAAGCATTTACTGTCACGAGAAAATAACATTTTATTTCTTTTCTTTAATTTAATTTCTACATCCGCAAACATAGCATTAATTCCCTTTCTAAATTATAAATATAATTTAGTTTGTTTCTGGACGCCCTCTTTTGTCGTATCTGTGTTTCGGACGCCGCCAGACCCTAGTGATACTTCAACTTAGGTCTGGCGTGTGGTGCAGGACGCCGATTCTTCTTTGAAACAACTTCCCGGCGGACACACCGAAGTGGAAACACTGGGTTATCCGAAGTAGGGATAGCCAAGCAATCTTAGGCCGCTCATGAATGGCGGCCACCCTAAAAAGTTTTTAAAATATTATTCCTTTGGGCACGGAGATTGGTATTTCTCTTTTAAACGAATCGAATCATTGATATGTACCATTTGATGCCGAGTTATAGGCATCAACAAAATACCTGCAACATTTTTTCTTCCCCAAAAATCAACTAACCATTTAGAATCTTCATGTTTTAAGACGGCGCCCTCATCAAATATCCGTTGGAGATTTTGAGCATCATTCAGCTTTCTTTTTAAATCTGTTGGTTTAAATTCCGAAATTATTTCGCGAGTTTTTCTACCTACTGCAATTCGATAATTGCGTAATTCCTGCATATCGATCCGTGAACTTAAATCAACTATTTCTTCATCTGTCATTGCATTTCCGGTATCCCTAACCTGAACATTCATTTTTTCTAACCATTTTTCAGTATTAAATACTTGGGCATGACTCGCTACCAAAATATTCATAGTAATATCTTCAATTCTTGTCAAATGCCATAAATTCCAAGCAATAGTTACATCTTTAGAAGTAGGCATACAACGAAATGTTTTTTCATCCAAGCCTTCCCACAATTCATCTTCAAAGGTTACTGCATCTATCAAAGACATTTCAGATGAATGAACCATCGCATGTAATTCTAAACATAATTTAATTGCTTCCTCAAATCCCTCTGGTTTTAAGACGATGCTTTTAAATAATTGTTGCTGTTCTCCCCATTCCTTTTTATTAACCATCTTTTTACCTCATTTCAAATTGCTTTTCGCCGATGCGCCACGATGGGTCCACAAAGCTCAGTGACACTTCGACTTAGCTGTATCGATGTAGGCGCGCGATAACTTCATTAATTGCTCCTTAAAATAACCTTGTGATTTAGCCTTCTTTTTCAAATCTTCTTCGAATCAACTTTATGTTATTCCTTGACGCGCCCGAAGCGGGAACGATCGTGTTAGGCTGATGGGCACGTCGGCTTCTTTGAACAACTTACAGTTCTTCTATTCCCACTAATAATCCATTAGCAAAAAAATTATCATTTTTATCAAGTTTTACTATGGTATATGTTTCTTCCTCTCGGTTTAAATATTTGATATTTTTCAAAATCTTATATGATAACTGATTGTTTACGTCTAAACGGAATACTCTATCCCCTGTACTCAATAGATTAGCCTTGTCCATATTTTTATAAATCTGAGTCTTTTGAGGGTTTAGGGAAGACCATCCTTTTTCTATTGAATAATACGGATGATCATCAGTAGAAACAATTGTTATTTCTCCAAAATCAAGCTCAACTAAATTCTGATGGATTTCCGTTGCTAATTCTTTTACGGTAGAGACTTCGATTTTCTGGTCTTTAAAATTATAAGTTAAAATTTGATCCCCAATTTGCAAATTCTCAATTGACTTTACTGTTCCGTCGCCCATGCTGACTTTGTTCCTTTAACAAAACAATGGACATCGAGGCCATCAAAATTTATTTCTGATACAGCAACGTCATCCCATTTCTTTCCTTCAAAAACTTCTAATATTTCAAATTTTAAAACCAAATCCTTATTTTTAACCTTTGATTGTAAGGGTTCTACTTTAAATTTTTGAACAGTACGAGTATTCTGCAACTCTAAAATGGCGTATGGCTTATTATTAATATATAACTTAAATTTCTTTATTCTAGAATTGTCTTCCCAAGCTTTTTCAGACTTATAATATCCATTATATACTCTAATTTCGGTGATTCGTGGACTTAATGCTTCAAAATAATACTCTATGTATTCACCGATTCCACAACCTCTTACCCCCTCAACCCAAGCCGTTCTCAAATCGAAGTCATGGGCATTTGAAGCATGATATGTATTTCCACTTTGAGAAGCTAAGAATGATGAGGCTTTCTGTTTTTTGGGGCCACCGCCGCAGTACCAACTACAAGCCTCTGTTTCAGTTGCCCAAAAACCCATATCTTCTCCGAATTCATTCAAAATCTTCTTTTGTTCGGGGGTCAAATTTTCCGTCTTCATTTCTCTCTTAACATAAACCTGGTCATAAAGTTTACCCCATTGCTTATATCTTTCTTGTGCCGCTACACTTATATCGATAACCCTACCTTGTTCCGCCTTGATTACTTTGAGGTTTTCAGCATTTACAAAAGTACTTGATGATACAGCAATAATTAGCGCTAAGCAAAGAATTATTTTTCTCACAAAAATCATCCTCCAGTAATATTTTAACGCATGCCTGTCGCCTAACGTCTAGTATCTCCGACGTTCACTACTTTCATTATATCTAATCAAAGGCCAACAACCCTTGCGGCCACTCGGTGTTAGGCGACGGACCATTACAATGCAAAGCCAAGAGCAGCACGGCTACTGCGACCTCATATAATTTCCACCCGTGCACTTACTTCATGTATAATAAACTAACTGTCGCAACTGTTAATCATATATTTTATCTTAGATTTTAGTCAAAGTAACAGCTAAATTCCATACTCTTTCAATATTTTCTATATTATCAGCATATTTAGGGTAAACACCCTGATCAAAAAGCTGCTTTACTTCTTGCAATATCCCGCTGGTATAATGTGATGATTTCATAATTTCCCTTTTGTCGTTAATAAGTTTACCAGTAACATCTAAAAATTCTTCGGAAGTACATATATGAAAGTAGGTATCTGCCATAGTCTCTGGTGATGAGCTAAAAATATTTTGCACCCTTGCGGCAATTTTCCACATTGATTTAAATTTTCCCATTGTTTCCTTTGACATTTTTATTGCAGGTATTTGAACTGCATTTACTTTGATACCATCTTTTTTAAATTTATCTGCTGTTTTGAATGTTAACATCAATAATGCCATTTTAGAGTCGCCATACATTTTGTAGATATTATAAGGCCTGCTGCCTATAAATTCCCCCTGCAAATTATCAAAGTCAATTTTCCGTTTTGGTTCAAAAAGTGCCTGATATTAGTAGTGCAAGAATTAAGAACTCTTGCATCCTCTGATTTTTTAAGCATATCAGTCAACAATTGAGTCATTAGAAATGGGCCAAATGCGTTGGTAGCAAATGATAGTTCTATATTATTAGGACTAAGCTGATAATTTCTTTCACCATGATTGAAATATCCAGCATTATGAATTAATATATCCAGCTTTTTATAACTTTTTTTGAACTCGGAACAAAAATCTTCTATTGACTTAAAGCAAGATACATCAAGTTTAAGTAAATCAATACTGTTATTTTTTGTAAGTTGAATTATTTCCTTTTGTACCTTTTTACTTTTTTCAAGATTACGGCAGGCTATAATAACCTTGTACCCTTTTTCTGCAAACCTGATTGCTGCTGCTCTACCTATGCCTGAATTTGCACCAGTGACTATTACTATTTTATCATTCATAATTCTTTCCCTCCTTTTTCCTATTTCCAATGTTTTATTATTCTACTTTTGTATTGCCATGTAATGACATACCTGTACGGTAGAAATAAAAAACCTTACAGGTATGCCGAAGCGACGTTATATTTTACCTGTATGATTAATTAAAGCTTTAAAGCACTTCTTCCACAATCGGAGCAAGGACGCGCCCCGAAGCGGAAACATAGGGTTAGCTGCCGTAACGACGACGCATCCTGAATCTGCTTAAAAAAAATAGGCCTTAATTGATGCCTTCATTCTAAGTTGCAATTATTCTTTATGGTTTACAATCCAGTTTTGAACATCTTTTTCTTTTAATGAGCCTTCGGAAAGACCTAACCCAAGATCCACTAATTCTTTTTGAGTATATAAAATACTAATTTGATTCAATCGTAACAACAACAGCATTACTGCTATACCAATCCGTTTATTTCCGTCTACAAAACCATGATTTTTTATTAAAGCAATGGTTCTCATTATTGACTTAACTCCTTAAGTGCCTCTGAATTCTCATCAATAATTACATCTATAATATTTTCCACTTCATTACGGGTTTTGGCTTTTAAAAATTCCACGAAGTCAATTACTTCTCTTTTTTTATCTTCCGGAAGCTGTTCAAATTCTCTAAGTAGTTTTTCCGCTAAACTCATAATTCTTCACCTCTGGAATATTCATCCAATTTTATTATACCTTAAATATAATCCGAACGCCATTCTTTTTTTACAGTATTCCCCTACTCACTTGATTCTACTTTCAAAATAGGCCTAAATACTGCTACAGTCGTCGTTATGGCAAACGAATAGTGTTCATCCGAATTTGACGTTAAAGAACCATTAATGATTTTGGCGCACCACGGACGGTGCGGCCCAAGATAATCCTTTCCCAATACGCCACTACATATAATGTAAAGAATGTGCCATATCGGTTACTGTTAATATGGATTTGTTGCAGGTTACGTATTTTTAAAAATGTGTAATGACAAATCGGTTCTATAAGGATGTGGCAAGGGCTTAAATGATAATATAGAGCCGTTGAGCCAAGAGCGCAGTTTGAAACTTTTAGAACGAGAGGAGTTTATAATAAATAATTTACCAAATATATGGTATTAATCTCCAAGTTTTCCGAATATATTCCTCATAATCTGAATTAAAATGGGATATTAACACCTTCTCTTCTATTTGAATTCGATAAATGAAACTTAACGAAAGCATGACAATAGTAATACATGATGCAACCCATGAATTAAAGGCAAGCCCCATAAAAACAAATGTAATTAGCGACCCTGTATAGGCAGGATGCCGAATATGTTTATATGGACCATCTTTTACAAGCGTTTGATTTGAATCAACTGACACAACAGTAGAAAAATTATGTCCCAACACCTGAATTGACCATAGTCTTAAAGCAATACCTACCAACATCAGAACAGCACCAATGCTGGCGATAGACTGGCTGACCCAGCCCCACTTTTGAAAGTGAAAAAAGAAAGCTATTCCAATTCCTATATAGATTCCGATTATGATAAGCCAGTACGAACCTTTATCTGCTTTCGTAGCGGATGCTCTACGCCTTAATATTTTTGTTCTAATAACGATAAAGATTTCAGATATAGCCCAAATAAAAAAGGCTATCCAGGATACGACTTCTACTCCCACTGACCCACACCTCGTTATGTAATATATACGCTATCCTACAACAATAATATCAATATTTTATATGTTCAATCGAAAATTTGACTTTAAACTATCGGTACATTATGTATGCTATTGAATTATGTTTATTCACAAAATGGACAATTCGTTCGCACTTTATAACTAATGCGCCACAGTGTACATTATTCTCCGAAGGTCCTTCCCGAAAATTAGCCCCGAGGATGGCGCGTGCTTTTGCGTCAAATTTCGCACAATGGACCTATGTCAATAAAATAGACACAAAATCGCGGAAAAAATTTTAATGCGTGTAATCGCTCTCCACCTCCTGTGGAGTCCTGTAACCAAGGCTACTATGTAATCGATTTCGATTATACCAACCTTCGATAAATTCAAA
>JARKQY010000006.1 GCA_029974635.1 Bacillota bacterium | reverse complement strand
GGGCGACGGCGCCTGGATACCCGGGGTAACCAGTCCCTACCAGTTCCCGCAGCCCATCCCCGACGGGGAGCACTTGGTCAGCATCAAGGCCGTGGACCGGGCCGGTAATGAACGGATCGGCACCGTGGCCGCGCAGATTGACACCACGCCGCCGGAGGTGCCCGGTTTCCTGCGGGTGATTCCGGGCAACGGCCGGATGGTGATTAAGTGGAGCGAAGATTCCACCGATGTGGTGGAATACCGGCTGGAACGGGACCCCGCCTTTGGACCGGTTTTGGTTTCGGCTACCGGGCAGGAATACACCGACCCCAGTTTGGAGAATGGGACGACCTATAAGTACCGGGTCAAGGCCATTGACCGGGCGGGGAACGAGAGTGCCTTTACCGGTTGGGGCGAGGCCATGGTAGGCTTGGCGGTGGCTCCGTATGTGCCGGATCAAGGTGCTGTTGTTGAGTATGACGGGGTGGCGCTGACTATTCCTAAAACGGGCATACCGGAGGAAATCAGCCGGATCGAAATCACGGAAACCCAAAGTGAATATCTGAACGAGAAATCGATCTATGAACGAATCGGACCCATCTATGAATTCACGGCAATTCAAAATGACGGGACGCCCTATGAAAATTTAGCCATGACGCAAGGTTACCTTGGGAAAATTCAATATGATCCGGAAGAAGTGCCGGAAGGATTTCCCGAACATAACTTGGGGGTGTTCTACTACGACCCCATGTTCGATAAGTGGTTTAAGATACCATCCTCCGGGGTTGATGTCGAGAATCACACCATCTACTTTATTACCAACCATTTCAGTTCATTTTCGGTGCAAGCGTCCTTTATCCAGGATCTTTCACCGCAAGAATATAAAGATACCGGATATTCACCGTTAAAATCCTATTCGGAGCATAGCGGCGTCAGTGTTTCTCCCCAGGGAGGCACAGCTTCCGCCAGCATGGTGGAACTGGTGTTACCGGGCCGGGATGGTTTTGATTTCATTCTAAAACGGCGTTACGACACGGCAACAGCCCGGATGGACGCATTCGGACTTGAAGTAAACGGTCGTATCGGATTTAGTCTCATTACTCCGGGCCCAAGTGGCGGTATTGAAGATATCGCAACCCTTGGCGAGATTCAAGAAACAGTAAGAAAATTTAACCTTGGCGAAAACCCCATTGGCGAAAATCTTAAAAGAATGCTGGAGGAATATTTGCTGAATCAAGGGGATTACGCTTATTCCATGGGCCAGGGTTGGCGGCTCAATATTCCATATATCAAGGCGGCCAATAATTCCATGATAGTTTGTACCGCTGACGGCGCCACTCATTCCGTTAATGAGATGCAATTGGTGGGAATGCCGGTATCCATGCCGGGATTTCGCACCATGACCCTCAAACAGTCCGAGGGCGATGATTTTACGCTGCAAGTTGTTCAGCTCAAAGATTCCTATTCGGCAAAGATCCTGAAACAGCAGGATACCGTATTTAAGACCAAATGGTACAGTACGGGATATACGCTGACCATGAGAGACGGCACGGTGTATCAATTGGACGCCCTGGGCCGAACCACCAGCATGACGGATCCATCCGGGAAGAATGTCATCCGCTTTCATTACAATTTAGTGTTACTGGATGCGATCACCGACAGTATGGGGCGGAAAATAAAATTCAGCTATAACATGACGTTGTTGTGGCCGCGGATCAGCAGAATCTGGGTTGAAAATGATTCCTATAACCGGCAAATAACTTACGATGTGCGGGCCGATTCGCTATTATACGGCGCAACGGATGCCGGAGGACGGGCTTATAGCTACGCCTACGATCCCCGCATCTTATTTGGCGGCAATGCCGGATTCAAAGTGAATATTTTGGTGATGCTGCTTAAAATAGTTGCCGGTCCAATCAGTGGTTTGGCTGCGAATATATTTGGCGCAAATGATTTTGAATTATTTGCCAACCTGCAAGCGCAAATCGTCTTCCCCATGAAAGAAATGAGAGCGCCGGGCCAGGGATTGGTCAAGATTGGCTATGACCAGCAGACCATCGTTTACGGGGAAACCACCGTGGATTACTTCTGGTTTCTTCCGGTTTCGGTCACTTTCAGCATTAACCTGCAGCAGCGGTTATTGGCCAATTGGGTGCAAGTATGCCTGCCTTCGGGAACGCCGGTGAAGACCACCAATTATAGCTACAGCATTGGTTATCATAGTTACGGACAACCGTTTATCAGTAACGTTGAAGAAAATGACGGGAAACGAAGAACGGTTTATCAATACACCGCATTGGAAGTACCCCGCTATCGCTGGGAAGACCGGTATTATGACGCCAATGGGACATTTACCGAAGATCTGTTAAAAATATGGTTTCCGGTCACCTTCTGGAGTATGGCGGTTTTGCCCATCAATACTTCTACCCAGGTCTATGCGACGGATACCGGCAGGCTTTTGGAAACATATACGAATGAATATAACGTAAGGACCATGCGGCCCACCGTCCAAACCACCCGGCGCGGTGATAATTACCGCCGCCTGAACTATGCCTACGATGACTGGGGCAATACGGTGTACGTCAAGGACTATAGCGTTACCGGGACCAGGGTCAACCAATCCCAAACCTGGATGTATTATTTAGATACCAACTCCACTCCGCAGGCTGGAGTGCCATGGCGCGGTTCGCCCTTCGCTCCGGTTGTATTGACGCAAAAGCGGAAGAATTTGTTGATCGGGAAAGTCGTCGCCAATTCCGTTCCCATCTATGGCGGCGGGGAGAATGTAATCTATCTCCAGACCTATAACGAATATAACGGTTTGGGGCAGCAAACCGCCGTGGCTCAATGGGACGGGAGCCAGTGGCTCGTTACCCGGTTCGAGTATCATCCCACCTTCGGGAGTGTAACGAAAAAGATAAACCCGGAAGGCCATATAACTGTTTATGAGTATGACTCCCACGGGCTGCCGGCTGCGGTTACCGAAAAAGGGGTCCGGGATGCCCAAGGGAATGCAGTGGATATCGTTACCCGCACCGGGTATGAATATATCTCCGGCTGGAAACTCTGGCAGCAGGACCCTAGAGGTTATGTCACCGAATACCGTTACGACGCCCTGGGCCGGACCACCCGGATTACCGCTCCCGATGATGATGACCAGCCGGGCTGGATTCCTTCCGGCGGCAGCCCGGCATTCCGGGCCAACAATCCGGTGACTCATATCTATTACAACGATCAGGATTTACTCTCTATCGTCACCGACCCCTTGGGGCATCAAACCAAATATGACTTCGACACTTTGGGCCGGCTGGTGCAACTGGTGAAATACCATATGGAGGATAATACGGATGCGCCGGTGGTTACGGATTTGGAATATGACGGCTGGGGCAACATTGTGGCAATCACCGATCCCAACCGGAATATCACCCGGTATCAATATGACGCTTTAGGCCGGAACACGGCCATTGAGTATCCCGATGAACTGGGCCGCAAGCCGACGAAATATATGAATTTTAATTATAGCACCAATGTGTTGACCCTGACCGACGAGAACGGGAAACAGGCCTTCGAGTTCCAGGATATGCAGGGCCGGACCTTTAAGCGGGAGCAATATAACGAGGGGATACTGATCCGGACGGAAAGATATTTTGACGGGTTGGGCAATGAAGTGCTGACGGTGGATCCCAAGGGGGGCGTTACCAAGAAGACCTATAACCAGTTGAACCAATTGAACCGGGTGGATCTGCCGGCGGAGGATTTCTGGGAGAACGGGACCAAGCAGACCCTTAGCCCCTATCAGCGTTTTACATACAATCAGGCCGGTTACAAGATAGCCGAGATTCATCCCCTGGCGGGGAGCGGCCTTGAGATAACCAACCGGCTGGAGGTTGACGCCCTGGGCCGGGTTATCCGGACCATTACCCCCTATACCGACAACGGAGTTGCCCGGGAAGCTGTTGGGGAAGTCTTTTATGACGGCAACGGCAACCAGGTCAAAGTGGTTGACGCCAAAAATACTCCATTGCCGGTTCATGAGCAGCAGGCAACTACCATTACCTATTCTGCGGCCAATCTGGTGCTGGAAGAGGTAGATCCGGCCGGGAACAAGACCAGCTATACCTATGACCAGGCCGGGAACCGGACCGGCATGAAGGACCCCCGGGGGAACAGCGGCCAGTATAGCGGGGATTTCAGTATTGTATATCAGTATGATGATTTGAACCGGCTGGTATTGGGAAAACTGCCCGCTGCGCCCGGCCAGAGCCTCAAGCCGGAGGTTCGCCTGGCATATGACCGGCGCGGGAACCTGGTAAAACGGGTTGAGCCCGACGGCGGCGCCACGACGTATACCTATACGGTGCGGAATCAGGTGGCCACGGAGACCACGGCGGGCAGCGGAGTCTCCTATACGGTGAAACACCGGTATGATAAAGCCGGTAATGAGATTGAGACCGAGGATGCCAAAGGGAATATTGTTAAAAGAGTATATAACGATATTAATCAGGTGCAGACCGTTACCTATCCGGCGCCGGAAGGCCGGGTGGAAGAGCAGTTCCGGTATGACGTGAACGGAAACAAGACCGAATATATTAACGGGAAAGCGGTGCTGACCAAGTACGTTTATGATAAGTATAACCGGTTGACTCAGGTTATTGACGGCAAAAACGGCAGTACCGATTATCGTTACGACCGCTGGGGGAATATGAGCCAGAGTATCAATGCCCTGGGCCATACCACCGGTTATCAATACGATGAATTGAACCGGTTGCTACGGGAGACCGATCCGCAGGGGTATAGCAAGCAATACCGTTATGACGCCAACGGCAACCGGGTGTGGAGCAAGGACCTTAACGGGACTATCAGCAGTTATGAATATACCCCGCATAATCTGGTGAGCAAGGTTACGCTGCAAAACGGGACAACTGTCAAAGAGATAGATTATCGCTATGATGAAGCCGGTTTCCGGAGAAGGGTCAGTTATGATAATGTAACCACCGAGTACAATACTTATTCGAATGGTTACATTCCCGACCCCTTCGGCCGGATTCGCAGGGAGTCGAAGGCTTTCGACGGCAGGGTTTATACAACTGGTTATGATTATGATCTGATGGGCAGGGTAACGAAGGTTACTTATCCGACGGGCCAGGCGGTGGAGTATCAGTACAATCAATTGGGACAGCTTCAAAAGGTGCCGGGTTTTATCGACCAAACTCCGGTCTATGATGCGGGCGGGTTGTTAACCAGTTTGAAGGCGGCCAATGGCATCACCACCAATTTCAATTATGACCCGAACGGCCGGTTGGTTCATCTGGATTACAAAAACCAGTCGGTTATGTTGAAGCAATACGATTTGACTTATGATAGTGCCAACAACATTGCCCGGAAGAATGAGGATATCTTTCAATACGACGCCTTGAACCAGTTGCTGTATGCTAATCTAAAGGGCAACTTTGAAATAGATAAGGACGAGGACGTCCAAAAGGTCGGCAAAACAAGAAATGATTTCAAAGGCCGGAACTCCTTTGAGTTTGAGTTGAATGCCCTGGATGTCATTGAGCTGGATTATGCGGCGGGGAGTATCGGGGTGGACTTAATGGCTCCCGTACAGGTAAACCGGATCGAATTACAGCCCAACAGCCCGTTGCACCGGGTGACCAAAGCCGCGCATATCAGGTTGTATTCCAGTACGAATAATGTCGATTACACCCGGATAACGGGATGGAAATTGTCGCTGAAAGCCAATGGCAAGCTGGAGATTGTTTTGAATACGCCGGTAACAGCCCGGTTCATAAAGGTCAAGTCGATGCTGGATGAGCGGGATGATAAGTTCGAACCGGTGAATTTGGCCCAGTTTAAGAATGTGCCGCAGGATTTGATTCGGGTGTATTATCTGATGACGAGCCGGGTTGAGGATTACAGCTATGATAAGATTGGGAACCGGTTGACGGAGACGGTTACCCAGCGGTATCCGGTATCAAGGACGTACACGTATTATCCGAATTCCAGCCGGTTGAAGTCGAATGGGAAGTATAGCTTCGAGTATGATGCCAATGGGAATCTGGTGAAGAAGGAGATGATTGCCAGTCCGAAAGTTACTTGGCTATATACTTACGATTTGTTTAACCGGTTATTGAAGGTTGCGAAAGACGGCCAGACGGTGTCGGAATATATGTATGATGAAAGTGGCTTGCGGATTAAAAAGCAAGGACCGAATTCAGCGATATATTATACATTTGATACGGGTGGAAATGTTTTATATGAGCAGGAAGATAGGCAATATTTATCGTATATTTATATTGCCGGGAAACATTTTGCCCGGATTGACGGGAACCTTGATAACTCGCTAACGAAGAAGTATTTTTATCATAACGACCATCTGGGAAGTACGGTGTTGGTGACGGATGAAGCTGGGCAGCAGGTTTATAGCTCGGAGTATACCCCTTTTGGGAAGCAGGTTTCGAAAGAAGGGGAGTTTGACGGGGCTACGAAGTTTACCGGGAAGGATTTGGACGAGGATACCGGGCTTTACTACTTCAACGCTCGGTGGTATGACGAGGAGACGGGGAGGTTTATTAGTGAAGACCCAGGGAATGACCCTAATAGCCCGAATCTTTACGTTTATTGCGCCAACAACCCTCTAATAAACGTTGATCCTGACGGCAGGGCAACTCAAAATGCTGCTCAGATCTATCAAGATTGGCAAAACTTTTGGCTCCCTATTGCATGTGAAGCCCACCAACGAGAAACTGCCATGCGTCAGGCAATGCGGAAGAATGATCCCGCCGCTTATGCTAGAAACTCAGAGCTATTTGCCAGTGGTAAATCGGATGCATTCGGATCGGAATTTCAAGCAGTATATAATTTGAGTCAGCATAGTAGTATGATGCTTGATAATGCGTCAGCAGTACAAAATTGGATAGAGGCGCGGGTTGCAAGTGGACATACACCGACTCTTGAAGAGATAAATAATGTGGCAGAGAAGATAGCTAAAGGAAATGAGTTTATAGCGTCATATGTTGAGCCGATTGTTTTGGGTGCTATTATTTGGGCACAGGTAGGGACTGGAAAATCAAATGTAAGTAATGCAAAACCTGAAGAAGGAACACTTGAGACTAATAACGCTAACACTAATAAACCTTACTCTAATACTAAAAGTAGGCCTAAATACGGAAAAGATCAAGTTAAGGAAGTTTGGGAAAATGCCAAGCAAGTAGATGGTAAAGTATATGACCCATATACTGGAGAAGAATTGACTTGGGATAAATCAAAACCAAGAAATGGGCAATGGGATATGGGGCATGTGCCAGGCAAAGAATACAAAAAATTATGGCAAGATTACATGAACGGTAAAATATCTTTGGAAAAGTTTATACAGGAATATCGAAATCCGGAAAATTATGTTCCTCAATCAGTTAATTCTAACAGAAGTCATAAATATGAAGAACCCTAATAAACGGAGGATTATGGAATGGGTGATATTTTTCAAATTGTTAGATGTGGAGAGTTTGAAATCTATAAGTCAGAAATTGATAAACTTGATATTAATGTTATTAATGAATTTGGTCAGAGTTTATTACATGAAGCAATAACAAGTAAACGTGAGGAAATTGCTTTAGATTTAATTTCAAGGGGAATAGATGTAAACAGAAAGGACTCAAAAGAACAAACTGCTTTGCATTTTTTGGGATTTCATCCAAACATAAAAATAACGGAGAACATACTTGAAAATGGTGGGGATTTATCAATTAAGGATGTATATGGGAATACTCCTTTATGGTACGCTGTATTTAATGCAAGAGGAAATTATGACCTCGTAAAAACTCTATTAAAATTAAAACCGGATGTTAACAGTAAAAACAAAGCTGGACGATCCCCTCTCGATTTTGCGAATCAAATTAAAGATAATGCTTTAATAAGTCTTTTAAAATAGTTATGCAATGATGGCCACAGACTGCACAAAGCGCGGACTATGGCCTTTGTCTGTCTAACTTCATTGACTTGTCCCTTGTAAAAAGTCCATTCGGAGTGAGAGAATGGTAGAAAATAAAAAAATAGGCCAAGAAATACAAGTCGATTTTTAAGTAATTTTTAGCGAAAAAGAAAGATATGGAAAAATCCCGGACCACGTGTGGACCGGGATTCTGTAATTTTGGACGTGACAAAATAAGTATTTCTGGAAACTTACAAGTTAAAGAGATTTTCGAATTAAGCAGTACGACGCCCTGAACCAGTTGCTATACGCTAATTTGAAGGGCAACTTCGAAATAGATAAGGACGAGGACATCCAAAAATCGGCAAAACAAGAAATGATTTCAAGGGCCGGAACTCCTTCGAGTTTGAGTTGAATGCCTTGGATGTCATCGAGCTGGATTATGCGGCGGGGAGTATCGGGGTGGACTTAATGATGCCGGTGAAGGTGAACCGGATTGAGTTGCAGCCAAACAGCCCGTTGCACCGGGTGACCAAAGCCGCGCATATCAGGTTGTATTCCAGTACGAATAATGTCGATTACACCCGGATAACGGGATGGAAATTGGTATCAAAGGGTAAAGGCAAGCTGGAGATTGTTATGAATACGCCGGTAACCGCCCGGTTTTTGAAAGTGAAGTCGATGCTGGACGACCGGGATGATAAGTTTGAACCGGTAAATGTAGCCCAGTTCAAGAATGTGCCGCAGGATTTGATACGGGTCTATTACCTGATGACGAGCCGGGTTGAGGATTACAGCTATGATAAGGTTGGGAACCGGTTGACGGAGACGGTTACCCAGCGGTATCCGGTGGCGCGGACGTACACGTATTATCCGAATTCCAGCCGGTTGAAGAGCAATGGGAAGTATAGCTTCGAGTATGATGCCAATGGGAATCTGGTGAAGAAGGAGACGGTTGCCAGTCCGATAGTTACTTGGCTATATACTTACGATTTGTTTAACCGGTTATTGAAGGTTGCGAAAGACGGCCAGACGGTGTCGGAATACATGTATGATGAATCCGGGTTGCGGATTAAAAAACAGGGGCCGAATTCAGCGATATATTATGCATTCGATACCGGTGGAAATGTTTTATATGAGCAGGAAGATAGGCAATATTTATCGTATATTTATATTGCCGGGAAGCATTTTGCCCGGATTGACGGGAACCTTGATAACTCGATAACGAAGAAGTATTTTTATCATACCGACCATCTGGGAAGTACGGTGTTGGTTACGGATGAAGCTGGGCAGCAGGTTTATAGCTCAGAGTATACACCGTTTGGAAAGCAGGTTTCCAAAGAGGGTGAGTTGGATCGTGTAGCCAAGTTTACGGGTAAGGATCTGGATGAGGATACGGGGTTGTATTACTTTAACGCTCGGTGGTATGACCAGGAAATTGGGCGGTTTATTAGTGAGGATTCCGTTCCAATAAGTCCAGAGGAACCTTCTACGTTAAATTTATATACTTACGTGGAAAATAATCCAATAATATATACTGATTCAAGTGGTCATAACATTGACCAAAAATGTGAAGAGCTATTAAGTAAATCCGCCAGGCAACTTGTAGACGAAACATTGTATAGATGGCTAGATACTGACCCCCATGAACGTTTTGGTATGACAAGCGGAGTTGAGTTTGCTGATAAATTCATTATGAAATTATGGTATTTACAAGAAAGAGAACACATTCTTTTAGAAGATTTATCAGTTGAAAAATTAGATTCTTTGTACATGCAAGAAGTAAAAGAACAAAGTGTAATGGCTTACACTAATATGATAGTTGCATTTTCTATGTACCAATATCAGGTACAAGTGAAAGGAGCTCCTACTAAAAATAGTAGCACCGAAAATGGCAATGCTGGGCCGGAAAAGAGACCGTCATGGCGTCAGTCAGAAAAAGACGTTGTGGAAGGCACTGACTATCAACCACAAAAATCATTTAAAAATAGAGAAGGAGTACCATACGGAACTAAAGGTAGTGTTCGACCTGAAGGATATAAACCAGGCAGTAGTATCGAAGTGAAAAACTATAATGTAACAACAACAAATGGACAAAATAGTCTAGTCAATAATGTTACTAAGCAGTATACGAAAAGAGTAACCAATCTTCCCGCTGGAACTAAACAAACTGTTGTTATTGATGTAAGAGGTCAAAATGTATCTAACCAAACGTTAATGAATATTAAAAATAGAATCATATCTAAAGTTGGCCAAAATATTGAGATTATTTTTAGGAAATAGGAGAATAAAATGACAGTTGGCTTTCGAATTGATTTTATTTGGTATGAAATTGGTACAAGCGATTTTTTGCATGCGTTTTTTTCAACGATTAGCTTTCATCTTGAACCCAAAGGATGGGGATCTGTTTATCCGTATCTTATGAAACAGCTTTATGATGGCAGGTTAAATTGGAAAGATGTTAATAGCGCAATACATGAAGTACATGATATACGGAAAAAACTAGAAAAGTATGGATCAAAAGAAGTAATTTGGGATATTGAGGATTTAAAAAAAGAACCACCTTGGGGGAATCATATTAGCCAAGATATTACAAGTTTAAGTAACTATTTTGTAACTAGTGATGGCAGAGATTTATTTGATGTTTTAATTATGGCACTTAATGATTCTCTTGAGTTAAAAGTTGATGTTGAAATAGTGAGTATCTAATTGTTTACTGAGGGCCACAAACTGCAAATGGACAGATTGTGGCCTTTGTTATTTGATTGTAGTAGGGATCCATTTTAAATCACATCTTTCCGGATATCTCGCCATAAAATCCGGGTCAAAGTTCCAAACCGGCCCACCCCATGGCCGCCCATTGTCCGGGCTGCATCTGACTGCCAATCAGGCAGACCGGGCATAACCGGGGGCTAAAAGTGGGGAGGCCCGGACAGCCTGCCGGGGAACGTGAAAGTGGACAAACCCGCCGACCGTCCGGGCAAGCCAAAGTGGAGCGGGAAAGAAGGCCCGGCTTCCCCGTCCGGCGCATCCAGGCTGCTCCTTCGCCGCCTATGTCCGGGTGGTTCTGTCCACGGCCGCGCCCTCAAAGCCAGCCTGGGCATCGTATAAACGCGGATTATGCAAACCCGTATTGCCATTCGGAGAAGACTGCGGTTTTTACATAATAGGTTTATACAACGCCCGAAAGTGGTGTCAAGGAAGAGGCTGGCTTTGGTGGCACTGGCCGTTAAGTCGCCTTCGCGGGTCTAAAAGATTTCCGGGCCGGTTCAGACGGCCTATTTGTCTGGGTGGTAATCTCCGGCGCGCCAGCACGCAGAACTTCTGAAGGCCAAATAAATCAGGTCTGCTCCCTGTGGGTTGCAAAAAATCCATCTGGCACAGATGAAATGTAAAAAATTAGAACTAAGTCTAAAAATTAGATCACAATTATGGAACAGTTTTTCAGAAATAAGGCAAATGAAAAATGAAAAATCCCGGAAATAAAACTGGGAT
>JARKQY010000005.1 GCA_029974635.1 Bacillota bacterium | reverse complement strand
CGGGCCGGTTGTCTTTTGCCCATCAACCGGATTCCCAGAAATGTTAAAAAGAACATGAGTAGGGAACGTAATAAGATTATTAACCAAACTTGCATTGTACTCTCCGCCTATAATCCTTGGTACTGCGGTTCTTCGAATTCTAAAGCTTTCAAGCGCTGCTCCAGTTCATTAATGATCTCGCCGGTGGTTCGGCCGGCTTCATCAAAAACCGGCTTGGCTTCTTGATCCGTGCTTTGTACGGCGTAGATTTTTAAAGAAGCGTGGGCACTTTTTAAAGTGGCTAAGCTTTGTTTTACTTGAGAAGCAACTGTCATGTTAACCTCCTTTGCCTGCATTATTATCTAAAAATAGCACTTTTTTATTCTTGATTATGACTGGGAAATTATTGATTTTTTTGTTTATTCAACCCCATTTGAGCAATTCGAAAAAATATTGTACTTGGCAACACCGAAACAAGGGGGATTCAAAAGGTGGCCAAAAAAGAACCTTTGTATTTGAATTATTGTCCATGGATTCTTTGAAACAATTTCAGAAAAAAACCAGTTTTCGTGAAATCAAGGAAGGGATATTTCAATTCCAACTCGAAAATCTATTTACTTGTGAAGAACGAGGAATATGATGGATCGTTTTTGGATGATTGTTCGCTGGGGAGCCATATCGTTTAGCGGCATTATTTTTGGGATAGCACTAATTATAACTCTGTCCGGCTTAAGCTCAATCTTGGCAGCGGTTACCTTATCACATCTCGGAATCATCGCTTGCCCGGCGGGAATGTTGGGAAATATCATGCTGGTTTCCAACGCCGTTTCAAGACGGCGTCAGGAGATGCCTCCCTTAAAAACAATTTGGGTCTTTTTTTCCTGGAGCGGATCTGCTATTTTGGCTGTTATTCCCGGTCCGCACCAGGTTGTTTTACCGTGGATATTTGCCGTAACCCTTGGTTCCGGCATCCTGGCCTTACAATTAAAAAAGGCGTTGTGTTTTTGTGTTTCCCTATTTTTTGTATTTGTCGGCAGTGCAGTATGGATTTACCAACAAACCGATGTTATAATTTATTTGGTCATAATGTCAATTGCAATTGTTACTTCCTGGGTTATCCGGTTTTTGTACCATGAATTGACCTCAGCCAGGGAAGAGATGAGCCAGTTGCGGCGGGAAGTAGGTTATCTGACCCAGACCAATGTCCGGTTGCAAAATCACGTAATCCAGGAAAAAGAGTTTATTTTAGTCGGGGAACGGGATCGGATTGCCCGGGAATTTCATGATACATTGGGGCATACATTAACTGGTCTGGTGGTCAAATTACAGGCGATTCAATCTTTGATAAAAATAGATCCCGGTCGCGCCAACCAAGAACTGGAGAGTTCTTGCGCCTTGGTCCGGGAAGCGCTGCGTGAAGCCCGTTTGGTGGTCTCCGGATTACGGGATCCAGATAGTAAAGTTTTGCAAGGACAGGCGCTTTGGGCAACCCTGTGTGAAACCTTCGCCAAATGCACTGGAATTACCATCAGGGTGGATATTGAATCCGATCTTGGCGAAATGGATGATATCACCAATGCCGTAGTTTACCGGTTTATTCAAGAGGCGTTAACCAACGCATACCGGCATGGCGAAGCCACTTTGATTGACGTGGCGGTTTGGTGGCGCAAAAATGATCTCCGGGTCAGGGTTTCTGACAATGGACACGGTGTAAAAAATTTGCAGGAAGGGTTTGGAATCACCGGGATCCGGGAAAGAGTCGCTGAGTTAAAAGGGCAAGTCGGCTGGCGCAGTGAATATGGAAAAGGATTTGATATTGCTGTCGTAATACCATGTTGCAGGGGTGAAGAAGTTGAGTAAAATACGGGTTCTCATCGTGGATGATCATAATGTGGTCCGGGACGGATTAAAAACCCGGGTTGAGATAGGGACTAGCGACATGGAAGTTATTGGG
>JARKQY010000053.1 GCA_029974635.1 Bacillota bacterium | reverse complement strand
CGTAGGAGCCACTCCGACTCCGACCAGGGCAGCTACACCGACACCGACCAGAGCAGCTACAGCCACGCCTACCCCAACCAGGGCAGCCACGGCAACGCCGACTCCGTCGGGAACTTTACCCAGCGCAACCTGGTATTTGTTCAATCAAGCGGTGAGTGGAGTAACTCCGGCAGGCGAGAATATGCAAACCGCCACCAGCGGTACTACCGGATGGCAACCCCTCAAGACCGTTACGGCTACTTCAACCTACTGGTATAGCTCGATAATCAACGGCACCTATAAAGCCGGGAACTGGTCCTTCATCCTGTGGTCCAATAATCCGGGTCCCTCAACCGTAAGAGTCGAGTTATATAAAGTCAATTCCAACGGAAGTGGAGCTGTGTTACTGGGTTCGCAAACCATGGAAGCCGGAAATTCCGGTGGCGGCAACCATTCGACCACTTATAGTTTCAATGGCCTGGCCGCAACCAGTCTGAGTAACCAGCGGTTGCTGGTCAAGCTCACCAAGACTGCCGGAGCGGATCTAACCATGGCATATAATACCAATGATTTCCCGACCCGGCTGGTTACGCCGTAAAGGGTAATTCCAAAATCATACGGTATGCGTATCAATAAATAAATCTTACAGATGTAATATAAAAAAAGGCTGTGCCAAATTGGGCGCAGTCTTTTTTTGATTTCATAGATTTTGGGGGTTGTCGCCGGAAGCATAGATCATATTACTTTTCAAACAGACTTAAAAATTCCCCATATCCTTCCTTCGCCAGTTCATCAACTGGAATAAATTTAAGTGCCGCTGAATTTATACAATAACGCAGACCGGCGGAGGAAGGGCCATCGTCAAACACATGCCCCAGATGAGAATTTGCAGTCCGGCTGCGGACCTCGGTACGTTCCATTCCATGGCTATGGTCCGTTCTTTCAATAATCTCCTCTTGATTTAAGGGCCGGGTAAAGCTAGGCCAACCGCAACCGGAATCGAATTTGTCGAGGGATGAAAAAAGTGGTTCTCCGGAGATTATATCTATGTATATTCCCGGCCGTTGATTATCCCAATATTCATTTTGGAAGGGAGGTTCAGTGCCGTTTTGTTGCGTTACCCGGTATTGCAGGGGTGAAAGCTTGCTTGGTAAAGTGGCATTTCCGGTTTTAGAAGGCTGATTCCGGTTATGGCAAGAAGCAGGAATTTGACAGCTTCCCCGGGTTCGTTCAAGGTAACTTTGGCGGCCTGAACCTTGCCGGTATATTTGATAATGCCCCGGATTTTTTTGATGATAATTTTGGTGATATTCCTCAGCCGCGTAAAACGATCCGGCCGCCAAGATTTTGGTGGCAATTGGCCGGATAAAAGGCCCTGTAACTTGTAGCTTTACTTTTGATTCCTCGGCAATTTTCTTTTGGTCCGGGTCGTGATAGAAAATAGCGGTTTGGTACTGGGGACCCCGATCGGCGAATTGTCCCCCGGTGTCGGTAGGGTCGATCTGCCGCCAGAAAGTATCCAGTAATTGGGCAAAACTGACTCGGGACGGATCGTAAATTATGTCAACCGCTTCATAATGCTCGGTGGCTCCCGAACAGACATCCTCATAGGTGGGATTTTCCGTTTTGCCGCCGGTGTAACCGCTAATCACTTCAATAACACCTTCCATTGCTTGAAAAGGGGCCACCATACACCAAAAACACCCCCCGGCAAAGGTGGCATGCTCATATTTATCGTTGTATATTTTCATATTTACGGCTCCTTTCATTCTATATTGTAGCGCAGCTACAATTCAAAATTATCCCCAAAATTCAGTTTTTATACAAACTTTTTAGGATAATTATTATATATAACGTAATCGGGTCTAATTTGTTGAACCGGGTTTGATGAACAGGTTTAATGTTCCCAATTGTTCCAAGTGCAAACCGGAGGATTTTATTTTAATATTGATTATCTCCGATTCACATTCTATAAGGAAAAACCATAGGCTATGGTAATAATCTTTAGTAGAATTTAAAGGAGTGTTGAAGATGGCTTCGAAAGATCCTCACAGCCGGCAGGCGATGCTAGAACAGGCCGGAGTCGCCTATCCGCGGGTAACGAACATTTCCAGTAAATTGCGAAGTAAAATCAACCGGATTATCAAGGAAACCGCTTACCGGGCGATTCCCGATTATGATCCGGGAACCAGTATTGTCGAGGCCCAGAGCGGTTATAGAGCTACTGTGAATTGCAACGGGATTTTGAGCCTGCGTTTTCAAAATTATTTTTTCCCGGAGCAAGCCGCTCATGGGGTAACCGGTGTCAGTTCAGTAACCTTGTGTCTCTATTCCGGTCATGTATATGATTTTAGCGACTTATTTCGCCCGGGTTGCAGCTATCAGGCGGTTATCAATCAGATTATCCAAGCTCAAATCGTTTCGCGGCAAATTCCGTTGCTAAAACCTTTTGCGGGTGTCGGGCCGGATGAAAATTACTATTTAACCCCGGATAGTTTAGTAATTTACTATCAACCGGCTGAATATACACCTGATTACTATGGTGTTCTTGAGTTTCCCATTCCTTACAGTCAGATCAGCGAAATTGCGGACCCCCGCGGACCTATCGGGCGTATTGTCTAGTTGGGGTAGAAGAACCGCCCCTTGCGTGTGTAAGGGGCGGATTAATCATTTGTTAATCATGCCGGGCGAAATATCCGGGCAATGCTTTTTTAAGTTCCGACTTCCGTGAGCTCATCCACCGGTACTTCCATGGTATTATTTGAATTCAGATCACGAATTTTAACCTGACGATTATCATTTACGGCATCGATCCAAACCGGCATATTTTGATAAGTAACGTAGATTGTCTCCGGCGAGTGCAGGATTTCAACGGCCCGTTTGCTCTCCAATTTTGTTTCCCCCCTTTACAAAACTTTAGTATTCCCCGTTATCCAGCGTTCATAAATGATTTTTCAGGGGGTCAACGCCGGCAAACAATTTTAGGAAAAGTATTTTTGAAACTCCTCTCCCAGCAATGTTTCAATCACCGGGACAACCTGCCAATAATTCTTCAAATCCCGGTATTCGTTAATGAACTCCCTTTCACCGGACTTCGGGCCTTTCTCAGCCCGAATCAAAAGATTTTTAGCGGTATTCTCCGGCGAGACAAACTCAATTACAGAGGTATTGTATCCCATAATGCGTAAAACCAACGCCCGAAAGGCATCGGTAAGTAAATCGGAGAGTCTTTCCTTTAATATTCCGTGCCGGGTCACCGGGCGGAAAAGCTCAGCGTGCAATTGATTGTGTAATTCATGCTGGCAACATGGCGCCGCAAGGATGATCTGGCTTTTCCATAAAATTCCTTGGGCAATTACCTGATCCGTGGCGGTATCACAGGCGTGCAGGCTTAGTACCATATCGGGCGAAATTTTAGGGTGGTAATCGGCGATAGTGGAGCAATCAAACTCCAAATCCGTCCATCCCAAAGTATCCCGGAGTCGCCGGCATTTCTCAATGAGCTGGTTATTCCGGTCGATTCCAAAGACATGGACGGGTATTTGACGAATATTGTTTAAAAAATGATAGGCGGCAAAGGTCAAGTACGCGCTGCCGCAACCGCAGTCAATGATTTCAATGGGAGCGGAGTTTTTTTGAGGCGCCGTTTGTTCGATGATTCGCAAAAATTCATTGATTTGAATGAATTTCCCCTGCATGGCGGCTAACACTTTGCCTTGCTTGCTCATGATGCCGATATCCTGTAAAAAGGGATCGGGTTTATCGGCTGCAAGAGGATAGCGTTTGGTGCGATCATGACTCAGGTCGGGATTCGGCGCCGGATGGGAAGATTTATTGCGGGTTATCGATATTTTTCCTTGTTTTGAAAACCTGACTTGCGTTTCACCGGTGGCGGTTTGAATATTGATTTGGCCGAAGGGTATGGCCAGGACTTCATCGAGTTTTGTTTCGAGTTCCGCCCCGGAGTAATTTTTGGTGATATCCTTTTTGGAATCAAAGTAGGAGAATTGAATCTGCCGCTGGCCTTTGACAAAGACCGGACGGACCTTGATCTTATGCCAGGGGTATTGATCCGGCCGGTGCAGATTACTAAAAACCATCTGACGGAAAGAAGCATCAGCCAAAATTATGGTTTTTACCATGCTGCGATACTCTTGAGTGTCGGTTTCTGCTTTAGTCATGGATTTATTATGACTGATCTCGGAAATTGTGATTCACACCTTTCGGAAGAACCTGCAGTCGGCTTGAACCCCGATTCGTAACGTCCTTGAGGAGGTTAAAGTCCCGAATATAATCGGTTTTTAAGTTGCTTGCCAAATTCAAGCTGAAGTTGGACCCGTTAGCAAATATATCATAATTCATTGAGTTCGGCAATGAGCTGCGCGAACCCGATGAAATTTTCGTTTCATTATTAACCGGAAAGGGACTTTTTATTATTCCATGAAAAAGTTTACACTTTATTTTGTCAATATTAATTTTGCTGTTTGATCATAAAAAAATTCAAATTATTATATTGCCAAGATAACTTATATGAAATATAATTAAATTGTAAACAAAATTTTATGTTAAAATCAAATGTAAACGTTTATACTATCGGGATATTTCTTCCAGGCATTGTTCTACTGCATTCACCCATTGCCGGATAGATTGCTTAAATATAGATAAAGTATGATTGCTGGAAGAAACATTGAGGTAATTTGCAGACTTGAATCTAAAAATGTAAGGTTGGATAAGTTTTATTGCTAACGTTAACATTTTTAGTTTCCAAAAGTGAAATTTAACTTGGAAAGGGGGAGGATATTCTGGTTTAGATAAATTTTATGGTGATATAGATATATTAGGTATTTAAAGGGGGATAGTATATTAAATGTCAAGAAAATCATTTATTAGTTCGTTGTTTGTCGTGACACTGTTATTCATTTGTAGTTTTTCAACTAGTTTTGTATTCTCTTCGGCTTACGCTGATAATTTTAATCCGAGCGCCCCTTGGGTGCTGCAATGGCAGGATGAATTTGACGGGTCGAATCTGGATCTTTCCAAATGGCAATATGAGGTCATGCCGGATACTAACGGCGGACTCGCCTACTGTACCGATAGACCGCAAAATGTTTATATTCAAAACGGGGTCCTGAATCTCCGGATGATCAGAGAGGATTACATGGGCAAGCCTTTCACAACCGGGCGGATCAATACATACGGCAGGTTTGCCACCCGTTACGGGAAAGTAGCCGCCAAAATCAAATTGCCTTATGGCTTGGGCGTGTGGCCGGCTTTCTGGATGCTCGGGAACAACTATAAGGATAAGGCTTGGCCGAAATGCGGCGAATTGGATATCGTCGAGCTAATGGGCGGAAATGGGCCCAACGGTGACAATACTGTAATTTCAAGCTTCCATTGGTATGTAACTAGTGAAGGCTATACCGGCCCGGCCGACCATAGCTTGACATACGTACATAGTGAAAGGTTATCGAACGATTGGCACATCTATGAAATGGATTGGACTCCGACCACCATTACCTTTAAGTTTGATGGAATTACGGTTAATGCAATGGGAATCGGTGATCCCAGCGGTTCCAACACCTTTAATTTCCCGGAATTTATCATTCTCGGTACCGGTGTTGGAGGTACCTTCTGGAATCCTCCAATTACCCAAGCTTCCCAAGTAACGGCTCCCATGCCGCAGAGCTATCAGATCGACTGGGTCAGGGTATATCAAGATTCCACTTTGAATCTTCCGGCATCGCCGCCGGCCAACCAGCCCCTGTCCGTCTTTACCGAAACCCATACCGGACTTGACGTGTTCGGACGCGGCGCGACACTTAACATTTGGGACAATACATTTACAATGGCAACTGTCGCTCCCGGCGCCGGCGGTGAAGGAAACGAGTGTTACCGGCTGACTATCGGCGATAAGGGCTGGATGGGTTTGGGTATCATGGGTCCGCCCTTGGGCGACAACTTGTCAAACTACAAGAATTCTTATTTGTGCTTTAAGATTAAGACCACGGCTGCCTGCGGTTTTAAAGCCGGTATCGAATATGGCGGCGGTACAGCCAGATGGGCGACCTTATCTTCCGAATACGGTTTTGCCAATGACGGCCAATGGCATAATATCCGGATCCCCATGGCGGACCTGGCCGGTACTGACTTCAGCATGATTACCCATTACTTTATGCTTTTGAATGTTAATGGGACTACCGCTGGTGATGTAGTATACATTGATGACATCTATTGGACCAACAACAGTGATACATACATGATACCTGCCGTAAGCGGACAGGAAATCATCATTAACAGTGATACTCATAGCGGTTACAATGTATTTGCCAATGGCGCCTCCCTTGATTCTTGGGGCAATACGGTGACTATCGCCAACGATGCTGCCGCAGCTCACGAAGGCCCTACCGGATGGAAAGTAACGGTGGGGAACGCCGGATGGTTCGGTTTCGGCGCTTCCACCAAAGCCAGGAATCTCTCGGCATTCAGAAACAGCACCATCAGGTTTGATATCAGGTCAACCGCGGCATCCGGCATTAAGTTCAGTATTTCATCCGCTAACGGTTATGACTGCTATTATAACCTGAGTAAATTCGGTTATGTGAATGACGGGCAATGGCATACCGTCTCCATTCCAATCAATCAATGCTACGGCATCGATTTATCACAGATCGTGCAGTATATGATGTTCCTCAATGACGGGACTGCCAATGCCAATGATGTCTTCTATATCGACAATTTCTATTACACGGCCGGCACGGGTTCGGTTACTGCAACGCCTACGCCGACCAGAGCGGCTACAGCAACGCCTACACCGGGTGGAAGCCAAGTTATTGCGCCGATAGTATCGGCTACCGCATTATCAGCCATAACGCCGGCTAACGAGTCCTGCGACGGCAGTACGGGAACCCGTTGGGAAAGCGCATCTTCCGATCCCCAGTGGATATACTGGGATCTGGGCAGCAACA